>CAZLCG010000001.1:0-138858 GCA_964557975.1 uncultured Eubacteriales bacterium
TAATATACATTTTATTACGCAGCGAATATTTCCTTGATAAATTGACTTTCGGAGCGCCGAATGGTATTATTAAGGCAGCATTTTTAGGGGGATTTCGGAAATATGCATGGAAAATTGAAAAGCCTTCTCGCTGTAATCGCTCTTTTTGCCGCCGCGGCGGCGGCCTTCAGCGGCTGGACTTATTATTCAACCGAAAAAGCGCTGGAGCAAAACGACGACTTTTATTATTACACCGACGCAGAGGAATACAGCAACACAGGTCTCGGCGCGGACGAAATAATGAATTTTGAAAGCGAATATAAGATGTATTCGTCCGAAATATATTACAGCCTGCTCAACGACAGTGAAAAGCTCATTTATAACTCGGTTGTATATGCTTTTGAAAACAGCGACGTATGCCTGTTTATTCCGGAAAGCTATATGCCGTCGGGCGCGTATTCTTTAACCGATATTCTCTGTTTCGTTGCGCTTGATTCGCCGCTTATAGAGCAGAATATCGCATTCGGCAACCAAAGCGATACAAGCGAAATAACCATGACGGATCTCTTGGGCAGGGAGCATACCAAAGAGGTTCGGGGAACCTTCCTTTATATAGACAATTTCACCGAGGAGCGGCTGAACAACAAAAAACTTGCTGTAAAAAAGGCAAAAGAAATAATCGACGGTATGCCGTCGGATATAACCGAAAGCGCGGAAAAGGTACGCTATTATTTTAATGCGCTTACGGAAAATTCAAAATACGTCGATTATGATTATGAAGCCCTGCCCGAATTTCTGTATGACGCGCTTGTCGAGCGCGGGTCAAACTGCGACGGCTTTGCGAACGCCTTTTCTTTAATCTGCAACATGAGCGGAATCCCCTGCTTTGAAAAGATGATGAACGGCGTCGGCGGAGAAGACGGACACACCTGGAACTGCGTTTTCATTGACGGAAGCTTTTATAATGCCGATCTTACGGGAGCGCTCGGCGCTGATGAGGATATGCATCCGGAAACATACCTGTTTTTCCCCGACGCTTACAGCGCATACAGCTTTGAGTATAAAGAAGTCCTGCCCGAGTGCGCCGACGCTTCGCTTTCGGGCTTTGACTGCGCGTTTACAAACGAAAGCGACGCGCAAATAGTAAATACTCTTGTTTCGGCGTTTAGAGGCAACCAAAGCAAATATGTCCGCGCGTTTTTCGGCAATATGTCCGAAAGCAGGGCTGAACGGATTGTCGAAATGTTTTTTAATCGGACAGAATGTAATATAGAATACTACACTGCGGAACCGATCAACGGCAACGTCTTCTCAATAATCATAAATTCTGTGTAATATATATAAAAAAGCGGCGTTTTCAAGAGCCGTTTTTTTTATTGCAATTTCTTTATTTATAGGATAAAATATAGTGTATTTGAATTAAAAAATATTCGGAGGATATATATATATGAATTATTCGCTTACAAAGAAAAAAGCAAAGGAGCTTGTTGAAGCAAAGCTCTCACATTTTATGGGCGTAACGCCCGAGGAGGCGACGGACGAGCAGTATTATAAAGCAATAGCCTTTATCGTCAGAGATATGATGAGCGAGGGCAGAGCCGATTTTAACGAGCAAGGCACAAAATCGGGCGCAAAGAGGATTTATTACCTGTGCATGGAATTCCTTATGGGGCGTTCGCTGAAAAACAACCTTTATAACCTTAACCTTACCGAAACCTTTGAAAAGGCGCTTGCCGATTACGGCGTAAAGCTTGAAAACATTTTCGAGTGCGAGCCTGACGCGGGCTTGGGCAACGGGGGCTTAGGCAGACTTGCCGCATGCTATCTTGACGGGCTTGCGACGCAGGGCTATCCCGCGAGAGGTTACTCAATACTCTACGAAGCGGGCATTTTCAAGCAAAAGCTTGTTGACGGCTGGCAGACCGAGCTTCCCGATTTCTGGCTTCCCGGCGGCGAGGTTTGGC
Organism: uncultured Eubacteriales bacterium; assembly: GCA_964557975.1. Classification (GTDB taxonomy): domain Bacteria; phylum Bacillota; class Clostridia; order Oscillospirales; family Acutalibacteraceae; genus Fimenecus. The sequence continues at coordinate 1,944 of CAZLCG010000001.1, forward strand.
TTGTTCCTCATGAGGAAAGCGCTCTTGAGGTTCGCTTTGAGGGCGAGGTTGTCGATTCGTGGGAAAATCAGTTTCACCATGTTGAAATCATAAACTACAATCCCGTTAAGGCGGTCCCCTGCGATATGTTCGTTTCGGGCAAGGACGGCAAGGGGATTTCGGTTCTGCGTCTTTGGTCGGCAAAGGCTCCTACGCTTGATATGACGCTTTTTAATCAGGGTGATTATATGCGCGCTATTGAGCAGAACGCTATGGCGGAGATGATTTCAAAGGTGCTTTATCCCGCCGACAACCATCCCGAAGGCAAATCGTTAAGACTTCGCCAGCAGTATTTTCTTGTTTCCGCCTCCGTTCAGGATATAGTTCACAGACATCTTCGTGTTTACGGCACTATGGATAATCTGCCCGAAAAGGCTGCGATACACCTTAACGACACCCACCCGACGCTTGCGATACCCGAGCTTATGAGAATTTTGCTTGACGAGTGCGGCTACGGCTGGGACGCGGCCTGGAGCATTATAACCAAGACCGTAGCGTACACCAACCATACCGTTATGAAGGAGGCTCTTGAGTGCTGGCCCGAGGAGCTTTATAAGCGTCTGATGCCGAGAATTTGGCAGATCACCAAGGAAATCGACAACCGCTTCAGAAATTTTGTGTGGCAGGCGACGGGCAACGCCGATCAGGTTGAAAGAATGGCGATTATATCAAACGGCGTTGTAGGAATGGCAAACCTCTGCGTTGCGGGCTCTCACAGTGTAAACGGCGTTTCGGCGCTCCACAGCGAAATCATTAAGAATACGGTTTTTAACGATTTTTATATGCTTACGCCCAACAAATTCAAAAACGTTACAAACGGTATTGCTCACAGGCGCTGGCTCTGCCAGTCAAATCCCGAGCTTTCCGCTTACATTACCTCGCTTATCGGCGACGGCTTTGTTAAGAATGCCGACGAGCTGAATAAGCTAAAGGCATTTAAGGACGATAAAGAGGTTCTCGCTAAGCTCGGTGAAATCAAAACCGAAAACAAAAAACGTTTTGCGGCCCATGTTAAAAAGGCAACGGGGATCGAGCTTGATCCCAACTCAATATTTGACGTTCAGGTTAAAAGGCTTCACGAATATAAGCGCCAGCACTTAAACGCGCTTAACATTCTTGCCGATTACCTTATGTTAAAGGCTGACCCCGATACGGACTACACGCCCCACACCTTTATTTTCGGCGCAAAAGCGGCGGCGGGCTACTTTATGGCTAAAAAAATTATCAGCTTTATATGCGCGCTTGCCGATCTAATCAATAACGATGAGGATATTAAGGGCAGAATGAAGATAGTATATGTTGAGGACTACAACGTTACTATGGCCGAAAAGCTTATGCCCGCCGCGGATATTTCGGAGCAGATTTCGCTTGCGGGAACGGAAGCGAGCGGCACAAGCAATATGAAGCTTATGATTAACGGCGCAATAACCCTCGGCACAATGGACGGCGCAAACGTTGAAATTCACGATGCCGTCGGCGACGATAATATCGTTATTTTCGGTATGAGCACCCCCGAGGTCGACGAGCTTAAACGGCGCGGCTACAACCCGATGAATTATTACAACAATAATCAGGAGCTTAAAACCGTCATAGATTACATTTCGCAAAAGGGTATCGCGGGCAAGCAGTTCCCCGAAATTGCGAATATCATCAACCACGACCCGTATATGGTGCTTGCGGATTTTGCCGACTATCGCAGAGCGAAAAAGAAAGCGGTTGAGCTTTACAACGACAGGGAAACATGGAACAGAATGTCGCTTATTAACATCGCGGGCGCCGGAATTTTTGCCGCAGACAGAGCAATCAACGAATATGCAAGAGATATTTGGCACACAAAATCAGCCTTTGACGCTGTTGAAAAGCCGGTAAAAAGCAAATCCGTCGGTAAAAAGACGGAAAATATAAAAACCGCCGCTAAAACGACGGTAAAGATGGCTCAGGAAAATAAGCCCGACAAAAAGGCGCAAAATAAATCAGCTGTCGGCAAAGCCCCCAAAAAGGACGGCAAAAAATAAATAATTGCTGCAATATAACAGCCTGCTCGGCTATCGGGCAGGCCGTTTTTTTTATTTAAAAGCGGGGCGGATATTTTCCGCCGTAAGATATTTTATGTTAATATACTCCCTCAGTCACTTCGTGACAGCTCCCTCGGGGAGGGAGCGGAATAGGATAAAATTGAAACAATCCTCGGTCAACTTGCGCTGACATCTGCCTCACGGAGGGGCGGAATTTCCAAGCCTCCCTTTGCAAAAAAACGCGGGGGACGGCTTTACCGTCCCCCGTAAAATTTTCAGCTCTCGTACGGCTCTATAACGCCGTAACCGCCGTCATTTCTTTTATAAACAACGCTGATTAGGTCGCTTTCGGAATTTTTAAACATATAGAACTGATGCCCGAGCATATTCATCTGCAAAATTGCCTCGTCGACGCTCTGCGGCTTTAAAGCGACCGCTTTTGTCCTTACAACGTCAAATTCGGTTTCTTCCTCCTCGGCGGAAAGAAACGCTTCGTCAAACGTTGTATCGTGAAGTCTCTTTTCAAGCTTGGTCTTATTCTTTCTGATTTGACGGACAAGCGAGTCGACGCAGGCGTCAAGCGCGTCCTCCAAATCCTGCGAGCGTTCCTGAGCTCTGAATAAAAAGCCTCCCTTTGAAAGCGTGATCTCAACAATCTTTATATTCTTTTCTACGGACGCCGTAATTTTTGCGTTTGCGTCGGCCCCGAAAAATTTTTCAATCTTTTTAAGCTTTAATTCAGCCCTTTCTTTAAAAGACTCTCTCGGTGTGCATTTTCTGCCTACAATGGTAATGTTCATCGTGACATCCCCTTTTTATATATTCAAAAGCTTTCGCTTTTGTTTCATCCCGATTATAGCACATATTTCATATAAAATAAAGATTGTTTTTAAAATTTTTGTTAATTATTTATAATTAACAACAACAGGATGCTGACCCCGGCATCCTGTTTTATAAACATATTTATATCTATTTAAGTATTTAAGCCTTAATCCTGTCCGCTATATGCCTTGCGACATGGATTCCGCTTGCCGAAGCGTGTGACAGCGAATGGGTAATTCCGCTGCAATCGCCTATAACGTATAAGCCGTTATGGCAGGTTTCAAGATTTGAATCAATGGAAACCTCCATATTATAAAACTTAACCTCAACGCCGTAAAGAAGCGTATCCGTATTGGCGGTTCCGGGAGCGATTTTGTCAAGCGCGTATATCATTTCGATAATTCCGTCAAGGATTCTCTTGGGAATTACAAGGCTCAGATCCCCCGGCGTAGCGTTAAGGGTAGGAGTTACAAACGCTTCTCTGATTCTCTCCGCCGTACTGCGCTTGCCGTTGATAAGGTCGCCGAAGCGCTGAACCATAACGCCGCCGCCGAGCATATTTGAAAGTCTCGCTATGCTCTCACCGTAGCCGTTGCTGTCCTTAAAGGGCTCGGAAAAATGCTTTGCGACAAGAAGCGCAAAGTTTGTGTTTTCAGTCTGCTTTGCGGGGTCCTCGTAGCTGTGACCGTTTACGGTTACAATGCCGTTTGTGTTCTCGTTAACGACTGCCCCTCTGGGATTCATACAGAAGGTTCTTACCAAATCCTCGTATTTTTCTGTGCGGTAAACGATTTTGCTCTCGTATAATTCGTCAGTAAGGTGAGAGAAAATCTCATACGGCAGTTCGACCCTTACGCCTATGTCGACGCGGTTGCTGTTTGTGGGTATTTTAAGGTCGCGGCAGACGGTTTCCATCCATTTTGAGCCGCTTCTGCCGACGGAAATAATCAGATATTTCGCCTCATAAACGCCCTTTTCGGTTTCAACGGTGTAACCGCCGTCGGTTTTTTCGACCTTTTTTGCGACGGTCAAGAAATTAAATTCAACCTTTTCTTTAAGCTCGTTATATATGTTTTCGAGGACGACATAGTTTATATCCGTTCCGAGATGGCGCACCGACGCATCCAGAAGCATAAGCCCGTGACGGAGACATTCTTTTTTGATTTTGCTGTTTGCCGTTGAATAAAGCTTTGTGCCCGCGCCGCCGTAATCGAGGTTTAATTTATCGACATAGCGCATAAGCTCAAGCGCTTTATCCTTGCCGATATACTCATAAAGCGTGCCGCCGAACTGATTGGTGATATTATATTTACCGTCTGAAAACGCGCCCGCGCCGCCGAAGCCGTTCATAATGGAACAGGGCTTGCAGCCGATACAGGATTTTATCTTTTTGCCGTCAATGGGACATTTGCGCTTTGACAGCGGATTGCCCGCCTCGAGAACGGCAATTTTAAGATTTGGGTTGTTTTTTGAAAGCTCATAAGCGGAAAAAATACCACCCGGTCCTGCGCCCACAATAACGACGTCGTATTTCATAATTCTTCATCCTTTATCCATAATAAAAATGCAAACGAAAACCGCAAACGGAAAGCGTCTGCGGCAATTAAAACCTAAATAAAAATCTTAATTGCATATTATTCTATCATATTGTTATTTGTTTGTCAAACGGTAAGGCTGATTTCGTATTACAGAGGTTAAACTCGCTGTATTTATCACTTCAAGCCCTCTTGCTTTTGCGTAGTTCACTGTATAGCCTGTCCCACTGTTTGTTCCGGTCATATAGGTGACACAAACCGAAGAATTGTCAACCAAATGCCTGTTACGGCGATAGTAAGCACCGCACGTGTAACCCGCAGCAAGCACGACTATTTTTGAAGCCTGCTCTTTCAGCCTGTGGTATTGATTTATTTCTGCCCATGTCCAGTTCCTTTCGTGACTGTATTGTTCGTCAAAAGGCAAGACAAGAATAAGATGAATTTGCGGATATGTAGCTTTCAGCTTTAATACCACTTCCGAAGCTAAAGCATCAAAGCCACGGGCGCCGCCTGCCCCAAAGTATATATAACCTTTCTGTATTAAGTTTTCAATCGTTTCTGTTAATCTGCACTCTACTTTTGAAATTGGTTCTCTGATTTGCCTATGCCCTGTAAAACAAGCTGTTTTCTTCCTCATTTTGTCTGCTTTGCTCATATTTTCCTCTCCGTTTTGTTTATTAAAATTATTTATGGCACTTTACTTGCTAAATTATATCACTGTATTGCTATAAATAGCAATTTATATCCATAAATTTAATTCTAAAAGTGTGATAACCTAAATAGGGTGATTATCATGCAGACAAAATATGAGCAGGAATATATAAAGTTCGGTCTGAGAGTTCAATATTACCGCAAACTGCGAGGGATGACGCAGGAAGCCTTTGCAGAAAAGGTCGGTATTTCGTGGTCACACCTTGCTAAGATTGAAAGCCCTACCCGCGCTTTCGGGGTATCTATGGAAACACTGTTTTCAATTGCCGAAGTACTTGACATTCCCGTCTCCAAACTGTTTGAAGAATAAACATTTTATAAATAAACGACAGCACAAAAAGCATTTTTGCCTTCTATGCTGCCGTTTATCTTTGTTGCAAATATTATAACTACGGCACTTTCAAGAGTTTGAAAGTGCCGTATATCATCGGTTAATATTTTATTTCTTTTCAATAAGGCTTTTGCCGCCCATATACATTCTCAGCGGCTCGGGTATTCTTACCGTTCCGTCGGCATTAAGATTATTTTCAAGATATGCGATCAACATTCTCGGCGGCGCAACAACGGTGTTGTTAAGCGTGTGGGCAAAGTAATTGCCGTCCTTGCCCTTGATTCTGATGCCGAGTCTTCTCGCCTGCGCGTCACCGAGGTTCGAGCAGGAGCCGACCTCAAAATATTTCTTCTGACGGGGGCTCCACGCCTCAACGTCAAGGCTTTTGACCTTTAAATCCGCCAAATCGCCCGAACAACATTCCAGCGTTCTTACGGGAATATCAAGACTGCGGAAGAAATCGACCGTATTGTTCCAGAGCCTGTCGTACCACTCGTCGCTGTCCTCGGGCTTGCAGACAACTACCATTTCCTGCTTCTCGAACTGGTGTATTCTGTAAACTCCTCTTTCCTCAATTCCGTGAGCGCCTACTTCTTTTCTGAAGCACGGAGAATAGCTTGTAAGCGCCTTGGGAAGCTCGTCCTCGGGTATAATTGTATCAATAAACTTGCCTATCATGGAATGTTCCGACGTACCTATAAGGTAAAGATCCTCGCCCTCGATTTTATACATCATATTCTCCATTTCCGAGAAGCTCATAACGCCCGTAACAACGTCGCTTCTTATCATAAACGGAGGAACGTAATAGGTAAAGCCCCTGTCAATCATAAAATCCCTTGCGTATGATAGAATTGCGGAATGAAGCCTTGCAATATCGCCCGAAAGATAATAGAATCCGTTGCCGCTTGTTTTTCTTGCGGAGTCAAGGTCAATGCCGTTAAAGGATTCCATTATATCAACGTGATAAGGGATTTCATAATCGGGCACAACGGGCTCGCCGAAACGTTCAAGCTCAACATTTTCGCTGTCGTCCTTACCTATGGGAACGTTGGGACCGATAATGTTCGGAATTACCATCATTCTCTTTTTAATCTCGGCGGCAAATTCCTCTTCCTTAACCTCAAGGGAGGCAAGCTCGTTTGCGATCTCGGCAACCTTCCGCTTTGTTTTTTCGGCTTCCTCTTTAAGACCCTTTGCCATTAAGCCGCCGATTTCCTTGCTGATTTTATTGCGGTCTGCACGCAGTGAATCAGCCCTTGTCTTTGCCTCTCTGTACTCCTTATCAAGCTTGATCACCTCGTCAACGAGGACAAGCTTTTCATCCTGAAATTTCTTTTTAATGTTTTCTTTTACCGCTTCGGGATTTTCCCTTAAAAATTTAATATCAAGCATTTTTCTTCCTCCGAAAAAATAATTATTTATTCCGGCTCGTCAATCTGCATTGCGAGCTTTTCAAGATCCTGCTTTGAGAAAAATTCGATTTCAAGCGTACCCTTGCCTCCGTTTGAGACAAAAACCTTGACCTTTCTGGAAAGCACGTTTGAAAGCGCAATTTCAACCTCGTCATAGTATTTATCACGCTTTTTAACTCTTTTTTCGGGCGATTGCCTGTCTTTCTTTTCCCTCTTTGCAAGCCGTTCGACCTCACGGACGGAAATACCGTCCCTTACAACCGTCTGCGCAATTCTTGACGCCTCGGTTTTATCCTCAACCGCCAAAAGCGCTCTTGCGTGTCCCATTGATATTTTGCCGTCTTTAACAAGCTGTAAAATATCCTCGGGCAAGTTCAAAAGCCTTAACGTGTTGGTAACCGCCGTCCTTGACTTGCCGACGCGCTTCGCCGCCTCCTCTTGGGTAAGCCCGAATGCGTCAATCAGAGTTTTTATGCCCTGAGCCTCCTCGACGGCGTTTAAATCCTCTCTTTGCAGGTTTTCAATAAGAGCAAATACGCTCTCCTCCTCGTCGGTCATCTCCCTGACGGTTACGGGAACCTCTGTAAGTCCCGCCATCCTTGCCGCGCGGTAACGTCTTTCTCCCGCGACAAGCCTGTAGCTGCCGTCGGGCATCGGGCGCACCAAAAGCGGCTGTAAAACGCCATGCTCCTTAATACTCTGCGAAAGCTCGGAAAGGCTTTCGGGTTCAAAGTTCTTTCTCGGCTGTTCCCTGTTCGGCTCGATTTCGTTAATTGAAAGCTTAACCGACTCTCCGCCTGCGGATTCAACGGAATTATCGTAGATAAGCGCGTTTATGCCCTTTCCGAGCCCGCCTTTTTTTACTGCCATCTTTTCACCGTCCTTTTATTGTTCGTTATATGCTTCGTATTCTTCCGGATTGTTCTGCTTAAAATAGTCCTCGCCTAAAAACGACAGGGCGTTCTGATTGTTCGGCGCGGTAGTTATTACAGCGTAAATACCGCCCGAATACCAAATGTAATTCACCTTTCCCGAGCTGCTGTTTACCTTTACGGATCTGCCGTATAAAGAATTATACCGATTTATCGCTTCGTCTAAATCAAAGCCGGTATCGCTTGTTGAAATATACTGAATCTCGCACAGACGAAGATCGCCGTCGTAAATAAAATACATCGTGCTTTCAAGCCCGTCCGCGACAAAATCAAGTCCCTGCCTGTTTACGGTGAAAAACGCAATTCCGCTGTCGGTTATGGAAATCGGAACCGAAACGCCCAAGGCGGTCTGCGTTTCCTCGGCGGACATACCCATCTGCACACCGAATACCGAATACTCGCTGTATTTATATGAAACCGCTTCGGTGGTTTCCTCTTCGGTGGTAACAATCGGCGCAGGTTCAAACGGCTCGGGCTCTCCGCAGGAAGTGAGAAAAACGGAAAGGACAACAAACAGCAGAGCTGTGATTTTCACCTTTTTCATTGAAAACATCTCCCGTCAGTTCTTTTTTAAAAATTCCTCGGCAAGCGCCGCATACGCCGCCGCCCCCTTCGAGCTTTTATCGTAATACATTACGGGTTCGCCGAAGCTCGGAGCTTCCGAAAGCCTTACGTTTCTCGGAATAGACGCGGAATAAACCTTTTGAGGGAAGAACCTCTTGACCTCGTCAACAACCTGACTTGTTAAATTAAGCCTGCCGTCATACATAGTGAGAAGCACGCCCTCGATTTCTATGCTCGGATTATACAGTCTTTTTATCTGCCTTACGGTTGCCATAAGCTGAGCCAGACCCTCAAGAGCGTAGTACTCGCATTGAATGGGGACTAAAAAGCTGTCGCTCGCGCAAAGCGCGTTAATTGTTATAAGCCCCAAGGACGGCGGACAGTCAAGAAAAATAAAATCGTAATTGTCCCATATCTCCGCAAGCGCCGTTTTAACAAGATTTTCGCGCTTTTCAATGCCGATCATTTCAACCTCCGCGCCTGCAAGGTTAATGTTTGAAGGCAGCAAATCAACATTTTTAAATTTTGTGTTGATTAAAATTTCGGAAGCCTTTACTCCGTTAATAATCATATCATATGTTGAATTTTTTATATCTCTTTTATTTATACCGTAACCGCTTGTGGAATTGCCCTGAGGGTCAATATCTACAAGCAATACCCTCCTGCCGAGCGCACCGATTGCTGCGGAAAGGTTAACGGCGGTCGTGGTTTTGCCCACTCCGCCCTTTTGGTTTATTACAGAAACGGTTTTTGCCATTTATCGTTTCAACTCCGTAAATACAATTATCTTTGACATTTAAATCCGTGTTTTAGATTATATCATAAAGCGCAGTAAAAATAAATACCTTTAAAAAAAAATATGTAAAACCTGTTTCACGTGAAACAATGCGAAACGACGGCCATGGGAGAGATTTCCCGTGACCGCCGTTTCGCTGTGGATGTGGGGTGTGAAAGAGAAGGATATGGGTATATAAAAACGACAACTGTAACAGGGGTAGTATTACCGCTGCCGATTTTACCGATTAAAAAATCAAACTATACAGCCTCGTCCGCATCGCCCGGAAGCGAGATCCTTAGCTGTTCGGTTTTCGGTATTCTTACCGTATATTCTATATATTCCTCGGTTTCGCTTCGCGCCGCATCGGCATCAACGCCTGCACGTCTTATCGTATCAACCGCATGGTTTAACGTATTTATAAAGACGCGTACGTCCCTTATGCCTCTGATTGCGCTTTTCTGCTTTTTATTTTTTCCGAGCATCTGCTCAACAAGCCTTTCGCTTTCGGTTATATTCAGATGCCTGTCAGCCATAATGCTCAAGGCTCTCGCGCGCTGTGTGTCGTCTTCAAGGGCAAGGAGAGCTCTCGCATGGCGTTCGGTAAGCCCCGATTTGCTCAGCTTATAACGCATTTCCTCCGGCAGACGCAAAATTCTTAACTTATTTGAGAGCACCGAAGGCGCTATGCCGAGCTTTCTTGCAACGTCTTCAAGGCTCATACCGTAGTCGCTTATCAGCCTTTCAAACGCCTCCGCTTCTTCAAAGAAATCGAGCTGCTGCCGCTGTAAATTTTCCGATAAAGAAAATACTGCCGAGGTTTCGGCGTCTGTATTTACAATAATTGCGGGTATTTGTTTGATCCCTACAAGCCTTGCCGCCCTTAAACGCCTTTCCCCTGCTATCAGCTCAAATTTCCCGTCTTCCGTTCTTCTGACGGTTATCGGCTGTAAAATTCCGTTCTCCCTTATGCTTGAAGCGAGATTTTCAAGCTCCTCATAATCAAATCTTTTTCTCGGCTGATTGGGATTGGGCAGTATAAGCTCCTGCGGAATACCGTAAACCTCCGCAGAGCATTTTATTTTTTGCTGTTTCATAAAAACACCTCCGCAGCGCTTGTCCTGTGAACATAGAATACCACTGCGAAGGCTGATTTGTAAAGAAAAACCGTTCGTCAAAAAACAACGGAGTTTGGGCGTTTGTCCCGTTATTTTATAGGGGATTTTGCGATTTTTGCCGAAGCTCTCGGATATTTTATCGGAGTTTGCGATTTTTTTCTTATAATAATTATTCTTCTGGGGGTGTTTTCGACAAGATTGAACACATTATCCGCCTCAATTTTTCCGCCTAAGACGGATATTGCTTTTTTTGCCCCGTCAATTTCTTCGTCCGAGGACGCTCCCTTCATTGAAATGAAGCTCCCGCCGACCTTGACGAACGGCAGACAGTACTCGGAAAGACTTGTTAAATTCGCCACCGCCCTTGCCGCCGCAAAGTCGTATTTTTCGCGGTATTCTTCCTTTTTTCCAAATTCCTCCGCCCTGCCGTGAAGGATTTTACCTTCAACGCCTGTTTCCGACAAAACGCTGTCTATAAAGGATAATTTCTTTTTTGTGCCGTCCAAAAAGGTGACCTTAAGATCGGGACGGACAAGAAGCATAACAAGCCCCGGAAATCCCGCGCCCGTACCTACATCTATTACCGACGAGCCTTCGGGGAAATCCGCATATTTAAAAACGCTTAGGCTGTCGGCAAAATGCTTCACGGTGATGTCGTCAGGCTCGGTAATTGCCGTAAGATTGAACATTTTATTGGTTTCCGCCAGCATTTCCGCATATTTGTTAAGCCTTTCAAAAGCCGAGAAATCCGTTTTTATATTACAATTCTCCGTGACCTTTAAAAGCAAAGCCTTATTCAACAGCATTTACCTGCCCTCCTTTGCAAGATAAATCAACAAAACGGATATATCGGCAGGTGAAACTCCGCTTATCCTCGAAGCCTGCCCGACGCTGCGCGGACGAACCTCGGAAAGCTTCTCGCGAGCCTCAAGGCGAAGCCCGTCGATTTTATTGTAATCAATATTATCGGGAAAAAGCTTTACCTCAAGACGGCGCATTTCGTTTATCTGCGCCTGCTGTCTTTTGATGTAACCGTCATATTTAAGCTCAATTTCAACCTGTTCAAAAACCTCCGGCGGCAAATCGGGACGGTTTTTATCAAACGGCGTAAGATTTTCATAATTCAGCTGCGGTCTTTTTATCAGCTCCGAAAGCTTTACGCCTGTTTTCAGCGGCGATGTTCCGCATAAAACAAGCAGCTGCTGAAGCCCGTCGGATACGGGGATTGAAGTTTCTCTTACCCTTTTAAGCTCGTTTTTAATCATTTCCAGCTTTTTCCGGAATTTTCTGTATCTTTCTTCGGAGATAAGCCCGATTTCATATCCGTACGGGGTCAATCTTATATCGGCGTTATCCTGCCTTAACAAAAGCCTGTATTCCGAACGCGAGGTCATCATCCTGTATGGATCCGAGCAGCCCTTTGTAACAAGGTCGTCAATCAGCGTGCCTATATATGAGGATGCGCGGTCGAGAATAAACGGCTCTTTGCCCAGAACCTTAAAAGCGGCGTTAATCCCCGCTATAAGTCCTTGCGCCGCCGCCTCCTCATATCCTGACGAGCCGTTAAACTGCCCCGCGCCGAACAGCCCCGACAGCGACAAAAATTCAAGGCTCGGCTTTAAAGCAAGCGGGTCGACGCAGTCATATTCAATCGCGTAAGCAGTACGCATAACCTCAACGTTTTCAAGACCTTTAACAGTCCTTAAAAATTTTAACTGAACATCCTCGGGAAGCGATGAGGACATACCCTGAAGGTATAATTCCTCCGTGTCAAGCCCGCAGGGCTCTATAAAAAACTGATGCCTGAGTTTTTCGGGGAAACGCACAATTTTATCCTCAAAGCTCGGACAGTAACGGGGGCCTACGCCCTCAATTTTACCGCTGTATAATGGGGATTTATCAAGATTATCAAGTATTACCTGCTTTGTGTCGTCATTAGTATAAGCGATATAGCAAAAGGATTTATTTTCGGGGACGCCCTCGGTTTCAAATGAAAAAGGAACGTTTGCCTCATCGCCCTCTTGCTTTTCAAGCTCGGAAAAATCAACGCTTCTGCGGTTCACCCTTGACGGAGTTCCTGTTTTAAACCGGCGCAGAGGTATTCCGAGCTCTTTAAGCGAAGCCGACAAATCGGTCGCGGGGAACATACCGTCAGGTCCGCTTTCATAGGATACGTCGCCTATATATACCCTGCCGCCCAAAAAAGTACCCGTGGCAAGTATTACACACCTTGCGGTATAAACCGCCTCAAGTCTTGTTTTAAGCCGCCATAATTCTTCGTCGGTTCTTGAAAGAGAAATAATCTCCGCCTGCTTTACGTCGAGATTTTCCTGCAATTCAAGCGTATGCTTCATAACCTTGGAATACTCTCGGCGGTCAATCTGCGCGCGAAGAGAATGTACCGCGGGACCCTTTCCCCTGTTTAACATTCTCGTTTGAATTTGAGTTTTATCCGCCGCCTTGCCCATTTCGCCGCCGAGAGCGTCGATTTCACGGACAAGATGTCCCTTTGATGTGCCGCCGATTGACGGATTGCAAGGCATATTGCCGATTGAGTCAAGGTTAATGGTGAAAACAACCGTTTTCGCCCCAAGTCTTGCAGAGGCAAGCGCGGCTTCAATTCCCGCATGTCCCGCGCCGATAACGGCAACATCATATTCCTTTGCAAAGTATTCCATATCATTACCTCTGAGCGTATCTGTAAGCAAATATCGTTTAAGTTTCACGTGAAACAACTAAAAGCAATCTTATTTTGAATAAATTTGTATGCATCCCTTTGCACAAGAGAATCCAAAACATACTTTCTCTCAACTTTTACAGCATCTGTTCCGTAAAATTTTTAAATATACTTTAAGCACTATTTTCCGACGCAGAATTGAGAAAAAATTTCGTTAACAATGCTTTCGGTCGCCCTCTCGCCCGTCAATGCGTCAAGTTTTTCAACCGCAACATCAATATTAACATTGATTGCGTCTCTCGTAATTCCCGATTTTAATGCTGTTTCGGCTTCTTTTATGCTTTCAAGCGCCGCCGAACAGCACGCGAGCTGTCTTTCATTCATAAGAACAGCCGCCGAGGTATCAAAATCCTCTGTGCCGAGCGCGTCAGCTACGGCTTTTTCAAGCTCCGACAGCCCATTTTGATTTTTTGCAGACATATAAACAACATATTTATAATTTTTGTCGATTATCTCTGTGTTTATTACTGTTTTGAGGTCTGTTTTATTTATAACGGCAATCGCTTTTTTTCCCTCGCAGAGTGAAAAGATTTTTTCATCCTCCGAATTAAGCTCCTGCGAAGCGTCAAAAACAGAAAGAATAAGCGCGGACTTTTCGGTTTTGCGCTCAGTTCTCGATACGCCGATTTTCTCAACCGTGTCAGTCGTTTTGTGAAGCCCCGCCGTGTCCGCAAGACGCAAAACGACGCCGCCGAGTGTAACGGTTTCTTCAACAATATCCCTTGTTGTTCCGGCAACGGAGGTGACTATTGATTTGTCATACCCCGTGAGAAGGTTCATCAAGGTTGATTTCCCGACGTTGGGCCGCCCTATAATTGCGGTTTCGACGCCCTCAATGACCGCCTGACCGACGTCAAAGCGGTTTATAAGGGCTGTAAGCTCCCTGTCGGCGTCAAGCAAGGCTTTTTTGAGCTTATCATCCGATAAATCCTCAATTTCATCATCGGGATAATCAACCCATGCCGCCAAATAAGCTGCGGTTCTTTTTAACCCGCTCGAAATATCCGATATTTTTTTGTAAAGCGCTCCGTCAAGGGTATTGAGCGCCGCAGCTCTCGCCTGCTCGGACTTTGCGGAAATTATATTCATAACCGACTCCGCCTCGGTCAAATCCATTTTACCGTTTAAAAAAGCGCGCTTGGTAAACTCGCCCGCTTCGGCAGGAGCCGCTCCGCTTGAGAGAGCCGCCCTTAATACCTGCTTGGTCACAAATAATCCGCCGTGACAGGAAATTTCAACAACATCCTCGCCCGTATAGCTTTTCGGCGCTCTGAAAACAAGCGCGACCGCCTCGTCAATGTATTTGCCGTTAAAAACCACCTTACCGAACAAGGCTCGGTAGCCCTTCAGTTTTTTTAATTCGGCGCCTGATACGCTTTTGAATATTCTGTCGGCTACAGACAGGGCATTTTCGCCTGAAATTCTGACAATTCCTATTCCGCCTGCCGCCTGACCTGTTGATATTGCCGCGATTGTACTCATTTTTTCACCACGCTTTAAACAAAAACAAATAAAAAATCGGGTGAGGAGCTTCCCCGCCCGATTTCAAACGAGGGATAACCCTCTTAGCGCACTTTTCCGTATGGAACGTGCCGCAGTTATATTCGCCTGCGGCGTGTGATATTGCTTCGCAGTGATATTGTGCTTCGCACAGTTGTATTCGGCTTAGCCGAGTTTTACAGGCGAATATAATATCACAAAAACCGATAGGTTTTCATATAAAGTATTTCGCTTTATTGCTCATCCTTTTTTATTTCAATCTTGCCGTAAACCGAAACGCCTTCTGCGTCGTTTTTCCTCTCTCGGTTTTCGGAAACCTGAGGAACATACGGCTCGCGTTTTACCCGACCGTTTTTATTTCTGCCGCCTCTGCGGTCATACCTGTCGTTTGAATAATTGCCTCTGCCGCCGTTTTCGGGAGCAATAACCACTCTTCTGTCCAAATCAACGCCGGTTGAAAATGAGGTTGCGCCCTTAACCTCTTGAACAGCGGTATGGATTATTCTTCTTTCATAAGGGTTCATAGGCTCAAGAGTGATATTTCTGCCCGTCCTGACAGCGCGCGCGGCTGTCTTTTTAGCAAGCGAAATCAAAACAGCCTGTCTCTTTTCACGGTAATTGCCTACGTTTATCGAAACTCTTTTATAGCCTGAAGCGCCTTTATTTGCAGCCATTCTCGCAAGATACTGAACCGCGTCAAGCGTTTCGCCGCGCCTGCCGATTACAATACCGTAATCATCACCGCAGTCAAGGTCAAAAACGATTTCTTCATCGTCCGCAAGAACGGAAACATCGCATTTTTCCATACCGAGACCGAGAACTATATCTTTAATGTATTGAGCCGTTTTATTATATACATCGGTCGGTTTAAGAGATTCTTTCTTTTCGGTCTTTATCGCTTCGGGCTCGGTTCTGTGTAAATCAGGCTCCGTTTTTTTCGCCTTTTCGGTATTTTTTTCATCCCTTTTTTCCTTTGCCGCAGACCTGACCGGCTCGTCGGGAATCTCAACGGAAACCTTAACCTCGGCGGGCGAGCCTCCGAAAAGCCCGAAAGTCTTTTTTACTGGAGTTTTTATAACCTCAACATGATAATCGTCAAATTCGGAAAGCCCAAGCTCCAAAAGCGCGGCAGACTTTGCCTCGTCAATGGTTGCGCCCGTTTTGATACACTCTTTAATCATTTTTAACACCTACTAATTTTACTTAAAATAACTTAATCCTTTTTAATCTCGTTAATATTTTTAATATTTTCTTCTTTTGAACGGCGGTAAACAGTTTCGTCAATCATAGCCCTTGCAAGAACCTTTTTCGGGCTGTAAATTCGGTTTAAAACAACCATCTGAATAAAAGACATTGCAGACGACATTATGATATAAATACCGACGCTTATCGGGAATAAAAACGCAAAATAAATCTGCATTGCGGGCGTAAACAGCGTCATACAGCCCATAGACGGATTTTTAGCCATTTCAGGATTAGTCTTTTTTTGGCGGATAAGAGAATAAATACTCATACTCAACGCAACCGCGCCCGAAATAATAGGAATAAGCCAGTATTTATCAAAATTGTGAAAATCGGGATTTTGGGCAAGATCAAGCCCAAAAAACGAGAACTTGCTCATAAAGTCCTCAATTTTTAAAATAAGGTCGTTGGTGAGATCGGGAATTACGGATTTATCGATACTGCTCCAATGCTGCAAGGCGTAAAGCTCAAGCCTGAAGGTTGATTTTGCCGCATCCTCGCCGATAATCGGAATAACCGCGTCTTTAAGCGCCGAAACCACGCTGTTCGGAATATTTAAAACCATTGAAAACGGATGATAGTTGACCTGATAAAGACCTATCATGACCGGAAGCTGAATAAGCAACGGCAGGCAACCTCCGCCCATAGGCGAAAAACCCTCCTGCTGATAAAGCTTTTGGGTTTCTTCCTGCAGCTTCTGCTGATTTGTGCCGTACTTTTCTTTAAGTCTTCTCAGCTTCGGCTGAAGTCTTTGCTGCATAGCTGCGCTTTTCTGTTGTTTTATTGATGAGGGAAGCAGACAAAGCTTAACAATCAGCATCAAACAGAAAATGGAAAACAGATAGTTGTCCGAAATTGCATAAAAAAGAGAAATGACAAAACCGAACGGTATTCCCAAATATTCGTATATTTTCGTTAACATTTATGTTCCTCCGAATAAAAACACAGGAACTGTATTTTCATTTCTTTTTATTTTCTTTTTTCGGCGGAACCAAATCAACCCCGCCCGAAAAAAGCAGATTGCATCTCAAAAGCCGCCTTACTGCGAGCAAACCGCCCTTTAAAAGACCGAATCTTTCAATCGCCGTAAGAGCATACTGCGAGCAGGTCGGATAATACCTGCACCTCGGCGGAAAAAGAGGAGAAATTCTGCGCTGATAAAATTTTATAAATCTTATAGCCGCTTCTTTCATTTTACGGCACCAGCTTTTTTAAATATCTCATATAAAATTTTTTTAATTTCAGTGCTTTTAAGGTATTTTGTTTTGCTTCTCGCGACAAAAATAAAATCCCACGAGCCGATAATATCAGGTTCAATTTCACGGTATGCCGCCCTGATAATTCTTTTACATCGGTTTCTTTGAACCGCGTTTCCTATTTTTTTGCTTACGGTTATACCTATACGACAAATTCCCGCACCGTTTCTATTAAAATAAACGACCAGTGCAGGATTTTGATAGGATTTTCCTTTATAATAAAGGCGGCGAAAATCACAGTTACGATTAAAAGCTACAGTACTTTTCAAATTCGGTTACCTTTAATAAGACAACTGCTTTCTGCCTTTTGCTCTGCGTCTTGCAAGCACTTTTCTGCCGTTTCTGTCAGACATTCTCTTGCGGAAGCCATGTTCCATTTTACGATGACGTTTTTTCGGCTGATATGTTCTTTTCATCCTTTTAACCTCCGTTTCGTTATAAAAATAATCTGCGGAAAGATATTATATACTAAATAACCAGAAAAAGTCAAGATTTTTACCAACAATAAAGGATTTTTTAATTTTAATTCTACTTATTGTGTTTCAAAAATTTTTATTTTCAATATGTTGTATGATGTTGTATGTTATTCTCTGTATATTTTTTATTGAAGCATCACTCGGGATTTGCTTTTTATTCGGCAAAACTTTCGGCGGAAATATCCGATTTAAATATTATACTATTATATAATATATTATTTGAATAAATTATTAAAATTTCTGTTGAAAACATTATTTAACTGTGCTAAAATGATAACTGTTGGAATTTTGATTCTTTTGCCCGTTATTTGCGTTTTTACTTCATATGCGTAATTATTTCAAATAACGGTAAAATTCAAAATATCATAAATTATGCTTGTATTTTGACTGTTTTTCACGATTGGAGTTATGTGATGGAATCGCTTAAAGATATGTGGCAGGCGGTTTGCGATTATTCCGTTGAAAATTTAGGCGTCAACCAAGGCGCTCTTGATTTATGGTTTAAGCCTATCACGCTTAAATCATTTGACGGGACAAGGGTTATTTTATCTGTCAATAATGATTTTTTATTTCCCATTATTGAAAAAAAATATTCGGACATTATTAAAACCGCTTTCATCGGCGTAATCGGTTTTGATATTGAAATTGAATTTGTTCTGGAACAGCAAAAAGAAAATGAATTTGAACAGGCTGAAGCAGAATCTGAAATTTCAGAGAGAACATTGGGCGACAGTTTTGAAAACTTTGTTGTGGGCAAATCAAATAATTATGCTTATGCCGCCGCGAAAAAGGTTGCGGACGATCCCGGTAAATCTTATAATCCGCTTTATATTTACGGAAAGAGCGGGCTCGGTAAAACCCACCTTTTAAAAGCTATAGAAAATCAAATGAAAAAAAACAATCCGCAGGCAAATATCATTTATACTACATGCGAAAATTTTACCAACGATTTGGTTTATCATATAAGAACAAAAAATACATATGAATTTCACAATAAATACAGAAACGCCGACGCTCTCTTAATGGACGATATTCAGTTTATTGCAAAAAAAGAGCAGACGGAAGAAGAATTTTTTCACACTTTTAACGCTCTTACCGAATACGGCAGGCAAATCGTTTTGACGTCGGACAGACCTCCTAACGAAATCCAGATTTTGCAGGAAAGACTGAAAACCCGTTTTGAATGGGGTCTTATGGCGGATATTCAGCCTCCCGATTTTGAAACGAGAATGGCAATCATAAAAAATAAGGCGGAGCAGTATGAAATACTTCTTCCCGACGATATAGTCGAATTTCTTGCCGAAGAGGTTAAAAACAATGTCCGTCAGCTCGAAGGCGCGGTAAAAAAATTAAAATCAATCTGCGCTCTTACTGATAAAAAACCGACAATGGACGTTGCAAAGGAAGCAATTAAAGAGCTTACGAATTTCAATCAGCCGATTGCGGTAATAAACTCAAAAATAATTGAAAACGTCAGCAATACATACGGAATTACGGCTGATAATATAATGTCCGAAAAAAGAGACAAAAATATTAAAGACGCAAGACAGATTTCAATGTATATAATGCGTGAAATAACGGGTATGTCTTTAAAGGACATAGGCGCTTATTTTAACGGAAAAACCCACTCAACCGTCAAGCATTCCATTGATTCCGTAAGAGAAAAAATGGACGAGGATTTTTCTTTCAGAAAGACGGTTGAAGACATTATAAAAAATATTCAGGAATAATAAAGTTTTGATAAAGTTTTAATTTTAAACATACGGGTTTTGAACAGTTAAAAATTATCTTATTTTTATTGTTCAAAAACAAAAAAATTTAAACTTATTATAAACACTTCAAATTTTTAAATTTGTTATATTTATCAAAGCTTAAAAGTGTTTTAGACATTTTATCGCGTCTCTACTGATAATACTAATTTATTATTTTTATTTATTATTTTGATATGAAAGGAAAATTTTATGAAATTCATCTGCGACTCTCAAAAATTCTCTGAATTATGTTCAAATATTCAAAGGTCGGTTTCAACTAAATCGACAATTCCCGCTATTGAGGGAATATTGCTTACTACCGCCGAAAATTCGGTTACAATCACGGGTTACGATCTCGAAGTGGGAGTAATAACCTCAACGGAAGCTAAGGTTGAGGAACAGGGAAGCATAATTTTAAATGCAAAAATTCTCTGCGATATTTTAAGAAGCCTTCCCGCCGAAACCGTCAGAATAGAGGCTGACGAAAGAATGACCGCAAGAATTAAATCGGGAGACGCGGAATTTTCGCTTATGGGTATAAGCTCTCAGGAATATCCGGAGCTTCCGAGCGTGAACAGCAGCTTTCCGATTGTTGTCAACGGCGGAATACTCAAGGATATGATAAGAAAAACAATTTTTGCCGCTGCGGAAAGCGACGCAAAGGTTGTTCATACGGGAGTAAGATTTGAAATCGGGGAAAATCTTATCCGCCTTGTTGCGGTTGACGGATTCAGGCTTGCAATAAGAAACGAAAAAATCGATTATCAGGGTGAACAGCAGGTTTTTGTTGTTCCCAAAAAAGCGCTTAATGAGGTTATTAAGCTGGTTAATGATGACGATATGCCCGTATCTCTCAATATAGGAAAAAGGCATATAGTTTTTGAAATAGGAAAGTATATCATAGTTTCAAGGCTTCTTGACGGGGAATTTTTAAATTACAAGGCGGCGGTTTCAATAAATGAGACAACGCGTGTAAATGTAAATACAAGAATGTTAATAAACAGTATAGAAAGAATATCTTTAATTATTACAGATCGCACAAAAAGCCCCGTAAGATGCGTGTTTGACGATGATATGATCAAAATTTCAAGCATTACCGCCGTAGGAACGGCAAACGACAGAATCCCCGCAAAAATCAACGGCAGCAAAATAGAAATAGGCTTTAATAACAGATTTTTGCTTGACGCGCTTAAAGTATGCGATACGGACGAGGTTATAATTAAGCTCGGCAGTCCCGTGCTTCCTATTATTATTTTGCCGAAGGACGGAGACAGCTTCCTGTTCCTTGTTCTTCCCGTTAAACTAAAATGATGAAAAAGAAAAGAATAATTGCAAAAACGGCTGAAAAGCAGAAAAAACAAATAGAAATTACCACTGATTTTATAAGACTTGATTCCGCTTTAAAATTAGCGGGAATAGCACTCACGGGCGGGCATGCAAAAATAATTATCTGTGACGGAGAAATAAAGGTTAACGGCGAAAAATGTCTTATGAGGGGAAAAAAGCTCAGAAGCGGCGACAGTTTTGAACATAAGCATATAATTTATGAAATTATTTGAGGAAAAAGAAAATGACGGTTGACAGACTTTCGGTTACGGATTACAGAAATATTGACGGTATAGTTATAGAACCGTCCGAAAATGTTAACGTTATTTTCGGTGAAAACGCTCAAGGAAAAACCAATCTGCTTGAAAGCATATGGCTGTTTACGGGCTGTAAAAGCTTCAGAACAAAAAAAGACAGCGATTTAACGGGCTTTGGAAAAAGTTTTGCTAAAAATGAAATTGATTTTACGGCAGGCTCAAGAAAGCAAAACGCAATTCTTTATATTGATAAGAAAAGAACCGCTGTGAAAAACGGAGTTACGCTTAAATCCCCCGCCGAGCTTATAGGCAGTTTTTACGCGGTTATTTTTTCTCCGTCACATCTTTCTTTAATTCAGGACGGACCTATAAACAGAAGAAAGTTTTTAGATACCGCTCTGTGTCAATTAAAACCTCATTATGCAAAGGGGCTTGCAAAATATGCCCATACGCTTGAACAGAGAAACGCGCTTTTAAAAGATATTCAGTATCACAGCGAATTATACGATACGCTGGATATATGGGATGATAAGCTTTCCTCTTACGGAGCGGCTGTAGTTTCGGAAAGAATAAAATATTCCGAATATCTAAAGAAAAATGCGAGCGAAATTTATTTTGGGCTTTCGGGCGGCAAAGAAAAATTAACGGTTGAATATGTCAATAATACGGGACTTTACAGCAACGACCCTTATGAAATAAAAAATTTTTTGCATGAACGGCTCAGAGAAACGCGACGTGACGATATTTTCAATAAAATAACGGGCGTCGGACCGCAAAGGGACGATTTAAAAATTGATATAAACGAAAAATCAGCAAGGCATTTCGGTTCTCAGGGTCAGAAGCGCTCGGCGGCGCTTGCACTTAAATTAAGCGAAGCAAATATAATTAAAGAGGTTGCTGGCGAAGAACCCGTTATACTGCTTGACGATGTTATGTCGGAGCTTGATATAAACCGTCAGGATTATATACTCAATCATATAAGCGAAAGGCAGGTATTTATAACCTGTTGCGATCCCGCAAACGTTCTTCGTATGTGCGAGGGAAAAACTTTTCATATTAAAAACGGAGGACTTTGCTGATGTATCTTCAAATAGGTACGGAAAATTTTGTCAAAACCGAAGATATTATCGGAATTTTTGACCTTGACAATACTACGGTCGGCAAGGCTTCAAGAGAATATTTAAGCTTCGCCGAAAAAGCCGGAGAGGTTAAAACGGTTTCGTCCGATCTGCCTAAATCGTTTATCGTTGCAAACGAAAAAGGAAAAAGAAAAATATATATTTCGTCATATTCGACGGGAACACTTTATAAAAGACTGTAAAAAATTTAAATAAATGGGCTTTCGCCCGTTATTAAGACTGAAAGGAATTTCGGAAAATGAACGAAGAAAACAGGGTAAATGAAAATGCGGCAGAAGAAGAAATTATGGACACCGCCGTTACCGATGAATACGGAGCAGAGCAAATTCAGGTTTTAAAGGGACTTGAGGCCGTAAGAAAACGTCCCGGTATGTATATCGGTTCGACGGGACCCAAGGGGCTTCACCATTTGGTATATGAAATTGTCGATAACTCGATAGACGAAGCGCTGGCAGGATACTGCACGCATATTGAGGTTGAAATTCTTCCCGACAATATCATCACCGTGCGCGATAACGGCAGAGGCATTCCCGTAGATATAAACGAGGAAGAGGGCTTACCTGCGGTTACGGTTGTTTTAACCGTGCTTCACGCGGGCGGAAAATTCGGCGGAAGCGGCTATAAGGTATCGGGCGGTCTGCACGGCGTGGGTTCTTCCGTGGTTAACGCGCTTTCGGAATGGTTTGAAATTGAAGTCAGCCGTCAGGGGCATATTTATCACCAAAGATTTGAACGCGGCGACGTTGTTTCCGATCTTGAAATAATAGGCGATACAAACGAAACCGGAACGTTTATTAAATTTAAAGCGGACGCCGAAATTTTTACGGAAACCACGGAATATGAATATGAGGTTTTGCAAAGAAGGCTTCGCGAGCAGGCTTTTCTTAACGCGGGGCTTTCAATATCGCTTACCGATAAGCGCGATAAAGACAATACGGTTAAAGAATCCTTCTGCTATGAGGGAGGTATCCGTTCGTTCGTCGACTATATCAACACCTCGAGAGGTCTTACGCCCGTTCACGAGGATATTATGCATTTCTCAACCGTTCAGGGCGACAAGAGCGCAGAGGTGGCAATCTCATATAACGACGGATATAACGAAATAATTTTAAGCTTTGCAAACGACGTTCGTACCATTGACGGCGGTACTCATGAGCAGGGCTTTAAAACCGCGCTTACAAGAGTATTTAACGACTACGGAAAAAAATTCAACCTTTTGAAGGAAGCCGATAAAAAGCTTTCCGGCGAAGATGTGCGCGAAGGCTTAACGGCGGTTATAAGCGTTAAGCTGACCGAAGCGGAATTTGAAGGGCAGACAAAGGGAAAGCTCGGGAATACCGAAATGACCGCTATTGTTTCAAAAATGCTCTATGAAAAAATGATGACGTATTTTGAAGAAAACCCGAGCGTTGCAAGGGCAATTTTCAATAAGGCTCTTGACGCTTCGAGGGCAAGAGAAGCCGCAAGAAAGGCAAGGGATACCGCAAGAAGAAAATCCGCTCTTGAGGGTAACTCGCTGCCCGGCAAGCTTGCGGACTGTATAGATAAAAATCCCGAAAACACCGAAATCTACATTGTCGAGGGAGATTCCGCGGGAGGCTCCGCAAAAGAGGGCAGAGACAACGTTACTCAGGCAATTCTTCCTCTTTGGGGCAAGATGCTTAACGTCGAAAAAGCAAGGGTGGATAAGGTTATCGGCAACGAAAAGCTGACGCCCGTGGTTTTGGCTTTGGGCGCGGGTATAGGTCAGGATTTTGACGAAACAAAGCTTCGTTACCATAAAATCGTTATAATGGCGGACGCCGACGTTGACGGCGCTCACATTCAGACGCTTTTGCTGACCTTCTTTTTCAGATATATGCGGCCGCTTATTGAAAACGGTTATGTCTATCTTGCGCAGCCGCCGCTTTTCAAGGTAAGCAAGGGCAAGCGCCATGAATATGCCTTCTCGGATGAGGAAAGAGACAGATTTATTGAGGAAATGGGCGGAAGCTGCGACGTTCAAAGGTACAAGGGCTTGGGCGAAATGGATCCCCAGCAGCTTTGGGAGACCACGATGGATCCCGAAACAAGAATTATGCTTCGCGTAACTCTTGACGACGCAATGCAGGCGGATGAAACGTTTTCAATTCTTATGGGCGACAAGGTTGAGCCGAGAAGAGATTTTATAGAGAAAAACGCGAAATACGTTAAAAACCTTGATATATAACCTAAACGCGGACGCCCCGCCTTTAATGCGGCGGGCTGCAACCGTTTGCGGGCGTCGATTCAAGCGGTCTTGCGAAGCGCCGCACCGATTTAAAACAATATAAAATGATTATTCCGCCGAAAACGGCAGTGAAGAAGAGGTAATATATGAAGAAAAAAAATGAAGGGCATCACTTGAGCAGAATTGTTCCGCTTGAAGAACAAAATATAGTTAATATTGACCTTGACAAGCGAATGAGGGCGGCTTTCCTTGACTATTCAATGGCGGTTATTGTTTCCCGCGCGCTGCCCGATGTGCGCGACGGACTTAAACCCGTTCACAGAAGAATTTTATACACAATGTTTGAAAGGGGTCTTTATCCCGATAAGGCATACAGGAAGTGCGCCGACACAGTCGGTTCGGTTCTCGGCAGCTATCACCCTCACGGCGACGCTTCGGTCTATGACGCCATGGTTCGTCTGGCGCAGAGCTTCTCAATGAGATACCCTCTCGTCGACGGTCACGGAAATTTCGGTTCGGTTGACGGCGATCCGCCTGCCGCTTACCGTTATACAGAGTCGAGAATGAGCAAAATGTCAATGGAAATGCTCACAAATATTGACAAGGATACCGTCGATTTTATGCCGAACTATGACGACCGTCTTAAAGAGCCGGTTGTTCTGCCTTCAAGATTTCCCAATCTTCTTGTAAACGGTTCAACGGGTATTGCGGTCGGTATGGCGACTAATATTCCGCCTCATAATTTAAGAGAGGTAATTGACGGTATCTGTTGCGTAATTGACAATCCGGACGCTTCGCTTGAAGATATTATGGAGCATATAAAGGGTCCCGATTTCCCGACTGAGGGTATTATCATGGGCAGAGCGGGCATTCGCGCCGCATATGCTACGGGCAGAGGGAAAATAACGCTTCGTTCAAGAGCCGAAATTATTGAAAACGAAAAAACGGGAAAGTTTACGATTATTGTAACCGAGCTTCCCTATCAGGTTAACAAGGCAAGGCTTATTGAGGGAATTGCGGATCTTGTTAAAGAGAAAAAAATTGAGGGGATCGCCGACATTAACGATTATTCGTCGCAGCGTGACGGCGGCATTAAAATCGTTATTGATTTAAAGCGCGACGCAAATCCGCAGGTTATTTTAAATCAGCTTTATCAGATGACGCAGCTTCAGGTCACCTACGGTATAATTCAGCTTGCCCTTGTAAACGGCGAGCCTAAGATTCTTACTCTCAAAGAAATTCTGCAGCAGTATATTGAATTTCAGTGCGAGGTAATTACAAGAAGAACCAAATATGATTTGAAAAAAGCGCAGGACAGAGAGCATATTTTGGAGGGTCTTGCCCACGCGATAGATATAGTTGACGATATTATAGCGACCATCCGCGCCTGCAAGGGCGGTCAGGCTGAAGCAAAACAGGCAATTATGGATAAATTCGATTTTGACGATTTACAGGCGGCGGCAATCGTCGCTTTCAGACTCGGTCAGCTGGCAGGGCTTGAAATTCAGAAAATTATTGCCGAGCGTGACGAGTTAAAAAAGAAAATCGACGAATATCTTGAAATTCTTTCCAATGAGCAAAAGGTTCTTGAAATTGTTAAAACCGAGCTTACCGTCTTAGGCGATAAGTACGGCGACGAAAGGAGAACCGAAATTGTAAACGTAAGCGGAGAGGTTGATGTTGAGGATTTAATTCCCGAGGAGAACTGCGTTTACACTCTTACAAATATGGGGTATATCAAGCGTCAGCCCGTTGATACTTATCAATCGCAGCGCAGAGGCGGCAAGGGCATTAAGGGTATGACAAGGCGCGAGGAGGATATTGCGGAAACCATGTTCACCTGCTCGTCGCACGATTATATTATGTTTTTTACCTCTTTGGGCAAGGTTTACCGACTTAAGGGTTATGAAATACCCGAGGGAAGCCGCGCAAGCAGGGGTATGAATATTGTTAACATTCTGCCCGTGACCCCCGACGAAAAGGTAACTGCCATGATAAGAGTTCCCGAATTCAGCGAGGACAGCGAAAATTTATATTTATGTATGCTCACGAGAAAGGGAGTTATCAAGAGAACCCGATTAAACGCATATAAGAACATACGTAAAAACGGTATTCTCGCGATCAACCTTGACGAGGGAGACGAACTTGATTGGGTAAGGCTTACCGACGGCACAAAGCGGCTTATGGTTGCTACCAAAAAGGGCTTGAGTATAAGCTTTGACGAAAACGACGCGAGAATAATCGGCAGAACCGCAAGGGGCGTTAAGGCTATAACGCTTCGGGACGGCGATGAGGTTGCGGGTATGTGCGTATTGGAGGACGGCAAAAAGGTTCTCACCGTTTCCGAAACGGGCTACGGCCGGCGTTCAAATGTTGACAATTACCGTATTCAGTCAAGGGGCGGCAAGGGTATTACCAACTATAAGACCGCGCTGTACGGCAACGTTGCTTCGGTTTCAATGGTTTCTGAGGATGAGGATATAATTATGATTTCCTCAGACGGTATTATTATAAGAATTGCCGCCTCCGATATAAGCACCTTCTCAAGAACCTCAAAGGGCGTGCGTGTAATGCGCGTTTCGCAGGGCGAAAGGGTCGCCACAATTTCCATAACACAGCACGAGGCGGAGGAAACCGAAGCTATACCCGAGGACGAAGCAAATTCCGAGGGAAACGAAACGCAGCTCAGCACTGAAAATTAACCGTAATTATTATTTTGTTATTTATTTGGTAATATACTGTTAATTAAAGAATGATATATTTTAAGAAATCTGTGTTTAAGGAATTTCTGTATTATGTATGAACAAAACGGCTTCGGATATAATCCGTACAATGATTTTATAAACAGAAAGAGGCAGGAAAAACGCGAGCTTTCCACCGTAAGCTGTATTTGCGGCGGAGCTCTCGCGGGCTTTTCCGTTGTTGCGGTTATCATAAGCTTTATTTTGCAGACGTCGGATTCGTTTATCAGGCTTTATGAAAGCAATTCTGTGTTTGAACAGTGCGTTTCTTCGATTTTGACGGTTGTTTCGATACTTCTGCCGTTCTTTATCGCATATATACTGCTAAAGAAAAGGAACCTTATAGGAGAGCTTCCTCTGGGCAGTCCGTATGACAAGACGGAGGTTATACTGCTTATTCCGATTTGTATGATGGTCTGCATAATAGCGAACTTTGCGACGAGCTTTGTTTCGGTTTTTTTTGATTCTCTTTTCGGAATTGAGTTTACCCAGCCTGAGGATACGGGTGAATATACCACTGTCGGCGGCGTACTGCTGTCGGTTTTGCTTACGGCGGTAGTTCCCGCTCTCGTTGAGGAATTTGCAATAAGGGGCGTTGTGTTGCAGTCGCTGAGAAAATACGGCGACGTATTCGCAATAGTTATGTCGTCGGTCGTTTTCGCGCTTATGCACGGAAATATGATTCAAATTCCGTTTGCGTTTATTGCGGGTCTTGCCTTGGGCTACGCGGCGGTTAAAACCGGCAGTATGTGGACGGGAATTATAATTCATTTCCTTAATAACCTTATTGCGGTTATTTCGGTTACGGCATACGACGCTTTTTCGGAAACCGTCGGCAGTATAATTTCTTACGGAATTTATGCGGTAATTTTTGTATTCGGAATAATATGCGCTTTAAAATATTCAAAGAAAAATCAGAACGCGCAGGCGTTTCTTTCAAAGGGGACGTGCAGGTGTCTGAGCTTGGGCGAAAAGACTTCAAAATTTATTTTTACCGTGCCCATGCTGCTTGCAATATGTATTATGCTTTATGAAACAAGCTTTTATGTTTCGGCAGGATAAAATGGATAAAACGGATTTTATGAAAATCGCTCTTGAGGAGGCGCGCAAAGCCTTTTCGGAGGGCGAGGTTCCCGTCGGCGCGGTGATCGTTAGAAACGGCGAGGTCGTTTCTACAGGAAGAAACCGCAGGGAAAAAGAAAAAAACGCGCTTTGCCATGCGGAAATAGAGGCTATTGACAGCGCCTGCAAAAAACTCGGCGGCTGGAGGCTTTGGGAGTGCGAAATGTACGTTACCCTCGAGCCGTGCCCGATGTGCGCGGGCGCAATAATAAATTCAAGGCTTATAAAAGTCACTTACGGCGCGGCGGATTTAAAAAACGGCGCGGCTGATTCCGTTGTTAAAATGTTTGATTTGCCGTTTACCCACAAGCCGTCGGTTGAAGCGGGCGTTATGGAAAACGAGTGTAAAAAAATACTTTCTGATTTTTTTAAGCAATTAAGAGATAATAAAACGACTTGATAAAACCTAAACGCGGACGTCCCGCGCCGTTCAGCTTTCTCTGCGCAAAGGGAGGGAGAACCGCCGTTTCGGCGGGCTGCAATCATTCGCAGGCACGGGTTCAAGCGAGATTGACGGAGCGCTGCTCCGATTTAAAGGGAGATAATGAAATGAGCGAAAGCTGTAATCACGATTGTTCAAACTGTTCGTCCGGCTGTGAGGAACAGGATTTCAGGCTGCCGCCTAACGAATACAGCACGGTAAAAAAGGTTATCGGCGTAGTAAGCGGCAAGGGCGGCGTAGGCAAAAGCCTTGTTACCTCAATGCTTGCCGTTGCCGCGCAGACAAAGGGGTATGCTTCCGCTGTTCTTGACGCGGACATTACAGGTCCGTCAATTCCCAAGGCGTTCGGGCTTCACGGCAGAGCCGAGGGTGACGAACAGGGAATTTTTCCGATGGAAACGAAGCTCGGCATCCGTGTTATGAGCGTTAATTTGCTTCTTGAAAGAGAGGACGCGCCCGTAGTGTGGAGAGGTCCGGTTATTTCGGGTATGATAAATCAGTTCTGGCAGGAGGTCGTGTGGGGCGACG
Source organism: uncultured Eubacteriales bacterium (assembly GCA_964557975.1). Classification (GTDB taxonomy): domain Bacteria; phylum Bacillota; class Clostridia; order Oscillospirales; family Acutalibacteraceae; genus Fimenecus. The sequence continues at coordinate 30,924 of CAZLCG010000001.1, forward strand.
TCGACTGTATGTTTGTCGATATGCCGCCCGGAACGGGCGACGTAGCGCTGACTGTTTTTCAGGGACTTCCCGTTGACGGGATAATTATTGTTACCACTCCGCAGGACCTTGTTACAATGATTGTCAAAAAGGCTTACAATATGGCGAAAATGATGAATATTCCCGTTATAGGGCTTGTTGAGAATATGAGTTATTTTGAATGTCCCGACTGCAAAAGGAAATACAGTATTTTCGGAGAAAGTAAAATTGATGAGGTTGCAAGGGAGCTTTCGGTGCCTGTTCTTGCGAAGCTTCCCGTTGATCCCAAGACAGCCGCGCTTGTTGACAGGGGCGCGGTTGAGCTTGCCGACTGCAAAGCTATGGAGTCTGTTGTCGATATGCTTGCCGATATGTAAAAAACACCAAAAACACCTGTAAATATGCAGGTGTTTTTTAGTTTTTATCTATTGAATTGAAAAGCGCTTGAATGTTATAATAATCAGTAATAACTTACGGCAAGACTTCCTTCGCCTCTTTAGGCGGCGTGCGGTGTGCTTCGTTCGGCGGGAATACAAGCTCCCGTTTAAAGGAGTCCGACGCATTGAATCGCCTTGCCGACGTTAAATGACGGAAACGGCGGCAGACCGTATGCGCCTTGCGCAAACAAAAATCTTTGATTTTTCCGTTTCCTTATTAAATAAAATGGGAGGACAAGTAATTATGACTAATGACAAATTCGGAAAAGAAGGGCTCACTTTTGACGACGTTCTTCTCATTCCCGCAGAGAGCGACGTGCTGCCTAAGGACATTGACGTTACTACGAAGCTTACGGATGCAATTACTCTTAATACGCCTGTTCTTACGGCGGCTATGGACACCGTTACCGAAACAAAAATGGCTATAGCTATAGCGCGCGAGGGCGGCATAGGCATAATACATAAAAATATGTCGATAGAGCGGCAGGCTCAGGAGGTCGACAAGGTAAAGAGAAGCGAAAACGGAGTTATAGTAAATCCGTTTTATCTTCATGCCGACAACACTGTTGCCGAGGCGGACGAGCTTATGCACAAATATAAAATTTCGGGCGTTCCTATCTGCGACGGCAACGGCAGGCTTATAGGTATTCTTACAAACCGCGATATGCGTTTTATGACGGATTACAGCGTTAAAATCAGTGAGGTTATGACAAAGGACAATCTTGTGACCTCCCACATAGGAACCACGCTTGAAGAAGCGAAAGCAATTCTTATGAAGCACAAGATCGAAAAGCTCCCGCTTGTTGACGAAAACGGATATTTAAAAGGACTTATTACGATTAAGGATATTGAAAAGAGCGTTCAGTATCCGAACTCCGCAAGAGACGCGCAGGGCAGACTGCTTTGCGGCGCGGCTATCGGCGTTACGTCGGATGTGCTTGAAAGAGCGGCGGCTCTTGTAGAAGCGGGCGTTGACGTTCTTACGCTTGACTCCGCTCACGGTCACTCCAAAAACATTCTTACCAACGTTGCAAGGGTCAAGTCGGCGTTCCCCAACGTTCCGCTTATTGCAGGAAACGTGGCAACCGCCGAGGGCACAAAAGCTCTTATTGACGCGGGCGCGGACTGCGTTAAGGTCGGCATAGGACCCGGTTCTATCTGCACGACCCGTGTCGTTTCGGGTATCGGCGTTCCGCAGATTACGGCAGTTTACGATTCGGCAAACGAGGCGGTTAAAGCAGGGAAAACAATTATCGCCGACGGCGGTATCAAATATTCGGGTGAAATTGTCAAGGCGATTGCCGCGGGCGCGTCGGCGGTTATGGTCGGCTCGCTTGTCGCAGGGTGCGAGGAATCTCCCGGAGAGATGGAAATTTATCAAGGCAGAAACTTCAAGGTTTACAGAGGTATGGGCAGTATAGCCGCTATGAATAACGGGTCTAAAGACAGATATTTCCAAGAGGACAACAAAAAGCTTGTTCCCGAGGGAATTGAGGGCAGAGTTCCTTATAAGGGACCGCTTTCAGACACAATCTACCAGATGATGGGCGGTCTTAAATCGGGTATGGGCTATTGCGGCTGTAAAAATATCGCTGAGCTTCAGACAAAGACAAGGTTCATCAGAATTACCAACGCGGGTCTTAAGGAAAGCCATCCGCACGATGTATTTATCACAAAGGAAGCGCCGAACTATTCGGTTAATCTGTAATCAAAAGATGATTGAGAGGAAAGAAAAATGTACTCAGATTTAATGGACACAATCGGTTTCGTATCGCAATATGATCCCGAGGTCGGCTCGGCTATGGCAAAGGAGCTTGCGCGCCAGCAGAGAAATTTAGAGCTTATTGCGAGCGAAAATATCGTTTCTCCCGCGGTAATGGCGGCTATGGGCAGCGTGCTGACAAACAAATATGCCGAGGGGTACTCCGGCAAACGTTATTACGGCGGCTGCGAGTGCGTCGATATTGTTGAGGATATTGCTGTTTCCCGCGCGAAGGAGCTTTTCGGAGCGGGTTATGCGAACGTTCAGCCGCACTCGGGCGCGCAGGCAAACATGGCGGTTTATTTTGCGCTTCTTACTCCGGGCGATACGGTTATGGGTATGAATCTTGCGGAGGGCGGTCATCTTACGCACGGCTCACCCGTTAATATGTCGGGCAAATATTTTAATTTCGTTCCGTACGGAGTGAATGCCGACGGCTTTATTGATTATGACGAATTTGAGAAAAAAGCAAAGGACTGCATGCCCAAGCTCATTGTTGCGGGCGCTTCGGCATATCCGAGAATTATTGATTTCAAGAGAATTTCCGAAACAGCCAAGGCAGTCGGAGCATATCTTATGGTAGATATGGCTCACATTGCGGGTCTTGTTGCCGCAGGGCTTCATCCGTCGCCGATGCCTTATGCGGACGTTGTTACAACCACAACGCACAAAACATTAAGAGGTCCGAGAGGCGGTCTTATTCTTACAAACGATGAGAATTTGGCAAAGGCGATTAACAAAGCGATATTCCCCGGCACGCAGGGCGGTCCTCTGATGCACATTATTGCGGGCAAGGCGGTGTGCTTCGGCGAGGCGCTCAAACCTGAATTTAAGGAATATCAGCAGAGAGTTATCGACAACTGTCAGGCTCTTGCAAAGGGGCTGCTGTCAAGGGGAATTGATTTGGTTTCGGGAGGAAGCGACAATCACCTTATGCTTGTCGATCTGCGTTCAGCGGGAATTACGGGCAAGGAGCTTGAACACAGGCTTGACGAGGTCTATATCACAGCCAACAAAAACGCGATCCCGAACGATCCCGAAAAGCCGTTCGTTACAAGCGGCGTCCGTCTGGGTACTCCCGCTGTTACGACAAGAGGGCTTGACACGGCCGATATGGAAAAAATCGCTGAATTTATTTCGCTTGCCGCAACCGATTTTGAAAGTAAGGCGGATTATATACGTGACGGCGTTAACGAGATTTGTAAAAAGCATCCGTTATATAAATAATAATAACTTTCGGAAACGGGCGCAGACATAAATATGCCTGCGCCTGACCGCAAGGTTAAAATTAGATGAATTTTAACTAAACGGCTCTGTCGTCAGGAGGGAACAGCCGTACCGTAGGCTCGGTATATGAGAGAAATAATTATCGCAAGCGCAAACCTGCGCGCCGCGGAGCATATTAAAAGCATTCTTCAAAGCGGTCAGCTGTTTGTAAAAACAATTTATTCCTCAGGCTCTGAGGTGCTGTCCTACGCCAGCATCAGACCCGACGCGGTTGTCGTTTGCGGTAAGCTTGCCGATATGACCGCGGTTACTCTTGCCGATATGCTTCCTTCGGGGTTTGATATTATATTGCTCCTTTCGTCGGGCGACCCGCAAACCGCGTATTTCAGCAATATGATAACCCTTAATATGCCGCTTAACAGAGCGGAATTTATAAAGACGGTCAGAATGCTTGCGGCAACGGAAACACAGAGCTATTCCCGTAAAAAAATCCGTGACGGCGAAGAAGAGGAAATACTTAAATCGGCAAAGGCAATCCTTATGGAGCGTCACCGCATCTCCGAAAGAGAGGCGCACAGGCTTTTGCAGCGCAGAAGTATGGAAACGGGCATGAAGCTTGTTGACGTTGCAAGAATGATTGGAGAGGACTTAGTGTGAATAATTCGACGAAAGGAACGATACCGTGCATAGAAAGCTGCTTTTCTGCGACTTTTTGTGCGATTTTTGTATCGCATGGCGATTAGAATGAAATTTACTAAAATGCAGGGCGCGGGCAACGATTATATCTATGTAAACTGCTTTTCGGAAAGGGTCGATGATCCCGAGCGGGTTTCAATTAAGGTAAGTGACAGGCATTTCGGTATCGGCGCTGACGGGCTTGTGCTTATTAAACCCTCCGATAAGGCTGATTTCTTTATGGATATATATAACGCGGACGGTTCAAGGGCAAAGATGTGCGGCAACGCTACGCGCTGTGTTGCAAAGTATGTTTATGACAATAAAATGACCGATAAGCGAGAAATCTCGCTTGAAACGTTAAGCGGAATTAAATATATAAAAACAACCGTAAAGGACGGCAAGGTCGTTGCCGCAAGAGTTAATATGGGAAGTCCCGTTTTAAACGGACGTGACATTCCGACAAAATTCGACGGTGAAACCGTTATTAGTCAAAAATTATCTATCGGTGATAAGCAATACGACGTCACCTGCGTTTCAATGGGAAATCCTCATTGTGTGCTGTTTGTTGATGGCGTAAAATCGCTCGACTTAGGGAAAATCGGACCCGAGTTTGAGAACCACGAGATGTTCCCCGACAGGATAAACACCGAATTTGTTCGCGTGGTCAGCGAAACGGAGCTTGATATGCGAGTTTGGGAAAGAGGTTCGGGCGAAACCCTTGCCTGCGGTACGGGTGCATGCGCTGCGGCGGTAGCGTCGGTGCTTAACGGCTTTAGCAGGAGAAACGAAGAAATCAAGGTTAATTTAATCGGCGGAACGCTCTATATAAATTGGACCGGCAGCGGCGACGTTTATATGACTGGCCCTGCCGAAAAGGTTTGTGACGGCGAGATCGAAATTTAACTTAAAATAAAACGGCTTCACTGCTTTAAAGCCGACGCGTAACAAGCGAATGTAAATCAGGAGGAACGAAATGAAATTAAACGAAAACTTTTTGAAGATTGAGAGCAGTTACCTTTTTTCAAATATCGCGAAAAAGGTTAAAGCATATTCAGACGCCAATCCCGACAAGAGCATCATAAGGCTCGGGATAGGCGACGTTACGCGCCCGCTTGCGCCCGCCTGCGTTAAGGCTATGCACAAAGCGGCTGACGAAATGGCAAGCGCCGACACGTTTCGGGGTTATCCGCCCGAGTACGGCTATGATTTTCTGCTTGACGCGATAAACGAAAACGATTACAGACAAAGAGGCGTGGAGATTGACAATTCGGAAATTTTTGTTTCCGACGGCGCAAAGAGCGACACGGGCAATATAGGCGATATTTTCTCGCTTGACAACAGGGTTGCGATCTGCGACCCCGTTTATCCCGTTTATGTCGACACAAACGTTATGTCGGGTCGTTCTGGTGAGAAAACAGCCGAGGGCAAGTGGTCGAATATTTATTATATGCCCTGCCTTGCCGAAAATAATTTTCTGCCCGAGCTTCCCAAGGAAAGAGTAGACATTATTTATCTATGCTTCCCGAATAATCCTACCGGCATGGCGATTACGAAGGGGGAGCTAAAAAAATGGGTTGATTACGCCAATGAAAACGGCGCGGTAATCCTTTATGACGCGGCGTATGAGGCGTTTATAACCGAGGAAAACGTTCCGCACACCGTTTATGAAATCGAAGGCGCAAAGACCTGTGCGATAGAGTTTAAATCCTTCTCAAAAACCGCGGGCTTTACGGGAGTAAGATGCGGTTATACGGTAGTTCCTCACGAGCTTCGGGTCAACGGCACGGAGCTTAACAGGTTCTGGGCAAGACGTCAGGCGACGAAGTTTAACGGCGTTTCTTATATAACCCAAAGAGCCGCCGAGGCGGTTTATTCCGAGGAAGGTAAAAAAGAAATACATGAGATTATTGCTTATTACCAAAAAAATGCTAAAATAATATATGAGGGCTTAAAGGACTGCGGCTTTACGGTTTACGGCGCGGTCAATTCGCCCTATGTCTGGCTTAAAACGCCGGATAATATGGGCAGCTGGGAATTTTTTGACCTTCTGTTAAACAAAATTCAGGTTGTCGGCACTCCCGGCGAGGGCTTCGGTCCTTCGGGTGAGGGCTATTTCAGGCTTACCTCATTCGGTTCATACGAAAACACCGTAAAGGCTGTTGAAAGAATCAAGAATTATTTTGCGAAATAATTTAACGTATTTTATATAACTTCTGTTTTCGGACTCCCTTGTGAAAAGGGAACTGTCACGAAGTGACTGAGGGATCGTCAAATCTGATTTGAAATTAAGCAGAAACCTATATATAAACTTGTTACAATCCCTCCACCGCCCTTTACACAAGTGAGGCTTAACAACAATAGCAAGCACAAATATAAAAGGAGAAGCGCGAAATGAGAGACGTATATGAAAGTCCGCTTAACTCAAGGTATTCAAGCAAGGAGATGAAATATATCTTTTCTCCCGACTTTAAATTCAGGACGTGGAGAAGGCTGTGGATCGCCCTTGCCGAGAGCGAAAAGGAACTGGGGCTTAATATTACGGACGAGCAGATAGAGGAGCTTAAAGCTCACGCCGACGATATAAATTACGAGGTCGCCGAGGAAAGGGAAAGGCTTGTCCGTCACGACGTAATGAGCCATGTTTATGCTTACGGGGTTCAGTGCCCCAAGGCAAAGGGAATTATCCACTTGGGCGCTACGTCGTGCTATGTCGGCGATAATACCGACGTTATAATTATGACCGAGGGCTTGAAGCTGGTGAGAAAAAAGCTGGTTAATCTTATCAGCGCGCTCTCAAATTTTGCGGACAAATATAAAGATATGCCCTGCCTTGCGTTTACGCATTTTCAGCCCGCGCAGCCGACGACCGTAGGCAAAAGAGCCTCGTTGTGGCTTCAGGATCTGACTATGGATATGAGCGCGCTTGAATTTCAGCTTTCGCAGATGCGCCTGTTGGGCTCAAAGGGTACGACAGGTACGCAGGCTTCGTTCGTTGAGCTTTTTGACGGCGACGACGAGAAAATTAAGGCGCTCGAAAAAAAGATAGCCGAAAAAATGGGCTTTACCGCCTGCTTCTCCGTTTCGGGGCAGACGTATCCGAGAAAGCTTGACGCTCAGGTTATGTATGTTCTTTCGGGTATCGCCCAGTCGGCTTATAAATTCTCAAATGATTTGAGGCTTTTACAGCATCTTAAAGAAATTGAAGAACCGTTTGAAAAAAATCAGATAGGCTCGTCCGCCATGGCTTATAAGAGAAACCCCATGAGAAGCGAAAGGATAGGCTCTCTTGCAAGATATGTTATTGCCGACGCGGTAAACCCCGCGATCACGGCGTCAACTCAGTGGTTCGAGAGAACGCTTGACGATTCGGCTAACAAGAGAATAAGCATCCCCGAGGGCTTTTTGGCGGTCGACGCCATTCTGGAGCTTTATATAAACGTTGTTTCGGGGCTTGTGGTTTACCCGAAAATGATTGAAAAAAGACTTAACGACGAGCTTCCGTTTATGGCAACCGAAAACATAATGATGGCGGCTGTTAAAAAGGGCGGTGACCGTCAGGAGCTTCACGAAAAAATCCGTGTTTACTCAATGGAGGCGGGCAAGGTCGTAAAGGAGGAGGGCAAGCCGAACGACTTAGCCCAAAGAATCGCCGCAGACCCCGCGTTTTCATTATCGCTTGAGGAAATTGAGGCGGAGATGGTACCGTCCGGATTTATCGGACGCGCGCCGCGTCAGGTCGAGGAATTTTTGGAAAGCGACGTTAAACCCATTTTGGAAAAATATAAGGACGAGCTTGGGCTTAATGTCGAAATAAAGGTTTGATTTTTCGGGAAAAAGGGATTTAAAACTTTAAAGAAAGATGAGGTTTTATGGATTACACAAACGAAATTTGTCCCGTATGCGAAAAGGCGTTTAAGGAAAACGACGATATAGTGGTCTGCCCTATTTGCGGCACGCCGCATCACAGACAATGCTATATTGACAACAAAACCTGTATGAACGAAGCGCTTCATGAAAAGGGGTTCGAGTGGCACGGCGCCGCGCGGTCTTTTTCGGATGAAAGAGAGAAAAAGCCCGCAGCTCAAAGGGCTGAGGACGACGGTCACAAAATTATTTTCTGCCCTAACTGCGGTAAAGAAAACCCTGCCGAGGAGCCTGTTTGCACCTACTGCGGGGCAAGGCTTTACAATAACGGCGAAAGAGGCGCTTTCTCACGACCCGTTAATCTGCCCGATATGACAAACACGCAGTTCGGCAATCCCGTGGTGCAGATTTCTCCCGACGACACTATCGGCGGAAATAAGGTGTCCGATACGGCGGAATATATACAGATGAACGCAAACAAATATATTCCCAAAATGTATAAGCTGGAAAAAACAGGCGGCAAGGCTTCGTTTAACTGGGCGGCGTTCCTGTTCAGTCCTTATTGGTTCTTTTTCAGAAAAATGTATGTTACCGGTTTTGTTTTAATACTCGTTTTGCTTTTTTCTTCGGCGCTTACAACAACCGACAGGGTCGTTGCCGTTTCGGAGCAATACGAAGCGGTCGTTGAAAGCTATTACGAGGGCAACGCCGCGATAGACGACGTAAACGAAGCGTCACGCGAGCTTCTTTCGTCGCCGGAGGTTATAATTATTTCCGTTATAGAGATCGGCGTGCATCTTTTCGGCGGAATTTTCGGCAATTACTTCTATAAAAGAAAAACCGAAAAGGATATAAGAGAGATAAAATCGCAAGCGGCGTCACCTGAGGAATACAGACTGCTTTTGTTTAAAAAGGGAGGAATATCGGGCGGTATGTGCGCGCTTTCAATGCTCGGCTACTACTGCGCGGAACAGCTTGTTTATATTCTTATGACTAAAATATAGTCGGGGGTTTAATTATGAAAATTACCAAAGCGATTATCCTTGCGGCGGGGCTCGGCACAAGGGTTCTGCCTGCGTCAAAATCCGTTCCCAAGGAAATGCTCAACATTGTTGACAAGCCTGCCATTCAGTATCTTGTCGAAGAAGCGGCGGCGGCGGGAATTACGGACGTTTTGATTATTACAAACCGCGGCAAGGGAGTAATTGAGGATCACTTTGACCACTCGTTCGAGCTGGAAGCAAACCTTGCGGGCAATCCGTCAAAGCGCAAAATATATGAGGATGTTGTTGCGCCTGCCAATCTTGCCAACGTTTATTTTTTAAGGCAGAAAGAAACTAAGGGCGTTGCGCATGCGGTTCTGCGCGCGAAAAGCTTTGTCGGCAACGAGCCGTTTGCGATTTTTTACGGCGACGATATTATCGTGTCTCCCGAGGGCAGACCCGTAATCGGTCAGCTTATAAAGACGTATGAAAAATACGGCGCGGGCGTTGTCGGCGTTAAGGAGGTCCCGCGCGAGGACGTTCCGAAATACTGCTCGCTTGACGTTGTTCCGCTGGAGGATCGGGTTATGGAGGTTCGCAATATAATCGAGAAGCCCGCACCCGAGGAGATCATCTCCTGTTATTCTATTTTGGGAAGAGAGATTATGCCGCCCGAGATTTTCCCGCTTATCGAGCAAACGCCTGTCGACAAAAAGCTCGGCGAGGTAAGCTTTACCGACTCAATGCTTTTGCTTGCGCGTCGGGGCGGTCTTAACGCGCTGGATTTTGAAGGCGTTCGTTACGATATGGGCAATAAGCTGGGTATTATGAAGGCGAACTGCGAGGTTGCGCTGAGTCACCCTGAAATCGGCGAAGACTTTAAGGCTTATATCAAGGAGCTTGCAAAAACGCTGTAACGGCATTTTACGGTAAGGCGAGGGGAGTTGAACCCGATATGGTTTAAAACGGTATATTTCCGCTAAAGCATCGTTAAAAATCTCACCATACGACAGTATGGCTTCGATTTTATGCCTTGCTTTAACGAAAATCTCCTCGTTTTAAACTGCTGAGCACCTAAAGCGCAGGAATTTCGGATGAATTTTTGCTTTTGAGACGGCAGACGGGCTGTCGCCCGTCAACGGTAAAAAAGTGAAAATTTACCGAAAGACCAAGCTTTAGGCATATTGTGTTCAACTCTCCTCGCCTTAAACTGTCCGAAATAATTTTGAATTGTTTTCAATCCCTCATCGCTCGGCTGATTGAGGGATTGCTTTTTACCCGTTCGCCCGAAATATCAACGTCGGCCTTTTAAAAATCGGTTATTACTTAACCCTTACAATTTTTCCGCCGCATTTTGAACAGCGGTAGCTTTGCGGATGCTTCACGCTTTTTGACATCCTCATTCTCGGTATTTCCAAGCCGCAGTTCACGCATTTTAATATGTATAACGGCTCTTTTGCGGCAACTTGCGGCTGAAGACCGAAATCCTCGGGCTTGTTTGTAACGGTAATGCCGTAACCGTAGAGGCAATTGAGCCTTTGGGCGTAAAGCTTCCACCTTTTGCCGTGGTTCTGACAGCCGTAACACGAATGTAAAACCTCATGCGCGAGGGTGGATTTTATAAATTTTTTATCTGCCTTCAGCATACCCTCCGAAAGCTCGATAACACATTCGCCGGTCAGCCTATTGACCTTACAGCATCCGAACCGTGTTTTTGCCCTTGTGTTTATTACGACCTCGGGCGAAATTTTTTCGTTCGGCTTTATGCCTGCCGCGCGGATTTCCGATGTAACCTCCTCCAACAGCAAATCAATTTCCTTCATAAAAATCCCTCAGCACTCTTGAAAGTCTCGCTATCGGAAGCCCCACGACGTTAAAATAGTCGCCGTTGATTTTTTTGACAAACAAAGCGCCTTTGCCCTGTATTCCGTAAGCTCCCGCTTTATCCATAGGCTCGCCCGTTTTTATATAGTCGAGAATTTCTTTTTCGCTCAAATTAAAAAAAGTTACCTCCGTCTTTTCGCAAAAGACGGTTTTTTTATTGCCGAGGCTTACGCATACGCCCGTGAAAACGCTGTGGGTTCTGCCCGAAAGAGTTTTAAGCATATTTTCGGCGTCTTTTTCATCCGCGGGTTTCCCGAGAAGCCTACCGCCGACGGCAACCACTGTGTCGGCGGAGATTATTATACCGACGTTATTTTGAGCCGCGGCGCCGTTCTTTAGCTCGGCGAGATATTTTACCGCCTGCTCGGGGCTGACGTCGGGCGGCAGGGTTTCATCCGCGTCCGCAGCGATTGCTTCAAACTCATACCCCGCGTTTTTAAGTATTTCACGCCGTCTCGGTGAGGCGGAGGCTAATATAAGCTTCATTATTTTTTCTCTCCGAATACCTTAAAGTAGGCTTTCATAATCCCGACCTGCGTTTTGCTGTCGCGGATTTCATTGTTCATAACCATTTTAAACGCCGCTTCGAGGGGGAGGCTTTTAACTTCAAGGAACTCGTCGCTGTCAAGCTGTTGTTCGCCGTAGGAAAGCCCCCTCGCAAGATACATATGTATTATTTCGCCGCAGTAGCCGGGCGTTGGATAGAGCTTGCCGAGCTCCTCATATTCCGCCGCCTGAGCGCCCGTTTCCTCTTTTAACTCCCGTTTGCCTGCCGAAAAAGGATCTTCGCCGTATTCAAGCTTGCCGGCAGGAAGCTCAAGGACTGTTTCCGAATAGGGATAGCGGAACTGCTCGACAAAAAGCAGCTCGTTTTTGTCTGTCAATGCCGCGACGCACACTCCGCCGGGATGCTCGACAACCTCGCGCCGAGCGGTTTTTCCGTCGGGCATCAATGCGTCGTCAACTCGGAGGTTAATTATTTTACCCTTAAAAATGTATTCTTTTTTTAAGGTTTTTTCCGTTAAATCCATAATATTTTAACTCCTTTCGGAATATATCTTTCAATAAGGGATAAGATCCTTGCAAGCGAAGCGGGAGCGCCGCTCCGATTTAAATTTGTTAAAAGGAAGGCTGTTATTATGCTGAGTGTTTCGCAGAAATTTTCATATAAAAACGTGTTGGAAAGCGTTTCCGACTTGAAACGCCGTTTTGAGTTTGCCGATTTTACCGCTTTGGGCAGAACATGGTGTTCGCGCGCGGTTATCGGGATGTCGCTCGGGACAGGCAGAGAGACAGTGCTTTTCGCAGGCGGAATAAACGGGCGGGATACGCTGTCCGCGGAAATCCTTTTTAATTTTTTTGAAAGGCTGTGTACGGCTTACCGAAACGACCTTAAAATTTCCGCAATAAAAACAAGAAACGCTCTGCGCGAAAGAAAAATCACGGTTGTCCCGTTTGTAAATCCCGACGGGGCGGAAATCGCGCGGCGCGGAGCTGACGGCGCGGGCTGTTACAGGGGGCTTGTAAGCCGAGCCGCAAACGGGGATTACTCCCAATGGGACGCCAATGCAAGAGGGGTCGATATATCAAAAAATTTCGATTACGGATTTTCTTTATCAAAGGGAAATACATACCCTTCGCCCAAGGGGTATAAAGGACCTTCGCCCGAAAGCGAGCCTGAAACAAAGGCAATCGTAAGCCTGTGCGCGAAGGAAAATCCAAAGCATATAATACTTGTTTCGCAGTCGGGAGAGAAAATTTATTACAATCAAAACGGGAAATCCTCAGACACGGCGATGATGGCTCAAATTCTTAAAAGCGTATGCAATTACGGCTTATCGAAAAAGACCGATGAGCAGAAATCAGGCGGCATGTGCGAGTGGTTTACCGAGGAGTATAATAAGCCGTCGTTTGAAATTGCGGTCGGAAAAGCCGAAGCCGAGGAAAGCGTCGGTGATGTTTACGGCAAAATCGAGGAGTTGCTGATGCTTTCGGCAATTATGTAAACTTAAAATTTGCATAGGACGCAGCTCACCGTGCGCACCGCTGTCAAAACTCCCTCAGTCATGCTGAGTTCGACATCCGCTGACGGCGGCGCTTTCCTTTTGTCTGCCCTTTCGGAGGGTGCGGAAAATAACGCCGTATAAAAACAAATATTATTCCCCGTATTTTTTAATAAGCTCTTTATAATGCCTGCCCTTTTGCTCAAAGTTTTTATATATGTTATAGCTCGAAGCGGCAGGCGACAGCAGGCAGATTTTACCTTTTTCGGTACATTCATACGCCGATTTAACGGCAAATTCAAGGTCGGGCGCTTTTATAATATTCTTTTTTGCGCCGAGAGAAAGAAGCATATCGGCAATTTTATGCCCTGTTTCGGGTGTGCCGATAATATTTGTAATATCGCTTTTTTTCAGAAAGTCGGCAAATTCGGTATAGTCAAGCCCTCTGTCCTTTCCGCCGATTATCAGTGTGTCAACGCTTTTAAGCGCTTTGACGGCGTATTCGACAGCGCGCGGAATGGTGGCGATACAGTCGTTATAAAACGTAATATCCCTAAATGTTCCGACCTTTTCCATACGATGCTCAATGCCCGAAAAGCCTTGAACGCCTTTTTCACAGTCCTTATCCGACGCGCCGAGGCTTTTCGCCGCAGTATAGGCAAACAGCACATCCTGACGGTTATGTTCGCCTAAAAGACGCCCGTTTTCAATTTCAAACGGCAGTGGATCGTTCGGTTTTACGCCGATACATTTTACCCTTTGCGTGCTTAAATCAACATATTCGTCCAATCCCTGCTCGGCGTTGTAAATAAACAAATTGTTTTCATTTTGATACTTCATAATATTGAGCTTTGCGCGGACATAGCCCTCAAAGCCCCTTTTGTAATGGTCAAGATGCTCCTCGTATATGTTTGTGAGAACGGCAATTTCAGGCGAAGCCTTGGTAAATTCAAGCTGATGCGAGGACATTTCGATTACGGCAACGGTGTTTTCGTTTATGCTTTCAAGCGTGTCAAAAACGGGCACGCCTATGTTGCCGATAAGCCTTGCGTCAAAGCCCGCCGCTTTTAGCATCTCATAGGTAAGGGTTGAGGCGGTCGTTTTGCCCTTTGAGCCTGTTATGCCGATTTTGCGGCAAGGGGCAAATCTTACGAATAAATCGGTCTGACAGGATATTTCGACGTTCGTTTCCCATTCGACGTCACGAAACGGAATCCCCGGACTTTTCATAACTATATCGAAGCTGTTTATGCAGTCGAGATAATTTTCTCCGCAGACCGTTTTGACGTTTATAATGTCCGTATTTATTTGATTTCTGTCGGCAACCGTTACGGGCTTTTCGGGAAGATATTTTCTTATATATTTAAGCGTTGAGAGTCCCTCTCTGCCGAAGCCGAGAATCAGGATTTTTTTGTCCTTAAGGTATTCAATTACCGCAGGATACATTTTCATACATCTCCTTAACCGCAAAAAGAAATTCGTCGGGAACATTATTCATAGGGTTATAATCGTTTAGTAAATTTTTATCTATACTGTTATAATCCGCTTTTTCCTTAAAACGCCTGCAGAGCACGGGCAAGTCCTTGTTTTCGCTTTCGAGCTTATTTATAAGCGCCCAAACAGCAAACGAGAACTCGGATTTCGTGCCGACGCACTCGAAGGGCTTAACCTCTGAAAATCCCGCGAGCCCGTCAAAATCCTCGGTCATATCGGGGTCGTTTAACATATCGCTGCCGAAGATTTCGCACAGCGCGTCATAGGCGCAGAACGGCGCAAGAACGGTGAAAACAAAAAGACACTTGGCGCATTTGGCGCACCATATGTTTTTTTTGCTCCCTCTGTTACAGCTTCGGAAGGATTTATGATATTCGGGGAGCGAGGCGAACATTTTGGCAATCTGAAGCTCGGAAAACGGTCTGAGAATACTGAAATACTTAATTCCCGAAAGGATATTCCTTTCGACATAATCCGTAAAATCACATTCAAATTCATAGGACTTTGAATACTGATGGTTTACGTTCGCGCCCGTTATGTTGGCTTCGTTCGCGCTCGACTCGTTTGAAAGCACTATGTATTCGCCGCCGATAAGGTAAGCGCAGTACAGCGAGAGAAAGGCGACGATTGCCGAAAACGGAGTGTGACCGTTAAGAAAGCCCTCCGAATTAAGCTTTAGTAAGTTTTTATCTATCGTCCTGTAGGTTCTTATAATATCGTTTTTGCCGTAGCCTGCGGAAATTACGGTATCCGTTCTTGCCTGCTGGTCGTTTACGGTAAAGAATTTGTTTTTACCGCCGAACGGCTTTAAAAGATGCGCGGTGACGCAGCTGTCCTTGCCGCCGCCGACGGGGATTACGTTTATCCCCGTTTTGTTGAATACCGCTTTTTCGGGTCCGCTCCCGAACGAGCCGTTAACGGTTATATTCATAAAGCTGTTTTCGTCGGTTTCAACGGAATTTACATAGAAGAACTCGGAAAGCCCGCCGTAATAAAGCTTTTTCCACCAAGAAATATCATACTGTGAAAGCTCGCCGCATCTTATTTCGACCTCGGGCGGACACGCGCATTTCCAGTAGCTTATAAGCTCTACCATACCGAGGCCGAAAATGATTTTTTCAGCCTCGTATGAGTTATAGGGGTTTACAACATCAAGGTTGGAAACGTCAATCCGCACAGTAGGATGAAATTCGCACAGCCCGTCTATACGGAAACTGAACGAAACGGTAATTTCGCCGCCGTCCTTTTTAAGCTGCCAGCCGTCGTATATGAATTTTTTGTATTTTTCGCGAAAAGCCGTAAATTTTTCGTTCTGCAACAGAATCACTCCTGACTGTTTACTCAGTTTATTATACTTTTTACTGCGTTAAAAATCAAGGCGAAGTATGTCATTCGCCGCAAAGCGGTAATTTTTATTCTAACCGCGTAAATAATTGTTGCTATTTTTAGGCATTTATGCTACAATTTTTTCGTAACTGTTTTGAAATTATGTTTAATTCATAAAAGCAGCAACAAATTTTAGGAGGAATTACCGTGAAAGCATATACTTCCAACAATATCCGCAATATCGCCGTGATAGGTCACGGCTCAAAAGGAAAAACAACTTTGTGTGAGGCAATGCTCTATGTTTCGGGCGCGACAGACAGGCTCGGCAAGGTTGCGGACGGCAATACCGTACTTGACTTTGACGCTGAGGAAAAACGCAGAAAGACCTCTGTGTCGTCAGCCATGGCGGCTATCGAATGGGATAATACGAAGCTTAACATTATAGACGCTCCCGGTCTTTTTGACTTTGAGGGCGGGGTCTCGGAGGCCGTAAGGGCGGCGGAGGCTGTGCTTATAGTTACTTCGGCAGGCTCGGGCGTTGACGTCGGAACACAGAAAGCATTTAAAGCCGCGGAAAAGAAAGGCGCGGCAAAATTCTTTGCGATTACTAAGACGGATTCGGACCACAGAAGCTTTTACAAGACCTTTGACGCTTTAAAAGAGGTATACGGCAATAAGCTCTGCCCGACAATCATCCCTTATATGCAGGGCAATATTACAAAGTGCTATGTCAACCTTATGACGGGGACGGCTTACGAATACTCCGACGGAGGTAAGGCGACAAAGGTTGACGTCCCCGACGATCCGCAGATTGAGGAGATGACAGCCGCCTTTATGGAGGCGGTTGCAACCACGGACGACGCTCTTATGGAAAAATACTTTGAGGGCGAGAAATTTACTCAGGATGAAATACTGAAGGGTCTTTGCATAGGCATTTTCGACGGATCGATCTATCCTGTTTATGCGGTTTCGGGTCTTACCTGCGCGGCGGTTGACCAGCTTCTTTACGGGCTTGCGTGGTCTGCTCCCGGCGCATACGGCTATGCAGGAGAAATTGCCGAATATGAGGACGGCGAAGAGAATATACTGCCGTGTGACGACAACGGACCGCTCGCGGCAGTCTGCTTCAAGACCGTTGCGGACCCGTTTGTAGGTAAAATGTCGTTCTTTAAGGTGGTTTCGGGTAAACTTTCATCTGACAGCCAATGCTGTAATTACCGCACGGGCGAAATCGAAAAAATGGGTAAGATCGTAACCGTTAAGGGTGGAAAGCAGGAGGACGCCAAGGAGATTACGGCAGGCGATATAGGCGTTGTTACAAAGCTTCAGGGCGTTAAGACGGGCGACACCCTCTGTGACCCGAAAACAAAGCTTAAGCTTTCGGGCGTTGAATTCCCCGCGCCTTGTCTTTCAATGGCTGTTAAGGTTACGAAGAAGGGCGAGGAGGAAAAGGTCGCTCAGGGCCTTTCAAGGCTTATGGAGGAGGATCCGACAATAACCTTCGCGCTTAACAAGGAAACGAGAGAACAGGTGCTTTCGGGGCTTGGCGAACAGCATCTTGACGTTATAGTATCAAAGCTGAAAAATAAATTCGGCGTTGAGGTAACGCTTGAGGTCCCGAGAGTCGCTTACCGTGAAACAATCCGCAAAACGGTTGAGGCTCAGGGCAGGCATAAAAAGCAGTCGGGCGGTCACGGTCAGTTCGGAGACGTATGGATTAAATTCGAGCCCTGCGACAGCGACGAGCTTGTGTTTGAAACGGCGGTGGTCGGCGGATCTGTTCCCAAAAACTACTTCCCCGCGGTGGAAAAGGGCTTGCAGGAATGCGTCGCAAGGGGCTATGCGGCGGGTTACCCGATGGTAGGGGTTAAGGCAACGCTTTATGACGGAAGCTATCATCCCGTTGATTCGTCCGAAATGGCGTTTAAGACAGCCGCTTCGCTTTCATTCAAGGCGGCTATGCAGAACGCGGGCGTTGCAATCCTTGAACCGGTAGGCACGCTTACGGCTTATCTGCCCAACGACAATCTCGGCGATATTATGGGCGACGTTACCAAGCGCCGCGGCAGAGTTCTCGGCACTAACCCCTATGAGGACGGAATGCAGGAATTGGTAGCCGAGGTTCCCATGGCGGAAATGGGTGATTTCTCGACGGTTCTGCGCTCGATTACGGCAGGCAGAGGCTCATATAAGCTCGAATTTGCACGCTATGAGCAGGCTCCGCAGGCGGTTGCGGACAAGGTGATTGCCGACAGAGCGGCTAAGTCCGAGGAATAACGGCAAGCTTTTGAAAAATACAACATATTGGGAGCTGTCATGTCGGCAGCTCCCGTATTTTTTGCTGTAATTTGTCAAAACATCTTGAAAAAAAGCAAATTTATGATACAATAAGCATACTGTGTTTCGCGCGCAGTATTATTTCCGCTTATGCCCGTACACGTCTCTCGCGTATTTACGGGCGGATTTTTGCGAAAGGTGTTTAAATCATGAAAAATAAAAAAATTATTTCCGCGCTTTCAATAATGCTTTCTTTAATAATGGTTTCAGCGGTTCTTTCCTCCTGCGGAAAAACCGAGGTAATAGAAGAACGGGAACCCGTTACCGAGGCTGCAACGGAAGTGCAGGCGGAGCCTGCCGATATCAATCCGCTTACGGGCCTGCCCGGCTTGGCTTCAACGGCCGTGGGGAAAAGACCCGTTGCCGTAGTTGTCGAAAATTCACCCGAAGCCCGTCCGCAATGGGGGCTTTGCACGCCCGACGTTGTAATAGAAGGTCTTGCCGAGGGCGGGATTACGAGAATGCTGTGGCTTTATTCGGATGTTTCAACGGCGGCTAAGATAGGACCAACAAGAAGCGCGCGCCATAATTTTGTGGAAATGGCGGCGGGCTACGACGCTATCTATGTTCATTTCGGCGGAAGCTATGCGGCATATAACCTTTTCTCCTCGGATTCGTCAATCGATCATATTGACGGCAACTTGGGCGAAAGCAGCTACTTCAAACGCGAATCCTCAAGAAGCGCTCCCCATAACGCCTATACAACGGGTGAATGGCTCACTGACGTCATTTCCGACAAGGGCATACGCACGGATATTGATTCTTCGTACGCCGACCCGTTTAAGTTTGCGCAGAACAAGAGAACTCTTGCAAATCCCTGCAGCAGCGTCAGCGTAACGTTTTCGGGGAGCTATAAGCATACCTTTGAATATAATGCCGACGACGGTCTTTATTACAACAATATGAATTCAAATCCGATGGTTGATTCCGACGGAAATCAGATGGCGGTTTCAAATGTAATTATTATTTATTGCAACGTTACATCATACAAAAGCGATGAAAAGCTTGTTGAGTGGAATCTGACGAGCGGCAAGGGGCTTTACGTATCAAACGGAACGTATGAGGAAATCACCTGGAAAAAGGGTTCAACGCACGATATGCTAAAGCTTTACGGGACGGACGGCGGCGAGCTTGAATTAAACACGGGCAAATCGTGGATGGGCTTCGTTCCCTCAAGCAATTCGGGCTCGACGGTGATTGCGTAGTTTTTTCGATAAGGAATTGTGGATTTTAACGAATAATTAAATAAAATCAGGTGAATGTAAATTCGCTTTTCTGCGCGTAAAAAGCAGAAAAAGCGCTTTATTATCGGGATGTTCAATTTTTATTATAAAAATTTATGCGAAACTCCGTAAGCATATTAAACAAAAAATTTTTAAAAAATTTGTGAAAAAACACTTGACAAATATTACAAACGGTGGTATTATACATTCACAACAGAAACAGCGGTAATCCCGCTACGGCGGGTTTACATATATAGTTTTCTCATTTTCTTTTTCATATTTGAATCCTAACCCCTTTTGCAAAAAAGACCGTTTATGACGGTCTTTTTCGCTTTTGTTTTTAATTCATAGTAATTTACTGTGGATTTTTACATACATATATGCTACAATAAACAGGAAATAATAAATCAGGGTGATAAAATGCTTCAAAAATACAGGATTACGGGGATGTCCTGCTCCGCGTGTTCCGCTTCGGTCGAAAAGGCGGTTTCAAGGACAGAGGGCGTGATTTCCGCTCAAGTCAACCTGCTTGCAAACACGATGATTTGCGAATACGATGAAAAAATAACCGACGACGAAAAAATAATCAACTCCGTCGAAAAGGCAGGCTTCGGCGCGGCTGTATTCACGCTCAGGAACAGTGTGCCCGAGCCGAAAGAGAAGTACACACCCGTTAAAACAAGGCTTACGGTATCCGTAATACTTTTGGTTATATTGATGTACGTTACAATGGGGCATATGGTCGGGCTTCCGCTTCCGCCGTTTCTTCACGGGACGCAGAACGCGCTGCGGTTCGCGCTCGTTCAGCTTGCGCTTACGCTCCCGATAATTTATGTTAACAGAAAGTTTTATTTTTCGGGTTATTCCGCTCTTATAAGGCGCGCGCCGAATATGGATACGCTTGTCGCGCTCGGTTCGACCGCCGCGCTCGTTTACGGTATTGTTTCAACGGTTATTATCGGCGTCGGGCTTTACAAAAACGACTTGACGCTTACCGAGAAATACGCTTCCAATCTTTATTTTGAATCGGCAGCGACAATACTGACGCTGGTGACCGTCGGCAAATTCCTTGAGGAGCGTTCCAAGAGGAAAACAGGCTCCGCCATTGCGAAGCTGATCGATTTAACGCCGAAAACCTCAACGGTTATCAGGGACGGTAAGGAATTGACGATCCCGACAGAGGAGATCGTAAAGGGCGATTTGGTTTTAATTAGGCCCGGTGAGAGCATACCTGTTGACGGTAAGGTCGTCAGCGGAGGCTCGGCGGTTAACGAATCGGCTATTACGGGCGAAAGCCTGCCCGTTGAAAAGAATATAGGCGATACGGTCGTTTCGGCGGCGGTCAACCTTAACGGCTCGTTCACTATGGAGGCGCAAAAGGTCGGATTTGAAACAACGCTTTCAAAAATCATTGATTTGGTTGAAAGCGCAAGCGCGACCAAAGCTCCCGTTTCAAAGCTTGCCGACAAAATATCGGGTGTTTTTGTACCCATCGTTATGGGAATTTCAGTCTTGACGGCAATTGTCTGGCTGGCTTCTGGCGCTTCCGCCTCATTCGCGTTTAACTGCGCGGTTTCGGTTCTGGTAATTTCCTGTCCGTGCGCTCTGGGGCTTGCAACGCCCGTTGCAATTACGGTTTCCGTAGGCAGATGCGCTTCAAAGGGAATTTTAATTAAATCCGCAGAGGCAATTGAGAATTTAAGCACGGTTGACACTGTGGTTCTCGATAAAACGGGTACGGTTACCAACGGCAAGCCCGACGTTTCGGACGTAATCCCCATAGGAATTGATAAAGAGAAGCTTATTCTGATTGCCGCCGCGCTTGAAAAGCAGTCCGAGCATCCTTTGGCGGACGCTGTTGTCAGGTTTGCGGGCGATAAAACGCTTCCCGAAGCCGTCAATTTTAATTCCGTAACGGGAAAGGGAGTTTCAGCTGAGATTGAGGGCAAAACCTATTATGCGGGCAACAAGGACTTTATGAGTTCGCTGCCCGTCTCGCTCGGGGAATATGAAAAAACAGCGTCCGAGCTTCAGGACGGGGGCAAAACCGTTATGTATTTTGCCGACGGGGAAGCGCTTGTCGGAATTATCGCCGCAGCGGACGAAATTAAGCCGACAAGCCCCGAAGCGGTTGATAAGTTGAAAAAGCTCGGCATTGATGTTATAATGCTTACAGGCGACAATAAAAGAACAGCGGCTTTGATTGCCGAAAGAGCGGGCATTGAAAAGGTTATCGCCGAGGTTATGCCTCAGGATAAGTTTACCGAGGTCGCGCGTCTTAAGGACGGGGGAAAAAGGGTCGCTATGGTCGGCGACGGAATTAACGACTCTCCCGCGCTTGTCAAGGCGGACGTGGGGCTTGCAATCGGCAACGGAACGGATATTGCGATCGATTCCGCCGACATAGTGCTTATGAAAAACGACCTTTCTTCAGCCGCCGAAGCCGTCGGCTTTTCGCGCAAAACGATGAAAAATATTAAAGAAAACCTTTTCTGGGCGTTCTTTTATAATGTTATTTGTATTCCGCTTGCCGCGGGCGTATTTTATCCCGCGTTCGGAATTTCGCTTTCGCCCATGCTGGGGGCGGCGGCGATGAGCCTATCGTCGCTTTTCGTTGTAAGCAACGCTTTGAGATTATATAAGAAATAATTTTATTTTAGCCTGACGGTGCGAATTTGAACTCGGTTTTGCAGGGCGGATTTCCCCTGCACGGCGTCAAAAATGCTCGCAATTTACGCCTGTCAAGGACGATAAGCTGAAAAGCGGCAAAAGGCCGCCGTTTTAGGCGGGTTCAAATCCGCACCGTCAGGCTACTAAAAGGAGAATTGCCGTGAAAAAAGAAATCAAAATTGAAGGTATGCACTGCGCGCACTGCACCGCAAGGGTCGAGGACGCTCTCGGCGCATTAGACGGCGTAAAAAAGGTTAAAACCGACCTTAAAAAGGGTCTTGCCAAAATCGAGTGCGACGAGGACATTTCCGATGACGTTATAAAAGAAGCAATCGAAGCGCTCGGCTTTGACGTAGTTGCTGTTTCGTAGGTTATTAAAAATGACGGTTCACAGATTTAATTTGGCTGACGCGCCGTTTGAAAAAATAAAAAACGGAACAAAGACGGTTGAATTAAGGCTTTATGACGAGAAACGCCGGACGGTAAGCGTTAATGATTCGATAATCTTTTCAAATGATGCCAGCGATACTGTTTCGGTTGCCGTTAAGGCTCTGCACAGGTTTGCCGATTTTAAGGAACTGTACAGTCGGTTGGATTTGCTGAAATGCGGATATAACGAAGTCGATATTGCAAACGCGAGCTATACCGATATGCAGGAATACTATTCCGTCGGGGATATTAAAAAGTACGGCGTTGTCGGTATTGAATTTGTAAAGTGTGAGCTTTGGGATGCATACGACAGGCAAATGAATATAATTGACGGTGCGGTTTTGCGCAGAGGAGAACCGCTTTCGGATGGATTATATCATTTGGTTTGTGAGATAATCGTAAAACATATTGACGGCACGTATCTTGTTATGCAAAGAGATTTAAATAAGCATTTCGGCGGTATGTGGGAGCTGACCGCAGGCGGTTCTGCCCTTATGGGAGAATGTCCTTTAGACTGCGCGGCAAGAGAGCTTCGGGAAGAAACGGGAATTGTGTCAAACAGTCTTAAAAAGCTCGGCACTGTGGTTCACGACGGGCATCACTCAATATATTTTGAATATTTATGCGTGACTGATTGCGATAAAAGCTCAGTTGCTCTGCAAAAAGGGGAAACGATAGGCTTTAAGTGGCTCGGCGCTGACGAAATAAAAAAGTTGACGCCAAATGAATTGGTTACAACGCGAATTCAGAATTTTGCGCCTGAATTGCAGGCTTAAAATCCAATTGTAAATAAAAAGGATCTGACGGCGCTGACCGTCAGGTCCTTTTCGGTCTTTATCGGGTTCAACTCCCCTTGCCTTAATAAAATTGTAACTGTTTTATGACTTGTTTTGTAAGAAAAATAAGCTACAATAACCGCATAAAGCAAAAGGCGTGTTTTGATTTTTCCGTAAGGGGCGTCCGCCGTCCGAAAAGCGGGGGACGTCTTGCCTAAATTATGTGTTTTGTGGTATTATCGGTATAAAGAATGTTTTTGGGGGATATGTAAAATGTATAATGTGCTTGTATGCGATGACGACGAGGCTATACTCGATTCGCTTGAAATTTACCTGAAGCTCGAGGGCTATAACGTGCTGACCGCTTCCGACGGCGAGGAGGCTGTCAAAATTGCCGAAAATAACGAGCTTCACTGTATCGTACTCGATATTATGATGCCGCGGCTCGACGGGCTTAACGCGACGCTAAAGCTTCGCGAAAACAATAATATACCGATCATTCTGCTTTCTGCAAAGAGCGAGGATACCGACAAGATCACGGGGCTTTCCTTCGGCGCGGACGACTACGTTACAAAGCCCTTTAATCCGCTTGAGCTTATGGCGAGGGTGAAGTCGCAGATCAGGCGTTATGTAACTCTGGGAAGCGTAATTTCAAAGGAAAGTATTATCGAGACGGGCGGGCTTCAGCTTGACACCGACGCCAAGGAGGTCATTCTTGACGGCGAGGTTATTAAAATGACGGCTACGGAATACGGAATTTTGGAATTTTTAATGAAAAATATGGGCAAGGTCCTTTCAACCAATCAGATTTATGAGGCTGTCTGGAACGAGCCGTCGTTTCAGACCGAAAAGACGGTAACCGTTCATATAAGAAGAATAAGGGAAAAAATTGAAATCAATCCTAAAGAGCCGAAATATTTAAAGGTGGTGTGGGGAATTGGATACAAAATCGAGAAATATTAAATACTCATACGGCGCAAAGGTGCTTGCGTTCTTTCTTGCGATGGCCCTTGCGGTTTCGGCGGGGGTGCTGCTTGCCTCCGATGTGGATTTGATTCTGCAATATTCTTCGGATGACCTTTCGACGATGTTTACTAAAACAGAGTTTAATTACACCGACGGCAGAATGTTTGAAAGCACGGTTAAAAAGCATATAAGCACTCTTTCAAAGCTCGTTCTGCCCGAGAATTTGGAGGACTATTTAGACGGCACATACTGTACTAAGGAGGAGGAGCTGGAGCTTGCCGAAAAATTTTATGAACGTTCGTCGGAAAGCTTTTCCGAGATAGACGATGAAGAGTATTACGAAGCGGGTTTTTACAGCACGGAGGAATATACTACCCCTGTCAGCGGTTACGGCGAGTACTGCCTCAAGGTAAGTCTTGAGTTTTGCAAATACAACACGAAAATGACCAAAGATGAATTTCTGAACAATGTCGCGGAAATGTATGACGACGCGGTTGCCGACGCTAAGCGCGAATGCGAAAACGCCAAGGCGGCTGCGAAAAACACGGCGGACAGCCTTGTAAATTTAAAATACTTTATTCGCAACACCGTAACGGGAGAGGTCGTTTCAAACATTTCCGAGCAGGAGCTTTCCGAAATGCGCGACGGCTGGTATCTTACCTATACGGCGGACAGCGGAATAATCGGTTCGTCCGACAAAGACAGAGTAGCGGTAAACGGATATTATATTTACAACAGTCTTAATTCACTGCTCGATAAATCCTACGGCGATAATAATATCGATATAGCCCTTGCTTTGCCCAAGACGGAGGATTTGAAGCCCGGCGACGCATATTACACGCTCGGGCAGAATACGGTAAGCGTTAAAAATAATTTTACCGAATTCGGCACGGCGGGTATGGCGTTGCTGCTTGCGGCGCTTGTACTGTCGGTTTATCTTGTAATGGTGAGCGGCAGGACCGATAATTCGGGTGAAATTTCGCTTTCGTGGGTTGATAAGATACCAACGGATATCCACTTTGTTGTAAGTGCGGCGCTTTCATTCTTTTGCGTTTCGGGCGCGTTCGTTCTTGTAAACGCAGTTTGGGACGATTTGTTTAGCGGCGACTACACGCAGGTTATGTCCTATTTAATGATTTTGGGCTGCGCTATGCTTCTCGCGCTGTTTATTGCCGTGCTTACCGAGTGGTCAATGCACGTTTCAAGGTTTTATAAGGCGAGAAAACCGTTTTTCAGAAATTCGGTATGCGGAAAAGCAGTGCTGTTTACGGTTAAAATAATTAAGGGGATTATTAACGCCGTAAGGCGCGTTATTTCCTTTTCGCCGAAAAAGATTAAGAAAAAGGCGTTTTTAATCGCTTTGGTCTATCTGTTTTTAAACACAGTCGGCATTTTTCTGCTTACAATTTCCTACGACGGCGCATTCTTTATTACAATGCTTTTTATTGCATTCATTAACGTTGTAACGCTGACAATCATATGGAAATATCTTATCGCTCTTGATGAAATTGCCGTTGCCGCCGAAAAGGGGAAAAACGGCGAAGCGCCCGAAAAAATAGCTTCCGAAAAGTTTCCCGAGCCTATGAAAAGCATTGCCGAAAATCTTTATGTTACACAGGACGAGATGAAAAAGGCGGTCGGCGAAGCGGTCAAGGGCGAAAGAATGAAAACAGACCTTATAACAAATGTTTCGCACGATCTTAAAACTCCGCTGACGTCGATTATCACATATGTCGATCTGCTCAAAAAATGCGATATTAAGGACGCAAACGCGCAAAAATATATATCGGTTCTCGACGATAAGTCAAAGAGGCTTAAAAGGCTTATCGACGACCTTGTGGAGGCGTCTAAGGTTTCGTCGGGCGCGGTCAAGCTTAATATTATAAACGTAAATCTTAACGAGCTGACCGTTCAGTCGATTGCAGAGGTTGAGGATTCATACAGGAACAATAACCTTGAAATTATTTATAGCGGAGCGGAAAACGCGCCGATAGTCCGAGCCGACAGCCAAAAGGCGTGGCGCGTTATCGACAACCTTTTGAGTAATGCAAAAAAATATTCGCTTTCCGGTTCAAGGGTTTATGTTGAGGTCGGAATCAGGGAAAATTCAGGCTTTTTTTCAATTAAAAATGTTTCAAGGCAGGCTCTTAACATTGACGCCGAAGCGCTTACGCAGAGGTTTGTAATGGGCGATTCCTCAAGGACGAACGAGGGAAGCGGATTGGGGCTCTCGATTGCAAAGGATTTATGCGCCCTGCAGGGCGGTAAGCTGAAGCTTGAAATTGACGGCGATTTGTTTAAGGCGACAATGGAGCTTCCGCTTGCAAATCCGGAAAAGGATATGCGGGCGGAAAAGCCCG
Organism: uncultured Eubacteriales bacterium; assembly: GCA_964557975.1. GTDB lineage: Bacteria > Bacillota > Clostridia > Oscillospirales > Acutalibacteraceae > Fimenecus. The sequence continues at coordinate 57,361 of CAZLCG010000001.1, forward strand.
TAAGCGGCGAAAGCGGGCAATAAAAGAATTGAAATATTTTCAAGCGCCGCTTTAAGCTTGCTTGCCGGAGCGCTGCTCCGATTTAAAAACTCCTCCTGTCAAAGGGAGGAGTTTTTGCCGTTTCCGCGGTTTTCGGCGCAAGTAAATCCCCCCAAAACAGTCCTGAAAATTTTTCAAGCGCCTGCTTCGGGGGGATCGTACCAAGGAGAAATCAATATGAAAAAAACATTGCGTTACATTTCCGCTCTTTGAGCATTATAATTGACGGTTATATTTTTCTTAAACAGCATATAGTCGTACTTCGGCAGGTATGAGCTTCCTATTTCGCCCGATTTGAAGGTCGTCTCGTCCGCCGCGACGTTCATTTCGGAAATACCGATAAGATTTCCGTCATCCTTATAAACCGAATCCCAAAACGCGTGATGACCGATGTATGTAACGCTTGAGGGGATATACATATATGTAAGCCCTCTGTCCTTAGTGAACGCGTCCGAGCCGATTTTTTCAAGCCCTTCGGGAAGCGACGGGTAAACCAGATCAAACATTCCCTCGGTATAGCTTGTCGTCATATTTGTTTCGCTGCTTTTGTAGGAGTAAATTGCGTTGATGTTACCCGCGTCGAAGAAGCCGAGAGTGCCGATTTCCTTTAACCCCTCGGGCAGGTAGACGTAACGCAGATTCGCGTAATTGAAGCAAAGCGGACCGATCGTTTCAACCGTTGAGGGAATAACATAGGTGCGAACCTTCAGGTTATATTCCTCAAAGAATGCTTCGTCGTATTTTTCCGTAGTGCCCCAAAGCTCCTCCATCTCATTGCCGCTGTCGTCAACCAAATCGGAAACCTGCGTACCGTCTTCGTCAAGATGAGCATAGCCCTCCTGCAAACGCAGATACCTGTCATGGTCGATGGGGTAGCAGATAATTTCCGTCACGTCCTTGTTGTAAAGAACGCCGTCAATGTCGCAGTAATACGGGTTGTTTTCGTCAACATAAATACACTGGAGCGCCCAGCAGGAATAAAACGCCTTTGAGTCGATTTCCTCAACGTCCGCGCCGATGTTTATAACGGTAACCGTGTTGTCGCAGTTAAAGGCATATTCGTGTATCTTTGTGACCTTGCCCGTGTTGTCGTAGCTTATTGTGGTCGATGCGGCTTCGCCGCCCAAAAGCATACCCGTGTCCTCGGCGTCATAGTTGTAGGAAGCCAGCCCGTCAACGGTAAATTCCTTAACGGTGCCGTCGTTTGAAAACTGGATAAGTTCATAGCAGCCGGCTTTTCCGTCAATTTCCTCATAATTGAGAGTACCTGTGTTTAAAAGCGCCCTGACGGAAAAATAAAGCGATATTATAACGGCGAAAACTATAAACAGGATAAGAATGATTTTTGCGAGCGTCTTATCTTTATAAGAGGCATTTATTTTCGGGGCGGCAAGACCTTCAATTTGATAAGTCCATATTTCGTCTTCGGGAATATCAAGTATCTCTTCCGCCGCCGCGGCCTCCGCCTTTTTGGTCTTTTCCTTTTTTACCTTTTTACTCATCAGACTCACCCCCGTTAACCGATAAAGCTGCCGGCGACGGATTCGTTTTCTTCAGCCGCTTTCTTTTCCATTACTTCGGCTCTGCGCTTTAACACCTGAATAACCTTGTTCTGCTTCGCGCTGTCGTAATCCCAGAAAATATACGGAATCGTCATAAGAAGATAGCCCGCAATATCAAACAGTATCGGGATAACGATTATCTTAACTCTTGAGACGTCGACAAACAGTACGTCCCAGTTGCTGTTAAAGCCGAATTTCAGAAGCAGTATCGGAATAATAAGACCTATAACGGTTGTAATGGGGCTTGTAAACCATCCGAAAATACTTGCAAAGCTTTCGAGCCTTTCGCCCGAAAGATACATTTGATAGTCATTGATACGAATATCCATATCGTGGCTTACGGAGGTCGGGATCGTCTTTGTCGCTTCCATTAGGAACATTACAATAACGCAGATAACGCCGCACAGGGTAACATTGTCCCCGCAAAGAATAATTGACGCCACAACTATGCCGTAGCCGAGCGCGCGGGTAAGCTGATAGAAAATCATAATTTGCTTATAGGAGAATCGCTTGATAAAGTACGGCGTGAAGAAATCGGGCGGAGTACCCGCGAACGAAATCAGCGAAACAAGCAAGCCGTATGAAAGACCGCTCAGACGGAAAGTGTAAAGGTAAATGACAGTTGTAAACGCAAGCATACCGTTGCCCAAGCTGTCCAAAAGACCTACAACCGTTAATATCCACTTGTATTTGTTTCGCATAACGCCGAATATACCGTCCCAGACGTTGATTTGAACCTTCTCTTCAATGGGCGGCTGCGGTATCCGCTCTTTAATTCTGTTGGAGAAGAGCATTGTAAGCGTCGCGAATGAAATAAAGATTATGGGAATTACATATTTGTAAACGTTTATGTCCGCCCACTCGTCTTTAAGGAAGCCGATCGCCATCGGTATAACCAAAACCATAATCGAATTTAAGAAGTGAGAGAGCTTTAAGGGGTAGGTTCTGACAAGAATCCTTTCCTGCATATTGGGGCTGATGTTCTGAACGCAGGTTTCCATACAGTTGCTGTAGCCGAACAGGCTGTAAAGCGAGAACAGCGCGTTTGCGACCCAAACTCTTGTAACAACGTCCTCAATATTGTAAACGGGAAGCCAGCCGATAAGAACGACCATAATGCACTTGGGAATTACGTCGCAGTAAAGGAAATATTTGTATCTGCCGAATTTCGGAACAAGCTTTTTGCGCCAGAAAATATTTCTTGCGCCCGCCCAGCCGTTCCAAAGGATGTGCGTGCCGAGAATTTTAAGCGACGAGGCAGCCGAAACCCCTCGTATGGAATTGAGCGCCGCGACAACCGAGTTGTTGGGATTAAGGTACGGCGTAAAATTGAACGCCATCAGAAATATTCCCACCGCAATTGAGGCAAAATAGACCGTGTAAAGCGTGCGTTCGCGTTTCTTCGGCATAAAGCCGAGGTTGTCGTTGATAATCCACCCGAGAATGTCCCAAAGCTTTTGCAGCGGCATATTGATAAGCGTTATCGCCGAAAAAGCAACATAGGGAAGATTGTAGTGGTACATTATGAGGTAGCAGCCCGCCGCAAAGCTTATGTATTCAAGCACCTTAGTACCCGAATAGTTGCTGCCGACAGCCAGCCAAATGTCTACATATTCCTTATAAGGAACATACTTGCCCTCCGCGGGAGTTTTCCAATGAGTTTTGAGCTCGGTCGCAAGGGCTTTCACCTTGGAGCCGAGACCGTTTTCTTTCATAAGAATCACCTTAACCTTTTGTTGGAAAAACCGCATAAAAAGCTCTATGCGGTTTTGTGCAAAATATAAAAAAATTATATTTTTACAGCAAAGATTATATCATAATTTGATAACAATGTAAATACATTTAATTGATTTTATGAAAAATATTGTAATTATATGAATATTTTTTGTAAAAAATGCCCGCAAGATTGCAAAAAAGCGGACAGCCCGTGAGCTGCCCGCTTTAAAAATATCAGCAAATATCAGCCTAAAATTTCTTTAAGGATTTTCTGAACCTCCTGCGCGGGGGCTTTACCCTTTAACGCGCGCATTGCCTGCCCCATAATGTAGCCCATTGCCTGTGTTTTGCCTGCTTTGTATTCGGAAACGCTCTTTTCGTTTTCCGAAATTACCTGCTCTATAACGGGGCGTATGGCGGAAAGATCCGTTACCTGAGCCAAATTGTTTTCATCTACATAAACTTCAGGCTCAACACCGTCCGTGAATACCTTTTCAAGCACCTTTTTGCCCGTGCCTCGGTTAATTTTGCCGGATTTAACCATTTCGATGATACTTGCAAGCTTTTCCGCGCCGAACGGAATGTTTTCGGCCAGAGTGCCGCTGTCGTTTAACAGCTTCATTAAATCGACCATTATCCAGTTAGCCGCGTCCTTCGCCGCGCCGCAGATATTAACGGTATCCTCAAAGAACCTTACAAGATTTATGTCGCCCGTGATAATGCCCGTATCGTACTCGGGGAGCCCCAATTCGTTAATATATCTTGCCTTTTTCTGTTCGGGCAGCTCGGGCAGCTCCGACTTTATCTTTTCAATCTGTTCGTCGGAAATTTCAATGGGCGGCAGGTCGGGTTCCGGAAAATACTTGTAATCCTGAGCGTCCTCTTTGGAACGCATAGCGTAGCTGTAACCCTTATTGTCATCCCAGCGTCTTGTTTCCTGCGTTACCCTTTCTCCGTCCTCCAAAAGCTCGATCTGTCTTTCCGCTTCATAGGCAATCGCCCTTTCGATAGCGTGGAAGGAGTTTAAGTTCTTCATTTCGGTTCTTGTGCCGAATACCGCCTGCCCCTTGGGTCTTACGGAAAGATTAACGTCCGCGCGCAGAGAGCCCTCCTGCATTTTGCAGTCCGACACTCCGATATACTGAAGAATTGCGCGGAGCTTTTCAAGGTATTCGATAACCTCGCCCGCGCTTCTGAAATCAGGCTCGGAAACAATTTCAAGAAGCGGAACGCCGCAGCGGTTGTAATCGACAAGCGTGCAGTCCTCAAGCTCGTCGTGAATAAGCTTGCCCGCGTCCTCCTCCATATGGATTTCGTGAATACCGATTTTTTTAGCCGCGCCGTCCTCCGCTTTGACCTCGATAAAGCCGTTTCGGCAGATGGGGAGATAGAGCTGTGAGATCTGATAAGCCTTGGGCAAATCGGGATAAAAATAGTTTTTGCGGTCAAATTTGGTATTTTGCGTTATGGTACAGTTTGTTGCGACGCCCGTGCGGATCGCATATTCAACCACCTTTTTGTTCAAAAGCGGCAAAGTACCGGGCATACCCGAGCATATTTCGCAGACATGGCTGTTAGGCTCGCCGCCGAATTCCGTTGAGCAGCCGCAGAATATTTTTGTTTCGGTGGACAGCTCGGTGTGAACTTCAAGCCCCATTACTGTTTCCCATTCCATAAGACTGTCCTCCTTAATCTGTTTTGGGTAAACCCTTATGATAGTCGGTCGCGTTTTGGAAGGTCTTTGCCGCCGACATAATCTGCGCCTCGTCAAACGGCTTGCCGATCAACTGCATACCTATCGGCATACCGTCCCCATCAAAGCCGCAGGGCAATGAGAACGAGGGCATACCCGCAATATTTATCATGACCGTGTAAATATCGCCGAGGTACATTTTAAGCGGATCGGAAAGGCTTTCTCCCATTTTTAAAGCCGTGGTCGGCGCAACGGGACCCAAAAGCATATCGTATTTCTTAAACGCGTCGAAAAAGGCGTTTTGAATAAGCTTTTTTGCCTTTAACGCTTTGTTGTAGTATGCGTCGTAATAGCCCGAGGAAAGAACGAAGTTGCCGAGCATTATTCTGCGCTTGACCTCCATACCGAAGCCGTCTGAGCGGCTTAAAATATAACGGTCCAAAAGGTTTTCGCTTTCTTTCGAGGAGTAGCCGTATTTTATGCCGTCATACCTTGAAAGGTTTGAGCAAGCCTCCGCGCAGGCTATTATATAGTAGGTGGGTATTGCGTATTTTGCGATAGGCATACTGAAGAAACCGACTTCAGCGCCGAGTTCTTTAAATTTATCGGCGGCGGCAAGCACCGCGTTTTTAACATCCCCGTTGATGCCCTCGCCGAGATAATCCTCGGGAATACCGATTTTTTTGCCTTTAACGCCGTCCCTGACCGCGGCTTCAAAGTCAAATTCGGGAAAGACCGTTGATGTGCCGTCTTTTGCGTCCTTACCGCTTATAACCGAAAACGCAGCCGCGCAGTCGTCAACATCCTTTGCGATAGGACCTATCTGGTCAAGAGACGAGGCGTATGCGACAAGCCCGTAGCGCGAAACCGCGCCGTAGGTAGGTTTAAGCCCCGTAACGCCGCAGAAGGAGCAGGGCTGACGAATCGAGCCGCCCGTATCGGAGCCGAGCGCCAAAGGAGCAAGCCTTGCCGCGACAGCCGCCGCAGCACCGCCCGAGCTGCCGCCCGGAACCTTATCGACGTCCCAAGGGTTACGGGTAACGCCCGTTGCCGAGGTTTCCGTGGTGCTTCCCATAGCAAATTCATCCATATTAAGCTTGCCGATTATGACCATACCCTCCGCGTTCAGACGGTTTATTACGGTTGCGTTATAGGTCGGTACAAAATTTTCAAGTATTTTTGACGAGCAGGTAGTGAGAACACCTTTAGTGCAAATATTGTCTTTAACACCGACGGGAACGCCTGCAAGCCTGCCGGTATAAACACCGCTGTCAATACCCTTTTGAACCTCGTCCGCCCTTTTAATCGCCTCTTCGGCGCAGACCGTATTGTAGCAGTGATATTTGCCGTCATAAAGGCTTATCGCGTCAAGATATGCCGAAACGGCTTCTCTCGCGGTAATTTCTTTATTTTTAATTGCGGCTGAAATTTCAACCGCCGTCATTTCCGTAATCTTCATGCTCCACCTCACTCAACCGTTTTCGGAACAACGAAACAGCCGTTCCTGCTGTCGGGCGCGTTTTTAAGGATACTGTCAACGTCAGCCGTGTTGGTAACGGCGTCGTCACGCATTACGTTGGCGACGGGGAAGGAGTGCGAAGCAGGCTCGATACCTTCGGTATCAAGCTCGTTGAGCGTGTCAATATATGTGAGAATATCCTGCAAGTCCTTTTCGGACGCCTGTCTTTCCTCCTCGGTCAGACGGATTCTGCCGAGCTTTTCAAGGTATTCGACAAGCTCTCTGTCAATGGTCATAATTTATTTTCCTTTCACCTTAAAGCCCCGCCGGAAGGCAGGGAAGAACAGACTTGAATTTACTTTTCGGGTACGGGGCGGCGAAGCTTAATGTGAACCTCTCTTAACTGCTGCTCCGAAACAGAATTCGGCGCGCCCAAAAGCATATCCTGAGCGTTGGAGTTCATAGGGAACGCAATAATTTCACGGATGTTTTCTTCATCCTTTAAAAGCATTATCATACGGTCGACGCCCGGCGCCATACCCGCATGAGGCGGCGCGCCGTAATGGAAAGCGCGGAACAGAGCGCCGAAGCGCTTTTCAACCTCTTCGGCTGTGTAGCCCGCAAGCTCGAACGCTTTAACCATTATGTCGGGGCGGTGGTTCCGCACTGCGCCCGAAGAAAGCTCAACGCCGTTGCATACAATGTCGTACTGGTAAGCCTTAACCGTAAGCGGATCATCGTTTTCAAGCGCTTCCATCCCGCCCTGCGGCATCGAGAACGGATTGTGCGTAAAATCGAGCTTGCCCTCGTCCGTCCTCTCATACATCGGGAAGTCGGTTATAAAGCACATATCGAACCTGTCTTTATCAATAATATCAAGTCTTTCGCCGAGAGCGGTCCTTATCTGCCCCGCAAGAGCGTTTACGGTCTTAATGCTGTCGCAGATAAAGAACAGCGTGTCATCGGTTTTTAAATTCAGCATCTCTTTAAGCGCGGCTTTCTTTTCGGGGATTAGGAACTTGTCGATAGGGCCTTTAAACGAGCCGTCCTCAAGAACGGTTAGATAGCCCAAGCCCTTCATACCGATTGAAAGCGCATAATCAAGCAGCTTTTCAAAAAAGCCCTTCGAGCATTTGCCGCACGGCGCTGCGATACCCCTTACGGGTTTGCCCTGAAACGCTTTAAATTCAACGTCGCTGAAATACTCGGTAAGGTCGCATATTTCAAGCGGATTGCGAAGGTCGGGCTTGTCGGTGCCGTATTTAAGCATGGCTTCCTCATACGGAATCCTTACGAACGGCGCGGGGGAAACCTTTTTGCCGCCGCCGAATTTTGTAAACGTATCGTAAAGCACGTCTTCCGCAACCTCAAAAACATCCTCCTGAGTTGCAAAAGCCATTTCAAAATCAAGCTGATAGAACTCTCCCGGTGAACGGTCGGCTCTTGCGTCCTCGTCCCTGAAGCAGGGAGCAATCTGGAAATATTTGTCGAAGCCCGAGACCATGAGGAGCTGTTTGAATTGCTGCGGAGCCTGCGGAAGAGCGTAAAATTTTCCCTCGTGCTTTCTTGACGGGATAATATAGTCCCTTGCGCCCTCGGGAGACGAGCAGGTGAGAATCGGAGTATTGATTTCGGGGAAGCCGAGACTTTCCATCTTTTTGCGCAGGAAGCTTACAACCTGCGAGCGGAAAAGGATATTGTCGCGCATTTTTTTGTTTCTCAAGTCAAGGAAACGGTAGGTAAGCCTTGCATCCTCTCTTGTGGCGGTTGACTCGTCAATTTCAAACGGCAGCGCTTCGGTACACGCGCCGAGAATTTCAAGTCGCGACACCTTGACTTCAAGCTCGCCTGTAGGAATTTTTTTATTTACGGTTTCCGCGTCCCTTTTTACGACCTCGCCCGTTACGGAAATAACACATTCCTTATGAACGCCTTTTAAAAGACTGTCGTCGTTTATAACGACCTGCGTAATACCGTATTGGTCGCGCAAATCAATAAAGATTACGCCGCCGTGGTCGCGGATCGTGCCGACCCACCCCGCAAGGCTGACGGTTTTGCCCAAGTCGTCAAACGAAATACTGTTGCAGTTCTTTGTCCTGTAAGCCATTATATACATTCCTTCCGATTGCCCCCGAAAGCTTCGGGGGATAATCATAACTTTCCGATTATATGAGTTTTTATTATATCACAATTTCATTGTGCTTAATGCACAATGGGCGGCGTTAGCCGCAGGGCGGCAGCCCAAATTGATGTTAAAATGTTCTCCGCAGCTCTTGAAATCTTTGATTTCTTAGAGATACGTGAGGTTATTTAGACGGTAAAACGTCGCAATGTTCTCCGCAGCTCTTGAAATCTTTGATTTCTTAGAGATGCGTGAGGTTATTTAGACGGTAAAACGTCGCAATGTTCTCCGCAGCTCTTGAAATCTTTGATTTCTTAGAGATGCGTGAGGTTATTTAGACGGTAAAACGTCGCAATGTTCTCCGCAGCTCTTGAAATCTTTGATTTCTTAGAGATGCGTGAGGTTATTATAACACAACAAAACCTCATTGTATAGTATTTTATTACATAATAACGGCAGTTGTAAAGTGAAAAATTTAATTGAATTTCATAATAATATATGATAGAATAACTATACTTATATTATAACGTCTGTTTTGATTTGTATTTTCGGCTGACGCAGGCGGGAAATAAATAATAAAGGATTATTGTTTTAATGGAAGAAAGATTTTCACCGGGATATATTCCCGCAGCGCACAAGATTTTATGGCTTGTTCTTCGTATCGGTATTTTGATTTGGGGCGTTTACGGGCTTTTTCACGGCTCGGTCGTCGAATTTCTTGAAGCAATATTTGCAATAATGTTTACCCATCTTTGGGACTTTTTTCAGATATTCGGCGGCAATTCGTTTATTATAAGGGTCGACTATCTTACGCAGACTATGCTTAATTTGTTTATCTTTATCGGCGTTGTCGTCGGCTCAACTCTGAACAACAGAACGGATTTCCACGATTTTGACATTGTTACGCACTTCTTTGCGGGCTTTATTTCCGCTTGGTTCGCATATGATTTTGCCGTGATAATTCAGGGACGGAAAAGGAGGCTTTCTCCCGCGCTCGCTTCGCTTTTCTCGTTTTGCTTTGCTTTGGGAATTTCCGTCGGCTGGGAAATTTACGAGTTTACTATGGATAGGGTATACGGGCTTGCGCTTCAATGCTCCGCCCCGATGTCGGAGTACGGTCTTACGGACACTATGACGGATTTCATTGTGACGGCTGTAGGCTCGCTCGCGGGTATGTTTTCGGTTGCTTTTTACAGAAACGGAATAATAGGACCCAATAAGAAAATATATAAGGAACGCGCAAAAAGAGCGGAAGAAACCGAACAGCTTAAAGAAAGATTGCTGAAGGAGTACTTGAATGAGCATAAAAATAACGGCTGACAGTCCTGCCGACTTACCAAAGGGGATATGCGAAAAATACGGCGTAAATACGATTCCGCTTCATATTATTCTCGGAAACGACTGCTTTGAAGACGGATTAAACGTGACGCCCGACGATATTTACGCTTATTACGAAAGGGAAAACGATCTTCCCAAAACCTCGGCGGTTTCGGTCGCGGAGTACGCTTCGTTCTTTGATAAGCTGACCGAAAACGGCGACAGCGTTGTTCATTTCTGTATTTCAAGCGGTATATCTTCAACCTATCGCAACGCGGCGCTTGCCGCCGAAGCTTTTCCGAAGGTTTATGTTATAGATTCAAAAAGCTTTACGACGGGGATCGCGCTTTTGGTTATAAAGGCGTCCGAAATGGCCGAAAGCGGCATGAGCGCAGAGGAGGTTGCCCTTGAAAGCTCAAAGCTCGTCGGCAAAACGGACACGACCTTTATAGTAAGTAATCTCGAATTTCTCAGGAAAGGCGGAAGATGCTCGGGCGTCGCCGCTTTCGGCGCGAACCTTTTGGGCATAAAGCCGTCAATTACAATCGACAGCGAGGGACGGCTGATTGTTGATAAAAAATACAGAGGAAAGCTTGACGCTTGTATCGAGCATTATATAAACGATTTACTCGAGGAAAATAAGGGCAATATAGATAACAGCCGCGCGGTTCTTGCAAGGACGGACGGCGTGACGGACGAAATAATGGAGAGGGCAAAAAAGCAGATAACGGACGCCGCGGGCTTTAAAGAGGTGATAGTTTCAAAGGCGGGCTGTACCATAACTTCGCATTGCGGCAAGGGTACTTTTTGTTTTATGTTTATGAGAAAATAAAGGCGGGTGCGGTGTATGAAAAAACGAATAGCGGCATTACTGATGGCTTCGGCGGTTTTTCTTTCGCTTTGCTCTTGCGGTAAAAATTCATCCGTAAGCGTTAACGGCACTAAAATAGGAAGCGGTATATATAAGTATTTTCTTGACTGCGCCGAAAATGAAAATCCCGACGCGGATAAGAGCGTTCAAGCGCAGGCGGCTATGAAAAAAATTTCCGAATACGTTGCGGTAAATTCGGAATTTGCGAACAGAAGCATTGTTTTGGACGTGTCGGAAAAGGCGGAGCTTTCCGATACGGTAAATTCGTATTGGAGGCTGTTTTCCTCATATTATGACGGGATAGGCGTTTCAAAGCAGGATATTTATGAAATTGAACTGAGCAACGTTTACAGAGAAAAGCTTTTGGAGAATTATTACTCGGCTGACGGGGATAATCCCGTTACGGACGAGGAGCTAAAGTCCTATTTCGGCAGCAATTTTATAGCCTTCAGGGCGGTCACGGGCTTTTTAACCACGGTTGACGCGGAGAATAAAACCGTTTCGCTTTCCGACGCTGACAGGCAGGCTGTGATTGATGTGTTCAACAATATGGCAAATGAAATCAATGAGGGAATATCGGATTTCGATAAGGTCAGCGGGTATGCTCAAAACGCTGTGGTTACAAGCGAAACGGTGGTTATAGGCAGGGATAACGCAAGCTATCCCGAGGGCTTTTTCGATAACGTTACGGGCGTCGGCGCAGGGCAGGCGGCAAGCTTCGTTATAGGGGATTATATTTTTACCGTTCAGAGATATGATATAAATTCCGAGGAGCTTAATCTTTTTGAAACATATAGGGCGGACTGCCTTAAATCACTCAAGGGCGAGGATTTCGACGCGGTGGTTGCCGATTGGGCACAGGCGTATGCTTGCGTATAGCAAAGAAAAAACGCATAATAAAAGCGGTTGTTTCGGAAATCGGAACAGCCGCTTTAAGCTTATTACCTTTTAATTATTCCTCGGGTAAAAACGCCTTGTGAACCGCCGATACCGCGCGGTCGGCGTCATTGATATCGATAAGAACGGAAATTTTAATCTCGCTTGTTGAAATCATATCAATATTTATGTCATGCTCGTAAAGCGCTTCAAACATTTTTGAAGCTGTGCCGGGGTGGGATTCCATACCTGCGCCGACAACGGAAATCTTCGCAACGTTTGTGTCGCAGGTGACGCACTTGCTGTCAACGTCAAAGGTGCTGTGAACCGCATCAACAGCTTCCTGCGCGTTATCCTTTGAAACGGTGAAGGTTATATCCTTAGTGCCGTCTCTGCCGACCGACTGAAGAATAATATCAACATTGACCTTTTTCTGCGCGAGCCTTGAGAAAAGCTTGAAAGCGATACCGGGTGTGTTCGGAATATTTGTAACCGAGATGCGAGCGACGTCCGTATCCTTGGTTACGCCTCTGACGAGCATTTTTTCCATTTTGGCGACCTCCTTAACGATTGTGCCGGGAACTCTCTTGAGACTGGAGAGGACCTCAATTTCAACATTATATTTTTTTGCCATTTCAACCGAACGGTTGTTAAGAACCTGAGCGCCGAGCGTGGCAAGCTCAAGCATTTCATCGTATGTAATTTCCTGAAGCTTACGGGCGTTTTCGACCTTTCTCGGATCCGCCGTGAATATGCCCTCAACATCGGTAAAAATCTGACAGCGGTCAGCGTGCATAGCCGCGGCTATTGCAACCGCGCTCGTGTCGCTTCCGCCCCTGCCGAGCGTGGTCAGATCGTCGTACTTGTTTATGCCCTGAAAGCCTGCGACTATTACTATGTTGTGACGGTCGATTTCAGCGCGCATACGGTCGGATTTTATCGATTTTATTCTCGCCGAGCCGTAAGCCGAGCTTGTGTTGAAGCCCGCCTGCCAGCCGAGCAGCGAAACTGCGGGGCAGCCGAGCTTTTCAATCGCCATCGCGAGAAGCGAAATTGAGATCTGCTCGCCCGAGGTGAGAAGCATATCCATTTCTCTTTTTGACGGCTTTTCGTTGATTTCGTGCGCTTTTTCAATCAAATCGTCCGTTGTGTCGCCTTGGGCGGAAACTACGACAATCACGTCGTTGCCCTGACGGTAAGCGCCGGTTACTATGTCCGCGACATTCATTACTCTTTCGGCGTTTGCAACGGAGCTTCCGCCGAATTTCTGAACAATAAGTCCCATCTTATTCCTCCGAAAAAATTTATCAATAATCGGTAACTCTGATAACCGAAAGCGGTTTTATCTCTTTAACCGAGCCGAGCTTTTCGTCAAGAACGCTTTCCCTGTCCTGCTCTGTCACGAACGCAAGCTCTTTTTCGGGAGCGCCGTTTCGGTGAATAAACTTAACGTCGCCGAACACGCTTTTAACGGCTTGCGCCGCAGACGCGGCGTTTTCCGCTTCGGCGCGAACGAAAAGCGAGGTTTCGAGCTGCTTGTAATCGACCACATAATTTTCTTCGCTCTTGCCCCATCCGAAAATCTTTTTGCGGTTTGCATGCTTAGCGCAGTCGATAACGTCGGCAACAACGGCGCTTGCGGTCGGAAGCTTGCCTGCGCCCCTGCCGTAGAATACGACGTCGCCTATCGCGTCGCCCCTTACGAGAATCGCGTTAAACACATCGCTTACATTCGCAAGCTGTGAGTGAGACATAACCACGCAGGGGCTTACAACTGCGGAAATTTTACCGTTTTCAAGACGCTTGGCTCTGCCCAAAAGTTTGATGACCCCGCCGTAGCTGTTTACGCACGCCACGTCATCAAGGGTTATTTCGGTTATGCCCTCTGTATGGACGGAATCGGGATAAACGTGCTTGCCGAAGCAAAGGGACGCGAGAATACAGATCTTACGGCACGCGTCGTACCCTTCAATATCGGCGGTCGGGTCTTTTTCTGCGTAACCGTTTTTCTGAGCGAGTGCGAGCGCGTCCTTAAAGCTCATATTGTTTTCAATCATCATCGTAAGGATGAAATTCGTTGTGCCGTTAAGAATACCCGCTATTTCGTCAATCTCGTTGGCGGCAAGGCACTGAGAAATCGGGCGGATGATCGGTATGCCGCCTCCGACAGAAGCCTCAAACAGGAAGTTAACGTTATTCTCCTCCGCTAAGGTTAAAAGCTCATAGCCCTTTGCGGCGACAAGCTCCTTATTTGAGGTTACAACGCTTTTGCCTGCTTTGAGAAGGCTTGAAACGAACTCGAACGCGGGGTGAAGCCCGCCCATGGTTTCAACAACTATTTTAACGTCCGCGTCGTTTAAAATGATATTAAAATCCTTGATAAATTTACCTTGATTGGGGTCGTCGGGAAAATCCCTTAAATCAAGAATATATTTAAGCTCAAGCTCGTTTTGAGAGCTTCTTTTAACAATACTGTCGTGGTTCTTTAAAAACACCTCGACAACTCCCGAGCCCACCGTGCCGTAGCCCATTACAGCTATATACATTGTTTCACATCCCATTATCAAGTTATATTTATTCGCGTAGTATTTTACCACAAATTTTTGCGGGAATAAAGAGAAAAAAGCAAAAATGTGAAATTTATGTAAAAGTTAATATTATCCGTTGCAACTTTGCTTAAAATAGTATAAAATGTATAATCTAAACGCAGATGTCCCCGTCTCCTAAGGCGGCGAGTCCCGTTCGGAATTTCAGTGAGAGACAGTCTCTCGCCGAAGCCCCGAGGAGCTAACGCTCCCTGCGTTGCTTGAAATCTGCCGCGAGCTTCGCTCCGATTTAAACATTAAAACAGAACGAGCCTTGGGGTCGGGCGGTTTGCGGTTTTAAGGAGGCAAAAAATGAACACGGTTGAAAAAAGACGTAATTTCATAATTGATACGGTTTATTTTGCATTTCTTATAGGGTTGTTTTATCTGTTTATGAAATACGCCTTCGGAATTTGCTTTCCGTTTATTTTGGCGGTTTTTGTGGCGGCGCTTCTTCAAAGACCCGTTAATTGGTTCGTGAAAAAGCTCCGCGGCGGCAGAGGAATAATCTCTGCTTTGCTGGTTCTGTTTTGCTTTCTCTTTTTGGGTACGGTTGTTATTCTCCTGCTGTCAAAGCTGTTTTCAGAGGTAAAGGGGCTGTTCGATTACCTTTTGATCAAGCTTGAAAACGCCCCGTTGTTTATAGAGCAGGTGCAGGATTGGATCGAAACCGGACTTACCTTTTTGCCGGTCGGAATAAGAAATACCGTCTCAAAGTACATAGGCGATTTTTTAAGCGGCATTCTCGGCACGGCTCCGGAAGCGGTTGCCGAAAGCGCGGCTGTCGAAGTCTCCTCAACGGACTGGTCGTGGCTTGCTTCTCCGCTGAGCGCGGTATGGGGCACCGCAAAGCAGATTCCGATGATCGCCGTGGGCATAATAGTCGCAATAGTTTCGTGTTGCTTTATGACGTCGGATTACAGGACGCTTTGCGATATGGTGCTTACACAGGCAGGCGAAAAAAACGCGGTAAAGCTGCTCAAGGCGAAGAAAATTCTGTTTTCAACCTTAGCGAAAATGGGTAAAGCGTATGCGATTTTAATTGGCATTACATTTTCCGAAATGCTCATCGGTTTAAGCTTTTTAAAATTTATCGGGGTTTACGAGAACGGTTATATTTTCGCTATTTCGCTTGTGACGGCTATCGTTGACATTCTTCCCGTGCTCGGTACGGGGACAATACTTATCCCGTGGGGCGTTTGGTCGCTGCTTACGGGGAAGATTGGCTTCGGAATCGGCATATTGGTATTATATGCGATTATTACCGTTATAAGGCAGGTCGTTGAACCTAAGCTGGTTGCCGCTCAGCTGGGGCTTCCTCCTTTTATTACGATTATGGCAATGTATATAGGAACTCAGCTTTTCGGCTTTATCGGTCTTTTGCTTATGCCGATTACGGTTATGCTTATTAAGGTCCTCAATGATGAAGGCGTTATCAACATCCTCAAGAGAAAACCCGTGGATGTTCAGACCGTAAACGCCGAGGTGGAGCTGGAGCTTTCGCAGGAGAAGGACAGCGGTAAATCCCGCTCGGATTCGGACAGAGAGAAAAAGAAAAAAAGAAACGGCAAGAGGGATGATCAATGATTGACTTGCACTGTCACATACTTCCCAAAATAGACGACGGCTCGGATTCGTTTGAAGAATCCGTCGAAATGGTAAAGACTGCCCTGCTGAATAAAACGGAGGCAATTATAGCGACGCCGCATTTTTTGAATTACAACGATATTGACGGTTTCGTTTTTTCAAGGGATACGAAGCTTGAAAGATTAAATGAGCTTTGCGTAAAAAACGCTTTAAGGGTCGTTATCGGCGCGGGCGCTGAGGTTTATCTTGACAGCAGTGTGTTTGCCGCGGGAGATATGGACGATTTGACGATCAACGGAAGCCGTTATATGCTGTGCGAATTTTCTCTCAGAAGTTTTGATCCCGAGTATGCCGTACGGTATGCCGAGGAAATTATTGACAGGGGCTATGTTCCGATCATCGCCCATCCCGAAAGATATATTACTTTTTTGGAATTTCCCGATACAGTGAACGAGCTTTGCGGTCTTGGCTGCCGGTTTCAGGTCAACGCGTCAAGCCTTGCGGGTCACGGCGGCAGGCGGATGCAGGATTTTGCAAAGGAGCTTATTTTGCGCGGCTTTGTCGATTTTACAGCGACCGACGCACATTCTTCAACAAAGAGAGGTAACGATATTTTGAACAAAATTAAGGACTTCCCTGAAGAAATCACAGCCGAAAGGCTTGCGTGGATGACTGAGGACGCGCCTATGCTTGTGCTTAAAAACAATGATTTGCCCGAGAGGGACGCCGACTTTTTTTGATATACTATTATATAAGGATTTTTCGGGGAGCGTAAGCGCTTCCCGATTTTTTCGTAAAGGCTTGCTCCGTTTTAAACCATATTGTATTCAACTCCCCTCGCCTTAAGGAAAAAACAGGGCAAAACCACAATATTTTGCGGTCGGCGACGCGATAAAAACTAAAATAAAAAAATTTCGGCTTTTTTAACGAACTTTTTTGAAAAAAATTGTTGCAATCGACAAAAGGTTGTGTTAGAATACTAAGGCACGTTGCGGAATGGGTGAGGTCTGCCCGTCCGTAAGCGTTATGATATGCGATGATGTGATAGGTGGCTATGCTTTGACATAGGGAATTATCACGGAGTATGTCCGATTATAAACCGGGCGAAATTATATGTGTTTTTGACTGCGCGTACCCCAACTGCGCAAGGTCGGGAACACTGTGTGCTTTTTGCGCGTCCGAAGATTGCAGATTTTCGGATTTTTAAATGCGGGGCTTGGAAACGCCCGGCAGGGTTGCAGCAAAAAGCGGTTGCCCTAAATTCAAGGAGGCAAAACAAATGGCAGCAGCAAAAGGCAAAAGAATCAGAATCAGACTGAAAGGCTATGACCATAACCTTGTTGACAAGGCGGCAGAAAAGATTGTTGAAACCGCAAAACGTACAGGCGCTCAGGTTTCGGGTCCCGTTCCGCTTCCCACCGAAAAGGAAGTCGTTACAATTCTGCGCGCGGTTCACAAGTATAAGGACAGCCGCGAACAGTTTGAGCAGAGAACACACAAAAGGCTTATCGACATTTTAAGGCCCTCAAACAAAACTGTTGAGGCTCTTACGGGTCTTGAGCTTCCCGCAGGCGTTGAAGTTGAAATTAAATAATTAAGGCTTCGCGCTTACAGGTCAAGTTGGCATAACGCCAACCAATAACCAAAGGAGGAAATAAAAATGAAAAAAGGTATTATCGGTAAAAAAATCGGTATGACTCAGCTTTTCGACGAAAACGGCAAGGTTATCCCCGTAACCGTGGTTGAAGCGGGTCCCTGCACCGTCGTTCAGAAGAAAACCGTTGAAAAAGACGGCTACGACGCTGTTCAGGTAGGCTTCGGCGACGTCAAAATACGAAGAGTCAACAAGCCCGACGCCGGTCACTTCAAAAAGGCTGACGTCGCACCGAAAAAGGTTCTTAAGGAATTCAGGCTTGAGGACATAACGGCTCTTAATACGGGCGATATAATTAAAGCCGACGTTTTTGCGGCCGGCGACAAGGTTGATGTTGTCGGCACAAGCAAGGGCAAGGGTACGGCAGGCGCTATTAAGAGATGGAATTTCTCAAGGCTTAAAGAGTCGCACGGCACAGGTCCCGTTGCAAGACACGCGGGTTCTCTGGGCGCATGCTCCGACCCTTCAAGAGTTTATAAGGGAAAGAAGCTTGCGGGTCATCTCGGCGCTGAAAGAGTTACCGTTCAGAATCTTGACATAGTTAAGGTTGACGCGGAAAACAATTTAATCGCTGTCAAGGGCGCAATTCCCGGTCCTAAGGGCGGAATAGTTGTTCTTGCGGATACAGTGAAGAGTAAGTAAGAAAGGAGTGTTCTATAATGGCTAAACTGGCAGTATTGGATAAGACGGGCAAAAAGGTTTCCGATATTGAGCTTAAAGACGATATATTCGCTATTGAGCCCAACACATCGGCTATGCATCTCGTAGTTGTTAACTACCTTGCAAATCAGCGTCAGGGCACTCAGTCAACACTTACTCGTTCCGAGGTATCGGGCGGCGGTAAGAAGCCCTGGCGTCAAAAAGGCACAGGTCGCGCAAGACAGGGTTCCACAAGAGCTCCGCAGTGGACTCACGGCGGTGTTGCTCTCGGTCCTAAGCCGCGCGAATACGGCTTTGACGTAAACAAGAAGGTCAGAAGACTTGCTATGAAGTCTGCGCTTTCTTCAAAGGTTGCAGCCGACGAAATGATTGTTGTTGACAGCCTTACGCAGGACGCGGTCAAAACAAAGGAAATGGCAGAGGTTCTTAAGGCGGTCAACGCAGGCAAGAAAACTCTCATTGTCCTTCCCGAAAAAGACGACGTCGTATACAAGAGCGCAAGAAACATTGAGGGCGTTAACGTAACGCTTGTAAGCACGCTTAATGTTTACGATATTCTCAACTGCAATACGATCGTTGCGGTTAAAGACGCAGTTTCAAAGATTGAGGAGGTTTATGCGTAATGAAGCTTGCACAGGATATTATCCTCCGTCCCTTAATCACAGAGGAAAGCATGATGGGTCAGGCAGACAAGAAATATTCTTTCAAGGTTGCCAAGAGCGCTACAAAGCCCGAGATTAAGGAAGCTGTTGAAAAGCTCTTCGGAGTTAAAGTAAAAAAGGTTAACACGCTTAACTGCAAAGGTCATCTCAGAAGATACGGCAGATTTGAAGGCTACACGCAGTCTTGGAAAAAGGCTGTCGTTACTCTTACAGAGGATTCGAAAACCATTGAATTTTTTGACGGAATGATGTAATAAATCCCAAACGGTAATGTATGGAGTAAGACATGCTCCGCTAAGCCGTTATTAAGGAGAGTGAATTTAAATGTCTATTAAAGTCTATAAGCCGACGATAAACTCAAGAAGAAACATGTCGGTTACGGATTATTCCGAGCTTTCAAAGGTCGCTCCCGAGAGAAGCCTTCTCGCTCCGCTCAATAAGAATGCGGGCCGCAACAGCTACGGAAGAATAACGGTTCGTCACAGAGGCGGCGGAAACCGCAGAAAGTACAGAATCATTGATTTCAAGAGAGATAAGACGGGCACAGCTACCGTTCTTACTCTTGAATACGACCCCAACCGTTCGTCGCATATCGCGCTCGTTCAGTACGAGGACGGCGAGAAGAGGTACATCCTCGCTCCCGTAGGTCTTAAGGTCGGCGATAAGATTGAAGCGGGCGAGGGCGCCGACATCAAGGTCGGCAACGCTTTACAGTTAAAGAACATCCCGACAGGTACGGTTGTTCACAATGTTGAGCTTTATCCCGGCCGCGGCGGTCAGCTTGCAAGAGCAGCAGGTAACTCCGCGCAGCTTATGGCTAAGGAAAACGGCTACGCGCTGTTAAGACTTCCTTCGGGCGAGCTTCGTAACGTTTCGGCTGACTGTATGGCGACAATCGGTACGGTAGGCAATACCGACCACGAGAACGTTAAGCTCGGCAAGGCAGGCCGCACACGCCACTTAGGCATCAGACCTACGGTACGCGGCTCTGTTATGAACCCGAACGACCACCCGCACGGCGGCGGCGAGGGCAAAGCGCCTATCGGACGTCCCGGTCCCTGCACACCGTGGGGCAAGCCCGCTCTCGGCTATAAGACAAGAGATAAGAAGAAAGCTTCTGACAAGCTTATCGTAAAACGCCGTAACGGTAAATAAACGAAGGGAGTGTAGATTATGAGCAGAAGTACAAAAAAAGGCCCTTATGTAGCTCCGAAGCTGCTTGCAAGGGTACAGGAAATGAATAAGAACGGCGAAAAAATCGTTCTTAAAACTTGGAGCCGCAGCTCTACTATATTCCCTGATTTTGTCGGACACACGTTTGCGGTTCATGACGGGCGCAAGCATGTTCCGGTTTATGTTACGGAAGATATGGTAGGTCATAAGCTCGGTGAATTTGCACCGACGAGAACATTCAGAGGCCACGCAGGTTCAAAGACCTCAAACAACGGCAACTAAACAGCGAAAGGAGTGTATTAACTAATGGAAGCAACGGCAAAGGTAACGCATGTACGCATAGCTCCCCGTAAGGTGAAAATCGTACTTGATTTAATCAGAAACAAGCCCTGCGACGAAGCATTAGCTATTCTTAAGTACACACCCAAGGCTGCGTGTGAACCGCTTGAGAAGCTTTTGAAATCAGCAATGGCTAACGCCGAAAACAAGGATATGGACACTTCAAGGCTTTATGTTTCGGAGTGCCGCGTCGATCAGGGTCCCACGCTCAAGAGAATAAGACCGAGAGCTCAGGGCCGCGCATACAGAATAAACAAAAAGACTTCGCACATTTCTCTTGTGCTTAAAGAAGCAGAATAAGTGAGGAGGAGGTAAATACAATGGGTCAGAAAATAAATCCCACCGGTTTGAGAATCGGCGTAATTAAGGATTGGGAGTCGCGTTGGTACTCCGACAAAAAAGATTTCGGCGACACTCTTGTATCAGACAACAAGCTTCGTTCGTATCTCCTCAAGACACTTGCTCCCGCAGGCGTTCCTAAGGTTGAAATCGAGAGAGATGCGAAGAGAGTCCGCATCAACATCCACTGCGCAAAGCCCGGCATGGTTATTGGAAAGGGCGGCGCGGAAATCGAAAAGCTCAAGGCAACCTGCCGTAAGATGCTCGGCGGCAACAAAGAGGTTTTCGTAAACATTATTGAAATCAAACAGCCCGACTTAAACGCTCAGCTCGTTGCTGAAAGCATAGCTTCGCAGCTTGAAAGAAGAATTTCCTTCAGAAGAGCTCTTAAGCAGTCGATTTCAAGAACAATGAAGCTTGGCGCAAAGGGCATCAAAACACAGGTCAGCGGCCGTATCGGCGGCGCGGAAATCGCGCGTACCGAGCATTACCATGAAGGCACTATCCCGCTTCAGACCATCCGCGCAGACATCGACTACGGCTTTGCGGAGGCAAAGACAACCTACGGTCGTATCGGCGTTAAGGTTTGGATCTATACGGGCGAAGTTCTTCATGACAACCGCAAGCCTCGCAGGGAAGGAGGCACAAAATAATGTTATTGCCTAAAAGAGTTAAATACCGCAGAGTTCAGAGAGGCCGTTTGACAGGCACTGCGTCAAGAGGTACTAAGGTTAATTACGGTGAGTACGGTCTTGTGTCTCTTGAACCCGCATGGATTACCGCAAACCAAATCGAGGCTGCCCGTATCGCTATGACAAGATACATCAAAAGAGGCGGTCAGGTCTGGATAAAGATTTTCCCCGATAAGCCGATTACGGAGAAGCCCGCCGAAACCCGAATGGGTTCAGGTAAAGGTTCTCCCGAATATTGGGTAGCGGTCGTTAAACCCGGCAGAGTTATGTTTGAAATCGCCGGCGTTCCCGAAGAGACCGCGCGCGAGGCTATGCGTCTTGCCGCAAACAAGCTTCCGATTAAGTGCAAGTTTGTTTCAAAGGCAGAACAGGAAGAGGATGGTGAGCAATAATGAAAGCAAATGAAATCAGAAAACTCTCCCCCTCGGAGTTGGATGCTAAACTCTCAGAGCTTAAGGACGAGCTTTTTAAATTACGCTTCCAGCAGGCTGTTAACCAACTCGACAATCCGATGCGCATCAGTGCTGTTAAGAAAGATATTGCGAGAGTAAAAACAGTTATCCGCGATATTGAATTGCACGGCAAAGAGTCGTAAGGAAAGGGAGGGCAATCATAAATGAGTGAAAGAAATCTCAGAAAAACTCAGGTTGGTATCGTTACAAGCGACAAAATGCAGAAAACCGTAGTTGTTTCAATCAAAGACAGGGTTCAGCATCCGCTTTACAAAAAGATTGTCAACCGCACAGTTAAAATTAAAGCTCATGACGAGGAAAATGCCTGCGGCATAGGCGATAAGGTACTCGTTATGGAAACCCGTCCTCTCTCAAAGGATAAGAGATGGCGTGTTGTGGAAATCATAGAGAAAGCGAAATAATTTTCTAAGGAGGAAATAACTGTGGTACAACAACAGACTTACCTCAAGGTTGCCGATAACACCGGCGCGAAGGAAATTATGTGTATTCGCGTTCTCGGCGGTTCGGGCAGAAGGTATGCCAATATCGGCGACGTCATAGTTGCTTCTGTTAAAAAAGCAGCACCCGGCGGCGTTGTTAAAAAAGGCGACGTAGTTAAAGCAGTTGTCGTCAGAACCTGCAGCGGCGTTCGCAGAGACGACGGTACTTATATCCGTTTCGATGAAAACGCGGCAGTATTGATTAAAGATGATAAGACCCCCAGAGGCACCCGTATCTTTGGGCCGGTAGCCAGAGAGCTTCGTGATAAGGATTATATGAAGATTTTATCACTTGCTCCCGAAGTGCTTTAATGGAGGTGCGGTAGGATGAATAAAGTTCATGTTAAAACAGGCGATACCGTTCTTGTTATTAACGGCAAAAATCGCGGCAGGAAGGGTAAGGTTATGCAGGTAAGCCCGAAAGAAGGCAAGGTTATCGTTGAGGGCGTTAACGTAGTAACAAAGCACGTTAAGCCCCGTCAGATGGGCGAGCCCGGCGGCCTTATTAAGGCTGAAAGCGCCTTGTATGC
Organism: uncultured Eubacteriales bacterium; assembly: GCA_964557975.1. Classification (GTDB taxonomy): domain Bacteria; phylum Bacillota; class Clostridia; order Oscillospirales; family Acutalibacteraceae; genus Fimenecus. The sequence goes on from CAZLCG010000001.1 coordinate 80,189, forward strand.
CGATAAGGTTCAGCTTGTCTGCCCGAAATGCGGCAAGGCCACAAGAGTGGGTCACGCAATCGGCAAGGACGATAAAAAAGTTCGCGTCTGCAAGAAGTGCGGCGCACAGTTTGAATAAGGGAGGGACATAACACAATGGCAGCAAGACTCAAGGAAATGTATGTTAATGAAGTTGCTCCTGCGCTTCAGAAAAAGTTCGGCTACAAGAGCGTTATGCAAATCCCGAAGCTTGACAAGATAGTTATTAACGTAGGCTGCGGCGAGGCAAAGGATAACTCAAAGGTTATCGACGCCGTTATGAAGGACCTTGCCGCAATCACAGGGCAGAAGCCCGTTGAATGTAAGGCAAAGAAGTCGGTCGCAAACTTTAAGCTGCGCGAGGGTATGACTATCGGCGTTAAGGTTACGCTCAGAGGCGAAAGAATGTACGAATTCTTAGACAGGTTCTTTAACCTTGCTCTTCCGAGAGTTCGTGACTTCAGAGGAATCAACCCCAATGCTTTTGACGGCAGAGGCAACTACTCAATGGGCGTTAAGGAGCAGTTGATTTTCCCTGAAATTGAATACGATAAGATTGATGCGGTACGCGGTATGGATATCTGCTTCGTAACAACCGCCGGCACCGACGAAGAGGCCAGAGAGCTCTTAACTCTTATGGGCGCTCCGTTTGAGAAATAAGGAGGGATAAACAGTGGCTAAAACTTCAATGAAGGTTAGACAGGCAAGACCTGCTAAGTATTCGACAAGAGAACACAACAGATGCAAAATCTGCGGCAGACCCCACGCTTATCTCCGTAAATACGGCGTTTGCCGTATCTGCTTCAGAAAGCTGGCGCATGCGGGACAGATTCCGGGCGTTAAAAAAGCAAGCTGGTAACAGAGCAATTGCAAAGGAGGCAAAAGTATGCAAATCACTGATTCCATCGGCGATATGCTTACAAGAATCCGCAATGCGAATTCTGCAAAGCATGACACCGTAAAAGTACCGGCATCCAACATGAAGAAAGCAATTGCTCAGATTCTTGTTGATGAAGGATATATTAAGGGTTTCAAGGTTGAGGATGACGGCAAACAGGGCGTTATGGAGATTGAACTCAAATACGGCGCCAACAAATCGTCGGTAATCACCGGTTTACGCAGAGTTTCCAAGCCCGGTCTGCGTATTTATACGGATTGCGAGAATATGCCCAAGGTTATGAAGGGCCTCGGCATAGCAATTCTTTCCACATCCAAGGGCGTTATGACGGACAAGGACGCGCGCAAGGCAAATGTCGGCGGCGAAGTTCTTGCATTTATTTGGTAAGGAGGTTACAGTATGTCAAGAATCGGCAGACAGCCAATTGCCGTTCCTGCAGGCGTTGATGTTAAAATTGACGGCAGTACTGTTACCGTAAAGGGTCCCAAGGGAACTCTTACCAGAACAGTCCACGGCAATATGGACGTCAAAGCGGAAAACGGCGAAATCACGGTTACCCGTCCCGACGAGTCTAACTTTAACAAGTCTCTCCACGGGCTTACGAGAACGCTTATTAACAATATGGTGGTAGGCGTTACCGAGGGCTACTCAAAGGAGCTTGAGATTAACGGCGTAGGTTACCGCGCCCAAAAGCAGGGCAAGGACCTTGTTTTGAATATCGGTTATTCACATCAGGTTATTATCCCCGAGGTTGACGGCATTTCTATCGACGTTCCGTCAGCAAATAAAATCGTTATTTCCGGTCCCGACAAGCAGCAGGTCGGACAGTTCGCGGCAGAAGTGCGTGAAAAGCGCCCGCCGGAGCCTTATAAGGGCAAGGGCATAAAGTATGTTGACGAGCATATCCGCCGCAAAGAAGGTAAAGCCGGTAAAGGCGGAAAGTAAGAAGGAGTGTATTAAATGGTTACAAGGCCTGACAGCAAAAAGGCAAGATTTAAGCGCCACACAAGAGTCCGCTCTAAGGTTTCGGGCACAGCTGAATGTCCCAGACTTGATGTTTTCCGCTCACTTCAGAATATCTACGCTCAGATTATTGACGATACAACAGGCACAACGCTTGCTGCTGCGTCATCGACCGAGAAAGATTTTACCGAGTACGGCGGCAACAAGCAGGCTGCTCGCGCGGTTGGCAAATTGTTAGCGCAGAGAGCCCTTGAAAAGAACATTAAAGACGTTGTTTTCGACAGAGGCGGTTATGTATATCACGGCAGAGTTCAGGAGCTTGCCGAAGGCGCCCGTGAGGGCGGCCTCAACTTCTAAGAAAGGAGAAATGAATAATGGCTAATATAATTGACGCTTCTAAATTGGAATTACAGGAAAGAGTCGTTGCCATCAACCGTGTTTCAAAGACGGTTAAGGGCGGCCGTATAATGAAGTTCTCCGCACTGGTAGTTGTAGGTGACGGAAACGGCATTGTCGGTTTCGGCTTAGGCAAATCGGGCGAGGTTCCGGATGCTATCCGCAAGGGGATTGAAGCTGCAAAGAAAAACCTTATTAAGGTTTCTCTTAAAGGCACTACAATACCTCACGAAATTACGGGTAAATTCGGCGCGGGCGTTGTTCTTATGAAGCCTGCCGCTCCCGGTACCGGTGTTATTGCCGGCGGCCCCGTTCGTGCGGTCGTTGAAACAGTCGGCATTAAGGACATTCGTTCAAAGGCTCTTCGTTCAAATAATCCGTGCAACGTAGTCAGAGCTACCATAGACGGACTTTCAAAGCTTCGCAACGTTGATGAGGTTGCGGCTGTCCGCGGTAAGTCGGCTAAAGAAATTTTAGAATAAGGAGTGTATTGAAATGGCAGATTTACAAGTTACTCTTAAGAAAAGCCTTATAGGCTCAAAGAAAGACCAGATTGCCACCGCCAATTCACTCGGTCTTAGAAAAGTCGGGGATAAATCGGTTCAGCCGGATAATCCTCAGACGCAGGGTAAGATTAGAAAAATTTCTCATCTTATCGAGGTCAGCATTGCTTAAAGGAGGTGCGAATTATGAAATTGCACGAGCTTGCTCCCGCAGAGGGTTCAAAAAAGAGCGTTAAACGTATCGGCAGAGGCGCCGGTTCAGGTCAGGGCAAGACGGCGGGTAAAGGACACAAAGGCCAGTTAGCCCGCGCGGGCAGAGGTATGCGTCCCGGCTTTGAGGGCGGTCAGATGCCTTTGCAGAGAAGGATTCCCAAGAGAGGATTTAACAATATCTTCGCCAAGGAAATCGCGACCGTCAATGTTTCCGCGCTTGAAAAAGCCTTTGACGACGGCTCAACGGTTGACATTGAAGCACTTATAAACAAAGGTCTTATTAAGAAGGCGCTTGACGGTGTTAAGGTTCTCGGAAACGGTGAAATCAGCAAGAAGCTTACCGTTCAGGTAAATGCTTATTCCGACTCGGCAAAGCAGAAAATCGAGGCGGCCGGCGGAAAGGCTGAGGTGATTTGACGTGCTTCAGACAATTATTAACGCTTGGAAGATAGCGGATCTTCGTAAAAAAATCATATATACCGCATTCATTATACTGGTTTTCAGAATAGGCGCTGTTATTCCCGTGCCGTTTGTTGACATCGGCGAGGGTCTTATTACAGACGCAAACGCGAACAACTTTATGACCTATCTCAGCATGATGACGGGCGACGCTTTCAACTACGGCACGCTGTTTGCAATGTCAATCACTCCGTACATCAACGCGTCCATTATCATTCAGCTTCTCACGGTCGCGATTCCCGCGCTTGAAAGACTTGCAAAGGAAGGCGAGGAGGGACGCAAAAAGATCTCCTCGATTACACGTTATACCGCGGTCGTTTTGGCGCTTATGCAGAGTACGGCATATTATTTCTATATCCGTTCGCGCGGTTATCTTACTCTGTCCGAAACCGGAGAAAAATACACGGGCTTCTTTGCGGTATTTCAGGCACTGACGATTATTCTTTGCTATACTGCCGGCGCAACATTTATTATGTGGCTCGGCGAGCAGATTAACGAAAAGGGTATCGGCAACGGTATTTCAATTATACTTTTTGCGGGTATCGTTTCACGTATGCCTACTACGCTTTACAACCTTTATTCCTATATTGACAGAGGCGGCGCGTATTTTGTGCTTATTCCGATTGCAGCTGTTTCTCTCCTGCTTATGATGGCGTTCATTGTATGGATGGACAATGCGGAAAGACGGATTCCCGTTCAGTATGCAAAAAGGGTCGTCGGCAGAAAGATGTACGGCGGTCAGAATACTCACATTCCGATCAAGGTTAATATGTGCGGCGTTCTTCCTATCATCTTCGCTTCGTCAATTCTTTCGCTTCCCCCCACAATCGAAATGTTCGTTACGGTAGAAGAGGGAGGCTTCTGGGATAAATTCTTCGGAATCTTTGAATCAACTCACTGGGCATACGCCATTATGTACTTTGTTTTGATTATTTTCTTCGCATATTTCTATGCGGCTATTCAGTACAATCCCATTGAAATGGCAAATAACATCCGTAAGAACAGCGGCGCTATTCCGGGTATCCGTCCCGGCAAGCCCACTTCCGACTATATCACCAAGATTTTGTCAAGACTTACGTTGTTGGGAGCCTTGCTTCTCTCGGTTGTCGCTCTTTATCCGATTATTTTCTCACAGGTTACGGCGGCGTTTGACAAGCAGGTAAGCCTTTCAATCGGCGGCACGTCGATAATCATTATGGTAGGCGTTGCGCTTGAAACCGTTAAACAGCTTGAATCCCAGATGATGATGCGTCACTACAAGGGCTTCCTTGACTGATAAGAGGAGATTGTTATGAACCTTATACTTTTGGGCGCTCCGGGCGCAGGCAAAGGCACGCAGGCTGAAAAAATCTGCGAAAAGTATTTAATTCCCGCTGTTTCAACAGGCAACATTCTTCGCGAAGCCATTGCAAACGGCACGGAAATGGGTCTGAAAGCAAAATCCTTTATTGATAACGGCGCTCTCGTTCCCGATGAGGTTGTTATAGGCATTATAAGCGACAGACTTAAAGAGGACGACTGCAAAAACGGTTTTATTCTTGACGGCTTTCCGAGGACTATTCCGCAGGCTCGGGCGCTTGACGGTATGGGCGTCAGAATCGACAAGGTTCTTGACATCGAGGTACCTGATGAGAAAATCGCATCAAGGCTTTCGGGCAGAAGAGTTTGCCTGAAGTGCGGCGCGACCTATCATACAGAGCACAAGAAGCCCAAAGCCGAAGGCGTCTGCGACGTATGCGGTGACAAGCTCGTTCAGAGGAAAGACGATATGCCCGAGACGGTGCTGGGCAGGCTTGCGACCTATCACGAGCAGACCGAACCGTTAAAGGATTATTACGGCGAAAAGGGTATCCTTTCGGTCGTAGAGGGGCAGGAGAATGTAGCGGATACTACCGCTCTTGTCTTTAAAGCATTGGAGGATTAAGCATGATAGTGCTGAAAACCGCCAGAGAAATCGAGCTTATTCGCAAAGCCTGTATTATCTCTGCGGAAGCATTACAAGTGGCAGGCGAGGCCGTTAAACCGGGTGTTACCACTTGGGAAATCGACAAAATCGCATACGATTATATTAAAAAGCAGGGCGCTGAGCCGAACTTTTTGCATCTGTATGATTTTCCCGCCACGGCATGCATTTCCATAAATGATGAGGTTATTCATGGCATTCCCAGCAAAAAACGCGTGATTAAAGAGGGCGACATAGTCAGCATTGACTTAGGCGCCAAGGTCGACGGATACAACGGCGACAATGCCGCTACTTTTGCCGCAGGCAAGATATCACCTGAGGCAAAGCGGCTGTGCGACGTGACCGAAAGAAGCCTTTATTTAGGCATCGAAAAGGCGGTCGCTGGCGGCAGAATCGGCGATATTGCGTGGGCAGTCCAGAGTTACTGCGAGGAAAACGGCTACGGCGTTGTGCGAGAGTATACCGGTCACGGCGTAGGAGCCAAGCTTCATGAAGATCCCAGCGTACCGAATTTCGGCACACCCGGTAGGGGAGTGCGCCTGTTGCCGGGAATGGTTATTGCAATAGAGCCTATGATCACCGAGGGTGATAAGGCCGTAAAGCAATTATCAGACGGTTGGACTGTCAAAACCAAGGACGGCAAGCTTGCAGCGCATTTTGAGCATACAATAGCAATTACCAAAAACGGACCGCTGATACTTACAAAAACAAGTCAGGCGGTAAGAAATGGAAATTGAAAGAGGTTCGGTCGTCATATCCCTTAAGGGACGCGACAAAGGACTTACAATGTGTGTTCAGGATGTGACCGATAAGGGCGTTTCGGTCTGCGACGGAAAAGAAAGACGCTTAGCTAAGCCGAAGCTTAAAAATCCGAAGCATATCAGGGCGCTTGAAAGCAAACTGTCGGAAGAACAGATGGTTTCTGACAAGTCATTAAGAAAAGCGTTAAAGCGAATCTCGGAGGCTTTATAATGTCAAAACAGGATATGATTGAAATTGAAGGTACAGTCGTTGAAGCTCTGCCGAATGCAGTTTTTCAGGTTGAGCTCGAAAACGGACACAAAATAACGGCCCATATTTCCGGCAAGCTGAGGATGAATTTCATCCGTATTCTTCCGGGCGATAAAGTGACGGTCGAAATGTCGCCATATGACCTCACACGCGGGCGTATTACATGGCGTTCAAAATAAGAAAAGACAAAAAGCTATGCTATCATTTGGGAGGTATTTAAATGAAAGTCAGACCTTCTGTCAAAAAAATGTGCGATAAGTGCAAGATTATTAAGCGTAAGGGTAAAGTAATGGTTATCTGTGAAAACCCGAAGCATAAACAGCGTCAGGGCTGATAAAAACCGTTGACGGAATCGTTGTTAAAGTACTAAACAACGATATTGTGCTTATCAAAAAGACAATTTTTACCGATGGTTTAACCATCAGATTAAATGGAGGTGCAACTGTAAATGGCACGTATTTCAGGTGTTGATTTACCGAGAGATAAGAGAGTCGAAATCGGGCTTACTTACATTTACGGTATCGGCAGAAAAACCGCAAGCGATATTATTGCTGCAACAGGCGTTAATCCCGACACGCGCGTTAAGGATTTAACCGAGGAAGATGTAGCAAAGCTTCGTGAGTACATTGACCACAATGTCAAGGTAGAGGGCGACCTCCGCCGCGACACGGCTTTTGACATTAAGAGATTGGTAGAAATCGGATGCTACCGCGGTATTCGTCACCGTAAGGGTCTTCCCGTAAGAGGTCAGACCTCAAAGAACAATGCGCGTACGCGCAAGGGTCCGAAGAAAACAATCGCAAACAAGAAGAAATAAGAGGAGGGATTAGTAAATGGCTACCAAAGCAACAGCAAAAAAGGGCGCTTCGACACGCAAGCGCCGTGAGCGCAAAAACATTGATAAAGGTGCAGCTCATATTCAATCCACCTTCAACAACACAATCGTTACGATTACCGATGTTCAGGGCAACGCTGTTTCATGGGCGTCGGCAGGAGAGATGGGCTTCAGAGGCTCTAAGAAATCCACTCCGTTTGCCGCGCAGACAGCCGCCGAGACCGCCGCAAAAATCGCGGTCGATCACGGTATGAAAACAATAGAAGTCTATGTTAAGGGACCGGGTTCGGGACGTGAAGCGGCAATCCGCGCTTTGCAGACCGCAGGCCTTGAGGTAACAATGATTAAAGACGTTACCCCTATTCCGCACAACGGATGCCGCCCGCCCAAGAGAAGAAGAGTATAACTTTGGAGGTGTAAATAAATGGCAAGATATACCGGCGCGGTTTGTAAATTATGCCGCCGTGAAGGCAAAAAGCTTTTCCTCAAAGGCGACCGTTGCTATACGGGCAAATGTGCTTTTGAGCGTCGCAGCTATGCCCCCGGTCAGCATGGACAGAGCCGCAAGAAAACTTCCGAATACGGTATGCAGCTTCGCGCTAAGCAGCAGGCTCGCCGTTATTACGGTATTCAGGAGGGGCAGTTCCACAAATATTTCCTTATGGCTGAGCGCCGTCAGGGTATGACAGGCGAAAACCTTTTAAGAATCTGCGAAAGCCGTATTGACAACGCGGTTTATCTTTTAGGCTGGGCTTCGTCAAGAGCTGAGGCAAGACAGTTGGTTAATCACGGTCATTATACCGTTAACGGCAAGAAGGTTGATATTCCGTCATATCTCCTTAAAGCAGGCGATGTAATTTCCATTAAAGAACGCAGCCGCGACAGTGAAAAAATCAAGACTGTTCTTGAAGCAAACGCTTCACGTCCCGTTCCCGAATGGCTCGATAAGAACGCCGACGCCTTTACGGGTACGGTAGTTAAGCTTCCCGACAGAGAGCAGATGGAGGTTCCCGTCGAAGAGCATCTTATTGTTGAGTACTATTCAAAATAACAGTCTCAGACCGCTCAGACGAATATATAATATTTTGGTTCGGTTTACCGAACGTTTATAGGAGGCTTTTGAATGATAGGAATTGATAAGCCCAGCATTGAAGCACTCGATTTAACCGAGGACGGCACTTACGGTAAATTTGTTATGGAGCCGCTGGAGAGGGGCTACGGAATAACGATCGGCAACAGTCTTCGCCGCGTCCTGCTCTCTTCATTACCGGGTTATGCAATCACATCGGTTAAGATTGACGGCGTTCTCCACGAATTCTCGACCATTGAGGGCGTTAAAGAGGACGTTACGGAAATCGTACTTAACCTTAAAGGCGTAATCCTTAAAATTCATGGGGACGGTCCTAAGACCGTCTACATTGACGCCAGCGGTAAGTGCGAGGTTACGGCGGGCGATATTAAAACCGATTCCGACGTCGAAATTCTCAACCCCGAGCTTCACATCGCCACTCTTTCCGAGGGCGCAAGCCTTGTAATGGAAATGACGGCGGACAAGGGCAGAGGCTACGTTTCATCGGATAAAAACAAACAGGCTATGCAGCCCGTTATCGGCGTTATCGCCATTGATTCAATCTATACGCCTGTTCTTAAGGTGAATTATACGGTTGAAAACACCCGTGTAGGTCAGATAACCGACTATGACAAGCTTACGCTTGAGGCTTGGACGGACGGAACTATATCCGCGAAGGAAGCGGTTTCGCTCGGCGCTAAAATTCTCAGCGAGCATCTTAACCTCTTTATTGAGCTGTCCGAGGAGGCAGGCAACACCGAGGTTATGGTCGTTAAGAGCGACGACGGCAAGGGCAAAACCTTGGAGATGACCATCGAAGAGCTTGACCTTTCGGTTCGTTCCTTCAACTGCTTAAAGAGAGCAGGCATCAACACGGTTGAAGATTTAATCAGTAAAACAGAGGAAGATATGATGAAAGTGAGAAACCTTGGCAGAAAATCTCTCGATGAGGTTGTTGCTAAGCTTGAATCACTTGGCTTCACTCTTCACAAGGAAGACGAATAAAGGAGTGATATTAAATGCCCGGAACAAGAAAACTCGGCAGAGCTACCGACCACCGCAGAGCCATGCTTCGCGGTATGGTAACATATCTGCTTGAAAACGGCAGAGTTGAAACAACCGTTACAAGGGCTAAGGAGGTTCGCTCCATGGCAGAAAAGATGATTACAACTGCCAAGGATAACTCCTTACACTCAAGAAGGCAGGTTCTTGCTTACGTTACAAAAGAGGATGTTGTCAAGAAGCTGTTTGATGAGATTGCGCCTAAGTACAAGGACGTTAACGGCGGTTATATCCGCATTATAAAGACAGGTACCCGCAGAGGCGACGCGGCGGAAATGTGCATAATTGAGCTTGTTGAGCCAAAAGCGGCACAGGAAGCGCCTGTAAAGAAAACAGCGGCTAAGGCTGCTAAAAAGACAGCTTCCACAAAGAAAGCCGCTCCTGCAAAGGAAGAAGCAAAGGCGGTTGAGGAAGCTGAGACTGCCGAAGCCGAAGCTAAGGAAGAAACTGCAAAGGAAGAAGCGCCCGTTGAGGAAGCTCCCGCAACAGAGGAAGCCCCCGCGGCAGAGGAAACTCCCGCAACAGAGGAAGCCCCCGCGGCAGAGGAAGCCCCCGCGGCAGAGGAAACTCCCGCTGAATAAGAAGCAGGATAAAAATTATTTGAACCCCGTCAGAACGGCGGGGTTTTTATCTTTGCCTGCCGCTGTTATGCCGGAATTATTTGCAATTCACAGCGGCTTTTAACCTATAGGCAGACGTGAAAAATATAATCTTGATTTTTCGCACATTCTAATCTATAATAATTCGTATATGTAAAGAAAATAATTATTTTAGCGAGGGTGACCGCAAAGTGCAGAACAAAATCGAAAGAAATTATGATTTTGCGAAGTCAGAGCAGGACGTTATCGATTTCTGGAACGAAAACGAGATATTCAAAAAAGCTGTGGCTAAAAACGATGTTAATACAAAAAGCTATGTTTTCTATGACGGACCTCCGACCGCAAACGGCAAGCCTCATATAGGGCATGTTCTTACAAGAGTGGTCAAGGATGTTATTCCGAGATATAAAACTATGAAAGGCTATCACGTCGAGAGAAAGGCGGGCTGGGATACGCACGGTCTGCCCGTAGAGCTTGAGGTCGAAAAGCAGATTCATACGAGCGGAAAAGCCGACATCGAGGCGTTCGGGGTTGAGCCGTTTATTAAGAAATGCCGTGAAAGCGTTTGGACCTATAAGGATTTATGGGAAAAGATGTCGGAAAGAGTCGGCTATTGGTGCGATTTTGAGCATCCCTACATCACCTACACCAACGACTATATCGAGTCGGTCTGGTGGGGGCTTAAGGAGCTTGACAAAAAGAACCTTATCTATAAGGGCTTCAGGGTTTCGCCCTACTGCCCGAGATGCTCAACGGCGTTAAGCTCTCACGAGGTTGCCCAAGGGTATAAGAACATCAAGACCGAGTCCGTTTTCGTAAGATTTAAATGCAAAGATGAGGAAAATACCTATTTCGCGGTTTGGACAACGACCCCATGGACTCTTATTTCAAACGTTGCCCTCTGCGTTAACGAGAGCTTCGAGTATTCAAAGGTCAAGGTCGGCGGCGAATACTATTATATCGCGACAGAGCTTGCGGGAGATTTGTTTGAAGATTACGAAACCGTTTCCGTCTGTAAGGGCGCAGACCTTAAAGGCAAGGAATATGAGCCTATATACAGCTATCTTTTAGGCACGTTCAGGGAAAAGGCATACTATGTAATTTCGGATAATTATGTTTCGCTTGACGCGGGTACGGGTATTGTCCATATCGCTCCCGCCTTCGGCGAGGACGACGCAAGAGTAGGAAAAGAAAACAGTCTGCCGTGCTTGAAACCCGTTGACTATGCCGGTAAGTTTACATCGGAATGCGGCGCTTATGCGGGCAGAGGCGTGTTTGAGGCTAATGACGATATTATCAAGGAGCTTATTGCGTCAAAGGTAATTCTTAAGATCAAGAAGATCGAGCATGCGTATCCGCATTGTTGGAGATGCAACAGCCCGCTTATCTATTATGCCAAGGATTCGTGGTTTATCGCGATGTCGACGCTCCGCGACGAGCTTGTTGCCGATAACAGAAGCGTAAATTGGTTTCCCGAAAGCTTCAAAGAGGGCAGAATGGGCAACTTTGTTTCAAACGTTATCGACTGGGCGGTTTCGCGCGACAGATATTGGGGTACTCCGCTTCCCATTTGGGTATGCGAGGAGTGCGGTCATAAGCATGTCGTAGGCAGTGTTAAGGAGCTTTGCGAGCTTACGGGCGCTTCGCCCGACATCGACCTCCACAAGCCCGTTGTTGATAAGCTTACAATGACCTGCCCCGAGTGCGGCAAGACCATGCGCCGCACGCCCGAGGTATGCGACTGCTGGATCGACTCAGGCTCAATGCCTTACGCGCAGCATCATTATCCGTTTGAAAATCAAGAGATTTTCCATCAGCAGTTCCCTGCCGATTTCATAAGCGAGGGCAGCGACCAGTCAAGAGGCTGGTTCTATGCCTTGCAGGCGCTTTCAACTGCCATTTTCGGCGTTTCGCCCTATAAAAACTGCATTGCCTTGGGGCTTGTTAACGATGAAAAGGGGATCAAAATGTCAAAGCACCTCGGCAACGTCGTTGACCCGTGGGAGGTTCTTGACGAGTTCGGCTCGGACGCTGTAAGGCTTTATTTCTGCATAGCGAACGCGCCGTGGATCTCAACCTCGTTCAACAAGCAGACCTTGGCGCAGTTCCAAAACAGATTTATCGGCACTCTTTGGGCTTCCGTTTATTTTTATTCGCTTTACAGCGAAATCGACGGATTTGACCCGAGTAAATATAAGCTTGAGGACTGCAAGCTCCGCTCTATTGACAAGTGGGTGCTTTCAAGAGTTAATTCGCTTGTCAAAAAGGTAACGGCTGAATTTGACGCATACCATATTTTTGAAGCCACAAGGGCTATGGAATCATTCATTGACGAGCTTTCAAACTGGTATATCCGCCGTAACCGCCGCCGTTTCTTCAATTCGGAGTTGTCAGAGGATAAAATTGCGGCGTATATGACGCTTTATACCGTGCTTGACATTCTTACAAGGGTTGTAGCTCCCGTTACCCCGTTTGTTGCGGAAACAATTTATCAGGGACTTGCGGCAAGATTCTGCAAGGACGCGCCGATAAGCGTTCATCTTGCGGATTATCCCGAGTTCCGACCCGAATGGGAGGATCTTGAGCTTGAACAGCAGATGGATATTTCCTACAAGGCGGTTGAAATCGGCAGAAAGCTGCGCGAACAGGTTCGTATCCGCAACCGTCAGCCGTTAAGTCTTTGCATAGTTAAGCTGGAAAACGGAATTTCACTCGGCGAGGAGGAGCTTAACACAATTGCCGAGGAGCTTAACGTTGACAGGGTCGTTACGGATTTTGACATGGGCAGTCTTATTTGCTATGAGATTAAGCCTCAGTTAAAGACATTAGGGCCTAAATACGGCAGGCATCTTAAAGCGATCGGCGAGTATTTCAATGTTGATATAAACACTGAAATCATTAACACCATTAAGGAAAAGGGCGTATATTCGGCTGTAATTGACGGTGCGGATATTGAGCTTACCATGGACGATTTGCTCGTCACCGAAAAGGCTAAAGAGGGCTATGTTATTGACTCGAACGCGGGGATTACAGTTGTTCTCAATACCGTTCTTGATGACGGTCTTATTGAGAGAGGTTCGGTGCGCGAATTTGTTTCAAAGGTTCAAAATCTTCGTAAGTCCTTGAAATTTGAGGTAACCGACCATATTACGCTTGCTGTTTCGGCGGACGGATATGTGCAGTCGGTTATAAATAAAAACGCCGATTTTATTAAATCGGAGCTCTTGTGCGAGGAGCTTGCTTTCTCGGCGGACGGCACGGAAAATGAATTTGCGATTGATGAGCATAAGGTTGCTGTAACGTTAAAGAAAGCGTAAATCGGTAAAAAGATTGTCAATAATCGGAATTTGGGGCTGTAAAACCTGCGTTTTACAGCCCTTTTTTAATGATTTCAAATTATTTGCAGGGCGCGGCGTCCCTGACGCGCCGCTTTAAACGCTCCCTCACAGAGGAAGGTAACAGGCACAATGGGAGCGGAGGAGAAAAATTGCGTGAATTTCACAAAAAAAATCCGTAACAGCCTTACGTTTCGTTGACTTTATATGTTTTTTTTGATATTATTAAAAAGGCATAATTTTTTAAATCAACGCTGTATATTGTAAAAAGGAGGAGTCCTCTTGACTGATTCAAGGACGATGGCGTATCTTAATATGTACGCCGTTTTGGGAACACTCGAAAACCTGTGCGAGCTTGACAAAAAAGCGCAGGAAATAATTTCAGGCATCAAAAAGCCTGTTACGATCGGCTTTACCGTAAAAAACGGTCCGTCAGCGACAATTAAAATTTCATCAAAGGGCTGCCGTATGGAGGACGGAGTTTCGCAGTGCGATATAAAAATTCCGTTTGCCTCATGTGAAAAATTTAACGGTATGATCGACGGCACGGTTACGCCCGTACCCGTAAAGGGCTTTTCAAAAATCAATTTCCTGTTAAAGACCTTTACCGCTTTGACGGACAGACTTTCAGAGGTTATGCAGCCCACTGAGGACGCGTTAAAGGACAGAGCGTTCTTTGAGCTTTCCACAGTGCTTACGTTTTACACCATTTCAGTCGCTCTTTCGCAGATCGGCAATCAGGATGAAATCGGCAGGGCGAGCGCGTCATACATAGTCGACGGCGATATTATGTTCTCAATAAAGAACGGTCCCGCGGCAACGATCCGCGCGAAGGACCACCATCTTGTAACGATCAAAAAAGCCCCTGAAAAGCCGAGAGCCATAATGCAGTTCGACAGCCTTGATTTGGCGTTCGACCTCTTCGCAGGCAGGATCAACGCCCTTGAGTGTATCGGCATGGGTACGGTTGAGATAAGAGGTATGCTTTCAATGGTTGACAATATGAACAGAATACTCGACAGAGTAGCTCTGTATTTAGCGTAAGGACGGTGACAGAAAATGAGCAAATTTCCCGAATATAAGCACGACAAGAGCCGTGAATACTTTGAAAGGGCAATAAAGGTTATTCCGTCGGGTATATACGGTCACTTGGGTCCTGCCGAGGGCTTATGGGTTCCGGTTTCAAAATGGCCCTTTTTCTCCGAAAAGGCGCAGGGTACATATTTTTGGGATGTTGACGGCAATAAATACATTGACTTTATGTGCGCCTATGGTCCGAATGTCTTAGGTTATAACGATCCCGACGTTGACGCCGCCGCGCAAAAGCAGATGAAGCTCGGCAACTGTACCACCTCGCCCTCAAAGGTAATGGTTGAATGTGCGGAAAACCTTGTTGACACCGTAGCTTCGGCTGACTGGGCGTTCTTTGCAAAGAACGGGTCTGACACCACCACTCTCGCCGTTATGGCGGCAAGAGCGCACACCCATAAAAAGAAAATGTTTTTCCTTAAAGGCTATTACCACGGAGATTTTCAGTGGGGGCAAAAAATTGACTATCCCGGTATTCTTCCGGAGGAGGTTGCCAACAATGTTGTTGTTCCGTGGTTTAACCTTCAGGCTCTTGAGGACGCTTACAACGCCTGTGACGGCGATGTTGCGGGTCTTATAGCACAGCCCTATGACCACGGTAATTTCTACGATAACGTATGCGCCACCAAGGAATACTGGCAGGCAGTCCGCAGGTTCTGCGACGAAAAGGGCATGGTGCTTATTTTCGACGACGTCAGAACGGGCTTTCGCCTTGACCTTCAGGGCTCGGACCATTATTACGGAATAAAAGCGGATCTTATCTGCTTCTGCAAGGCGCTTGCAAACGGCTACAATATGTCGGCTCTGTGCGGCGGCGAGCATATGAAAGCAACCGTTTCCGGCATTACCTACACAGGCTCTTACTGGATGAGCGCCGTGCCGTTCGCCGCTTCGATTGCCTGTATTGACAAGATGAAGAAGTTAAATGTTCCCGAGCTTTTCCGCGAAAAGGGAACAAAGCTTACCGAAGGCTTTAAAGCGGCGGGAAAGGAGCATGGCTTTGACCTTGTCGTTTCGGGTGAGCCTGCGCTGTTCTATCTGCGTATTGCCAACGATGACAGCCTTATGCTTCATCAGGAATGGGTTGCGGAATGTGTTTCGAGAGGTCTTTTTATAGCCTCGCATCACAATCACTTTATGAACGCGGCGGTTACGGATGAGGATATTAAGAAAGCCGTTGAAATTGCGGAGGACGCATTCTCGGTAGTTGAAAAGAATCACCCCGAATTAAAATAAACTGTGAAATCGGGCGGAAATACGCGCCGTTAAATTAACAATTAGCAACAAGGAGGAACAAAATGCAAAAAGCACCTTTAACCAAGGAAGAATGGCTTGCCCTTGAAAAGAAGGCTAACGACCTTCGTCACCTTTGTCTCCAGACAACCGTTTGGGCCGGCAGCGGTCATATCGGCGGCGGTATGAGCGTTATGGATATTCTTACGGTCATGTACCACAGATATCTGAACATCAAAAAGGATGACCCGAAGTGGGAGGACAGGGATCGTTTCATTTTAAGCAAGGGTCATGCAGGCATTGCCTATGCCCCTGTGCTGTGCGATTTCGGCTACAACGACCCCGAGCAGCTCAAAACCTTTAACCTTACAAATTCTATGATGGGAATCCATCTTGACTCAAATAAGGTTGTCGGCGTCGACGCTTCAACGGGTTCATTGGGTCACGGCATTCCGATTGCCGCAGGCACGGCTATCGCCGCAAGAGTTCTCGGTAAGGACTACACAACCTACGTCGTAACAGGCGACGGCGAGCTTGACGAAGGCTCAAACTGGGAGGGACTTATGACAATCCGTCATTACAACCTCACCAACTGCATCACAATCGTTGACAGAAACCACTGTATGATTGACGGCGACACCGAGGATGTTATGAAATTAGAGCCTCTTGCAGATAAATTTACGGCATTCGGTCTTAATACAATCGTCTGCGAGGGCAATAACATTGTTTCTCTGTGCAAAGCGATCGACGCGGCTCACGCCTGCACCGAAAAGCCGTCGGTAATCGTTGCCGACACAATTAAGGGCGTAGGAATAAAGCTTACCTCGGGCAATTATAAATGGCATTACGGCGCAATCGACGAGGATATGGCTAAGGTTGCCGCCAAAGAGCTTGACGAATACAGCGCTGAGCGTATTGCACGCTGCGGAAAGGAGTTCTAATATGGCAGGAGGATTTGTATATAACGTAATTGAGACCCCCGAGCTTTCAACCTCGGAGATTTACGGCAAGACCTTAGCTGAGCTTGCTAAGGAGCATAAGGAAATAGTTGCGGTCACCGCTGACCTTGCAACATCCACAAAGCTTCAGGACTTTACCAACGCCTGTCCCGAAAGAGTCTTTAACGTAGGTATCGCGGAGCAGAATATGCTCGGCGTTGCCGCGGGCATGGCGAAGGCGGGGCTTGTTCCGTTCGCTTCAACCTTCTCGGTTTTCGCTTCCCTGAGAGCCGCCGACCAGCTTCACACCGACATCTGCTATCAGAAGGCAAACGTCAAGGTTATAGCAACTCACTCGGGAACCTCCTTCGGTCAGGCAGGCTCAACGCACCATGCGATCGTTGACCTTGCGGTTGCGCGCTCAATGCCCAACCTTACCGTTATCTGCCCTGCCGACGGCTACGAAACCGCAAATGCGGTTAAGGCGGCTTACAACACCGAGGGCCCGTTCTATATAAGAATAAACCGCGGCTTTGACCGTGTGCTTTACGACAATGAGGATTACGGCTTTGAGGTCGGCAAGGCGGTAGAGGTTCACCCGGGCACCGACATCACCGTTATCGCCTGCGGCTCGTGCGTATTTCAGGCGAGAGAGGCGGCAAAATTCCTCGAGAGCGCGGACGGCTTAAAGGTCAGAGTTCTCAATATGCACACGATCAAACCGATTGATAAGGAAGCAATCTTAAAGGCGGTTTCCGAAACGCGCCGTATTATTACGGTTGAGGATCACAGCGTTTTGGGCGGTCTTGGCTCTGCCGTTGCGGAGGTAGTTGTTGAATCGGGCAAGGGCTGCGCGTTCAGAAAGCTCGGTCATCCCGATCGGTTCGCGCCTATCGGGCTTCATGAGGATATTATGTCTATGGTCGGCATTGACGCGAACGGTATTATTGACGCTGTCCGCGAGGTTATGCACAAGGACTTTGAGCTTGACGATAACTGGGACGACGAGGTTTAACGTTTTAAGGCGGGGAGTCGAACACAATGTGCCTAAAGCTTGACCTTTCGGTAAATTTTCACTTTTTTACCGTTGACGAGCTGCCGTATGGTGAGATTTTTAACGATGCTTTAGCGAAAAGATGCCGTTTTATAAACCATATCGGGTTCAACTTTCATCGCCTTAAACGGCTTAGGTTATTTTCTTAAAAGGAGAGTGAAACTTTTGCATACACAGGAAGAATTATATTCGAATAAAATATTCTTCAATGCCGCCCTGCCGCTTATAAAGGTGATCGCGAATGACGTTCCGTCCTTAAAAAAGCAGTTTAAAAACGTCCATGCGGTTATTCAGGTAAGCGCCTTAGATCCCGACGCCGAGGGCGGAAAGGTCGGAATGCACTATGTCGTTAACGGAGAGGAGTGGCTCGTCCACTTAAACGCGGTTGATCCTAATCCTCATATCGAGCTTGAATTCAAGAGCATTGAGGCTATGAACGCGTTCTTTAAGGGAAAAATCGCTCCTTCAACGCTGCCTAAGATGAAAGGCATTGCCAAGCATTTCGGCGCATTCAAGGCGTTTTTGATGTCGCTTCTTAAAATGGCTTCGCTTTTGGGCGCTGAAAAAGCTCCCGAGGATGAGGAAACCAAAAAGCTTATGGTCAAATGCTTTTTCTATCTGCTTTCAAGCGGAATAAGTCAGCTTAACAAAATGGGGCATACCGACATCCATGATTGGACGAGCAAAAGCCCCGACCGCGTTTATGCGTGGGCGGTTGACGGATATCCCGATATTTCGGCGTATCTGCGTATTAAAGCGGGCAAGTCGAAGGCGGGCAGAGGCGAATACAAACGCGCAATGCCGTTCTTTACGCTTCGCTTTAACAACCTTGACAGCGCGCTCGGCATATTGCTCGGCACGGACGATATGCTTAAATCGGTTAAGGTCGGAAAGCTTATTATGGACGGCGCGCCCGAATTCGGCGGTCAGATAGGTACTTATATGCTTGAGGTTGCCGCACTGGCAAAATAATATGACCCAAGCGCGGACGTCACGAAGGGACTGAAGGAGTGTTTTCCAATTCAAACCTTTTCCGCTCCCTCTCAGAGGGAGCTGTCACGGAGTGACCGAGGAGTTTCAAAGCGGCGCGTCAAGGATGCCGCGCCCTACTCATTAGACTGAAAACAGCGACCCCGCGCAATCAATAAAACCGATTGCGCGGGGTCGCTTTGCTTATATAACCTTAATTCTGTTTGCTTACGATCTTATATTCGTCGTAGGGGTTATAGTAAGGGCAGTTGAAATCGGTACAGCTTAAAAATTTTTCCATTTCGTCCTCGTCAAGGTCTATTTCGCACGAATAACAATCCGTTTCGTCGTCAAATGCGTAGTAAGAACAGCAGTCGCATCTTGATACGGGGCTTTTCTTTTTCTCTGTTTTCATTTTTGCTTTCTCCCAAGGCTTATTTGTTGCTCCAGAAAATATAGTTGGAGATTAACAGCGCTCTTGCAAACGACGCTTCGGCTCCGCAGATTTTAACGGGCGGAGCTATTAAAAAATAGTCGCCGTTTTTCGCTTCTTCAAGATTAAGCCCCTCGAGTATTGCTATGTTCGCGCTGAGAAGCGCGCGGTGAACAGCGCCGTTTGAGTCGGGTTCTTCAACGGTAATGCCGTCCGTACCGACAAGCCCGTAGCCGAGATACGCCATAATTTCCGCCGCCGTTTGATGAAGATACGCTCTGCCCTTTGATTTTATCAAAATTCTCTTGCAGTCCCTCGGGAAGCAGTCCTCAACAAGCTGACCCGTTATGATTCCGGGCGAAACCTCAAGCACCTTGCAGGGACCTATGAATTTTTCCAAATCGTATTTTTCTATCGCGTCGCCGTCGGGCAGGAAATGAAGCGGCGCGTCAACATGCGTGCCGTTATGCAGACATGCCGATATAGAGCTTAGGTTGTAATATGATTCGTCGGATATGGTTTTGTTCTTTATAAGCTCAGGTACGGGGTCGCCGTTAAAGACCTCCGCCGTGAGCAAATCGTTTGAAATATCGATTATTTTCATATCGTCACCCTTTTCACATTCTTTCCGAGTTTATTGTATCAGAGATAAACCTCTGTGTCAAATTACCGTAAATTTTCTTTAAGCTCTGAAAGGGCTTGCATAAACCTTTCCTCGTTCAGGTATCCGTCCGTAAAATCACAAACGGAATTATCGGCTTCGAGAGCCTCGAAAAGCGAATAAACGGCTTCGTCCGTAAAACCGTCGCAAAGCTCGTTGTTCCATAAGAGAGAGGATTTGTCCGAAGGCTTCAATTCCTCTTGATAAAATCTCGACGCGGAGATTACGCCCGTACTCCCGAAGGGATAGGGATGCTCGCGGTTAGAGGTGAAAAACGCAAGAGAAAGCTCGGGAATCATAAGATGCTCGCAGACGTTTGGGTCTATTGAGCAGGTGCAGACGACGGCGTCCTTTCCGCATTGGTTAAACGCTTCGGAAAGTCCTCTTATCAGTATATCTGCGACGCAGCGAAATTCATCCTTTATAACTATGACTTCCCTGCAGCTGAGCATAACGGTTTCATAGCAGGTGTGGATTCCCCACGGAGTGACGGCGCACAGGCTTTTCTTTACGCTTTTGCCCGTCCTTTCGGACTGCGAAAGGGAGTTTCTCTTTATAAAGCGAAGAATGTAATTCAGAATCTTCGCGCGGTTTATGTATGGCGTCAGCGTTTTTTTGTTTTCATGGAAAAGCATCTTTACGGCGTTTTCAAATTTTGCCGCGTCGGATCTAAGCTCTGACGCCTTTTTTTCGCTTAAAATTACGCTTTCGGGAAAATCGGCGGCGGTAAGATCAAAAAAGCTGTCGGTATTTACGGTTTTTACGCCTGCTTCGGGGTATGCTGAAAACAGGACGCTGTCCGCTATAAGTTCTTTTTTGGCGGGTATGTATACGGCGCAGAGCTTATCGCAGTCGTATTTTGACAGATACCTTTCGCACAGTAAGCCTTTGTTTTCGCAGAAAAGCGCGGCTTCGCTGATAAGCTTGCTTTTAATATATGAGTTTTTGCCCTCAAGAAATATTTTTTTAACGGCTTCGTCCTTCAGCTCGGGAAGCGATCCGCTGTTTTCGCAGGTTAAAAAGAAGTTCATTTTTATCCCCCTGCACATTCTATTCCAAAATTTTTTCGGCGTTACTCGTAAAACTGTTTAAAAATGACGAAATTGTTAAAAATTACCGTTTCGTTTGACATAAAGGTTAGCGTGAGTTATAATACAAGCGTTATAAAACTTTTGAAATTACTCAAGGAGTGACAAAATATGCCATTGGTAACAACTACGGAAATGTTCAAAAAAGCATATGAGGGCGGTTATGCAATAGGCGCTTTCAATGTAAATAATATGGAGATCATTCAGGGCATAACAAGAGCGGCAAAGAAGCTTGACGCACCCGTTATCCTTCAGGTTTCCGCAGGCGCAAGAAAGTATGCTTCGCACGGCTACCTTGTAGCTATGGTAAAGGCGGCTGCCGAAGAAACAGGGCTTCCCATTGCGCTTCATCTTGACCACGGTCCCGACTTTGAAACCTGCAAGGCTTGCATAGACGGCGGCTTTACTTCGGTTATGATCGACGGCAGTTCTCTCCCCTATGAGGAAAACGTCGCGCTTACAAAGATGGTCGTCGAATATGCTCACGCTCACGGCGTTGTTGTTGAGGGCGAATTGGGCACTCTTGCGGGCGTTGAGGACGATGTTGTCGTTGAAGCGGGCAATGAATCCTACACAAAGCCCGAGCAGGTATTTGATTTTGTTACAAGAACGGGCGTTGATTCGCTTGCTATCGCAATCGGCACAAGCCATGGCGCATATAAATTCAAGCCCGGTCAGAAGCCCCAGCTTCGTTTTGATATTCTTGCGGAGGTTGAAAAGAAGCTCCCCGGCTTCCCGATCGTTCTTCACGGCGCAAGCTCCGTTAATCAGGAGCATATTAAGACCATTAACGAGTTCGGCGGGCAGATGCCCGACGCTATCGGCATCCCCGAGGATATGCTCAGAAAAGCGTCCTCAATGGCTGTCTGCAAGATTAACGTCGACTCCGATATTCGTATAGCTATGACCGCGGCGATCCGCAAGCATTTCGCCGAGAATCCTGCGGACTTTGACCCGAGAAAGTATCTCACTCCCGCAAGAGATCTTATTGAGGAGGTTGTTTCTCATAAGATCAAGACCGTTCTCGGCTGTGAGGGCAAGGCGTAATTTTAAACCATATCGGGTTCAACTCCCCTCGCCTTATCGGGTTCGACTCCCCTCGCCTTAACATTTAAATAACGGCTGTTTCAGTTTGAAATTTGAAACAGCCGTGTTTTTTACGGGATTTGCCCTGCTGCTCTCGGTCTTAAATCAATTTTAATATTTATTCCCGAAAAAAATAAAAAAATACTTTTAATTTGATTGGTACGGTGGTATAATAACCATAATAATGCGGCTTTGTAACCGTATATTGCTTTCGATATTAGAGCTTCAGTGTGTGATAAATAAAATTTAGGGAGTGAACCGTCTTTGGAGAAATTCGTCATTACCGGCGGTCATAAGCTTAACGGCGAGGTTACCGTCGGCGGCGCGAAAAACGCAGTAGTCGCCATACTTCCCGCAACCATTCTTGCAGAGGATGTTTGCAGAATTGAAAATATACCGAATATAAGCGACGTCACCTCAATGATTAAAATATTAAAATTCATGGGCGCGCATATTAAATATGTAAACAAGAATACTATTGAAATTGATACAAGACATATAAACTCTTTTGTTGTTGAACATGAGTATTCAAAGCAGCTAAGGGCGTCGTATTACCTTATCGGCGCGCTTTTGGGCAGATTTAAGCACGCAGAGGTTGCAATGCCCGGCGGATGCTATTTGGGAGTGCGTCCCATTGATCAGCACATAAAGGGCTTTGAAGCGCTCGGCGCTACGGTGACTATGGAGGAAAACGCCATGGTCAACGCGAGAGCAGACAGACTTTTGGGAAGCTCCGTTTACCTTGACGTTGTTTCGGTAGGCGCAACTATGAACGTTATGTTGGCCGCCGTTAAGGCAAGAGGGCTTACCATTATTGAAAACGCCGCAAAAGAGCCCCATATAGTTGACCTTGCAAACTTTCTTAACACTATGGGCGCGGATGTAAGAGGCGCAGGTACGGACGTTATTAAAATCCGAGGGGTCGAAAAACTGCACGGGTGCGAATATTCGATTATTCCCGACCAGATTGAAGCGGGAACATATATGGTTGCCGCCGCAGCAACAAGGGGAAACGTGCTTGTTAAGAACGTTATTCCTAAGCATTTGGAGTCTATTACCGCAAAGCTTATTGAGTGCGGCGCGGACGTTGAGGAATTTGACGATTCAATAAGAGTAAGCATGGACAGACGCCCCGACAAGTGCAACATTAAAACCATGCCGCATCCGGGCTTCCCGACCGATATGCAGCCGCAGTTCGCGGTGCTTCTGAGTCAGGCTGTCGGTACGAGTATTATTTCCGAAAGCGTTTGGGACAATCGGTTCCGTTATGCGGAGCAGCTTGCCCGTATGGGCGCGGTTATTCACGTCGACGGTAAAACCGCATTCATTGAAGGCGTTGAGGGGCTTCGGGGCGCTCCCATAAGAGCGGACGATTTAAGAGCGGGCGCGGCGCTGCTTATAGCAGGACTTATCGCGGCAGGCAATACCGAGATTGAAGAAATATATCATATAGAGCGCGGCTATGAGGACGTCGTTGAAAAATTCCGACGGTTAGGCGCTGAGATTGAACGGTGCGAATTTCCGGACAGCGACCGAAAGGTTAATTTGAGCGTCGGATAAGATAGGCATATGAGAGCCGAACAAGATGTGTTTTAATGCATATTGAGTTCGGCTCTGCTGAAATTAAAATTGATTTTAAGTTTGACCGTGTGAGGTGTTTTTGTTGGATTACAACAGGCTTGCAGAGCTTCTTTTTCCCGATATTACAAAAACTCCGGATTATTATGAGGAAAAATATCCCGAAAGGAATTTAAAGGAGGGCGCAAGGGTTACGAGATTTGCGCCGAGTCCGACGGGCTATCTGCATTTGGGCGGGCTTTTCGGCGCGCTTACCGATTTTATTACGGCAAAAGCGACGGGCGGAGTTTCGTATATCAGAATTGAAGATACCGATAAGAAAAGGGAAATCGAGGACGGTGTGTCCGCGATTATCGACGGCTTTAACGCCTTCGGGATCGAGTTTGACGAGGGCGTTACGGGGCTTAACGCCGAGAAGGGCGATTACGGACCTTATACGCAGTCGAAAAGAGTTGAAATATATAAAACCGTTGCGAAAAGCCTTGTGAAAAAAGGGCTTGCCTACCCCTGCTTTTGCACCGCCGAGGAATTGTCCGAGCTTCGCGACAGGCAGGAGAAGGAAGGGGCTTTAATAAGAGGCTATTTCGGGAAATACGCAAAATGCCGCGATTTGAGCCTTGAAGCCGTCGAAGAAAACTTGAAAGCAGGCAAGCCGTATGTGCTTCGTTTCCGTTCCGACGGCGACGTGAATAAGAGAATAATTTTTGAGGACGTTATCAGGGGAAAAATAGAAATGCCCGAAAATATAATCGACGAGGTGCTTTTAAAGAGCGACGGCGTTCCTACATATCATTTTGCCCATGTTTGCGACGACCATTTTATGAGGACTACGCACGTTATAAGGGGTGAGGAATGGATTTCCTCAGTACCCAAGCATATAGCTCTTTTCAAGGCGTGCGGATATAAAGTACCGAAATACGCCCACACTCCGCAGGTCATGAAAATAGATGAGGAGGACGGCACGAAGCGTAAGCTCTCAAAGAGGAAGGACCCCGAAGCGGCTGTGAGTTATTTTGTCGATAAGGGGTATCCGTCCGAGGCGGTTATCGAATACCTTATGACGCTTTTAAATTCCAATTTTGAGGATTGGCGCAGGGCGAATAAGACCGAGGACATTATAAAATTCCCGTTCAATCTGAAAAAAATGAGCGTGAGCGGCTGCCTGTTCGACCTGTGTAAGCTCAACGACATAAGTAAAAATATTATATCGGTTATGACTGCCGACGAGGTTTACGGCAGGACGCTCGAATGGGCTTTTAAATACGATAGGGAGTATTATGAGATTTTAAATGACGGCAAGCAGCTTGCTTTGAGCGTTATAAGCCTTGACAGGGGCGGTAAAAAGCCCCGTAAGGATATTGCAAGGTGGGACGAGGTCCGCGATTATTTTTCATATATGTTCGACTCTCTCTATGTTAAAAATTACGCCCTGCCCGAAAATATCGGCGCCGAGGACGCAGGTTCGCTGATAAAGGATTATATTTCGGTATATTCCGAGACAGACGAAAAGGACGTTTGGTTTCAAAAAATCAAAGAGCTTTGCGTTCCCCACGGGTTTACGCCGGAGGTAAAGGAATATAAGCGGAATCCCGAAGCCTTTAAGGGACATGTCGGCGACGTTTCGACAGTTATCAGAGTTGCCGTAACGGGCAGGACGAATACGCCCGATCTGTATACAATAATGAAGCTTTTGGGCAGGGAAAGGATTATGTCAAGACTTACCGACGCGGCGGAATACTACGGGGAGATGAAATAAAATGGAAGAGACCAAAGCCTCAAATTTTATACATGATTTTATAGATAAGGATATTGAGGACGGCGTTTACGACAGGGTTCAGACGCGTTTCCCACCCGAGCCGAACGGATACCTGCATATAGGTCACGCAAAGGCTGTCTGCATAAATTTCGGGACGGCGGAAAAATACGGGGGCGTGTGCAACCTGCGCCTTGACGACACCAATCCCTCAAAGGAGGACGTTGAGTATATCGACGCCATCAAGGAGGATATCGAATGGCTCGGCTTTAAGTGGGATAACTGCTATTATGCGTCAAGCTATTTTGATTTCATCTATGAGTGCGCCGTTAAGCTTATCAAGGCGGGCAAGGCTTATGTTGACGATTTGACTGCCGATGAAATCAGAGAATACAGGGGAACGCTCACCGAATCGGGTAAGCCCAGCCCGTACCGCGACAGAACAGTCCGCCAAAATCTTATTCTGTTCTCCAATATGACAAAGGGCAAATATGAAAACGGCAAGAAGGTTCTGAGGGCAAAAATTGATATGTCCTCGCCCAATATGAATATGCGCGATCCCGTTATTTACAGAATTGCGCACATAACTCACCATCAGACGGGCGACAAATGGTGCGTTTATCCTATGTACGATTTTGCGCATCCGCTGTCGGACTATAAAGAGGGCGTTACACATTCTCTGTGCTCGCTTGAATTTGAAAACCACAGACCGCTTTACGATTGGTTTTTAAAGGAGCTGGGGTTTGAAAATCCGCCGAGGCAGATAGAATTTGCAAGGCTTAACCTTAACTACAGCGTTACAAGCAAGAGAAAATGCCTTGAGCTTGTAAACAGGGGTATTGTAAGCGGCTGGGATGACCCGAGAATGGCTACTTTAAGCGGTATGAGAAGAAGGGGCTACCCTGCAAAGGCTGTGCGTGATTTCTGCGATAAAATCGGCGTTTCAAAGGCTTATTCGGTGGTCGACGCGGGGCTTCTCGAAGCGTGTGTAAGGGATGTTTTAAACGACACGGCACCGAGGGCTATGGCTGTGCTTGACCCCGTCAGGCTTGAAATTGAAAATTATCCCGAAGGGCAGACCGAGGAGCTTGAGGTTGAGGTTCACCCCGACCATCCCGAAATGGGAACAAGAAAGATTACTTTTTCAAGGCATCTGCTCGTTGAGCGCGAGGACTTTATGGCTGAGCCTGTTAAAAAGTATTTCAGGCTTTATCCGGGTAACGAGGTAAGGCTCAAGGGCGCGTATTTTGTAAAATGCACGGGCTTTGAGACGGACTTCTTCGGTAATGTAAAGGTTATTTACTGCACCTACGATCCGAAGTCGAGGGGCGGAAATTCACCTGACGGGCGCAAGGTTAAGGGTACTATTCACTGGGTCAATGCGGACGACTGCTTAAGGGCAACCGTAAATATGTACGACAGGCTTTTTAACGTGCCCAATCCCGCGGACGGGGAAAATTTTATTGATAATGTCAACCCCGATTCGCTCAAGGTGCTTTCAAACTGCGCTGTCGAGGGCGGTCTTATATCCGCTGAACCGGGAGAGGTGTTCCAATTTATGCGTAAGGGTTATTTCTGCGTTGATAAAGACTCGGCTCATGACAAAAAAATATTTAATCTTACCGTTGCCCTTAACTCTTCATGGGGCAAATAAAGGGGAAATGATTATGGGTAAAGAGAAAGCGAAGATATTAAAGCCCAAAACGACAGGTATGGACATTTTTTACAGAATCGTTATGGCTTTGGCGGCGTTGGCTGTTCCGATCGCCGCGGTTTTCTGTAAGCTTATTCATTTTATAGTTGAGTCCGACCTGTTTGCGCTTATCGCAGAGCTTCAGGGCAATACCGAGGACACGGGCGCAACCGAGGATAAGTTCAGCATTTATTATGTCTGGAAAACCTTTGGCGATGGAATCAGAAACGCGGGCGCTGACGGCAGCGGTAATGTTTGGGAGTCTGTAAGCGAAATTCACGCGCCGATTATTGCAACGCTTGTTTTCTTTGCGATTGCAATCGTAATCGCGCTTGTAATATTCTTTTTTTCGTGCTTCTCGAATAAAAAGAAAATTCCTTTGGCGCTGTCGGCGGCAGGCATTGTCTCGGTAATATGTATGTATATCTCGTTCAATGCCGTTGCATCGCCTATCGTTGCAGGGGATATATCGCTCGGCGTGTTCTTTGAGTCGTCGATCGTTTCGGCAATTCTGCCTTATATAGCAAGCTTTTCGCTGCTGCGTCTGTCAGACGCATTCTTTGTTATGCTGTTTTTGTACATAGGTATGGCGGTCTGGGCAGGAGCGAATATAATAATCAATTTGGACGACGCGCCGAAAACGCCGAAAAAATCAAATAAATAACGGATTAAATCGGAGCGGCGCTCCGGCTTCGCTTGGCTTTCGGCGGAGCTTGCTCCGATTCAAATTCCGCTGAGCGCGGTATATATAATTGAAAGGCGGTCGTAAAGTAAATCCTCGACCGAGGGTATTTTGTACTCGGGCAGAGAACTGTCCGTCTTTTTTAATACGGTAAACGAAACGGCGGTTTTATTTTTGCCGGAGCTCATCATAACGACCCCGCCGTGAGAGGATACTATTCTGTTGGTTCTGAAAAGTCCGCATCCGTTTTCACACAGGGCGTTTAAAAAACCGGCATACCTAAATTCGCCCTCGTTTTCAACTGTAAATTGTGCAAAACCCGCTCCTATTCTTTGAGTGACCGAAATAAAATCTCCCTTTGAATGTAACGCGGCGTTTACAAGTATATTCAGGAACGCCCAGCTAAGCTCCCTCGGGCTGCAAACGGTGTAAAACGGTTCGTCCCCGCAGGAAAAAATTATACGCTTTCTGTTTTCGGAGCATAGAAGCCCGCAGCAGAAGGCAAGGTTGTCAAAAAGCTCGGTTACATTGCAGTTATACGCTTTTTGGGCGCACTCCGAGTTTAGGTTATACAGCTTTTTCAGCACCCTCAGCGTTTTGCCGATAATCCTCGACGCCGCCGCGTTCTCTTCGGTAAAGCAAGCTCCCGCTCCGCTTATAACATCCTGCATTTCATCCCGTATACGGCTTATATCCGCGCCCTCTTTTACCTCATCGGACAGCTTTTCAAGCCTTTCAAGATAAATCTTTTCCGTAATATATCTCTCCCCGACATTCAACTATTAAAAATATATGTGAATAGTATATCCTTTTTTCTTATTAAAACACAGATTTTAGTCACATTGACAAAAAATTCACAACGAAAAGAAAAAAGAGGTAAAATATCTTGCATAATTTGGAATTTCGGTATAAAATAATACTGCAAAAAAACAATAAGAATTTTTTGGAGGTAATACCAATGTCAGTTAAAGTTGCCATTAACGGCTTCGGCAGAATCGGCCGTCTTGCTTTCAGACAGATGTTTGACGCAGAGGGCTATGAAATTGTAGCTATCAACGACCTTACAGACCCTAAGATGCTTGCTCATCTTCTTAAGTATGATACCGCTCAGGGCGGTTACTGCGGCAGAATCGGCGAGGGCAAACACACTGTTGAAGCGGGCGAAGGCTCAATCACGGTTGACGGAAAAGAGATTACTATTTACGCTGTTAAAGACGCTAACGAGCTTCCATGGGGCGAAATCGGCGTTGACGTTGTTCTTGAATGTACGGGCTTCTACTGCTCAAAGGAAAAGAGCATGGCTCACATCAACGCGGGCGCTAAGAAGGTTGTTATTTCCGCTCCCGCAGGCAACGACCTTAAAACGATCGTTTATTCCGTAAACGAAAAGACGCTTACTGCCGACGATCAGATCATCTCGGCGGCTTCCTGCACAACCAACTGCTTGGCTCCTATGGCTGACGCTCTTAATAAGTATGCTCCCATTCAATCGGGCATTATGTCAACGATTCACGCCTACACGGGCGACCAGATGATTCTTGACGGTCCTCACAGAAAGGGCGACCTCAGAAGAGCAAGAGCGGGCGCCGCAAATATCGTTCCGAATTCAACAGGCGCCGCAAAGGCTATCGGCCTTGTTATTCCCGAGCTTAACGGCAAGCTTATCGGTTCTGCTCAGAGAGTTCCCGTTCCGACCGGCTCAACAACGATTCTTACAGCTGTTGTTAAGGGCAGTGACGTTACGGCTGACGGCATCAACGCCGCTATGAAGGCTGCTTCGTCAGAGAGCTTCGGCTATAACGCCGATCCGATTGTTTCTTCGGACGTTATCGGTATGAGATACGGTTCGCTGTTTGACGCTACTCAGACGATGGTTGCAAAGATTGCCGACGACCTTTATGAGGTGCAGGTCGTTTCGTGGTATGACAACGAAAACTCATACACAAGCCAGATGGTCAGAACAATCAAGTATTTCGCAGAGCTGTAATATCCGAAAAATAAAACGGGGCTGTTTCAGACGAAGGTTTGAAACAGCCTTTTTAAAGTTTCAGCTGAAAAGTTGATAAACCGTGCGCTTTTGTGATATACTTAATCAGATAAAAATTATATGTGAGAGATCAAAGAATGAGTTATACGCTATTCAATTCACGTGACAGCTATTACAAAAGCAAATTCGGCGCGGTCAAAACGTTTGAAAGGGTCAAGTTCAGAATCGTCCTGCCACGTTCCTTTATGATCAACGGCGCGGCACTTGCCGTAAGGAACGACAGTGACGAAGATTTTTCGGAACGGGGTATGTATTGGGCGGGTATGTACGGCGATGACAGCGAGGTATGGGATATTGAAACTGACTTTCCCAAAAGCGGTCTTTATTGGTACCATTTTAACCTGTATTCCTCATGGGGAGAGGGCGCGGTTTATAACAACGGAAACGGAACCGGAGTGTACGCGTCGGCACTCAATGAAAAGCGGGAATGGCAGTTAACGGTTTATGAAAAGGATTTTAAAACCCCCGACTGGCTCTGCGGCGGTGTAATATATCAGATTTTTCCCGACAGGTTCTGCAATTCGGGAGAAAAAAAGGACGGCGTGCCACCCGACAGAATTTTGCGGACGGATACCGAGAATGCTCCGTATTGGAAGCCCGACGTTATCAACAGGGATTATTTCGGCGGCGATTTAAAGGGCATTGAGCGAAAACTCGGTTATCTGTTTAATTTGGGCGTTACCTGCATTTATCTGAATCCGATTTTTGAAGCTCATTCAAATCACCGTTACAATACGGCGGATTATCTTAAAATCGATCCGCTTTTAGGTACGGAAAAGGACTTCGTAAGCCTTTGCTCAGCGGCGCACGGGTTTGGCATTAAGGTGATTCTTGACGGCGTGTTTTCGCATACGGGCGACGACAGCGTGTATTTTAACAGATACGGCAGATACGACAGCGTCGGAGCGTATAATTCCGAAAAATCGCCCTACCGTAAATGGTATAAATTTGAAGAATATCCCGACAAGTATAAAAGCTGGTGGGGGTTTGATACCCTGCCCGAGGTTGCAGAGGAGTGTCCCGAATATCTTGAATTTATAACCGGCAAAAACGGCGTTCTGCGTAAGTGGCTCAGGCTCGGCGCAGACGGCTGGCGGTTTGACGTTGCGGACGAGCTTCCCGATTGCTTTATAGACGAGGCAAGAAGGGCGGTAAAAGCGGAAAATCCCGACGCGCTTTTGCTGGGCGAGGTTTGGGAGGACGCTACAAACAAGTTCTCATACGGCTGCCGCAGAAGGTTTTTGTCAGGCTCTCAGTTTGACAGCGTAATGAATTATCCCTTTGCAAACGCTGTGCTTGATTTTGCAAGGGACGGCTCGGCGGAGGATTTTATGACGAGAATTTGCTCGGTCGTCGAAAACTACCCCGAGCCTGCGTTAAACGTGCTTATGAATCATATCGGCACTCATGATACCGAACGCGCGATTACAAGGCTTGCGGGCGAGCGCTGTGACGGCCATGACCGAGTATGGCAGTCAAGCACGGTTTTGTCCGACGAGGATTATAAAAAGGGCGTTAGGCTTTTAAAGCTTGCCGCCGCAATTCAGTATATGCTCCCCGGCGTGCCGTCGGTCTATTACGGCGACGAAGCGGGTATGCAGGGCTATAAGGACCCGTTTAACCGAGGTTACTTTGTCTGGGGCGGCGAAAATACCGAGCTTCAGGAATATTATAGGCTGCTCGGTGAAATCAGACGCAGAAACAGCGCGCTGAAGCGCGGCGGATTTGCGCCTGTTTCCGCAGCGCTCGGCTGTATAGCGTTTGAAAGGAACGGCGAGCGCTCGTCGCTTATGCTGATTGCAAACAGAAACGAGACTGAGATAACCTACAATCTGCCGAGTATATGGCAATATACAAAGGAGCTTATAAACGGAGCTGCGGTAACCGACTGCGTTGCGGTTCCCGCAGCGGGAGCCGTTATTTTAAAAAGAGAATACTAATTGAGAAGCAGGGCTATAACGGCTCCTGTTCCCGCCGCCGACAAAAGCCCGAGTATTCTGTAAAAAACGGTCTTAAAGGCTGCCTTTTTTGTCTTTGGAACACCCGCTCTGCCCGAGATTGCCTGAAGCGCTTTGTCCCGCAGCTTGTTTTCGCTGAGCGTTGAATATTCGGGCTTTACGAAAAACAGCGCTTTTTCAAAGCAGTCGATACCCGTGTCGTGAATTTCCAGCACCTGTCTGTTTACACCTTTTATCATCTTGTTTTTTCCTTTTCAGCTTGTTGATTTTATTATTTTAATTTATAAAAGGATTATACCGCTTTATTTGGCATTTGTTGTTTTTTTGAGCGTCAATATGGGATTTTTCACAAACTTTTAATTTAACATATTATACTTAAAGTATAATTATCAGATGTTCAAAAATGTTCAAAACCGTGTTCAAAATGTTGATAAGTTGACTGAAAAAGCGGTTATAATACTGACTTTCAGCCAAATTTTGCAAAATGTTAATAACTTTTGTTAAAAATCGGACAAATACAAATTGTTATATTCACTTTACAATTATACAGTGAGGAGTTAATTTTTAAGTAAAATTCCTAAAATTTTTTGTGCAAAATAACATTGTCGTTTTTCTATAAAATTTGTCGGATTATTTTGTGTACTTTTAAGGTGAGGTTATGAAGAACGAGAAAAACAGTTTTTATAAAATAAGGCTTCCCGAGGCGTTTAACCTTTCGCTTTCCCTCGACTGCGGTCAGGCGTTCCGATGGGAGGAAGCGGACGGCTTTATGTGCGGCGTCGTGGGGGATAAATATTATAAGCTGCGTCAGGAAAACGGTTTTTTGATATGCAACTGCTCCGAAAACGAATTTAACTCGGTTTTAAGAAGATACCTTGATTTTGACAGGGATTACAAAGCTATTTGCAACGCCTTTTCGCAGGATGAAAATTTAAAATCCGCTGTGACGGAGTTCGGCGGAATAAGGATTTTAAGGCAGGAGCCATGGGAAACGCTTTGCTCGTTTATTATTTCCCAAAACAACAATATTCCGAGGATAAAAGGCATTATCAAAAGGCTTTGCGAGGGCTTCGGCAATGAAACAGCCGAGGGGGCTTACTCGTTTCCCTCCGCCGATAAGCTGTCAAAGCTGACGGTTGACGATTTAGCTGTGCTTAGGGCGGGCTTCCGCGCAAAATACATAGCAGACGCGGCTCAAAAGGTCGCTTCGGGGGAGGTAGACCTGAAAGAAATCGACGAACAGCCTATTGAGTACGGCAGGCGGGAGCTTATAAAAATCAAAGGAGTCGGAGCAAAGGTCGCGGAGTGTACGCTGCTTTACGGCTTCGGAAAATTTGAGGCGTTTCCCGTTGACGTTTGGGTTAAAAGGATAATGCTTGAAATGTATCCCGACGGACTTCCGGAATGCGTAAGGGGCTATGAGGGGATAGCGCAGCAGTATCTGTTCCATTGGCGAAGAAACTCCGAAAAATTCAAGCGGTCCGAAAAATAAAAAGGCCGAAAACGCCTGTAAGGACGTATGTTTTCCGCTTTTGCGCTCAAGGCTTCGCTGTCGTAAGAAATATACATAATTTTTTTACATTTTAACAAAGTTTTTACTTATTTTAGGTTGAGAATTTAATATATAAAGGTTATAATAACCTCACAACCTTCCGAGTAACAAAAAAATTCAAGTGTCTCGGATAACATTGGGACACTTTGCTTTAAAAACGGGAATTTAGTGACTTTTGCTAATATTTAAACTGAAAGATAAGAAAGGATTGGTACTATGTTGTTTTCGCAGGATATCGGTATCGACTTGGGTACGGCAAATACTCTTGTTTTTGTAAGGGGTAAGGGCATTGTTATAAGAGAGCCGTCCGTTGTAGCGGTTGACGTAAGCTCATATCCCCAAAAGGTTGTCGCGGTAGGCGACAAGGCAAAACAGATGATAGGCAGAACGCCGGGTTCGATTACGGCGGTCCGTCCCTTAAAGGACGGCGTTATAGCAGACTTCGATATTACCTCCGATATGCTTAAGGAATTTATCAGGATGGCAATAAGCTCCTCGCCGTTTTCAAGGGCAAGGGTGCTTATATGTATTCCGTCGGGCGTTACCGAGGTTGAAAGAAAGGCGGTTCACGACGCCGCGCGCTCGGCAGGCGCAAAATATGTAAGCCTTATTGAAGAGCCTATGGCGGCGGCTATCGGCGCAGGGCTTCCGGTTTCGGAGGCGGTCGGCAGTATGGTCGTCGATATCGGCGGCGGCACCTCGGAGGTTGCGGTTATATCCTACGGCGATATAGTTACCGCGCAGTCCGCAAGGGTCGCGGGCGACAATTTTGACGAAGCGATTATAGCGTACATCAGAAAAAAGCATAACCTTTTAATCGGCGAAAGAACAGCCGAGGACATAAAAATAAAAATCGGCTCCGCTTATCCGTATGACGGCGAGGGGGCAATGGACGTCAAGGGCAGAAACCTGCTCGACGGACTTCCCAAGAACATTGAGATCACCTCGGAGGAGGTCAGAGAAGCGCTTTCGGACCCCGTTAATCAGATTCTTGATACGGTACGTTCAACGCTTGAGAAAACCCCGCCCGAGCTTTCGGCTGATATTATCGACAGGGGAATTATGCTTACGGGCGGCGGCGCTCTGTTAAGAGGGCTTGATAAGCTGATTTCGATCGAAACGAAAATCCCCGTTCATGTTGCCGAAAATCCGCTTGACTGCGTTGTTGACGGCACGGGCGTATGCCTTGAACACTCGGGGCTTACCGCTAAGAGAAAATACGAATAAAGTTAAGGCAGGGGGAGCCGACGGGCGCAGCGGGGTTTAACGGAGCTTTTTAACGGCGCGTCAGGGACGCCCCGCGCCCCTGCAAACATTTCGGAAGCCGCGAATAAGCGCTGACAGCCGTAAGCGATTTTACTGTTATTTAACGGAGGTGTGAAAATGAAGAATTTTGTTAAAAGCAAGGGCTTTCGCATACTGCTTGTAATTGCCGTGGTTTTGCTTGCGGGCATCGTTGCCGCCGCATCTTCAAGCAGCGGTTCTTCACCGCTCACATCTGCCGTAAGCACGGTTTTTTCTCCGCTTTCCAAGGCTTCGTCCTACATAGCCGAGAAATTTGATAACTTTAAGGGCGGCTTCGTTTCGTCACGCTCGTATATGGACAGAGTCGCGCAGCTTGAACAGCAGGTCGCCGATTATCAGAGCAAGCTTGTTGACTATGAAAAGCTGCAAAAGCAGGTTGAGGCTTATGAAAAATTCCTTGAGGTCAAAGAGAAAAACCCCGATTTTCAGTTTACCGCAGGAACGGTAATCGGCAGAAATTCGGCTGATACCTTTTGCTCGTTTGTGTTAAACTGCGGAAGCAACGACGGCGTGGAAACAAACTGCCCTGTAATAAGCGGAGAATACCTGATAGGGCTTGTTTGCGAGGTTACGCCCACAACCTGCACGGTGCTTTCCGTTTATGACCCCGAGGTTAACGCCGCGGCATATGAAATAAGAACGGGCGAGCTTGGATATACGGACACCACCGCAAGGCTCGGCGTTGACGGAACCGTTAAATTTGCGGGTCTTACAAAGGATACCGCTGTTGCCGAGGGCGGAATAGTCTGTACCTCGGGCGTCGGCGGCATATTTCCGAGAGGGCTTATTATTGGCTCGGTAACCTCTGTTAAGCAGGAGGAGGGCGACATTGCATACTATGCCGAGGTCAAGCCCGAAATTGACATAAGCGAGGTTCAGGACGCTTTCGTCATTACCGATTTTGAGGGCAAGGGCGATGCGTAAGAATACAAAAATACTTATTATAAGACGGGCGTCATTTGCGGTTATTATACTGTTCGTCCACATATTACAGAATACTGACGGCTTTTTTCCCGAAATATTCGGCGCAAGGGCGTTTTTGTTAATCCCTCTCGCCGTGTGTATAGGTATGTTTGAACGTGAAATCACGGGAGCGGTATTCGGCTTGTTCGCGGGGGCTTTGTGGGATAGTGTTTCGGGGCTCGGCGACGGCTGGAATACCCTTTTTCTTATGCTGACGGGAGCTTTATGCGGTCTTTTAATAAACGTGCTTATGAGAAATCACCTTTTAACAGCGCTTATACTCTCGGCGGCGGCAAATATTATTTATGTTTCGCTGTATCTGCTGTTTTTCGTCGTTGCAAGGGGACTTGACAGCGCGGGCTATCTGTTTTTGACGTTCTATTTGCCGAGCGCGGTTTATTCATTCCTTTTTACACCGATTTTTTATATAACCGTGAGGGCAATTATGAAAAAGACCGCGGTTACGGAGGAATTTTAAATAAAATCTTTTGAAAGGAGCGCCGTAAATGGACAAAACCGAAAAAACCGTTAAATTCAGGCTGACGGCATTTATTGCTGCGGTCATATTTATTTTTTCGATATTTGCGGCGGATCTTTTCAGGATTCAGGTCGTTCACGCCGAGGAATACAGCAGTCAGAGGGTTGCCTTAAGCTCAACGGAAACAACAATCGAAGCGGCAAGGGGAGAAATTCTTGACTGCAACGGAATACCGCTCGTAACCAACAAGCAGGTAAACTCGGTAGTCTTTAACGGCTCATATTTTCCAAGCACCGACGATCAGGAGCAAAGAAACGAAATTATACTTTCGCTTATAAACCTTCTTGAGGAGAACGGCGCGGAGTGGAACAACAATATTCCGATGTATTTTGATTCTGACGGCATTATCAGCTTTTCGCAGGACAGGGAATCCGATATAAAATTCCTTAAATCGAAAAGCGTGCTTTATCTTAACGATTACGCTACCGCTCAAAACTGCTTTGACGAATTAAAAAAGGTTTTTAAGCTGGAAAATTATTCGGATTCCGACGCGCTGAAAATCGGTTCGGTGTGCTATTCGCTGAAGAAATCAGCGTTTTCGGTTACCAATCCCTATACGTTCGCGGACGATGTTTCGGTTGAGCTTGCGTCGGTAATAACGGAAAAAAGCTCCTTTTATGTCGGCGTTGAAATTAAGGTGACGACCGAAAGACAGTATCTTGACGGAACATTAGCGCCGCATATTTTAGGCATTACGGGCGCGTTGAGCGCAGAGGAATATGAGGAAAAGACGCAGGAATATGATTCGGCGGCAAATGATGAAAACCTTTCCGCCGAGGAGGCAAAGCTGCTTTCCCTGCGCGCGTACGCTATGGATGACACAATAGGCAAATTCGGTATCGAGGCGGCTATGGAGGAGTATTTAAGAGGCACAAACGGCGTTGAAACCACCGTTACCGATTCGGAAAACAATAAAACCACGGAAATTACAACAGAGCCTGTGCAGGGCGATACGGTTATTCTTACAATCAATTCGGATTTGCAGGCGTCTGTGCAGACCGCCCTTGCAAATTTCGTTGAACAGTATAAAGACAAATCAACAATTCCCGCAGTCGGCTCGGCGGTTGTTATGGAGGTTAATTCCGGCGCGGTGCTTGCATGCGCTACCTATCCGAGCTATAACCTTGAAACATATTATGAGGATTATTCCGCGCTCGCCTCGGATACCTCATCTCCGCTTTGGAACAGGGCTCTTCAAAGCACTTATGAGCCCGGCTCGACCTTTAAGCTCGGCGTGGCGCTTGCCGGACTTGAGGAGGGTGTAATTACCGAGAGCACCCGAATCACCTGCAACCATATTTACAGCTATTTCTCCGATATGTCCTTTAAATGCCTTGGTTACCACGGATCGGTAGATGTTAAAGAAGCGCTTAATCAGTCGTGCAACATATTCTTTTACGAAACGGGCAGACAGCTCGGCATCGAAAAAATGAACGACTATTGCACAAGGCTGGGGCTGGGGCAGAAAACGGGCGTTGAGCTGAGCGAATCGTCAGGAGTCCTTGCGAGTATTGAGTACCGCGAGTCAAGGGGCGGCACATGGTATCCCGGCGATACGGTTCAGGCGGCGATCGGTCAGTCGGACAACCTATTTACGCCGATACAGCTTTGCAGTTATGTTGCAACCATCGCAAACGGCGGCACAAGGTACAAGGCGCATTTTGTAAAGAGCGTTAAGTCGAGCGACTATTCAAGCACAATAATCGACAACACGCCCGTTGTACTTAATGAAACGGGTATTTCACAGAACAGCATAAGGATAGTAAAAGAGGGTATGACGAGGCTTGGTTCAAGGCTTGCCGCCTTCAAGGATTTGCCCGTTTCCGTCGCGGCAAAGACGGGTACGGCAGAGTCAAAGGCCAAGGTCAACGGTAAAATAGAATCGGGTCTTAACGGCTTTATGGTTTCGTTTGCCCCTGCGGACAATCCCGAGATTGCGGTATGCGTCGCGATAGAAAATCTGAACAGCGGTTCTGCAACTGCTGTTCTCGTAAGCGAAATTTATAAGGCGTATTTCGCCGCTCCAAGCGAGGTCGACCGAAATCAGAGCTGCAATACGATTCTTAACTGAGAAAGGGGATAAGCTATGGCGCAGAGGATACTCGTCTTTTCGGGAAAGGGCGGAGTAGGAAAATCATCTGTTACTGTAATGCTCGGAGAGGCGCTCGCGTCTGTCGGCAAAAAGGTTCTGCTTATTGACGCGGACGCAGGCTTCAGAAGTCTTGATCTTCTTATGAACGAGGGAACCGAGGTCGTATTTAACTGGCTTGACGTAATTGAGGAAAGCTGTGACGCGGGCTCGGCGGTCGTGTCGGCAGGCGAAGGATCACCCGCGCTCCTCGGCGCGCCGCAGGTACTCGCCGGCAGCGTGACACAGGAGAGCTTCGGAAGGCTTTTATCGTTATATGACGGCTACGATTATATAATTATTGATTCGCCCGCAGGCTCGGGGAGCTTTCACGATATTCTTTTTAAGCTCTGCGGGAACGCTTTGGCTGTCGTTTTGTCCGACCCGATTTCGGTTAGAAGCGCGGCGGCTGTCTGCGACAGGGCGCGCGAGGTCAATCCCGATATTGACATAAGGCTTATCGTTAACAGGTTTATTGCCGATGAGGTCTTTTCGGGGCTCAGGTTAAATCTTGACAGTACTGTTGACGGCGTTTCGGCGCGGCTCATCGGCGTTATTCCCGAGGATGACAGCATAAGGTTTATTTCTTCGGGCGCGCAAGCCGTAAAATATGCAAAAGACGCATTTTTGCGCATTGCAAAAAGAATTTGCGGCGAAAGCCTGCCCCTAAAAGCTAAAGATTTTTATTAAGAAGCAAATAAAACAGTTGAAAAATACCGAAAACTTTGATATTATAAGTGTTGTTAAATTTTTATAATGTATACGGGAGGTCGGGAAATGAACATTGCTCTTATGGCTCACGATGAAAAAAAAGAGCTTATGACACAATTTTGCATTGCCTACTGCGGAATTTTGTCGAGGCATAATCTTTGCGCTACAGGCACAACGGGTAAGGTGGTTTCAGAGGCGACGGGGCTTAAAATCACGCAGTTTTTATCCGGAGAACAGGGCGGCGATCAGCAAATCGGCGCGAGAATTGCCTGCAACGAGATAGATTTGCTTCTCATTTTCAGAGATCCCCTTGACCCGAAGCCGCACGAGCCCAACGAGGCTAATCTTTTAAGGCTGTGCGACGTTCACAATATTCCGGTCGCTACAAATATCGCTACGGCGGAGGCGCTTATTCACAGCCTTGACAGGGGCGACCTTGATTGGCGTGATATTGTTAATCCGAAATAAAAACCGATTAAAAAGCCCCTCCTTTTGAGGAGGGGTTATTCTGTAATAAAGGAATGATTTAAAGCTTATGGCGCTTATTACAAATTCAATTAAGGGCACTCTTGACACCCTTCCCCGTGAAAGCTATAAAATTCAATACATTGAGCAGGCAATGCGTGAAATTGCGGAAAACTACGGCTTCTATGAAATGAGAACTCCCGTTTTTGAATATACGGAGCTGTTTCAGCGCTCCGTCGGCGAAGCGACCGACGTTGTTCAGAAAGAGATGTATACCTTTGAGGATAAGGGCGGGCGGTCTGTCACCTTGAGACCCGAGGGAACGGCAGGCGCGGTGCGCGCGTATCTCGAAAACGGTCTTTTCAACGAAGCAATGCCGCAGAAGATATATTATCTGACCTCTTGCTACCGCTATGAAAAACCGCAGGCGGGCAGGCTTCGCGAGTTCCATCAGTTCGGCGTTGAGTGCTTCGGCGCGGGGACTGCCGCTCAGGACGCGGAAATTATTATGCTTGCAAGCGAGATATTTAATTTTTTAGGCATAGAAGGGCTTTCGCTTGAAATAAACTCAATCGGCTGTCCCGAATGCAGAAAAAACTATGAAAACGCGTTAAAGGAATACTTTAACTCGCGTTATGACGAGCTTTGCGATACCTGCAAGGGCAGGCTTCAAAAGAATCCGATGAGGATTCTCGACTGCAAAAGCCCCGTTTGCTCCGAAGCGGCAAAGGACGCGCCGAAAATCATCGACTATCTCTGCGATGATTGCAGTGAGCATTTTGAAACAGTTAAAAATTATCTAATTGCAAATAACATTGATTTTACCGTCAACCCGACAATCGTAAGAGGACTTGATTATTATACAAAAACAGTGTTTGAATTTGTTTCAAGCGGAATCGGCGCTCAGGGTACGGTCTGCGGCGGCGGAAGGTACGACGGGCTTATTGAGGAAATGGGCGGCAAGCCTACGCCCGCGTGCGGCTTCGGCTTGGGGCTCGAAAGACTGCTTCTTTTAATGGACGCCCAGTCTTCGGAGTTCCCCGAGCGTAAAAAGTGCGACCTTTATATAGGCTCAACAGGCGAAAAGCCCAACCTTAAGGCGTTTACGCTTGCGACCGAATTGAGAAACGAAGGGCTTTCGGCTCAGTTCGATACGGTCGGCAGGTCGGTTAAGGCACAGATGAAATATGCGGACAAAATCGGCGCGCTTTACACCGTAATTATCGGCGACAGTGAGCTTGAAAGCGGCAAGGTTAAGCTTAAAAATATGTCTGACGGTACCGAAACGGAAATCGGCCTCGACGGCTTCTGCGATAATTTTCAGTCAATCGTAATAAAGCAGGTTATGGAGGGCTTTGAAGGTCTTGGCGTTGAGGGCATTGATATTAACGACATTCTCGGAGGAAATAACTGATGGAAACTATGCGGGGACTTAAAAGAACGGATTATTGCGGTGTTTTCACCGAAAAGGATATAGGCAGAGCCGTTACGGTCTGCGGCTGGGTTCAGCGCAGGCGTGACCTCGGCGCGTTGATTTTTATTGATTTAAGGGACAGGACGGGTATTGTTCAGCTTGCATTTGATGAAAATACAGACAGGGCTGTTTTTGAGAAAGCTTTTTCGGTAAGGAGCGAATTTGTTCTGGCGGCTGTCGGCACTGTGCGCGAGAGAAGCGCAAAAAACGCGGAAATACCGACGGGCTGTGTTGAAATTGAGGTTAAAGAGCTTCGTATTTTGGGCAAGAGCGAAACACCGCCGTTTGAGATTACGGAAAATTCGCAGACGGGCGAGCTTACAAGGCTTAAATACCGCTATCTTGATTTGCGCCGTCCCGACTTGCAGAAAAATATCCTTTTCAGACATAAGGTAGCTAAGATTACAAGGGATTATTTTGACGAAAACGGTTTTATCGAGATAGAAACGCCTATGCTTATCCGTTCCACCCCCGAGGGCGCGAGGGACTTTCTTGTTCCGTCAAGAATCCATAACGGAAGCTTCTATGCGCTCCCGCAGTCTCCCCAGCTGTACAAACAGCTTTCGATGGTAGCCGGCTTTGACCGCTATATACAGCTTGCCCGCTGCTTCAGGGATGAGGATTTGAGAGCCGACCGTCAGCCCGAGTTTACGCAGATCGATATTGAAATGTCCTTTGTTGAGACGGAGGATGTGCTTAATATGGGCGAGGGCTATATAAAAAGGCTCTTTAAGGAAGCGCTCGGCGTCGATATACAGCTTCCCCTGCCCCGTCTTACCTTTAAGGAGGCTGTGGAGAGATACGGTTCGGATAAACCCGACACGAGATACGGTATGGAAATTGTTGACCTTACGGACGAAGTCAAAAATACCGAATTTGCTGTGTTCAAAAACGCTGTTGAGAACGGCGGAAGCGTAAGGGCGATTAAGGCAGAAAACGCGGTTTCCGTTTATACGAGAAAGGAAATCGACAAGCTGACCGAATACGCCAAGGGGATAGGCGCAAAAGGTCTTGCGTGGATCAGAATGAACGAGGACGGTATGGCGTCGTCCTTTGCCAAATTTATGACGCAGGATGAGATTAGTCAAATTTTATCTAAAACCGACGCGAGGACGGGCGATGTTATTTTTGTTGTTGCCGACGCCGATGACAGCATGGTGCTTTCGGTTCTCGGCGCGCTCCGCCAGACAGCGGCAAAGAAGCTTGATATTATTCCGTCGGGCTATAATTTTGTGTGGATTACGGAGTTCCCGTTCTTTGAATATGACAGGGAAACAGGCGAGTGGCTCGCAATGCACCATCCGTTTACCGCGCCTATGGATGAATGCTTAGAATACCTTGAAACCGACAAGGGCAGGGTAAGGGCAAAGGCGTATGACCTTGTGCTTAACGGAATAGAGCTGTCGTCGGGTTCTATCAGAATCACAGATCCCGAGCTTCAGTCAAGGATTTTCGATCTGCTCGGACTTTCAAAGGAAGAAGCTTATTCAAAATTCGGCTATCTGCTTGACTCGTTCCGTTACGGCGCGCCGCCTCACGGCGGAATGGGCATAGGTCTTGACAGACTTTGTATGCAGATGCTCGGCTGTGAGAGTCTGAGAGACGTTGTCGCGTACCCAAAGATGCAGAACGCTTCGGAGCCTATGACGGAATGTCCCGCGCCCGTTGACAGCGTTCAGCTTGACGAGCTTGGAATTGCGGTTACAAGAACCGAGGAAAAGGAATAAACTAACGCGTACCGTTTCGGTTTTACGGAATCGGTACGTTTCTTTTGCCGTAAGCGTAACATCTGAGTGCAGAAAGCTCACATAAAGCCGTTATTTGCAATTTTATAAATTCGGTGAACCACAATTCACCGCTCTTTTGATTTCATCTTTTTAAATTTTCCTTGATATTGCTCGTCTTTCGTCATTTTATACAAAAGTTATCAATACGATAAAATGAATTTTTACCATTTAATTCTTGCAATTTGCACTTTATTCAAGTAAAATACTGAAGTAATAAATTAAAAGGGTAATAATTTATCCGAAAGGGAGAAAAAAATGAGTTATGTAAACGACGTGCTTGAACGCACCACCAAGCGTTACAGCTATCAGCCCGAGTTCTGTCAGGCAGTGACGGAGGTTCTTAAATCAATCGAGCCTGCGGTTGAGGCTAATCCGCAGTATCAAAAGGGAGCGCTTCTTGAAAGACTTGTCGCCCCTGAAAAGGCAACGGTTTTCAGAGTCCCGTGGGTTGATGACAACGGTAATGTTCAGGTTAACCGCGGCTACCGCGTTCAGTTCAATTCGGCAATCGGTCCTTACAAGGGCGGTCTTAGGTTTCATCCGTCGGTTGATATGAGCATAATTAAGTTCCTCGGCTTCGAGCAGATTTTTAAGAATGCTCTTACAGGTCTTCCGATAGGCGGCGGCAAGGGCGGCGCTGATTTTGACCCCAAGGGCAAGAGCGATT
The DNA here is from genome assembly GCA_964557975.1 of uncultured Eubacteriales bacterium. Classification (GTDB taxonomy): domain Bacteria; phylum Bacillota; class Clostridia; order Oscillospirales; family Acutalibacteraceae; genus Fimenecus. Next base: position 123,365 of record CAZLCG010000001.1, read on the forward strand.
TTGAGGTTATGCGCTTCTGCCAGTGCTTTATGACAGAGCTTTATAAGGTTATCGGTCCCAACAGCGATGTTCCCGCAGGCGATATAGGCGTAGGCGGCAGGGAAATCGGTTACCTTTTCGGTCAGTATAAGAAAATTACGGGACGTCACGAGGGCGTTCTTACGGGTAAAGGTCTTTCATACGGCGGTTCGCTTGCGAGAACAGAGGCTACGGGCTACGGGCTTGTATATATTACCGAGGAAATGCTCAGACAGCATGGCAATTCGCTTGAGGGCAAGACTGTTGTTGTTTCGGGTTCGGGCAACGTTGCAATTTATGCAATAGAGAAGGCAAAGGCTCTCGGCGCAAAGGTAGTTACCGCAAGCGATTCTTCGGGCTATATTTATGATGAGGAAGGCGTCGACCTTGACATATTAAAGCAGGTTAAAGAGGTTGAAAGGGCAAGAATAGTTCGCTATACCGAGCTTAAACCGACTGCAAAATTCATTCCCGCCAAAAAGGTTTGGGAGGTTAAGTGCGACGTCGCTCTGCCCTGCGCTACGCAGAACGAGCTTGACCTTGAAGCTGCAAAGGGACTTGTTAAAAACGGCTGTATTGCGGTTTGCGAGGGCGCAAATATGCCTTCTACGATTGAGGCGACAAATTATTTCCTTGAGAACGGAACCCTTTTCGTTCCCGGCAAGGCGGCAAACGCGGGCGGCGTTGCGACGTCAGCGCTTGAAATGAGCCAGAACAGCGCCAGAATTATTTGGACGTTTGAGCAGGTTGACGAAAAGCTTAAGAATATTATGGAAAGCATTTACGGTCATATGTCAAACGCCGCAAACGAATACGGTATGAAGGACAACTTTGTTGTCGGCGCTAACATTGCGGGCTTCCTCAAGGTTGCCGACGCTATGATGGCTCAGGGTATCGTTTAATCGGTCGAAAAGTATAATAGTGCGGTGTACCGATCGTTTCGGCGTGGTACACCGCATTTTTTCTAAAACTACGCGACATTTTGCATATTATACATTTATATTGCAATTTTTTCTGAAAAGATATATAATAACCTGTATATTCGCAAGCATTTTCTTTATCAGGTCAAAATAAATTTTCTTTTTTGGAGGACATCTATGAACACACCCGTAATAGTGGTATTCGCGCTGTATGTTCTTATGATGATTGCCATAGGCTTCATTTTTTATAAAAAGAACAACACGGTCGGCGACTACATTTTAGGAGGCAGAAGCCTTAATCCGTGGGTTGCCGCCATGAGCGCTCAGGCATCGGATATGTCGGGCTGGCTTTTAACGGGACTTCCCGGTCTTGCCTACGCTTCGGCGGCAGGCACTAAGGAAGCGGTTTGGACGGCTATCGGTCTTTTGATCGGTACATACTTAAACTGGCTGTTTATTGCAAAACGTCTTCGAGCTTATACGGAGGTTGCGTCGGATTCCATTACAATGCCGACATATTTTCAGAACAGATTTAAGATTGACAACAATTTTATAAGAATTGTCTGCGCGCTGTTTATTCTGTTCTTCTTCCTGATTTACACGGCATCGATGTTCGTCGCCGGCGCAAAGCTTTTTGCAACGGTATTTAATATTTCTTACACAACCGCGCTTGTTATCGGCGGTCTTGTAATCATAATCTACACAACGCTCGGCGGCTTCCTTGCGGTTTCGTGGACGGATTTCATTCAGGGAATCCTTATGTTCGCAGCCCTCGTCGCCGTTCCGCTCATCGTTATCTTTTCCGACGATAAGGTTGATTCCGCCGCAGGGCTTCAGCTTGTAAAGGATGGCTTTACACAGTTAGCTCCGTCAAGCGATTTTTCGGTTATCGTTATTTTCTCGGCTCTCGCGTGGGGGCTCGGCTATTTCGGTCAGCCGCATATACTTGCGAGATTTATGGGTATTAAAAAGCCTTCGTTTGTCCGTCCCGCAAGAATTATATCAATGATTTGGGTCGTCATTTCAATGGCGGGTGCGCTTACGGTAGGTATGCTCGGCAAGGCGTTTTTTGCAGACGCGCCGCTTGCCGACAGCGAAACCGTATTTATGACAACAATTCAGGAGCTTTGTCCGCCCGTTTTGGAGGGTATCCTTTTGGCGGCAATCCTTGCTGCGATTATGTCGACCGCGGACAGCCAGCTGCTTGTTTCCTCGTCGGCTTTCGCCGAGGATATTTATGCGGCGTTTGACAGGAAGGCTTCCGCCAAAAAGCTTGTTTGGATTTCAAGGGTAACGGTTATCGTTATCTCGGTAATCGCTCTGTTCATAGCGTCCAACCCCGACAGCAGCGTATTCAATCTTGTTTCTTACGCATGGGCGGGCTTCGGCGCGGCGTTCGGGCCTGCGATCCTGTTCTCGCTGTTCTGGAAGAGAATGAACAAATACGGCGTTTACGCGGGTATTATTTCGGGCGGTTTGGGCGCGATTATCTTTAACACGCTTAAAAATGCAGGGCTTTCCGGCATTTGGGGCAAGGTATTCAGCGTATATGAAATTCTTCCCGCATTTATCATTTCGTCAATTCTTATAGTTGCGGTTTCGCTTCTGACCGAAGCTCCGCCGCAGGAGGTCACAGACGATTTTGAAAGGGCAAAGGAATTTGCAAAATCAAAAGACTGACTGAAAGACAGTTTCAATATTTATCGGGCGAATAATATCGGAGCAAAACCCCGCAGAGAGTATTTTTACCTTCTGCGGGATTTTTTCGTGAGGCGGTGCTTTGCGGAGATTTCTTCAATACTTGACAAAAAACGATAAAATGTTGTTTTATATACCATATTCTGCGTACCATTATTGGTATTTAGCGTAACATTTTAATTTGAATTTGTACTTTACGTATTATATAATTTTCCTGCCGGCAAAAAAATGCTATGAAGGGAATTATACTATGACTTTAAAGGAATTATCGGAGGAATATCTCGTTGAGGAACAGAAGCTTACCAAGCAGATAGAGACGCTCAGGGAGAGGTCGAAAGGATATAAGGGCGCGAACCGTCACAAAGCAAACAGGCACCTTATGTGTCTTTATGAAATGCGCCGTGAGGTGCATAATACGGCGGACATTTTGGCAAACTATTATGAGAATAAGGCGCAGGGACGCATATATCATAAAAAAACGCCTTAAAAAAGCGCTTGAATTGTAATTTTAACTATTGATAAATTCTTCACGAAAATGTATAATATATTGGATTAAAAAGAAAGGAGTTTTCAATTATGATAAACTACTCGCAAGAAATTGAAAAGATGTGTTGTGTGGCAAAAGGTCCTAAGCACGGTCCCGCTCCCATTCCCGAGGAGGGCAAATGGGTAAAGGCATACGAAATCAAGGATATTTCGGGCTTTTCACACGGCATCGGCTGGTGCGCTCCTCAGCAGGGCACCTGCAAGCTCTCTTTAAATGTTAAGGACGGTATTGTTGAAGAGGCTCTCATTGAAACAATCGGCTGTTCGGGTATGACCCACTCGGCTGCTATGGCTGCCGAAATCCTGCCCGGCAAAACCATTTTGGAGTGCCTTAACACGGATCTTGTCTGCGACGCTATCAACGTTGCAATGCGTGAAATTTTCCTTCAGTTCGTTTACGGCAGAACTCAGTCCGCTTTTTCGGAGGACGGTCTTACCGTAGGCGCGGGTCTTGAGGATCTGGGCAAGGGCCTCCGCTCACAGATCGGCACAATGTACTCGACCAAGGTTAAAGGCGTTCGCTATATGGAAATGGCGGAGGGCTATGTTACAAGAATGGCTCTTGACAGCGACGATCAGGTTATCGGCTATGAGTTCGTAAAGGTCGGCAAGATGCTTGAGGACATTCGTCACGGTATGTCGGCTGACGAAGCTCTTAAAAAGAATACAGGTTCATACGGTCGTTTTGCAGAAGCTGCAAAATATATCGACCCTCGTGAAGAATAAGGAGGGGAATAATAATGGCTAACGATGTAATTTTTGAAGGTAAAGAAAGAAGAATGGCCAAAATCGAGAAATGCCTTGCCGAAAACGGTATTGCAAGTCTTGAAGATGCTAAAGAGCTTTGTAATTCAAACGGCATTGACGTCGAGGCAATCGTTAAAGGCGTTCAGCCCATCGCTTTTGAAAACGCTGTTTGGGCATACACCTTAGGCGTTGCTCTCGCGCTTAAAAATAAGGTTTCAAATGCTTCCGAGGCGGCAGCAACAATCGGAAAGGGGCTTCAGGCCTTCTGCGTTCCCGGTTCTGTTGCGGAGCAAAGAAAGGTCGGTCTCGGTCACGGCAACCTCGGCGCAATGCTCCTTAATGAAGAAACCAAATGCTTCGCGTTCCTTGCAGGGCACGAGTCATTCGCGGCGGCTGAAGGCGCAATCGGTATTGCAAAGACGGCGAATAAGGTTCGTAAAGAACCGCTCAGGGTCATTCTTAACGGCCTCGGCAAGGACGCCGCGATGATCATTTCAAGAATCAACGGCTTCACCTATGTTCAGACCGATTACGATTTTTATACGGACGAGCTTAAAGTTGTGAACGAAACCAAATATTCGCAGGGCGAAAGAGCAGCCGTTAAGTGCTACGGCGCAAACGATGTTCTTGAAGGCGTTGCGATAATGAAAAAAGAGGGCGTTGACGTTTCCATTACGGGTAACTCAACCAACCCGACGCGTTTCCAGCACCTTGTTGCGGGCACATATAAGAAATGGGCAATCGAAAACGGCGTAAAATACTTCTCGGTAGCTTCGGGCGGCGGCACAGGACGCACGCTTCACCCCGACAACGTTGCCGCAGGTCCCGCTTCTTACGGTCTTACCGACTCAATGGGCAGAATGCACGGCGACGCCCAGTTCGCAGGCTCATCTTCAGTTCCCGCTCACGTTGAGATGATGGGACTTATCGGTATGGGCAACAACCCGATGGTCGGCGCTACCGTAGCTTGCGCTGTCGCGGTTGCGGAGGTTCTTAAATAACACCTTTAATAAATATTATTAAGCAGACGTCCCCTGCCTTTAGGCGGGGGACGTTTCAGAATTTCTGTGAGAGATTATATCTCTCATCGAAACGTCGGCGGAACTGACGCTCCCCGACGTTGCCCGCAGTCTGTCGCGGGCTTCGCTTTACTTGCAAGAGGCGAAGCGCCGCTCCGAAATAAAAAGCCTGCCGTTTGATTTCGGCAGGCTTTTTATTTCGTTTTTCTTAGCATACGGCAAAAAAACAATGCTTTTCGCGCAGACTGTAATCCGACGAGTAAAGCGGGGCGTTGATACAATTTTGTAATTTCATTTCTGCTTACCGTTTGCAAGCTTTGTGACGGTGACGATAAGCTCCTTAACAAGCTGTTCCTTTTCTGCGGGAACATCCTTCAAAGAAGATATAACGCAATCCCATTTATCTGTGTCCGCTCCGCCCTTAACAAGATAGTCGAGGCTTACGCCGAAAATATTGCTGAGTTTTATCAGGTTATCGACCGACAGACCGGTCAAGCCCCTTTCAACTTCGCTGAAATGCTTTACGGAAATATCAAGCATTTCGGCAGTTTCCTCCTGAGTAAGCTTTAGTCTTTTTCTCTGTTCCTTTATCCTCAATCCCATTCCCTTAATATAATCTTTCATTGTAATCACCCAACCTAATATGTTGATGATAACATAACATTATACTTATAAAAACAAGGTAAAAGGTGTTGACAAACTAAACGTATTATGTTATATTTATGACAAAATATTACCGATAAATTCAAAAAACGCTTTGAATTTATTAAAATATGCGGAAAGAAGGAAAGAAAATGTTTTGTCCGAATTGCGGAGCCTTGGTGGAAAATGAGGATGAATACGCTTTTTGTCAGAACTGCGGCGCAAAGCTCGAAAAAGAGGAAAAGCAAATCGTTGGGGATGGCGGCAGTACGGTAAGTAATGAAAGCGTTGAAAACCGAATGCCGCCCGACGTTCCCAAGCCCGTAAGGGTAAAGCCGGCAAAAAAGCCGGTAAATAAAAAGCTCCTTGCCGTTGCCGCGGCAGCCATGGTCGTTATTATTGCCGCGGTTTCGGTTATATATACACTTTCAAAGCGGGTTTCCGTTGAAAAATTTATAAATACGGACATTATTTCCGTAACCGGATATAACGGCTACGGAACGCTTGACACATACGCTTACGGGGTAATAGATTATGACGCGCTCGAGGATGCGCTCGGCAAGAAAAGCAGCTCGTCGGTTAACGAGTCGGACTATTTCAGCTTTTTCTACACTGTTGAGGACTATATAGACGCCGAATTTGTTAAATCCTACAGCAATCTTTCAAACGGCGATATTATTGAAATAGAAATAACCGCAGACCTTGACGCAGTAAACCGTCTCGGCTATGAAAAAAAGCTTGTGGGCGATGAAAGCTTTATTGTTCAATATACCGTTTCCGGCTTGGAGGAAGCTGCGTCTGTCGATCCTTTTTCTTTAATTAAAAAGGTTTATGTTGACCCGACCGCAGATTATGTTTCGCTTAATATTTCCTATAACGACGTAAATGATTTTACCGAAGCGGGATATATTACTCAGAAGGATAAGTCAAATAAAATCAAGATCTATCTTCCGTCGGAGGAGGACGCCGACGATTGGGAATATCAATTCACCGTAAGCTTTGATACGGACGCAATTCTCGACAATATCAATACAAACGATACATTCACGCTTAAAGCCGGCACAACAGAGGATTCCGGCGCATACGGAATTGTGCTGAACACAACGGAAAAGGAGTATACGGCGGATAAGCTCGGTTATTTGACGGACAAATCAAAAATCACTTCGGAGATCCTTAACGAAATGAAAAACAGCGTCGAGGAAATCAGCGAAAGCGTAACGGCGGCTCAGTATTATCTTTTCAGCCTGAACAGGGATTCCGAGCAGTTTGAATTTTCATCCGTTGTTTTTCTTGTAAAAGGTAATGAGGGATATTACCGCTACGACTATCCCTCGTCATCAATTAAAATTTCGGATTACGGGGATGTGGTTGCGGATTACGATCAGGCAAAAAAATCTTATTACTCGTATTCAAAGATTTCGGATTTTGAAGAGGCGTTTACATCCGAGTATGATATGCTCAGCAAGATAACATTATAGACGGGGAATGCGGATAATGAAAAAGTTTATTTCGGTTTTTCTGGTTTTGTCTCTTTGCGCCGCGTCGGCATATGCAGTAACACAGACGGACGTCGTTACGACGGTAATCGATAAAGCGGAACAGCTTTTGGGATATACCGACGAAAAAAAGATAAACGATGTTTTGGATGAATTTCAGCAGGCGTATGCCGACGGAGATATGCAGGGCGTTATAAGTTGTTTCGACCGAAAAACTCAAAATGCCGTCGGCGCGTCGGTAAATATAGGCAACGCTCTGATATCCAAATTTTCCGGAATAAGCGTCGGCTTGTCGGATATGTTTACTTTGGGCGTGGCGGCGGGGAATTTTGCAATTGAATTTTCCGACAGAGAAATCAATACGGTTTCCGACACGACCGCGCAGGTAACGGGAACGCTTACCGAAAAATATAACGATACCTTTGAGGGGGAGGTCGAGCAGCAGACAAGGGCTGTTTTTACGCTTGTAAAGGAGGATGGGGATTGGCATATAAGCAATATAGAAGATGCCGTTAGCTGAGAATTATTAAAGGAAGGATAAGAAATATGAACACTTGGGACAAAATTGAATTGGAAAATGCAATAGAGAATCAGACACGAGAAATAACAAGTGCAATAAGGGCTTCAAGACCGGAGCCCCCTTCGGAACCTTTTTTCAAGCCCGAAACACGAATAAAAATAATCGCCGTGCTTTGCGTGTTTTTCTTTTTGGTCGGAATAATAGGACGTATATTGTACTGAGAGGGAATTAGCAATGCTTCAATCAAAACGCATTTCGTCTGATAATAAATTTAAAGAAATCATTTTGCTTGTTTTGCTTGCGATAACGGTTTCTTCTCTGATTTTGTCGGCTTCTGTTATCTCATTTGCGGAAACAGCAATATCAGGCGATCTTAAATATGAGGTTTTATCGGAAACGAACAAGACCTGTATAATTTCAGACTATATAGGTTCGGCAACAGAGTTGACAATCCCGTCGACAATAGACGGCTATACCGTAACAGGTATAGGAAATAGTGCTTTCCGGTACTGCACATCGCTTACAAGCATAACGATCCCTGACAGCGTAACGAGTATAGGAGAGTGTGCTTTCCATAAATGCACCTCGCTTGAAAGCGTAACAATACCTGACGGCGTAACGAGTATAGGGAAATGGGCTTTCGATAATTGCACCTCGCTTACAAGCGTAATTATCCCCGACAGCGTAACGAGTATAGGGGAGTTTGCTTTCTCCGTTTGCACCTCGCTTGAAAGCATAACGATACCCAACAGCGTAATGAGTATAGGAAGTGATGCTTTCTATTATTGCACCTCGCTTAAAAGCATAACGATACCCAACAGCGTGACGAGAATAGGAGATTGGGCTTTTAGGGATTGTACCTCGCTAACGGATGTTTATTATGCCGGAACAGAAACACAATGGAACAATATATCTATTGGCAGTAATAACGAGTGCCTGATAAACGCCGTAATACATTACGATTATGTTGTTGAAACCGAAAAGCAGAAAGATAAAACGGAAACGGAAAATAACATAAGCAGCGGGAATAAAGGAAGCTACGGTACGGTAGGCGTCGCTTTGTGTGTCGCGGCAATCATTTCGGCGGCAGGAATATGTTTGGTTATCATTATGCTTAAAAGGCATAAAGCGAACAAATAAAAATCAGTCAAAATCCGAAACAACGCCGCTGTCCTCGGCTTGCATAGGAATGAGACTGTATTAAATAAAAAATAACGTAAAGGAGAATTTACCTATTATGAAAATTACAAAAATTATCGCCGTTTTATTGGCATTGATCCTTGCCTTGTCCTTAGCCTCGTGCGGAAAGACCGAAACGTTTGTTTGTGATTTTTGCGGCAAAACGGTTGAAAACGGCAAAAAATACGAGATGACCGATTCGTACGGCGACACTTATAACGCCTGCGAGGACTGCTATGAAGAAATGCAGGAAATAAAAGACGCTTTTTAATCAGGCAAACGGATACCGAACAGTATTTTAACTGTCTGTCCCCTCGTCTTGACAGAGCAGCGGGACGTTCATGAAAATTAAAAGGAAAACGAAAGGAATAATGAGAAATGTTTTGTTCAAAATGCGGAAGCGAAATAAGCGATTCAAGCAAATTTTGCCCGAAATGCGGTGAAAAAATACCGGGGAAGGGAGTTAATTTAAACATTCCTTCCAATATAGATATAACTAAAATATCATCCGGAGCACAAGGCATAATTTCAAATATTAAAGAGGGTGTTACCTCAAACAGCGGAATCATAGGCGAAAACAAAGCGATATATTTTTCGGGCGGGCTGTTTTTTCTGCTTCAATTTATGTTCTTTTTCTTTCCCGCCATAAAAATTGAAGTTTTGATCGCGAAGACGTCGTTCGGTATTTTTGACCTTTGGGAGGAAGCGGACATAACTGTTTTCGGCTTTGTCAAGGCTTTTATGATAATTCTGTTTATCGTTTCGGCGCTCTCGTATTTTGCTCCTGTGGTATTAAAAAAACAGAACGCGGAAAAGTTTTTTATTTTACCTATTGTAACGTCGGTCATATCGTTTTTAATTTATATAGTTACGCTGATTATTGTTTATATCGGGACAAGCGACACAGGGCTTGGCGACATGAGCGATTATATATCATTAAAGGCGGGCGCTTGGTTTTATATAATTTCCTTTTTAGTATCTGTTGCAGCGTCGGTTATTATGAAAAAGAGAACGGGTAATTCACCGACTTATTCGGATATTGGGCAAAATAATGCTTGATATAAATATTTTTATTGAAAGGTGATATTATGTTTTGCAAAAACTGCGGAAAAGAAATTGACGATAACGCTGTGGTTTGTATTCACTGCGGCGCGGCGGCTAACGTGCCTCAGCCGGCGAATGCGGCGGGCTTGGGTCCCAACGGGGAAATGATGCATCCGGTTCCCAAATGCAAGAAATGCGGTTACATAGGAGAGCACGAGCACGAAAAGCTTTTTCGCCCGAAGGATTGGGCTATAGGGCTGTTTTTACTGCTCTTTGCGGGATTCGGAATTATATATTTTATCATAATTGCGATTATAAGAAGCGACGAGGATAAAAGAGAAACGATTTGCCCGCAGTGTAAGGCAAAAAAATCCTCTACATGTTATTATTGACAGCCGTTTAATACAAAAGAGCCTGTTTTACGAAAGCGAAAACAGGCTCTTTTTTTGCCGGCACGGAAAAATTATTTTTCTTCAAAGAAAGTTTTGAACGCTCTGTAAGCCATATAGACGTCAAGCTTTGCGACGACCTCAAACGGTGAATGCATTGAAAGCACGGGCACGCCCAAGTCCACAACATCTATATCGAGCGACGCCAGATACATGGCGACCGTTCCGCCGCCGCCTGCGTCAACCTTGCCGAGCTCGCCCGACTGCCATACAATATTGTCGGAGTCGAGCATATTCCTGATTTTGCCCATATATTCGGCAGACGCGTCAGACGTTCCGCTCTTGCCTCGCGAACCTGTGTATTTTGTAATAACAACACCTCTGTTGATAAAGGAAGCGTTTCGTTTTTCCGAAACGTCGGGGAATGTCGGGTCAAACGCCGCGTTAACGTCGGCGGAAAGGCACTGCGTATTTGTAAGCACGGTATGGTAATCGACCCCTTCGGCGTTTGAAAGGTCTGCGATAAAGTATTTAAGGTACGAGGAATTAAGTCCCGTATTGCCCTCAGAGCCGATTTCCTCTTTATCGGTAAGCACGGTAACCGCCGTGTACTGCGGATTTTCGATTGCAAAAATCGCCTCCGCCGCAGGGTAGGCGCATACTCTGTCGTCGTGACCGTAGGAGCCTATCATACTGCGGTCAAAGCCAATATCCGACGCCTTAAAAGCAGGCACGGCTTCAAGCTCGGCGGAGAGGAAATCGCTTTCCGTTACGCCGTATTTTCGGAATAGGATATTCAGAATATTAAGCTTGACGTTTTCGCTTGCTTCATCCCGATTAAACGGGCGCGAGCCTACGAGAATGTTAAGCTCCTCTCCGCGAACGCCGTCGGAAAGCGTGCGCTTCATCTGCTCGCCCGCAAGGTGGGGAAGCAGATCTGTCACAACAAACTGAGGGTCGTTTTCATCCTCGCCGATGTTAACCTTTACCTTAGCGCCGTCCTTTTTAACTATTACGCCGTGAAGCGAAAGCGGAATAGCCGTCCACTGATATTTTTTAATTCCGCCGTAATAATGTGTTTTAAAAAGCGCTGTGTCGGAGTCCTCATAAAGCGGATTTTGTTTAAGGTCAAGCCTCGGCGAGTCAATATGCGCCGCCGAAAGGCGAACTCCCTGCTTTAAGCCCGCTTTGCCGATAACCGCAAGAATAATCGACTTGCCGCGGTTGTTGCAGTAAACCTTGTCGCCTGCGGAATATTTCTTATCCCTGTCAAATTTTACAAAGCCGTTTTTTACCGCCTTTTCCTCGACATATTCAACAGCTTCTCTTTCGGTTTTCGCGCGGTTCAGAAAGCTCTTGTACTCCTCGCAGAATTTGTCCGCCTTTTCAATTTCACTGTCCGAAATAATTAAAGCGGCGCTTTTTGGCTGATAAAAGAGCTTTTCCTTTAACTCCTCCGCCTGTGTTTTTTCTTTTGCCATTTTGTCAAATCTCCTCTTCATAAAGATTATTGTATATATTTATTGCCTTGGTTACCTTATTTACATAGTGCGCGGTTGCCTTTGAAGGTATCTTCGTCAGGGATTTGCCGTCGGGCGAATATTCGCTGTTGCCGAGCCACTCGTTTACCTTTGAACGCCCAGCGTGGTATGCCGCAACGGCGGTTTCGGTCTGTTCAAATTCGTTTAAAAGCAGGGAATAAAACACCGCGCAGTATTTTATTGAAATTTCGGGATCATACAGGTCGCTTTCGGCGTATTCCTCGCCCGTTTTTGTCTGAAGCCACGAAAAGGTTTCGGGGGTAATTTGCGTTAATCCCAACGCGCCGACATCGGATTTCGCGTCGGGATCAAAGCCGCTTTCGACTTTTACCGTAGCGTATAAAAGCTCCTTCGGCACGCCGTAGTCAAGCGAATATTTTTCAATATATTCTGTGTATTCAAGCGGATAAATATGCCTGTATATGTTCCTTGCGGCAAGCGCCGTCAAGCCTGAAACAATAAGCGCGAATACGGCGATTATACATATTATTTTTACTGCGCTTACGGTTTTTGGTTTATTCATCTTTAAAAATCCTTTTAATTTGTTCCGAAAGCTCATAAGGCGGATAATTTTCAATTACAAAATCCGCATTTTCTCTGTAAAACGCTTCGCTCTGCTGGGCGTTAACGCGAAGAACAGCGTCCTCACGGGAGATATTATCACGCTCGGTAATTCTTTTTAAGCGGATTTCAGCGGGCGCCGCCACCGAAACGGTAAAATCGCAAAGCTTGTTTTCACCGCTTTCAAACAGGGCGACGGCGTCAATAAGCACCGCTTTGCAGCCTTGAGCTTCCTTTTCTTTAATAATTTCTCTTATTCTTTTTGTTACGGCGGGGTGGGTTATCGAGTTCAGCAAAAGCGTATTTTCCTTTGAGGAAAACGCCCTTCTCGCAAGGGCCTTTCTGTCAACCGAGCCGTCGGGATTTAAAATATCCTCACCGAACGCGGAGCATAGCAGGGGAATGACGGGGGAATTTTTTTCTGTAAGCTCTCTTGCGACAAGGTCGGCGTCAATATGGTAAAAGCCGAGCTTTTGAAGCTCCCCGCAAACGGTTGATTTGCCCGCGCCGGTCTGACCGGTAATGCCTATGATCTTCATTTTGCGCCTCCGTCACAGCTCAATAATATGAAATCCCGCCGAGCGTATCAGACGGTTATATACGGCAAGCCCTACGCCCGCCGTTTCGGGACAGCGCGCGAAAACGGTTTTCGCACCCTTTTCGTCAAGCTCCCGAAGCGCGTCAAAAAGACGATTAGCCTCGGAAAGCCCGCTTTCACGCCTGCCGTAGGTGACGGCGTTTTTAAAATGACCTTCTTCGCCCTCAAAGCAGAGTACAAAACAGTCCTCGGGCTGTGACATAACGTAATCGTAAAATTCCCGAAAGCTGCCCTTTAATATTGTAATATCGGCTTTCGGCGCGTAATGCTTGTATTTCATACCCGGTGAAGCCGCTCTTTCGCCTTCCTTAAGCTCGTGGATCACCGCGTCGTCAACCCGAACCTCTCCCAAGACTTCACGGAGCTGTTCAACGGTTATACCGCCGGGTCGGAGTATCCTCGGCGGATCCAAAGCCAGTGTAACGACGGTCGATTCAACGCCGACCGAGCATTGACCGCCGTCAAGTATGAGCGGAATTTTGCCGTCCATATCGGAAAGCACATATTTGGCGTTTGTCGGGCTGGGACTGCCCGAAATATTTGCGCTCGGCGCGGCAAGAGGAACGCCCGCCGCCTTTATTACCGCCCTTGCGGCAGGATGAGAGGGCATACGCACCGCTACGGTTTCAAGACCTGCCGAAACCTCGTTCGGTATTTTATCGCTTTTTTGCATAATCACAGTCAGGGGTCCGGGCCAAAATTTTTCGGCAAGGATTTTCGCGCTTTCGGGCACGGTCTTCACAAGACTGTAAAGCTCGTCAAATTCGGCGATGTGGACTATGAGCGGATTGTCCATAGGGCGTGATTTTGCCTTAAAAATTTTTGCAACCGCTTTTCCGTCAAGGGCGTTTGCCGCAAGCCCGTAAACCGTTTCGGTCGGAATCGCGACGACCTCGCCGTCTCTGATAAGCGAGGAGGCGGCTTCGGCGGCATATTTCAAGTTGTTTCTGTTTGTCTTAATTACCTGAGTTTGCATTTCTTAGCCTCGGTTTGCAGTTTAATAAAATATGTCGGGTGACCCGAAACGAAACAGATAATAAATATCTAACGTTCAATTTCCGCTGTCGGCTTTTAATTTTTCGGCTGTGTCCGCGGTTATCAGCGCGTCGATAATTTCGTCAAGGTCGCCGTTCATTACGGCTTCTATCTTGTAAAGCGTAAGCCCTATGCGGTGGTCGGAAACACGCCCCTGCGGAAAGTTGTAGGTGCGTATTCTTTCCGAGCGGTCTCCCGTGCCGACCATTGATTTTCTCGCGCCCGCGATTTCAGCGTCGTGCTTTGCCTTTTCAATGTCGTAAAGCCTTGAGCGCAAAACCTTGAGTGCCTTATCCTTGTTTTTATACTGGCTTCTCTCGTCCTGACATTCGACCACCATACCCGTCGGCAGATAGGTCACGCGTATTGCCGATGAGGTTTTGTTGACTTTCTGACCTCCTGCGCCCGACGAGCGGAAAACATCGATCTGCAAATCGGCGGGGTCAAGCTCGAAATCGACCTCCTCAGCCTCGGGCAGAACCGCTACGGTAACGGTTGAGGTGTGAACCCTGCCTTGGCTCTCGGTTTCAGGTACGCGCTGAACACGGTGGACTCCGCTTTCAAATTTAAGCCTTGAATACGCGCCCTCGCCTTCAATCATAAAGCTGATTTCCTTGTAACCGCCCAGCTCGGTCGGGTTTTCATTCATAATTTCGGTTTTCCAGCCCTTGCTTTCGGCGTACATTGAATACATTCTGAAAAGCGAGCCTGCGAAAAGCGCCGCCTCCTCGCCGCCCGCGCCGCCTCGGATTTCAACTATTACGTTTTTGCCGTCGTTCGGGTCTTTCGGCAGAAGAAGCACCTTTAATTCGTTCTCTATTCTTTCAATATTTAACTTTGACGATTCGTATTCCTCCTGCGCTATTTCTCGGAAATCCCTGTCCGCTTCGCCCGAATCCAAAATATCTTTTGCCCCGTCAAAATTTTTCTTTTCTCTTTTGTATTCCCTGAATTTTTCGACTATCGGAGAAAGCTGTTTTACCTCTTTCATCAGCTTAGCGTATTCCTCCTGATTGTTCACAATATCGGGGTCGCACAAAAGACCGTTGATTTTAACGTATTTGTCCTCTATTCCCTGAAGCTTATCAATCATTTTCTGTTTCCTCACGGATTATTTTTTTTATGTTTTTTTCAGCCTTGGCTCGGGGTATCATAACCTCTCTGCCGCAGCCCTCGCATCGGATTTTGAAATCCATCCCCGAACGCAGGACAAAAAACCTGTCGCCGCCGCAGGGGTGCTTTTTTTTCATAATAAGTACATCGCCGACGCGCACGTCCATTTGCGACACCTCCGAAAAGCGTTTAAATCGCAGCGCCGCTTCTCACCTGTCGGCTCGGTCGGTTCTTCTCAGCCTGCGGCTGAGAGGCGTCCGCCGGACACACGCACTCTTAGAGGCGGGGAACATCTGCGTTTGGGTTATAATACAATAGTATAGCATAATATTCGGCAAAATAAAATAGGTGTTTTTATTTGTTTCAATTCTCATCCTGTAGGTTTACAATAGATGTGTTACAAAAAGAAAAAAATAAGTGACGAATGG
>CAZLCG010000002.1:0-132444 GCA_964557975.1 uncultured Eubacteriales bacterium
ATGTTAGAAAAAATAAAATTCGTTTTTTGATTTTATTTACAATCCCTCAGTCTCGCTTCACTCGACAGCTCCCTTTGCACAAGGGAGCCTGAAAAGGGGCAATCCCTCAGTCAGCTTCGCTGACAGCCATCTCGGAAACGGAGCGGAAAAACCGATACGATATATAAAACCGTCTTATCCTAAAAAACTGTATAAAATATGCATTTACCGTCAATCCTTTTGTCAGCGGAAAAATCCGCATGATGAAAGGATTGAAACATATGAAAAACAAAATAAGAAGAATTGAATTATCAATTCTGTGCGGTCTTATAATAACCGTAATTCTAAGCACCGTATCCTTTGCCCGCGACTGCTCGGAAATCCGAAATAGCGTGCTTCGTATGCACGTTATTGCAAATTCCGACTCCGACGCCGACCAAGAGCTTAAACTCAAAGTCCGCGACGCTGTTTTGCAGGCAGGCAAGGAGTATTTTGACGGCAGTGTAACCGCTTCGCAAGCCGAGGAAAAGCTTATTCCCGTTACAGAGATGCTTGAGCAGGCGGCAAAGCGGACAATAGAAGAAAACGGCTTTGATTACGGTGTTACCGTCAGCGTCGGCAGAGAGTATTTCGGCACAAGAACCTATGATAACGATATTACGCTCCCCGCCGGACAGTATGAAGCCTTAAAGGTCATAATAGGCGAGGGGAATGGGCATAACTGGTGGTGCGTGATGTTTCCGCCGATGTGTCTGCCGGCTGCTGAAAGCGACGCGGAAATCGACTCGGTTTTATCCGACAGCGAGCTTTCCGTTGTGAAAAGTAACCCAAAATTTGAGCCTAGATTTAAAATAATTGAGCTAATTGAAAAAATTGCCGAAAATGTAAAATAATCCCTTTTAAATACATTTTGTATTTGTTATAATTTAAATATCGCATTAAGGCGAGGAGAGTTGTACAAATACAAAAGTAAAGGGTTAGATTATGCTGAAATACAATATTATTCCCAAGCCCGAAAGCTATATTACCGGCGATTCAACCTATTGCGTTTCGAGCGGAACAGAGGTTCTTTGTTCCGAAGAGTTTGTCGGCGCGGGAAATTATATTACCGAATACCTTAAAACCAAGCCCCGTGAAAACGAGGGGACAGTTAAGTTCAAAAAGGTCGGCGGTATGCAGTCGGAGGAGTATTCCTTAAAGGTTGCGACTGACGGCATTACGGTTACCGCGTCCTCATATGCAGGCGCGTTTTACGGGGCTGTAACCCTTAAAATGATACTGATGCAGGCTGAAAAGCGCGACGGCAAGGCAATAGTTTCAACGCTTTTAATTAAGGATAAGCCCGACTGCTCTTACAGAGGGCTTATGCTTGATGTAAGCCGCCATTACTTCTCTGTTGATATAATTAAAGATTTACTCCGTAATATGGCTTTGCTTAAGCTGAATAAATTTCATTGGCATCTCTCCGACGACCAAGGGTTCAGGATCGAGAGCCGCCTTTTCCCAAAGCTTAACGAAATCGGCTCTAAAAGAAAATCGCGCCATTTGGAGGGTAACGGCTTAAAAGGCGATAACGAGGAATATTCGCATTATTATACTCAGGAGGAAATTAAGGATATTGTAAGCTTTGCCGCAAAGCTCAATATAGAGGTTATTCCCGAAATTGATTTTCCGGGGCATACATTAAGCATACTCGCTTCCTATCCCGAACTCGGCTGCGCCGAAAAGGAATACGAGGTTGCCTATAAAAACGGCGTAATGAACGGTATTCTCTGTGCAGGTAAGGAAGAGGTTTTTGACTTTATTGACAGGCTTCTTTCCGAAATCTGTCCTCTTTTTCCGTCCTCACGCTTCCACATAGGCGGCGACGAGGCTTTTAACGGCTTTAAAATTTGGGAAACCTGCGAAAGGTGCGATAACGTTAAAAAAGAGAATAATCTTAATTCCTCAGCCGATATGCAGATTTGGTTTATGAACAGGGTAACCCAAATTCTTAAAAAATACGGCAAAACTCCCGTTGCGTGGGATGACTGTATGACAGACGGGCTTGATGAAAGCGTATCGTGTCAGTTTTGGCAAATGAAAAATATGGTCAACATAAAGAATCAGTCGTTAAAGCGCGATATAATAGTTTCTCCGACCGCTTATTTTTATTTTGATGTAAAATACGCTGTAATTCCGTTAAAGAAAGTATATAATTTCAATAAATTCAAAGCAGGTTTTACAAAGCCCGAGCAAAGGCTTGCCGGTCTTGAGTGTGAAATCTGGACGGAATGGATCGACGGCGGGGACGCTTTGGATTTTGCGGTTTATCCGAGAACCGCCGCCTTTGCGGAGGTTGGCTGGACTGCGTTGGAAAACAGAAATTATAAGGATTTTTACACCCGTCTTAATTGGTTTAAAACATATATGCGTAAAAAAGGAATAAATTATTCAAGGGTTGAAAAAAGGATGCTCGGCGCGAGGCAGAAGGATTATTATTCCTTGGGAGCTGACGGTAATGAATATAAAATGAGCATGAAGCTGAAAAGCGCTGAAGAAAAAACGGTGAAGTAAATGG
Source organism: uncultured Eubacteriales bacterium (assembly GCA_964557975.1). GTDB lineage: Bacteria > Bacillota > Clostridia > Oscillospirales > Acutalibacteraceae > Fimenecus. Next base: position 2,540 of record CAZLCG010000002.1, read on the forward strand.
GAATAACAAACGCGGTTACCTTTCTCGGCGGTTTGGGTCTTTTGCTTTACGGAATTAAAATAATGGGCGAAGGACTTGAGCTTGCCGCAGGCGCAAAACTTAAAACACTGCTTGAAAAAATGACGAGGAACAGGTTTCTTGCCGTTTTGGTGGGCTTTGTTATTACGACGTTAATTCAAAGCTCGTCGGCAACCACGGTAATGGTCGTCGGTTTTGTAAACACCGGAATTATGAATTTAACTCAGGCAATCGGCGTTATTATGGGGGCTAATATAGGCACCACAACTACAAGCGTTTTGGTTTCCTTAAATCTCGGCGGAATTGCGCCCGCGGCGATCGCTGTCGGCGTGTTATTGAGCCTGTTTGCAAAGAAAAATTCATTTAAACATATCGGTCAGGCTATTACGGGCTTCGGTATGCTGTTTCTCGGTATGGAGCTTATGCAGAATGCTATGTCGCCGCTTCGCGAGTCTGAGGTCTTCAAAAATTGGATCGTTAACGCGGATAATCCGCTTTTGGGTATTTTAATAGGCGCAGGCATTACGGGAGTTATTCAAAGTTCGGCGGCAAGCATCGGTATTTTGCAGGCTCTTGCTTCTCAGGGACTTGTACCTTTAAGCTTTGCCGTATATATTATTTACGGTCAGAATATAGGTACCTGCGTTACGGCTCTTATTTCCACAATCGGCACTAAAACAAATTCAAAGCGTACTGCCGTTATGCACATTTTGTTCAATGTTCTGGGCACGGTTTTGTTTTTAATAATAACGACTTTCCTGCCGTTTACTCAATGGGTGCAGTCAATAAGCGACAACATAATGATGCAGCTTTCGGTCGTTCATATTGTTTTCAACGTTGTTTCGACAGTTATTATGTTCCCGTTTGCGAACCTGCTTGTAAAGCTTGCCTGCTTTATCGTTCCCGAAAAGAAGTCGGAGAGCGGGGACGATTTCAGCCTGCACTATGTTGATAATCTTATGATCAACACGCCGCCGTTCGCGGTTGCGCAGGTAGCGAAGGAGGTCCACAGAATGGCAACGCTTGCGCGCAATAATTTTGAACTTGCGGCGGACGCTTTGCTTGAAAAAAATCTAAAGCATTTTGATGAAATTCAGCATACAGAGGATGTAATTAACTATTTAAACCATCATATTACGCCGATTTTGGTTAAAATAAACGCATTGGATTTAGACTATTCGGACGCAAAATATATAGGCAGAGTTTTCCATGTTATCAACGATATTGAGCGAATCGGCGACCACGCTCAAAACATTGCCGAGGCGGCTCAGACAAGGGTCAACGATAACATTGACTTCTCTTATGAGGCGGAATCCGAGCTTCGCGATATGGCGGATACCGTTTTAAAGCTTATAGACGGCTCCATAGACGTTTTTGTAACTCAGAACCTCGATTACGATAAGGCGACAAGGCTTAATTCGCTTGAAGCTAAGGTCGACGATATGAAAACGGTTTACGAGCAGTCGCATATCGACAGGCTGAACAAGCAAACCTGCACCACAAGCGCGGGTATGCTGTTTATAAATACAATAATTGATTTCGAGAGGGCGGCGGATCACGCTACCAACATTGAGTGGAGCGTAAGCCGCAAGCCGCATCTCAATCAAAATTAACGGAGGGCTTTATGTCAAATTTTGTTCTTTCATGCTGTTCTACCGCGGATCTTTCCCTTGAATACTTAAAAGAGAGGGAAATAAGCTTTATCTGCTTCCATTACAACTTAAACGGGAAGTCTTATCCCGACGATTTGGGGCAGACGCTTCCGATTTCGGAGTTTTACAAAAAAATCGCGCAGGGCGCTCAGCCTACCACCTCGCAGGTAAATGTCAAACAGTATTTTGAGTATTTTGAAAAATTCGTAAAAGAAGGTAAGGCTGTACTTCATATTGCGCTTTCTTCGGGCATTTCGGGCTCTGCCAACTCCGCAAGGCTTGCGTCAGGCGAGATTGCAGAAAAATATCCCGATTCAAAGGTCGTTATTATAGATTCTCTTGCCGCTTCCTCGGGCTACGGGCTTTTGGCTTCTCTTGCGGCGGATAAGAGGGACGAGGGCAAAAACATAGACGAGACTGCGGAATATGTTGAGAAAATAAAGCTGAAAATTCACCATTGGTTTTTCTCAACGGATCTTACAAGCTATATCAGGGGCGGCAGAGTTTCCCCCGTATCGGGCTGGTTCGGAACAATTCTTCACATCTGTCCGCTTTTGAACGTAAGCAACGAGGGTAAGCTTATACCGAGGCAGAAATGCAGGGGAAAGGCAAAGGTTATTGAAGAAATAGTCGGTAAAATGGTTGAATTTGCGGATAACGGAACCGATTACGACGGCTACTGCTATATATCTAATTCCGCTTGCTCGGACGACGCGAAAGCCGTAAAGGCGCTTGTTGAGAGCAAATTTCCGAAATTAAAGGATAAGGTTAAGATATTTGATATAGGCACGGTAATCGGCTCTCATACGGGCATCGGAACCGTCGCGCTGTTTTTTGTCGGCTCGGAAAGAAAAGACTGACATTTTGTTTATAACAGAGTAGGGCGGGGCTTGCTCCCGCCGTTTTTTATGCTTTTTTCACTTAATCCGGCGTGCTTTTTACATAAAAAACTGCCTTAACAAAAATTGCCAAGACAGTATGTTTTAGAATTATTTATTTTATAATCTCATATTTTCCGCTGTTAAGGATATTTAAAAGATCTTCTTCGGTTTTGATTTCGGTTTCCGTTATAATACCGCCGTGCGCTTCGTCGCCCTCTTGGTGGTAATCCGAACCCGATGACGCTTTAAGCCCGTTAAGCCTCGCCCAATGCTCGGCAATTTCGTTTTGCGAATTGTGCCGTGGGTTGCCGTTGTGGATTTCAACGCCGTCAAGGTATTCGGGATTTGTAACCTTCATACCGATTCTGAACGGATGCGCCTGAAAAACAAGCAAGCTGTTTCGGTGCGCGAGCCTTGAAAAGCTTTTAATGTTCATATCGAGCAGGTCTTTGTTTTTTCTCAAAAATTTTTCTGTTACGCCGTAAATGAGATAGTCGTTTTCTTCGGTTTCGGTGTCAAAGCGAAGCTCCATGCCTAAAATTATGTTTAACCTGCCGTTTGACGCTTCAGCCGCTTTTTTATATCCCCTTAAAAAAATGTCGATTTTTTCGTCCCACGAAAGCTCGTTGTAATTATACTTAAAATATGTGTGGGTGCTTAAGTGGTCGGTAATAACAACCGTGCTGTATCCGTTTTTAACATAAGCCTCAACAAGCTCCTTTGCGCTTGCCTTACCGCAGTTGCTTGTTTCGGCGGTATGCGCGTGCAGTTCTGTTTTGTATTTCATCTTTAATTCACCTCATTACCCCTATTATACGCTTATTTTTTTGCCGTAACAATAATTTCTTGTTGAATTACTTGTAAAAAAGCATTATTATATACTAAACTCATTAAAACACAGTTATCTGTCAGGAGGAAAGATATGGAAAATTGTTGTTGTTCGCAAAGAGAGAGCGATTTGTCGCTGATTGACGAAACGCTTAATGAATATGCGGGCGTTGACGGCAGTCTTATTACCGTTTTACAGCACGCTCAGGAAATATACGGCTATCTGCCTATAGACGTAATAAAATACATATCGGAGAAAACAGGTATTAAGCCCGCTAAGATAATGGGCGTCGCCACGTTTTATACGCAGTTCCGATTAAAGCCTGTCGGTAAATATCTGATAATGCTCTGTAAGGGTACCGCGTGCCATGTAAACGGCTCCGATTTAATTGAGAAAACAATCAATGAAACGCTCGGCATAAAGGACGGGGAAACCACCGAGGACGGTCTTTTTACGCTTAAAAACGTCGCGTGTCTCGGGTGCTGCAGTCTTTCGCCCGTAATGATGGTAAACGACGAAACCTACGGTACTCTTACGCCCGATAAGACGAAAAAAATTCTTGCCGATTTAAAACAGCAGGCGTTAAAGGAGGGCGAAAAAGAATGAAAATTGCAGTCGGAGAGGGCTCATGCGGAATCGCCGCAGGCGCAGCGAAGGTATATAAGCAAATAGAAACGGCTTTAAACGGCAGTAAAGGCGTCGAGCTTACAATTTCGGGATGTATCGGTATGTGCTTTTTAGAGCCGATTGTCGATATTTACGATGACAGCGGCGCGCTTACAAGGCTTGTCAGGGTCAATGAAGCCGACGGAAAAAGAATTGCCGACGCGGTAATAAACAATAAGCTTGAAAATTTAAGCGATCTGGTTATCTCGCGGGAGGACGCCGAATTTTTATCAAAGCAAACGAGGATTGCGCTGAGACATTGCGGAATAATAAATCCCGAAAAAATTGAGGATTATATTTCCGACGGCGGGTACGGCGCTTTAGAAAAGGCGCTTAAAGCTATGACGCCCGAACAGGTCATTGACGTTATTAAGACTTCGGGGCTTGCGGGGCGCGGCGGCGCGGGCTTTCCGACATGGTTTAAGTGGAATGCCGCAAGGCAGTCGCAGGGAGAGGAAAAATACCTTATCTGCAATGCGGACGAGGGCGACCCCGGCGCTTTTATGGACAGAGCCGTTATTGAAAGCGACCCTCACAATCTTATCGAGGGTATGCTGATCGGCGCATACGCTATCGGCGCAAAGGAAGCGATAGTTTATGTCAGAGCCGAATATCCGCTTGCCATTAAGCGCCTTGCAAAGGCTATAAAGCAGGCTGAGGAAAAAGGCTATGTCGGCGAAAACATAATGGGTACGGGCTTTAGCTGTAAAATGAGAATTAAGGCGGGCGCAGGCGCGTTTGTCTGCGGCGAGGAAACCGCGCTTATTGAGTCTCTTGAAGGCTCGAGAGGTATGCCGAGGTTAAAGCCTCCGTTCCCCGCGCAGCAGGGCTATTGGCGAAAGCCGTCAAACATAAACAATGTTGAAACCTATGCGAACGTTCCGTGGATAATTTTAAACGGCGGTGAAAAATTTTCCGCTATGGGTACCCAAAACAGCAAGGGCACAAAGGTGTTTGCCTTAACGGGTAAAATCAGGCGCGGCGGTCTTGTCGAAATTCCTATGGGTAAAACTCTGCGTGACGTTATTTTCGATATAGGCGGCGGAATACGCGACGGCAAAGAATTTAAAGCCGTACAAATGGGAGGACCTTCGGGCGGATGTATCCCGAAAGAGCTGCTTGATACCGTTATCGACTATAAGGCGCTCGGCGCAACGGGCGCGATTATGGGCTCGGGCGGTATGGTCGTTATGGATGAAAGCACCTGTATGGTGGGTATGGCTAAATTCTTCCTTGATTTTACAACAAAAGAATCCTGCGGAAAATGCACGCATTGCCGTCTCGGCACTAAGAGAATGTATGAAATTCTTGCAAGAATTGTCGACGGCAACGGTAAGGACGGCGATATTGAGCTTTTGGAGGAGCTGTGCTATTCCGTTAAGGACGGCGCGTTATGCGGTCTTGGGCAGACCGCCCCCAATCCCGTGCTTACTACAATTAAATATTTCAGAAACGAATATGAAGCGCATATAAACGAAAAGAAATGTCCTGCGGGCGAATGCTCCGCGCTTATTAAATACGTTATTGACGAAAATAGGTGCGTCGGCTGTACAAAGTGCGCGAGGAACTGTCCCGTAAACGCGATAAGCGGTACGGTAAAGCATCCCCATGTTATTGACGCTTCAAAATGTATTAAGTGCGGTAAATGTAAAGAGAACTGTAATTTCTCCGCAATCGAGGTGGAATAAAATGATAAATTTAACGATAGACGGAAAAAAAATATCCGTAAAGGACGGCACGACCGTGCTTCGCGCCGCCGCGGACAACGGTATTAAAATCCCCAATCTTTGTTATGACGGCAGGGTTGAGCTGTACGGCGCGTGCGGTCTTTGCGTAATTGAAGCGGAGGGCGTGCCGAAGCTGCTGAGAGCCTGCTCGGCAAAATGCACCGAGGGTATGGCGGTTCACACCGAATCCGAAAGAATAACCGGGGCGAGGAAAACTGCTCTTGAACTGCTTCTTTCCGATCACGACGGCGACTGTAAAGCGCCCTGCACGCTTGCCTGTCCCGCAAACACCGACTGTCAGGGCTATGTCGGCTTGATTGCAAACGGCGAGTATAACGAGGCGACAAGGCTGATTAAAGAAAAAATTCCGCTTCCTTCATCAATAGGCAGAATATGTCCTCATCCGTGCGAGAAAAAATGCCGCAGGCAGTTTGTTGACGAGCCTGTTTCAATAGCGTCGCTTAAAGCCTTTGCGGCGGATATGGATATGGCGTCCGAAAATCGGTATGTCCCTTCGGTCGAGCCTGAAACAGGGAAAAAGGTCGCGGTTATCGGCGGCGGTCCGGGCGGTCTGACGGCGGCTTACTTTTTAAGAAGAAACGGACATTCGGTGACCGTATTTGATATGATGCCGAAAATGGGCGGTATGCTTCGCTACGGTATTCCCGAATACAGACTCCCGAAGGCGCTTCTCGATAAGGAAATCGGGCAGATAGAGGCTCTCGGCGTTGAGCTTCGCAATAATGTTAAAATCGGCGAGGATATTACTCTTGACGGTTTGAGAAAGGATTTTGACGCTGTTGTTATTGCGGCGGGCGCATGGCAAAGCTCAAAAATGCGTGTTTCCGGCGAGGAGTCGGAGGGAGTAATCGGCGGTATTGATTTCCTGAGAAACGTAATTCTCGGAAAAAAGCAGAATATCGGCAAAAGGGTTGCTGTTTGCGGCGGCGGAAATACCGCTATGGACGCTTGCAGAACAGCAGTCCGTTTAGGTGCGCGCGAGGTTACCGTGCTTTACAGAAGAACAAGGGACGAAATGCCTGCCGAGGATATTGAAATTAAAGAGGCGGAGGAGGAAGGCGTTGTATTTAAGTACCTTTCAAGCCCCGTTGAATTTGTCAGCGAAAACGGCAGGCTCAAATATGCCAAAATACAGAAAATGAAGCTTGGCGAACCTGACCAAAGCGGCAGAAGACGTCCCGAACCGATTGAAAACGCCGTCGAGGATGTTGAGTTTGATACTGTTATAATGGCGATAGGTCAGTACCCTGACCTTAAAGGCTTTGAGGGCGTTGAAGCTACCCGTAAAAACACGATTTCGGCTGATGAGGAGTCGTTCAGAACCTCTGTCGACGGCGTCTTTGCCGTAGGCGATATAACCAATAAGGGAGCTTCAATAGCCATTACCGCGATAGGAGAGGCGCAAAAGGCTTCTGTTGTTATCGACAGATATTTAAACGGCGAAAGCGTTAAATACAGAAAGCCTTTCAGAGTCGAAAGAGAAATACCGCTTGAATTTTTTAATAAATTTGCTAAAGAAAGCCGCGCGGTAATGCCTCAGCTTTCGCCCGATAAAAGAAAAAATAACTTCAGCGAGGTTTCCTTGGGCTTTACCGAGGAGCAGGCAAAAAAAGAAGCCATGCGCTGCCTTGAATGCGGCTGTCACGATTTTTTTGAGTGCAAGCTTATTGAATATGCAAACCTTTATGACGTAAAGCCCGAAAGATTAAGCGGCGAAAAGCACAGCAGAAATCAGGAAAATGTAAATTCCCTTATTTCACGCAATACAGACAAATGTATTCTCTGCGGTCTTTGCGTAAGAGTTTGCGAGGAAACAATGGGAATAACCAATCTCGGTCTTATCGGCAGAGGGTTTGACACGATTGTCAGCCCCGAGTTCGGGCTTCCTCTTGAGGAGTCGGGCTGCGCGTTCTGCGGCCAATGCGTTGCGGTCTGCCCGACAGGCGCGTTAAGAGAAAAACAGCCTGCGGTAAAACGTCTTGTCTGTGAAGAAAAAAGCACGCAGTCCGTCTGTAATTTCTGCAACGCGCTTTGCAATACCGACGTGCGCTCGGTCGGCAATACCGTTACAAGGGTTAAACCCCGCGGTGAAAAAGGAATACTTTGCAAGGCGGGTAAATTCGGGATTTTTGCGCTCAATACCGAAGAAATAAAAAATTACAAATTCTCAAATGAGGATCTGCAAAGCGCTCGGCAGACGGTAAGCTATGCGGCTGAAAACAGCACTCTCGCAATTGTTATGGGCGCGCAGTCAACCGTTGAGGAAATTAACGCGGCGTTAAAAATAACCGATAATGTTTACGCCGATTTAAACGAAAACGCTGCGGCATACAGGGCTTTTGTAAAGCTCGGCGTTAAGGATATTAAAGCAATCGACGCGTCGAAGGTCGTTTTGACTGTCGGCAGTACATACCTGCCGAAGAACAATGAAATGCTGATTTCGGTTGACTGTATTAAGAATAACAAAGCGGACGTTATGCTTTACTGCGCGCCGTTTACCGCAAACGCGGGGACATATATTGATGACGGCGGCGTTAAAACGCTTTGCCCCGCAGTTGACAGCAGACTGCCCAAAGCAAAAGATATTTTACTGTCTCTTTGCGAAAATACGGAAAAATGCTCAAAATCGCTTGATATTCTTAAAGTTAGTGATATAATTCATAGTGAGATTGTAAAAAATTACGGCAATTATATGTCGGTTAATGATTGCGCTGTAATCGACGCATTTCTCAAAAATTTTTAATTAAATTTTGTTTTGGGGTTTCGGCTTTACGCCGAATTAAAAGGGAATACGGTGAAATGCCGTAACAGCCCCCGCTACTGTATGGAACAGACCTTTGCCAAATATGTCACTGTTGTCGATTTAGGATGATGGGAAGACGGCTTCGGTTGTATGTCCGAGTCAGGAGACCTGCCCCAAAACGGCAAAATCTCTTTCGGTGGGAAAGATGAATGCAATTAAATTGTTATGCGGTTTTTTTATATTTTGACCGCGTAATCATTGATTGTGCATTGAGCGGAACCGAAGCTTCCGCTCATCTTTTTTGTTGAAAGTAAATTACGGAGGTAAAAATGAAAATCAACAAAGCACTATCTGTTTTACTGGCGGCGGTTATTATACTTTCCGCCTCATTCACTGCGGCTTTTGCCGCGTCGGGCGAAAGCGAGATTGACGGTTTGTCAAGCTGGCTTTTAAATGATGAAAATACCGAATTTGATTTTTCGGAAACATCTTATCTCGATACCGACATCTGTTGGACTGTTTTTGCTCTTGAAAGGGCGGGAAAAGATAATTATGCTCAGTTCGGCGATTATATCAATTCGGTTGTGGAAAATTCGTATGATTCGCTTTTCCCTGCGAATTTCGCGCTGATTTATCTTACATGCGACGCATACGGACTGGATGTTGCAAATATCGGCTCGCACGATATTCAAAGCGCCCTTGTATCTGCCGACTATGCCTCGCAGACATACCTAAGCAGTCTGTATTTCCCGTTGATTGCCTTGAATTACAAGGATATCGGAGACTGCGATGAGGTGAAAAATACGATTGCGGATACAATTCTTTCCGCACAGCAGTCTGACGGCGGTTTCCCTTATTGCAGTATAGATACGGGCTGGGGAATTTATTCCGACGTTGACACAACATCGTTTGTGCTTCAGGCTCTTGCGCCTATGTGCGGCGACGAAGCTGTCAAGGCGGCGGTTGATAAAGCGTTGGCTTATATTGAAACGCAGAAGTTTTCGGACGGGGCTTACGGCTATGTCGCCTACGATTCAAGGTCGGCGGAGTCGACCGCGCAGGCGATAATTGCAAAATGCGCGCTCGGTACCGACTGCGAAGATTCGGTTATCGCTCTCAAAACCTTTATCAATGCCGAAACGGGCGCGGCAAAGGATTATTCGGGCGCCGACAATACAATGTCCTCATATCAGACTCTTTTGGCGCTTGTTGAATATGACAACTTTGTTAACGGCAACGGCAGCATTTACAAATATCAAGAACCTGTAACTCAAACAACAACGCAGCAGGCAACATCAACCGAGGTTCCGTCGACTGCCGAAAGCACGACAAGTACAACCGAAGCGGAGGCAACGACAAACACGGACGCCGTTGATATTCCGAAAACGGGCGGTAAATCATATTGCGCCGCCGCTGTAAGCGTTTGCCTGTTGGCAATAGGCACAGCAGCCGTTGTAAGAAAGAAAAATGAAGAAATCTAAGTTATTACCGATTTTTCTTGCGTTTTTTCTTTTATTTTGTTCCTGCGGCAACTCCGAAAACGCAAGCGTTACGCAGCGGGAATCAACCTCCGAAGCCGTAACGCTTACTCAAAGCGAAATATCGGAGCAGGCATCCTATACCGACACCGATGCCGACGAAACACAGCAGGAAAATAAAAAATCAAACGCAGACTCGCCCGAAGCACAGAATACATCAGCTTCATCCCTGCAAAGCGGCACATCCGAACCGATCAATACTGCTCAAAGCACGCAAGCCGAACAGAATAAAGAGCCGAACACATTAAATGTAACGTTTTCCGTCGAGTGTAAAAACGCAATAGATTACGGAATTTTAAATATCGGTACTTTTTCCGAGATTTTATCTCCGGACGGGATCATACTTCCCGAAACGTCGGTAAAGGCGGAGCAGGGCACGTCGGTTGTTAAAGCTTTAAAGGCTGTTTTAAAGGATAATAATATAACCTATAAGATAACGTCGAGCGGTTATGTCAAAACGATAAACGGACTTTCAGAGTTTGACTGCGGAGAAGCAAGCGGATGGCTTTATCTTGTAAACGGCGAACTTCCGTCAGTGTCCGCTAAAAGCTATATCTTAAAGGACGGGGATAAGGTCGAATTCAGATATACCTGCGTTGCGGGCGATGTTTAATTTGAAAGACTAAGAAATTACACCCGAAGAGAAACGATTTATTTCTTTTCGGGTGTTTTTATCACTTGAGCAACGGTATTGCTCTTATTCATCATTTTGTGAATTTTATGTAAATTAAAAAAATTGTACATTGTTTAATACAAATGTATATGATAAAATAATGTGAAAAATATTACAGAGGTTTTTAAATGTTTATTACAGACGGCTTAAATCAAAATGAAATATCGACCTCGTTTGAGGTCTTTCCGCCGAAAAACGAGGCGGCTTATGAGCCTGTCGAGCGCACCGTTGACAAACTTGCGGCTTTTAAGCCTCATTTTATAAGCGTCACCTACGGCGCGGGCGGCGGGACGTCGGTAAACACTCCGAAAATCGCGTCTCATATTCAAAACGATTTGGGAATTCAGGCTATGGCGCATCTTACCTGCGCGTCCTCGACCAAGTCCGATATTGAACGGATAATTTTTGATTTGAAGGGCAGAGGAATTAAAAATATTCTCGCTTTAAGAGGGGATTTGCCCGAAAACTATAACCCGGACGATAAAAATTATTTTAAATACGCAAGCGAGCTTATTTTAAAGATAAAGGAGATCGGCGGCTTCTGCATCGGCGCGGCGTGCTACCCCGAATGTCATGTCGAATCCGAAAATTCCGTGGCTGATTTAATTCATTTAAAAGAAAAGGTTGACTGCGGCGCCGATTTTCTGATAAGTCAGATGTTTTTTGACAATACAGCGTTTTACAGCTTTCTGTACCGCGCTTTAAAGGTCGGTATTGACGTTCCCGTAATCGCGGGTATTATGCCCGTTATCAATTCCAAGCAGATTATCAGAAGCTGCGCGCTTTCGGGTTCTACTCTGCCGTCAAGGTTCAGGGTAATGATCGATAAATTTTCGGATAATCCCGAAGCCTTAAAGCAGGCGGGAATCGCGTATGCTACCGAGCAGATAATCGACCTTATCTCAAACGGGGTCAAGGCGGTTCATATTTACACTATGAACAGACCCGAGGTTGCGGGCGCTATCATGAATAACCTTTCATCTATACTTTAATCGTTAGGACGGCGGTTTTTTGTTCGGATATGTAAGACCCGACAAAGCAGAGCTTAAAATTAAGGATTATGAAACCTATAAGGCGGTTTACTGCTCGGTTTGCAGAACTTTGGGCAGCGAATACGGCGTTTTTTCACGCTTTCTTCTGACGTATGACGCAGCGTTTTATGTTTTCGTTATGAAAACGGTTTTTCAGAGTAAAAGCGACTGCGCCCATAAGGGAGTATGCAGGTTTAATCCTTTAAAAAAATGTTATTATATTGATGAGGATGAATATCTTAAATCCGCGGCGGCGCTCACGGTCATAATGTTTTATTATAAGCTTAAAGACAATATAAACGATTCCAAGCCTCTTAAAAAATTTGCGTCAAGACTTTTTCTTTTATATGTTAAGCCGAAATTTAACAAAGCCAAAGGTAAGTATTCGCAATTTAACGATATAATATCCCTGTCAATGCAAAAGCAGGCGAAGGCGGAAAATGAAAAATGCGTTTCGCTTGATAAGGCGTGCGATTCGTCAGCCCGCGCCCTTGCCGACATTTTTACCGTAGGCATTAAGGATGAAGAACAAAAAAAGCTCGTAGACAGAACCGCATACTGTTTGGGACGCTGGGTATATCTTATGGATGCTTTTGACGATATTGAAAAAGATATAAAAACAAATTCGTTTAATCCGTTTGTAATAAAATATTCGTTAATATACGGCGTAAGCGAAGAAATTGAAAAGGATATTACAAGAACAATTCGCATAACCGCAAACGAAACGGCTTCCGCGCTTGAGTTGCTTCAAAAAAATTGCTACAAGCCTGTTATTGAAAACATTATTTTTGACGGAATGGAAAACGAGCTTCAGAAAATAATAAACAAAAAGAAAAAAATGAGGGGTGAACTTTCAAATGAATAACAGTCCTTATTCCGTTCTCGGTATCAGTGAAAACGCAAGCGAGGCGGAGATAAAAGACGCTTACAGGGAGCTTGCAAGAAAATATCAGGCTGAGCTGTCAAAGGGCGGTTCCTATTCCGACGACGCAAGGCGCAAAATGGACGAGCTTGACATGGCTTATGACCGAATTATGCAGCTGAGAAGCGGCGAGGGCGGTTATTACGGCGCAAGCTATAACGGAAGTTCGCAGTTTTACGACGTCCGCGACAGAATAAAAGAGGGAAGAATTGACGACGCGGAAACGATCCTTGACGGTATTCCGAGAGATATGCGAAGCGCCGAATGGTATTATTTAAAGGGACAGATTCAGCAGCGCAGAGGTTGGTTTGACGAGGCGTACAAAAACTATTCCAAGGCATGTCAAAAAGAGCCTCAGAACCCTGAATATACCAATGCGTTTAACGCGCTTAACAACAATGCAAACGGAGGATACAGGCAAACCCGCAATTCGTATGATTCGGGGTGCAGCGCCTGCGACATATGCTCGGGGCTTATGTGTGCGGACTGCTGTTGCGAGTCGATGGGCGGCGACTTGATACCGTGCTGTTAAAATGAATAATAAAAAAATAAAAAGCTCCGTTAAAACCGCGATAGGCGGTGTGGTTTCCGCTCTTTCCGTCGTTCTTATGTTCCTGACCTCCGTAATTCCGTCAATGACCTATGCGCTTCCTGCCATGGCGGGAATACTGCTTATCATTATTGTTATTGAAATTGATAAAAAATGGGCGCTGGGCGTTTACGCGGTAGTAAGTATTCTTTCAATTTTGCTTATTGCCGATAAGGAAGCTGCCGTAATGTATATTATGTTTTTCGGCTATTATCCGATAATAAAAGCTGTTTTTGAGTCGCACTTTAAAAATAAGGTCTGTTGGGTTCTTAAGCTTATAATCTTTAACATTTCAATGGTTGCGGCGTTTCTTATTACAACCTATGTCTTTAATATACCGTTTGACGAAATGGAGGAATACGGAATTGCCGCGGCTTTCGGGCTTTTGGGCGCGGGTAATATTGTTTTTGTTATATACGATTATGCGCTTTCAAATCTTGTTAAGCTCTATATGCTTAAATGGAGAAAGCATTTTAACAGGATTTTCAGATTTTAACAGGTGTAATTAAACGGTTACAGCCGAATGAAAATACAAATCATATATTTTCTTTTTTAAGGAGGAAAAAAATTGTTGACACAGGAAAGAGTTGAAGAAATACTTAAAGAGGCGGGCGTTTTGCTTGAGGGGCATTTTTTGCTGACATCAGGCAGACATTCAAACAGGTATTTACAGTGCGCTAAGATTTTCAGAAACACAAAATACAGCGAAGAGCTTTGCGCCGCTCTTGCCGAAAGATACGGCGGCTCGGGTGTTGAGGTGGTTATAGGTCCCGCAATGGGCGCTGTTCAAATGGCGTATGAGGTCAGCCGTCATCTTAAATGCGAGAATTTCTTTACCGAGAGAGATGCTGACGGTAAAATGGCGTTAAGACGGGGCTTTCAGGTTCACGAGGGGATGAAGGTGCTTGTTGTTGAGGACGTCGTTACAACGGGCGGTTCCGTTAAGGAGGTTATTGAGCTTGTAAGGCAGTCGGGCGGCGATGTAGTCGGAGTCGGCTCAATTGTTGACAGAACGGGCGGAAAAATTGATTTCGGCGTTCCGTTTAAGGCTGTTTATTCCGCTGACGTTCAATCGTGGGAAGCGAACGCTTGTCCGCTTTGCAAAGAGGGTAAGCTTGAGCTTGTTAAACCGGGCAGCAGAAAGATTAAGTGATTCCGATGAGTGAAAACAAGACCGAGCATTCACACGCGGGTCACCGTGACAGAGTTAAATCACGTTTTGAAAAAGAGGGACTGAGCGGATTTGAGGACCATGTTGCGCTTGAAATGCTTCTTTTTTATGCCATACCTCAAAGAGATACAAACAACATAGCTCATGCTTTAATAAATGAATTCGGTTCGCTGTCAGGTGTTTTTGATGCGTCCGTCGAATCGCTTGAGAGAGTTAACGGCGTCGGAAGAAACGCTGCGGTTCTTATTAAGCTTATACCCGAGATGTATTCAAAGTATCAGCTTGATAAAACCAAAAACAGCGGTCTTATTCTTGACGACGCAGAAAAGGTCGGCAAATTTTTTGTTTCAAAGTATATCGGCTTAACTCATGAGGTGCTTATGGCTGTGTGCCTTGACAACAAGTGCAGGGTTAAGAAATCCTTTGTAGTCTCCGAGGGTTCAATAGGCAGCACCGACGTTAATCTTCGTAAAATAGCGGGTACAGCAATAAATGTAAACGCTTCATCCGTAATAATTGCGCATAACCATCCCGCAGGCGTTGCCGCGCCGTCCGCAGGAGATGTTGAGGCTGTCAGGGTAATAGTTAATACTCTGCGTAAGCTCGACATTGTTTTGTGCGACAGTATTATTGTTTCCGGTGAGGACTATTATTCTATGGCTGACCATAAGAAATTTGCCTATTTGTTTGATTATTAACGGGCTTCGTCAGGAATAATACTTCCGTGCGGCGGAATTTAAATCGGAGCAACGCT
The DNA here is from genome assembly GCA_964557975.1 of uncultured Eubacteriales bacterium. Taxonomy (GTDB): domain Bacteria; phylum Bacillota; class Clostridia; order Oscillospirales; family Acutalibacteraceae; genus Fimenecus. Next base: position 17,755 of record CAZLCG010000002.1, read on the forward strand.
TCGCCAAGCCAGCCTAAAACGGCGCTTGCGAACGATTACAGCCCGCTGCTTCAGGGGCGGGGTCATCTGCGCTTAGACTTTAAATACAAACGAAACCCACCGCTTTTTTTGTGTGGGTTTTCTTTTATTTTTGTTAAATATGTTTACAACCGAACAAATGTGTGGTATTATATAAAAAGTAACTGTCACGGAGGAAAATAACTTGGGCAAGTTTGTGTTACATTCAAAATATAAGCCTACGGGTGACCAGCCGCAGGCAATCGAACAGCTTGTTGAGGGTATCAATAAAGGCTACAACGAGCAAACTCTTTTGGGTGTCACAGGCTCGGGCAAAACCTTCACTATGGCAAATGTAATCGAGAGGGTTCAGCGCCCTACGCTTGTTTTAGCTCATAACAAGACCCTTGCCGCGCAGCTATGCTCTGAGTTCCGCGAGTTTTTCCCCGATAACGCTGTTGAATATTTCGTTTCCTATTACGACTACTATCAGCCCGAGGCGTATATTCCCACAACCGACACATATATTGAAAAAGACTCCGCAATCAACGATGAAATTGATAAGCTGAGACACTCCGCAACCTCCGCTCTTTCGGAAAGGCGCGACGTTATTATAGTTTCGTCGGTTTCATGCATTTACTCCCTCGGCGACCCGATCGATTACAGAACAATGGTGATTTCGCTTCGTCAGGGTATGACAAAAAAACGGGATGATTTAATACAAAAGCTTGTTGAAATTCAGTACGAGAGAAACGACATAAATTTTGTCCGCAACAAGTTCAGGGTCAGGGGCGATACTGTTGAGATTTTCCCCGTTTATTCCAATGAAACCGCGATTCGCGTTGAGTTTTTCGGCGATGAAATAGACAGAATATCCGAAATAAACGCGCTGACGGGGCAGGTTAAAAATGTGGTTTCCCACGTTGCGGTTTACCCTGCGTCGCACTATGTTGTATCGCCCGAGAAGCTCGAAAGAGCTATTGATGAAATTTTGACCGAGATGGAACAGCGCGTTAAATATTTTACGGACGCGGGAAAGCTTTTGGAAGCGCAGAGAATTAAACAGCGCACTGAGTATGATATGGAAATGCTCAGGGAAACGGGGTTTTGCAAGGGTATTGAGAACTATTCGAGAGTTATGTCGGGCAGGGCGCCCGGCTCTGCGCCGTTCACGCTTCTTAATTATTTTCCCGATGATTTTATACTTTTCGTAGACGAGTCCCATGTCACCCTGCCTCAGGTCAGAGGAATGTACGGAGGCGACCGTTCGAGAAAAGAATCGCTTATAAATTTCGGCTTCCGTTTGCCGAGCGCATACGATAACAGACCGCTTACTTTTGACGAGTTCTATGAAAGAGTAGGGCAGAAAATCTTTGTCAGCGCAACACCGGGTGAATTTGAAAGGGATAAATCAAGTCGGATTGTCGAGCAGGTTATCAGACCCACAGGGCTTTTGGACCCCGAAATCACCGTTAAGCCGACCGAGGGGCAGATCGAGGATTTGATTTCCGAAATCAATATCCGCACAGAAAGAAACGAAAGAGTCCTTGTTACCACGCTTACTAAAAAAATGGCTGAAAACCTTACGGAGTTTCTTGATAACAACGGCGTTAAGGTAAAGTATATGCACTATGACATAGACACCATCGAGCGAATGGAAATCATAAGGGATTTGCGTTTGGGCGAATTTGACGTGCTTGTCGGCATTAACCTTTTGCGTGAGGGGCTTGATATTCCCGAGGTGTCGCTTGTGGCGATTCTTGACGCCGATAAAGAGGGCTTTTTAAGAAGTGAAACCTCGCTTATTCAGACGGTCGGCAGGGCGGCGAGAAACGCTTCGGGCGAGGTAATAATGTACGCCGATTCGGTTACTCCGTCAATGGAGAGAGCGATTACCGAAACCTACCGCCGCCGCGAAAAGCAGATGGAATATAACAAAGAAAACAATATCGTTCCCAAAACGATTAACAAGGGCGTAAGGGACATAATTGAAATTTCCGCCTCCCACCGTGACGACAGCGGAAAACGCCTTTCAAGGGTTGAGAGGGAAAAGCTGATAGCCGAGCTTACATCCGAAATGAAGGCGGCGGCAAAAATTCTTGAATTTGAGCATGCCGCAATGCTGAGAGATAAGATACAAAAATTAAGAGAGGAAAAATAAGCCTTGCAGAATAAAAATATTGTAATTAAGGGCGCTAAAGAGCATAACCTTAAAAATGTGGACCTGACAATACCGAGGGACAAGCTTATCGTGTTCACGGGGCTTTCAGGCTCGGGTAAGTCCTCGCTTGCTTTTGACACGATTTATGCTGAGGGGCAAAGACGCTATGTTGAGTCTCTTTCGTCGTACGCAAGAATGTTTTTAGGGCAGATGGAAAAGCCGAACGTTGATTATATAGACGGGCTTTCGCCTGCGATTTCAATCGATCAGAAAACCACCTCAAAAAATCCGCGTTCTACAGTCGGAACGGTTACGGAGATTTATGATTATTTAAGGCTGTTATATGCGAGAATAGGAACTCCTCACTGTCCCGTCTGCGGCAGAGAGATAGCTATGCAGACTGTCGACGGCATTGTCGACAGCGTTTTAAAGCTTCCCGACGGGGCAAAAATTCAAATTATGTCGCCGATTATCAGGGGCAGAAAGGGCGAGCATGTTAAGGAGATAGACGCCGCGCGTAAATCGGGCTATGTCAGAGTAAGAATTGACGGAAATATATATGATTTGTCCGAAGAGATTAAACTCGAAAAGAATATTAAGCATAATATTGAGATAATTGTTGACCGTCTTGTCATAAATCCCGAAATCAGAAGCCGTCTTGCCGATTCGGTTGATACTGCCTGCGGTCTTTCGGGCGGAACGGTGATTGTTGATGTTATAGACGGCAAGGAAATGCTTTATTCGCAGAATTTTGCCTGTCCGGAGCATGGAACTTGTATTGAGGAAATGTCTCCGAGAATGTTTTCTTTTAACAATCCTTACGGCGCATGTCCTACCTGCACGGGCTTGGGTGTGTTTATGAAGGTGGATCCCGACCTTGTAATACCCAACAAAAAGCTTTCTGTAAAGAACGGCGCGATTAAGGCTTCGGGTTGGTCTAAGGCGGACAGCGGCACTATTGCCGAGATGTATTACAGCGCTCTTGCCGACGCTTACGGTTTTTCCCTTGACACTCCTATATGCGATTTACCGAAAAAGGCGCTTGATGCGATTCTGTACGGCACGAACGGTAAAAAGATTAAAATGACGCGTACAAACGAATACGGCAGCGGAACATATATGACCGACTTCGAGGGTATTATAAACAATCTTCAAAGGCGTTACGACGAAACCTCAAGCGAGTGGTCACGCTACGAGATAACTCAGGTTATGAGTGAGTGCAAATGCCCCGAATGCGGCGGTCAAAGGCTTCGTAAATCGGCGCTTGCCGTTACTGTCGGCGGGCTTAATATCAGCGAATTTTGCGATATGTCCATAGGTAAGGCTCTTGATTTCATTGATAATTTAACTCTTACCGAAAAACAGCGGATGATAGCCGAGCTTATAATTAAGGAAATTAAGCAAAGGCTCAATTTCCTTGTCAGTGTCGGTCTTGATTATCTTACCCTTTCGCGCTCCTCGGGTACTCTTTCAGGCGGCGAAAGCCAAAGAATAAGGCTCGCAACGCAAATAGGCTCGTCTTTAATGGGCGTGTTATACATTCTTGACGAACCGAGCATAGGGCTTCATCAAAGGGATAACGATAAGCTGCTTGATACGCTTCGTAATTTGCGTGATTTGGGCAACACGCTTATCGTTGTTGAGCATGACGAGGACACTATGCGCGCGGCGGATTATATTGTCGATATCGGTCCGGGTGCGGGCATTCACGGCGGAAACGTCGTATATTCGGGTACGCCCGACGGGCTTTTGAAGTGTAAAGAGTCGATTACGGGGCAGTATCTTTCAGGTGAAAGAAAAATCGAAGTCCCCGATAAACGCAGAACGGGCAACGGTAAAGAGCTTGTTGTCAGAAAGGCGCAGGAAAACAACCTTAAAAAGATTGACGTGCATATTCCGCTCGGCGAGTTTGTGTGCGTAACGGGGGTTTCGGGCTCGGGCAAATCCTCGCTTATAAATGAAATCCTGTATAAAAGGCTTGCAAACGAGCTTAACAACGCTAAAAAGCCCGTTGGAAAGCACGCCGACATTGAGGGGATTGACGGGCTTGATAAGGTGATTGACATAGATCAGTCGCCTATAGGCAGAACCCCTCGCTCAAATCCTGCCACATACACGGGAGTATTCAATGATATAAGAGAATTGTATGCTTCCACGCAGGAGGCAAAAATAAGGGGCTTTAACGCGTCGCGTTTTTCGTTCAATGTAAAGGGCGGGCGATGTGAAGCGTGTCAGGGCGACGGTATCGTCAAAATTGAAATGCACTTTTTGCCGGATATTTACGTTCCCTGCGACGTCTGCAAGGGGGCGAGGTACAACCGCGAAACCCTTGAGGTAAAGTACAAAGGAAAGTCGATTTATGATGTTTTGGAAATGACCGTTGAAGAGGGAATGGGATTTTTTTCAAATCAGCAAAAAATATACAATAAACTGAAAACGCTTTATGATGTCGGCTTGGGTTACGTTAAAATCGGTCAGCCCGCGACCACTCTTTCGGGCGGCGAGGCTCAGCGCGTTAAGCTTTCAACGGAGCTTGCAAAGCCTGCGACGGGAAGAACGATTTATATTCTTGACGAGCCTACAACGGGGCTGCACACTGCCGACGTCCATAGGCTCATTGACGTTCTTCAAAGGCTTGTGGATAAGGGCAACACCGTTGTGGTAATTGAACACAATCTTGATGTAATTAAGGTTGCCGATTATATTATTGATTTAGGACCCGAGGGCGGCGACAAAGGCGGCAAAATTGTTGTCTGCGGAACGCCGGAGGAGGTTGCGAAATGTAAAAAGTCCTACACCGGTCAATATCTGAAAAAGGTTCTGTAAAGTAAATTAAAATATTAAAACGGAACACCGAGCTTGGTGTTCCGTTCTTTGTACAAATACAGATTTAACGCGGTAAAAATCAAGAACATTTTCGTTCCCTCGAAGAGGGAACTGTCAGCGTTAGCTGACTGAGGGAGTTTTTATAACGGCACGTTCGGGAAGCCGTGCCCTGCGCATAATTGAAAATATGAGATGCTTTAGGCGGCATACCTTACTGCTTAACCGTCTTTATCCTCAGTTGTCGGTTCGGTTTTTTCCGCTTCATTTTCAGCATCATTTTCCGCTTTTGCTCGCTCAGAACTATTGCTGATTTCAAACGAAACAGGGGCAGGCGGCGCGTCATCCTCTGAAATTTCAAAATCTTTATCCGTGAAGCATTCCTCAACGGTCAGAGTAAATCCGTCGTCGTTAAGCGTTTCCCATTTATTTACCCGCTCCTTTTTCCAAAAAAGAGCTTTTCTGCGTTTTAATATAATAATTACCGTCGCGATAATAATGGTGGCAATCGAAATAAATTCGCCCATCATAAGACCCGAAGAAACATATCTTAAAGTTACGGTGTGTTCGCCTGCCGAAATGTTAAATCCGAGAAGCCCGTCGGAAATTTTAAAAATATCATCCTTTTCGACGCGCTTGCCGTCAACATAAATCCCCCAATTCGTGTCGTAGGGGATTGAGGTAAACACGGCGCAGTCCGTTCCCGCGTTTATGGTTCCCGAAAGATAAGTATCCGAATAACTTTCGATATTAAAATCGCCGGATTTAAGATTATTATATCCTTCAACGAATTTTTCCTGATTAAGACCGTAGGCGTAGAACCTTATATTTCCATTGTCATCCGACTCGGAGATTGCCATATCAACATATATTGTTTCACCGGCAGGTCTTAAACCGAGGTCGACAATATAGCCCTCGTCAAGCGTATCAAGCGTTTTTGAATACATAAGCGATGAAACCGAAACGCTGTCAACGGATGAGGAATCAACATATATATAAACATTCTGCTCCGTTTCGGGCGTAATTTCAAAGCAGATGCTACCCGTTTGCCCGTCAACAATTTTGGTGAATTTCATATTTCCTTCTTCAATTCCCGTAATCAATAAATCGTTGATGTTTGTATAGGTTATATCGTCAAAGCCGAGCTTATTGAAAACGCCGTCAACGCCGCTTGCCATTTTGAAAAGCTCGGACTGAGCGATAAACGGATTTCCGTAAATCGAAGAATCCCAATTTTTAATTTCACTGTCAGCCGCAAACGCAACGGAAAGCGAATATTTATTTTCAAGTGCGGTAAAGCTGTTTACACTGAAAAGCTCGGAGTAAAGCTCGGTGTTAAAATCGTATTCGGTATTGTTCGCGATGTATTTAAGAGCGAACATAGCGTTGTAAACGGGAGTTTGAGGATAGTAAGTGTAGCTGTTTATATAGTTGCCGTACATACCGACGTCCTGCTGAAGGTTCGCGACGCTCTCGTACGCCATTGAAGAAAAGACCGATACGCCGTTATAATCAAACCAGCAAGGATCCATTCTTGTGCGCAGATCCGCAAGCTCCATACGGTAAAAGCCGCCGTCATATTCGTCCAGCTGCGCTTTAAGCTGCGTAAAGTCCTCATAGTCCGATGTGTAATTGGTTTTTGACTGATTCATTGAATAATTGTCGGTATTTCCGAGCGCGATTTCGGAGGAAACCGTACACAGCAGGAGAACAGCCAAAGCGGAATTGGCAAAGCGCCTGTCCTTGAAAAGATATATGATAACGGTGTAGCCTACCGCAAAAATAAGGCTTACCGCAAGGGAAATATCGTCAACATTTTTAGATGTAAGCTCCTCGACCAAAACAATAAATCCGACAATTCCTATTCCGCACGCAAGAATTTGCCTGCCCGTGTATTCTTTTATATTTGTCAGCGCCTTGAATGCGAGAACAAGCAGAATAAACGAATACATAAACGAAAATCTGTAAGGCAAATCGTTTGGAAAATGCAGACCGTGCCAAAAGAAATTAAGATAGTTTATATTAAAGCTGAAATAAAGAACCGCAAGCAGAATAATATAAGAAGCCTTTTCCCTGATATTGATTTTTTTGGAGAAAAGATAGAGAGGAACAAGTATTACCGTAACGATACCGCAGTAAACATTTGGAAGCACATCGTTTCCGCTGCTTCTGATTGTCGCGTCCGTGCTTGCAAGGTGGTTCGCGAGGAAATCAAACACGGTGAAATACTTTGAAAATCCCGTCGGCGCGGAGCCTGACGTAGCGGAGCTTTGTGAAAGAATTGATAAAAGCGGGAAGATCGTTATCGCCGCAAGCATCGCCGCAACAACAGAATAAAAGGCAAATTTTAAGCCGCTCGAAATAAAAACGGAATTTTTAAGCCTTGCAATCAAATTATCTTTCGTTTCAAGCTCGTTGAATTTCTTTGAAATAGGGTAGTTTGAAAAGTAAAAGGTGAAAAAATACAGAACGGAAAAAATGCAGACCATATATGCCATATAATAGTTTGCAAAAATCATAACGGCAAGTGAAACGCAGTAAAGCGCGGGCTTGCCTTTTTTTATTATTCTTTCAATTCCGAGTATGATTATCGGGAACAGCACCATAGCGTCAAGCCACATTAAGTTCCAGTAATAAGCGACAAAGTATCCGCAGAAGGCGTAAAGCACGCCGAAGGCGGCTGTTACGGCGCTGTGCTTATTAAGAGAGCCTTTAAGATAATAGGTAAACGAGCAGGCGGAAAAAACAGCCTTGAGCATTATAAGAGAAGAAATGGCTTCGGTTATATTTTCATGCCCGAAAAACAGGATTATTAAAGTAAGGGGGCTTGAAAGATAGTTAAAGAAGTTGCCCAAAAACGTAGAGCCGAGACCCGAGTTCCACGAATAGATAAGCGATTCACCGCTTGTAATTCTGTCATAAAGCTCGGCAAAAAGCGGACCGTACTGATGGTACAGGTCCATTCTTAAAATAGTCATATCGCCGTAAGGCACAAGGTTATAGCAATAGGCGACAAGCTGTGTAATTAAAAACGCGACAAGTCCCGACAAAAGAACATATTTATTATTTTTAAAAAACAAAGAAAATTTGCCCGCCGTATTACTTTTTAAATTGCTTTTTGACATTGTAGCTCTCCTTACCTGAAGTTATTAGAATTTTACCATAAATTATAAAGTCTTTCAAGTAATTATGTAATAATTCGGGACAAGTACAAATATATATTTTTGAGGTGATAAATATGGGATGTACTCAAAGGCTCGGCACGGTGCTGCCGCTTTTACCCGTATCGGTCAAAACGCCTTTGGAAAAATGCGGAAGCAATCTCGAAGGACTGCGCGAAATAAGGCTGCGTTCATCAAAGCCCGTTGTTCTTGTTACCGACAGAGGCTGCTCGTTTTTAACCGATTTCGGCAAGCAAACCTATCTTTTGCGCGACTCGCTTGTCAGCGTCAGCAGGGAGGAGCTTAACGAAACGGTAAAAAGAGTTTGCGGTTATTCGGTTTACACTCACGAGGACGATATAATAAACGGCTTTGTAACAGTGAGGGGAGGTCACCGTGTCGGTCTATGCGGTACGGCGGTGACCGAAAACGGAAAAACAGTTTCCGTAAGGGATATTAACAGCGTTAATATCAGAATTGCCGACGAGGTTTTCGGATGCGCCGACGGGATATTAAAATCCGAATTTACCGACGGACTTAAAAATATTATTATTGCCGGTATGCCGCTTTCGGGAAAAACCACCGTTTTAAGGGATTTGGCAAGGCAGCTGTCGGACGGGTGCTGCGGGCGCTTTTATAAATGCGCCGTAATTGACGAACGAAGCGAAATAGCCGCGGTTAACAACGGTACATTTGAAAACGACGTCGGTCATAATACGGATGTTTTAAGTAATTACCCGAAAGCGGAAGCCATCAGCGCGGCGGTAAGGACCCTTTCGCCCGATATTGTTTTCTGCGACGAAACCGCCGCCGAGGAGGAGGCGGACGCAATTCTCAACGGTATTATGTGCGGCGTTCATTTTGCGGTAACCGTCCATATCGGCAGCATAAACGACTTGTATCTTCGCTCCGTTCCCAAAAGGCTTATAAACAGTGGACTTTTCCAAAGCGCCGTTATTCTCGGAACAGGTACAAGCACGGGTAAAATTTCGGAAATTATAAAGGTCGGTGAGCAAATTGAAAACCGTGGGAATAACGCTTATAGCGTCGATATGCCTTATAACAGGATATTTTACGGGAAAGCGGTGCCTTGAGCGTGTGAAGCTGACGGAAAGCATAATACTGATGATAAAAGCCCTTAAAACTCAAATCGAGTTTTCTCGGCTTCCCGTCTTAAGTCTGCTTGAATATCTGAGCGAATGCGGGGATTTTTCAAAGCTGACCTTTTTAAACGATACGGCTCGGCTTATGAAAAACGGGGAAGATTTTATTTCCGCGTGGGATAGGGCGCTTGTCTCGTTCTCCGAAGGCTCAAGTCTTAACAGTGACGAAATCGGTCTTTTAAGGTCGTTCGCCAACGGACTGGGAAGCTCCGACCTGTCGGGTCAGATGAGCAACTGCGACACATACATAAATCTTTTTGAGTTAAAGCTCGGTACGCTTAAATTAAAAAGCGAAGGCACGGTTAAAATATGCAATTCACTCGGGTTTATGTCGGCGGCGCTTGTGATAATAGTGTTTTATTAAAACGGAGGAATTATGGAAGTTGATTTCATTCTTAAAGTTGCGGGAATCGGAATAATCGTCGCCGTGCTTAATCAGGTGCTTTCAAAAACGGGCAGGGAGGAATATGCCACCTTAACGGTAATCGCCGGAATAATCGTTGTTGTTTTGATGCTTATACCGCAGTTCTCAACGCTTACGGATATAATTAAATCAACATTTGATTTTTGATATGATTAAAACCGTTCTCATAATAATGACAGGGCTTGTTTTTATAATAATTCTTCGCTCGGCAAGACCTGAATATTCATTTTTAACCCGTCTTGCAATAATCGCGCTTGTCTGCGTTTCAATACTTTCGGCTGTTGACGCGGTGCTTGAGGGGCTTACAGTGTTCACACAGCTTTCGCAAATAAACGAAAGCTATATAAAAATCGGAATAAAGGCGCTCGGAATATCGCTTGTTACTCAAACAGCGTCCGATATATGCAAGGACTGCGGAGAAACAGCGCTGTCCGTTCAGGTAGAGCTTGCGGGCAGGCTCGCAAACGTGGGCATAGCGATGCCGATAATAGAAAAATTACTCGAATTAAGCATAGGCTTACTTACATAAATTGCCGTATGAAAAAAATATTAAAAATTATATCGATTATGTTTATACTTCTCGCCATGTTAAGCGTAAAAGCAAGCGCAAATGAGGCTGAGGATTACAAAGACATATATAACGAGGTAAATTCCTCGGTCGAGGAGCTGCTGAACGAAGCCGGAATAAACGACGTTGATTTTGAAGAGCTTTTTAACCTGTCCCCGAGAAAGGTTATTGATGTTTTTATAAATATTTTTAAAAACAGTCTTTCCTTGCCCTTGAAAAGCGCGTGCATAACCGCGGCGCTTATAATAATGCAGTCCGTTTTAAATTCTCTTTCGGGCGGGAAGCTCGGCGAAAATGTCAGCGTATCCTTTGCATTGAGCGCGGTTATTGTTTCGTCTGCTGTAATTCCGCTGTGCGAAGCATTGGTTTCTGCGGCGTCCTCGGTAAAAACGGTTTCGGATTTTATGCTTTTGTTTATTCCCGTTTTTACAGGCGTTGTTTCTGCGAGCGGTCAGCCGCTTTCGGCTTTTTCTTACAGCGGGATAATGCTGTTTTTTGCCGAGGCTTTGGAAAAAATTTCAAGCGTGATTATTTTACCCACGGTATCCGTTTTAACGGTAATAAACGTCTTTTCGGGTCTGAAAACCGACGTCGACGCAGAAGCCTTGACAAAGGCTGTAAAAAAGATAATTACCGTGTTTTTAAGTGTTTCATCAACACTTTTTGTCGGACTCGTTTCTTTAAAGGGCAGTCTTGCCGTATCCGCCGACAGTCTTGCCGTTAAAGGTATTAAGCTTTTATCGGGCAGTGTGATTCCGATAGTCGGCAGCGCTCTCGGCGACGCGGTAACGTCGGTGTTAGGCTCATTTTCTCTTATAAAAAGCACCTTGGGAGTTTTCGGAATAATCGCTGTTGTTTTAACCGTCCTGCCGTCGGTTGCCGAGCTTTTGGCATGGTATTTTTCAATATCCTTATGCTCGCTTTTAAGCTCATCCTTCGGCAACAACAGCGTAAGAGCAATTCTTGACAGTCTTTTATCCTTGATTTCAATCGTGAATGTCGTCACGCTTCTCAGCGGAGCGGTTTTTATTCTTTCAACGGGCGTAATATTGAGTTTGCGGTGAGTTAAAATGGAAAATATTAAACAGTGGACCGTATCGGTCTGCGCGGTTATTGCGATAACCGCAATACTTAAATATTTAATTCCCGAAGGTAAACTGAAAAAAACCTCGGAGGCGGTTTTGTCGCTTATAGTTCTTGCGGTCACTCTTACGCCGTTTTTTAATAACGAATTTATTTCGGACAGCTCGTTTAACGATTACGGTTTTTTTAACGATATAGACGAATACAGCAGCTCGGACGCATACGGCGAGGCGCTTGAAAAGACAATCGGCGGCATATTAACGGAAAACGGAATCGCGTTTAATGAAATAACCGTTAATACGAATATTGACGGCGAGGCTTACATAAATATTAGCGATATTGAAATCGTACTTCAAAACAAAGATGATAAAGAAAAGGCGCGCGCCTTGCTCAGCGAAAAGCTCGGTATAGATTCTTCGTCGTTTTCGGTGAGGTGAAAGACTTGAAAATAAAAGAAAAAATATCGGAAATTTTAAAAAAAGATAAAAAGCTTTGCATAGTTGTCACAGTCGGAATAATAGGTGTTTTGCTTATTGCCCTGTCGGAGCTTCCCGCTTTAAATAATCAAAGCGAGGCTCAAGCGGAAAGCGCCGAAAATCGGCAAAATACAAGCTATGAAAAAGACCTTGAAACAAGACTTACTCAAATACTTTCCGAGGTTGACGGAGCGGGAAAGGTAAGCGTTATGGTAACCGTTTATTCACAAGGCGTTTCAGAATTTGCGACAAACAGCACTGCGGATGTTAAAACACAGCAGGATTCATCTCAGGAAAAGACCGAGAACGAATATGTCGTCATCGACGGAGTAAACGGCGACGAATGTGTTGCGCTTCGCTCGACCGCGCCCGAGGTTCAGGGCGTTTTGGTGGTTTGCTCGGGAGGGGATAACGGGACTGTGAAAAACAATATAACAAACGCCGTTTCCGATTTGCTCGGTATAAGCACGAACAGTGTGACGGTTATAAAAATGAAAAACACGGAGGAAGCACAATGAGCTTAACAGTAAAAAGAAAACAGATAGTTTTAGCGGGACTTGCGGTAGCTTTGGCAACCGCTATGTATGTAAATTGGTATTACACAAGACCGGCGGGCGAAGAGCAGAACGGAATATCCGTTGAATCGACCGAAGAGACCACGCAGCAGGTAAACCTCGGCGACGCGCAGTATGTAAACGCGGGAGTGGGAAACGAATATTTTTCGGAGGCACAGTTAAAACGCTCTCAGGCTCAGGATGAGGCAAAGGCTGCGCTTAACGAAATAATCACGAGTGAAACGGCAGACGCCGAAAGCAAGGCTGAGGCTGAAAAGTTGCTTGAAAAGCTGGCGGCTGACATAATTCTTCAGTCTGAGGTTGAAAGCCTTATTAAGGCAAAAACGGGCGGCGAGGTGTATGCGTCTCTCGGGGAAACTGCGGAAATTGTGCTTTCAAAAGATACTCTTAAAGACGGGACGGCTGTGCAGATCACTGACATTATTACAAATAAAACGGATATTCCTTCAGAAAAAATTACAATCGTTGAAGTAAAATAGTTGTTTATTTTAAACTTTGTGGTATAATAGTGGAAAGAAAGGTGGTCTTTCCAATGATATTTCGTGATAAAACACCGCAAAGCGAAGTTGTAATTTCAAACGATGTTATAGCGTCCATCGCCGCTAATGCCGTTAAGGACGTCGAGGGCTTCGGCTCGTTTACAACAAGAACGCCCGATATGCTTACGCAGGCTTTGCAGGCTTACGATAAATCCGCATTAAAGTCAGTCAAGGTCCGATGCCTTGATAACGACGTAAAAATTCAGATGTATATCAACGTTTTGAGCGGTACAAACGTACAGACCGTTTCCGCGGCGATACAAAGAACGGTTAAAAATTCCGTTCAGAGTATGACGGGAAAGGTCGTTTCCGAAGTTAATGTTTGTATCCAAGGAATTGATTTTTGCGAACCTGATGAATTGAATGCGAATTCTTAAAAGCATTTGGCTCTCCGCAAAAATTCACGGAGAGCCTGTTTTTTGTATCGGAGGAATACTATGACAAGAACCGAAGAACGCGAGCAGGCGTTTATTCTTATCTTTGAAAAGGCTTTTAACCCTGACGTCAGCGTGGACAATCTTATTGAATATGCCCAAGAAACCGAGCTGTTCGGGCAGTCGCTTTTTTCACAGTCCCTTGCAAAAAGCGCGTATGAAAATATCGAAGATATCGACTCTGTTATCGAGAAATATTCGGTCGGCTGGAAAAAATCGAGACTGCCGAAGGTTACTCTTTCAATACTCAGGCTTGCGATATGCGAGATAATGTTTGTTGACTCGGTACCCGAAAGCGTTTCGGTTAACGAAGCCGTTGAGCTTGCAAAAAAATACGCCGCTCCGTCCGACGCAGCCTTTATTAACGGGATTTTAGGTACATATTTAAGGAGCAGAATTCAAGATGAGTAGTTTTCTCGGAATCGACACGAGCAACTATACCTCATCTGCCGCAATATACTGTTCCGAAACCGAGACGGTAATTCAGAAAAAGACGCCTTTGCCTGTTAAAACAGGCGAAAAGGGGCTTCGTCAGAGCGACGCGGTGTTTCATCACATTGTCGGGCTGCCGGAGGCTGTCAATGAATTGTTTTCCGAATTTAACGGTGAAATTTCGGCTGTTGGCGTTTCAGACGCGCCGAGAAGCGAAAGCGGTTCTTATATGCCTTGCTTTTTAGCGGGCGTTTCTGTTGCCCGAAGCGTTTCAAGCATTGCCAAAATACCTCTTTACCGCTTTTCTCATCAGCAGGGGCATATTGCCGCTGTAATTATGAGTACAAAAAGCTTTGGGCTTTTAAGCAGAGATTTTATAGCGTTTCATCTTTCGGGCGGCACTACAGAGGCGGTTTTGGTAAAGCCATGCAGTGAAAATATTTTTACCACCGAAATAACAGCGAAATCACTTGACTTGAAAGCAGGTCAGGCGATTGACAGAACCGGAGTTATGCTGGGGCTTCCCTTTCCCTGCGGAGCGCGGCTTGACGCTCTTTCGCTCAAATCAGGCAGAGAATATAAAGTCAGAGCGTCGCTTAAAAATGCCGACTGCTCGCTATCGGGTATTGAAAATAAGTGCAAAAAAATGTTTTCCGACGGCGAAACGGGCGAGGATATTGCAAAATTCTGTATTGACAGCATTATTTGCGCCGTTGACGGTATGTGTTCCGCTCTTTTAAAGGAATACGGCGATTTGCCCATAGTTTTTTCGGGCGGCGTTTCATCAAACACTCTTATAAGAAATTATTTTAAAGAAAAATACGGCGCTGTTTTTGCTTTGCCCGAATTTTCCTGCGACAATGCGGCGGGAACGGCGTTCTTAACTTCACTTAAACAAAAGGCTTAATTATGATTGACGCAAGACCTGTCGTAATGACTGTTACACAACTGAACAGATATGTAAAATCCATCCTTGACGGGGATTCCAACTTGAACTGCGTTTTTACTGTCGGTGAAATCTCTAATTTTACAAACCATTACAGGACGGGGCATCTTTATTTTACGCTAAAGGATGAAGCCTCCGCCGTAAAAGCGGTAATGTTCAGGGGCAACGCGTCAAGGCTTAGATTTATGCCCGAGAACGGGATGAGCGTTATTATAAGGGGCAGAGTTTCTGTTTTCGAGGCGACGGGTCAGTATCAGGTCTATGTTGACGATATGCAGCCTGACGGCGTAGGCGCGTTAAGCCTTGCTTATGAACAGCTTAAAGAAAAGCTCGCGGGCGAGGGCTTGTTTGACGCTTCTCATAAAAAGCCGATACCGCAGTATCCTCGTAAAATAGGCGTTATTACCTCTCCCACGGGCGCGGCTTTAAGGGATATTCTTAATATATTAAAACGCCGTTTTAAGTCTGCCGAGATCGTCTTTTATCCCGCTCAGGTTCAGGGCGATAACGCGGTTCCTCAGCTTGTCGAGGGCGTTCGGGAAATGAACCGTCGGCGCTGTGCCGATGTTATAATAATCGGAAGAGGCGGCGGCTCAATAGAGGATTTGTGGGCTTTTAACAGCGAGGAGCTTGCAAGGGCGGTTTACGAATCAAAAATCCCCGTAATTTCGGCAGTCGGTCACGAAACGGATTTTACCGTATGCGATTTTGTTGCCGATTTACGCGCTCCAACTCCGTCGGCGGCGGCGGAGCTTGCGGTTCCCGATGAGGATGAGCAAAGAGTATATATAAATTCTTTATTTCATAAGCTTTATTCGCTCGTTTCCTCTGAGATAAAAACAAACAGAGATAAGCTTAATTTATTATGTTCAAAAGAATGTCTTAATGACCCCTTAAGGTCGCTTGACGTTAAAAGAATGTATCTTGATAAGCTTACGAACGAACTGACCGCAATTGAAAGCAGGAGCATTGAAACCGAGAAACTCAAATTGCTTTCCGTTACCGAGAAGCTCGGCGTGGTCAACCCCGCGAATGTGCTTTTAAGAGGCTACAGCGCGGTATATAAGGACGGAAAAATAATAAATTCCAAAAATAAAATAAAATCGGGCGACGACGTGAAGGTTACTTTTTCCGACGGCTCGGCTGTCTGCACGGTAAAGGAGATTGAATAATGGAAATGACTTATGAAAAAGCGATAAAGCGGCTTGAAGAAATTGTTGAAAAGCTCTCGGAAGGCTCCGCCACGCTTGAGGAGTCTCTCGCTCTGTTTGAGGAGGGAGCAAGGCTTTCTTCGTTCTGCAACGATAAGCTTAATACCGCCGAGCAGAAATTCACAGAGCTTGTAAATAAAAATATCGGGAGTGAATGATTTGGATAACAGCTGTTCTCTTGAAAAATATATAGACATTATAAACATCGCGCTCAAAAAGTATATATATTCGGTTCAAAACGGGCAGGATTATGTCATTGACGCTATGAATTACAGCGTTTCGAACGGCGGCAAAAGAATACGCCCTGTTCTTGTTTTGGAATTTTGCCGTGTCTGCGGCGGTAATGTTGAGGACGCTTTGCCCTTTGCCTGCGCGGTTGAAATGATACATACCTATTCCCTTATTCATGACGATTTGCCCTGTATGGATAATGATGATATGAGAAGGGGAAAGCCCTCCTGCCACAAGGCTTTCGGCGAAGAATACGCGCTTTTGGCGGGCGACGGACTTTTAACCCTCGCTTTTGAAACGGCTCTTAAAGACGCGCGGGGAATACTTCCCGAAAATAAGCTTAAAGCCGTCGAATCACTTGCTTATTTGGCCGGCGTCAGCGGGATGGTCGGCGGTCAGGTGCTCGATTTGCAAAGCGAACGCACCGAGCCTACGCTTAAAAAGCTTCAAACCGTTGACGCGCTGAAAACAGGCGCTTTGATAAAGGCTTCGGTTTTGCTCGGCTGTTACGCCGCGAACGCGACCGATGAAAAACGGATCGACGCGGCGCTTAAATATGCCGAAAACATCGGTCTTGCGTTTCAGATTGTAGACGATATTCTTGACGTTACAAGCGACAGCGAAACGCTCGGCAAGCCTGTCGGCAGCGATGAAAAGAATGAAAAAATCACTTATGTTTCTCTTATGGGTATTGAAAAATCAAATAGGATTGTCAAAGAGCTTACAGACGGCGCGACAGAAGCCCTTAAAGCGTTCGGCAGCGATACCGATTTCCTTAAAAAGCTCGCATTAAGTCTTGCCGACAGAAAAAAATGATTCTGTCAAGAGGTGCTTTTTTATGAAATATCTTGATAAAATAAATTCGCCTGACGATGTAAAAAAACTTGATAAAAAGGAGCTTCCCGAACTTGCTGAGGAGATAAGGAGCGTGCTTATAGACACTGTTTCAAAAAACGGCGGGCACTTGGCTTCAAATCTCGGCGTTGTTGAGCTTACAATTGCGCTCCACAGAGTTTTCAGCTCTCCGAAGGATAAAATTATCTGGGATGTAGGACACCAAACCTACACTCATAAGCTTCTTACGGGCAGATATAAGGATTTTGCAGCAATCAGGCGGGAGGGCGGTCCCTCGGGCTTTTCAATGCCGACGGAGAGCGAACACGACATATTTTTCAGCGGTCATTCGAGCGTTTCCATCTCACAGGCTCTCGGGGTAGCGACTGCGAACAGTCTAAATAACGATAAGCGCACAACCGTTGCCGTAATAGGCGACGGCGCTCTTACGGGCGGTCTTGCATACGAGGGGCTTAACAATGCGGGCAGAGTCGGAAAAAATCTTATAGTTATTTTAAACGACAACGAAATGTCGATTTCAAAAAACGTCGGTTCTGTCGCGAGGTATTTGGCGGTTATCCGTTCAAAACCGGGTTATTTCAAGCTCAAAGCTCGCACGGAAAGGCTTATAAACCGTATCCCTTTAATCGGGAAAAAACTTTCCGCAAGGATATTTAAAACGAAAACAAAGCTTAAAAATTTAATATATAAAAGTACGTTTTTTGAGGATTTGGGCTTTCGCTATATGGGACCTATTGACGGACATAACATAGATCAGCTTTGCGAAGCGCTTGAGGGAGCGAAGCTCGTTAACAACGTACCCGTTTTGCTTCATATAAACACCGTTAAGGGTAAGGGCTACGATTTTGCAGAGAAATCGCCGAGCGAATTTCACGGAATTTCAAGGTTTAACATAAATACGGGAGAGCCTATTTACAGCGGCAAAAACTTTTCTTCGGAGTTCGGCGGGTTTTTATGCGACGCGGCGAAAAAGGACAAGCGTATCTGCGCTGTCACCGCAGCTATGTCGCTCGGTACGGGGTTGAAGGACTTCAGCAGTATGTATCCTAAGCGCTTCTTTGACGTGGGCATAGCCGAGGAACACGCCGTTACCTTCTCCGCAGGGCTTGCAAGGGGCGGAATGTTGCCCGTTTTCGCCGTTTATTCAACGTTTTTACAGCGTTGCTTCGACCAGCTTGTACACGACGGCGCGATGCAGGGGCTTCATATGGTGCTTGCGGTTGACCGAGCGGGCTTTGTCGGTGAGGACGGTATTTCCCATCAGGGAATACTTGACGCTTCGCTTTTAAACAGTATTCCCGGGATTACCGTATATTCGCCTACAACCTATTCGGGGCTTCGCCGGTGCTTTGTCACCGCCCTTTACCACAGCGACGGTCTTGTGGCGATCCGATACCCGAGAGGGCAGGAAAAGCCCATTCCCGAAAACATAGACTTTGTTTCGGAAAACTATGATGTCTACGGCAGCAAAAGCTCCGAAAATGTTATAGTTACATACGGCAGAATTTTTTCTCACGCCTGCGCCGCGCGCGACAGACTTGTCGGCGAGGGAAGGGATTTTTCGGTCGTTAAGCTTAACAGAATTACTCCCATTGACAGAGAAGCCGTTAAAATCGCTGCAAATTCAAAAAACATTTTCTTCTTTGAAGAGGGTATTAAAAACGGCGGCATAGGCGAAACCTTCGGTTCGCTGCTGAGCGAAAGCGGCTATAAGGGTAATTACAGGCTTACGGCTGTAAACAATGAATTTGTTGAACACGCGTCAGTATCAAGACTTTATGAGAAATACAGCCTTGACGCTGACGGAATGTATAATATTTGTTCGGAGAATTAGGTTATGTCTGAGGAAAGGAAAAGACTTGATGTTGCGGTTTTTGAGCGGGGCCTTGCCGACAGCCGCGCAAAGGCGGGCGCGCTTATAATGGCTGGCAGCGTTTATGTTAACGGTCAAAAGGCAACAAAAGCAGGGCAAACCCTAAAAACCTCCGATAAAATCGAGGTCAGGGGCGAAAAACTCCCGTTTGTCAGCCGAGGGGGATTGAAGCTGTCTAAGGCGCTTAAATCGTTCGGCATAAGCCTCGACGGGCTTGTATGTATGGATATAGGCGCTTCAACGGGCGGTTTTACGGACTGTATGCTTCAAAACAACGCAAAAAAGGTTTTTTCGGTTGACGTCGGCTACGGTCAGCTCGCGTGGAAGCTACGCACGGACGGGCGAGTGGTTAATATGGAGAGAACCAATTTTCGTTATCTTACCCGTGACGACGTCGGGTGTATGATAGACTTTGCAAGCGTCGATGTTTCTTTTATATCGCTAAAAATTATTCTGCCCGTGCTTCGTGAGCTTTTAAATGACGGATGTACGGCTGTCTGCCTTATTAAACCGCAGTTCGAGGCGGGACGCGGCAAGGTCGGCAAAAAGGGCGTCGTAAGGGAAATATCCGTTCACAAAGAGGTTGTAGGCGATATACTCGGCTTTGCGGTCGGCGCAGGCTTTTCCGTTTTGGGGCTTGATTTTTCACCCGTAAAAGGACCCGAGGGCAATATTGAATACCTTATGTATATAAAAAAGTCGGATAACCCTGAAAATACGGTTGATGATTTTGAGCACACAGTCGAAAAATCGCATTTAATACTTAACAAGGCGGGTGAATAAATTGAAAATTGCTCTGTTGCCGAATTTAACAAGAACATACGCCCTTGAGGTAACTTACGGGGTGTGCGATTTTCTTTCAAACAGAAACGTTGAGTTTTTCTTTGAAAAGGAGCTTGAAAAAGAGCTTTCCGAAAAGTATAATTTTCTTTCGGAGGACGAGCTTTTTTCGGCTTGCGACGTTGTTATCGCTATAGGCGGCGACGGCTCGATTATCCACGCGGCGAAGAAGGCGTGCAAATACGGCAAGGCGATTTTAGGCGTAAACGCAGGCAATCTTGCGTTTATGGCAGGTGTTGAAAAGCACGAGCTTGATTTGCTTGAATGCCTTATTGACGGCGAATACTCAACCGATAAAAGAATGCTGCTCGACGTTTCGGTGCTTGACGGAAACGGCAGGGAAATAATAAAAGAGGATTTTTGCATAAACGACATTGTTATAGCCCGAGGCGAAATGATCAAGCTTGTCAATTTAAACGTATCGTGCGACGGTAAAAGGATTAACAATTATTATGCGGACGGCATAATTATCTCAACCCCGACAGGCTCAACGGCTTATTCTCTGTCGGCAGGCGGTCCCGTTGTCGACCCGAGAATTGAAAGCATTGTTTTAACGCCTATTTGCACCCATTCTCTTTTCGCGCGTTCAATTATTTTTGACTCGGAATCAGAAATATCCGTCAGTATTCCCGAAAACGAAAAAGAAAAAATATGTATCTCCTGCGACGGCGACGATTCGGTTGAAATTCCGTGCGGCAGTAAGCTGATAATAAAAAAATCAAGCGTTTATGCGGACTTTATAAGAATAAAAAACGAATCTTTTATCGACGTGCTTAACAGTAAGCTGGCTCAGAGGAGGGCTTGAAATGAAAAAGAAAAGACACGAGCTTATTTTAAAGCTTATCAGACAGCGGGATATTGCAACTCAGGAGGAATTGCTTTCCCTGCTTATCGAAAACGGCTTTCCCGTTACTCAGGCGACGGTTTCAAGGGATATAAACGAGCTTCATCTCGTAAAGACCCAAGGCGCGAACGGGCAGAAATACGCGTTAAACGACCGTTCCGCCCACAATTCAAAGAAGTTTTACTCGATTTTCTCACAGTCTGTAATAATGGCTGATTATGCGGGAAATATCTGCTCCGTAAAATGCTTTTCGGGCACGGCTAACGCCGCAGCGGCTACAATAGACGCTATTGAATATCCCGAAATCGTCGGCACTATTGCCGGCGACGACACTTTGTTTGTGCTTTTAAGAACGGAACAGGCGGCAAAGGCTTTTAAAGAAAAAATAGAAAAAATCCAAAACGGTGAGGAAAATGCTTTCTAATCTGCAAATTGAAAACATTGCTGTAATTAAAAAGGCTGCCATAGATTTTCGGGACGGCTTTAATGTTATGTCGGGCGAAACCGGCGCGGGTAAATCTATTATCATAGATTCGCTTAACGCCGTTCTGGGCGAGCGCACTTCAAGAGAGCTTATCCGTTCGGACAGCTCTTCCGCGTCGGTCAGCGCCGTATTTTTTGATAATTCACCGGAGGTTAAAAATATTTTAAATGAATTTGATATTGAACCGGAGGAGGACGGCTCGATAATAATCAGCCGAAAAATGACCTGCGACGGTAAGAACATATGCAAGATAAACGGCTGCGGCGTTACTGTTTCAATGCTTAAAAGACTTGGTAAACAGCTTGTAAACATTCACGGTCAGCTTGACAGTCAAGCCTTGCTCAATCCCGAAAATCACCTTTTATATATTGACAGAATCGCCGAAAATTCAGCCGCCCTTGAGGACTTTAAATTAACCTTCAACAAATATTCCGAAGCTCTTAATCAGCTTAATTCGCTCGAATTAAACGAAGAAGAAAAGGCTCGCAGGCTTGATATTCTCAATTATCAGATCGACGAGCTTGAAAAGGCAAAAATAAGGGCAGGCGAGTGGGAGGAGCTTAAGCAAAAACAGCGGTTATTCAGAAATTCCGAAAAAATAATTGAGCTTTTAAACGCTTCTTATGCCGCTTTAAACGGCTCGGATGATACGGATGGCGCCGTATCTCTCGGCTTTACGGCGGCAAAATGCCTTCAAAACGCCGCAAATCTAAGCGAGAATTTTGAAAGCATATCAAAAAAAATTGCAGATTCCGTTTATGAATTGAGCGATTACTGCGATGAGGTCAGAAATATGCTTGACGCGGCGGAGTTTGACGAGTCGGATATTGACGCGGTTGAAGAAAGGCTCGATTTGTTATACAGGCTTTCAAAAAAATACGGTGCGACCGAGGAAGAAATGCTTGATTTTTATTCTCGAGCCGTCGAAGAAAGAGACGGCATCGATAATGCCGACGAGTTAAAAGAAAAGCTTAAAAAACAGGCTTCAGCGCTTTATAATGAGGCTCTCATAAAGGCAAAGGAGCTTTCTGAAACCAGAAAAAAAGCAGGCGAGAGATTTTCGGTTGACGTGTGCGGAGAATTGAAATTTCTTGATATGCCGTCTGTTAAGTTTTATGTAGATATTGCCGAAACGGACTTGAATGAAAACGGGATTGATACGGTTGAATTTTTCCTTTCCGCAAACGCAGGCGAAGCGCCGAAGCCGCTTCATAAAATCGCTTCGGGCGGCGAGCTTTCGAGAATAATGCTCGCAATCAAGAGCGTCCTTGCGGATAAGGATAATATCGGAACGCTCGTTTTTGACGAAATTGACGCGGGCGTAAGCGGCAGAGCCGCGCAAAAAATAGCTATGAAGCTAAAGCAGGTTTCACTGTTACATCAGGTTATATGCGTTACCCATTTAGCGCAGATTGCCGCCTTTGCGGACGAGCATATGCTTATTGAAAAAACCGAAAGGGACGGTAAAACCTTTACCGAGCTTCGTTCACTTGATTATATCGGCAGAAAATATGAGCTTGCGCGCATTATGGGCGGTCTTACCGTAACCGAGAGCCAGCTTAAATCAGCAGAGGAGCTTTTATACGGCGCGGGTATAAAAAACAGTTGACAAAATAAAATATAACAATTATAATCCATATATCGGCTGTGATGAGAAGAAGTAAGATTTTGCCGTTTTTTAAGAGAGCTTTCGTTCGGTGCGAGAAAGTAAAACGGGTTTTTGAAATACATCTCGGAGCCGCTCCGCCGAAAAATACAGTAGGCGGCGCCGTTCGGTAAGCGTTAATTACCCGAGTTTTTAAAACTCACTGAGGTTATATCCGCGAGGGTATGGCGTTCAGAGGTGGTACCGTGTTATAAACACCCTCTGCTTTTTGCGGAGGGTATTTTTTTTGGAGGTCAAATTATGGGAATTTATGAAGAACTGCAAAGAAGAGGGCTTATTGCTCAGGTTACGGACGAGGAACAGATAAGGGAGCTTGTTAACAACGGCAAGGCTACGTTTTATATAGGCTTTGACTGTACCGCCGACAGCCTTACGGCGGGGCATTTTATGGCTTTAACGCTTATGAAAAGGCTTCAGGACGCAGGCAACAAGCCTATCGCCTTAATCGGCGGAGGCACAACCATGATAGGCGATCCGTCGGGTAGAACCGATATGAGAAAAATGCTGACCCGAGAGGATATTGCACATAATGCCGAGTGCTTTAAAAAGCAGATGGAAAAATTCATTGATTTTTCCGACGGCAAGGCTTTAATGGTAAATAACGCCGACTGGCTTCTTAATCTTAATTATGTTGAGCTTCTGCGCGAGGTCGGCGCCTGCTTTTCGGTTAACAATATGCTTCGCGCGGAGTGCTATAAGCAGAGAATGGAAAAAGGGCTTTCCTTTCTCGAGTTTAACTATATGATAATGCAGAGCTACGATTTCTACCATATGTTTAAGGAATACAACTGTAATTTACAGTTCGGCGGCGACGACCAGTGGAGCAATATGCTCGGCGGTACCGAGCTTATAAGGAAGAAGCTCGGCAAGGACGCGCATGCGATGACTATAACGCTTCTTACCGACTCACAGGGTAAAAAAATGGGCAAAACCGCAGGCAACGCCGTTTGGCTTGACCCGAACAAGACAAGCCCGTTTGATTTTTATCAGTATTGGAGAAATGTCGCCGACGCGGACGTTCTTAAATGCATCAGAATGTTAACCTTCCTGCCCGTTGATGAAATTGACAAGATGGATTCATGGCAGGGCAGTCAGCTTAATACCGCCAAGGAAATATTAGCTTATGAATTAACAAAGCTCGTTCACGGCGAAGAAGAGGCGAATAAGGCGCAGGAGGGCGCGAGAGCGCTGTTTTCAGGCTCGGGAAATACCGACAATATGCCCACCTATATTCTCTGCGAAGCCGATTTCACGGAAGGTAAAATTCTTATTAACGACATTTTGCTTAAAGCCGGAATCATTTCCTCTAAAGGCGAGGGCAGAAGGCTTATCGGTCAGGGCGGCGTTTCGGTAAACGACAAAAAGACCGAAACTGCGTTCGATACCGTTTCAAGAGAGGACTTTAAGGACGGATTTATAATCGTTAAAAAAGGTAAAAAGGTATTTTGGAAGGTTGTATTAAAATAACGGCTTTTTAATATATCAGGCTGAAAAATTATACGTCTTATTCCGCTCGGCTGCGGCTTATCCGTAATGGGTTTGCAGGCGGAAAGCGTGAAAATTACCCCCGAGAAACCAATCTCGGGGGTCTTTTACCGCTGATGGATTTAAATCGGAGCGACGTTCTTACCTGTCGGCTCGGTCTGCGCTTCTCACCCCCCTTAAAGGCGGGGGACGTTTGCGTTTGGGCTATAAATTATTAACGTGATAGCTTAATGTCATAAGGCTGTCGGAAAGGTGAACGTTTTCAACGGCAACGTCCTTATAATGCGAAGCAATATCGTAGTGGCTGAAATTCCAAAAGCCCTTAATTCCCAAGGATATAAGCTCTTCGGTTATCTTTGCCGCGTTATCGCTCGGAATACAAAGCACGGCAACAACAGGGGAATTATCCTTACAGAAATTATACATGCCGTCAATATGCCTTATCGGGATATTCCTGACAAGCTGACCCGCAAGCGCTTCGTTCTTATCGAAAATACCTATAAGGTTAAAGCCTCTTTCTTCAAACGACATATGCGAAGCGACGGCTTTTCCCAGATTCCCCGCGCCGACAAGGATGGTTTTAAGCTTGCTGTCAACGCCGAGAATTTTGCCGATTTCTTTATAAAGCTGCTCCACGTTGTATCCGTAACCCTGCTGACCGAAGCCGCCGAAGCAGTTTAAATCCTGCCTGATTTGCGACGCGGTAAAGCCCATTCGCTTTGAAAGCTCGCCCGAAGAAATTCTGACTGTTCCGCTTGCGTTAATCTCACCTAAAAAGCGGTAATATCTCGGCAAGCGTTTGATTACTGACGTCGAAACCCCAAGATTTTTACTCATAAATAACCTCACTTTGAAAGCCGTTTAACGGTTTCCATAACATAATCGCCGAATTCGGAGCAGGTCGCGCCGTCCTCGCGTCCGGTGATTGTATATTTTTTGTCCTCAAACATACAGTAGTCAAGCGCATTTTCGAGGAGGTCGGCTTCCTTTTGCTTACCGATATGCGAAAGAAGCATAACGCTTGCCCTGAGCATTGAACAGGGGTCTGCGTATTTGCCTCTGCCCTCCTTAATCATTCTCGGCGCGGAGCCGTGAATGGCTTCAAACATAGCGTAACGCTTGCCGAGGTTCGCGCTTCCCGCAGTGCCTACGCCGCCTTGAAATTCAGCCGCCTCGTCCGTGATAATATCGCCGTAAAGATTGGGAAGAACAAACACCTTAAAATCTTTTCTGCGCTTTTCATCAATAAGCTTTGCCGTTGTTATATCAATATACCATTCATCTGTTGTGATTTCGGGGTATTCCTCACCGACCTTTTTGCAGATGTTTAGGAATTTTCCGTCAGTCGTTTTAATTACGTTTGCTTTATTGATAATCGAAACTCTTTCCTTATGATTCTTTCTTGCATATTCGTATGCCATTCTTGCAATTCTTTCGGAGCCCTCCGAGGTAGTAACGACAAAATCAACAGCCAAATCGCCGTCAACATTAACGCCCTTTGAGCCTACGGCATAAGCGCCCTCTGTGTTTTCACGGAAAAATGTCCAGTCGATTCCCTGCTCGGGAACCTTAACGGGACGTACGTTTGCAAAAAGGTCAAGAGCCTTTCTCATAGCGACGTTCGCGCTTTCAATATTAGGCATACCGCTGCCTGCCTGCGGAGTGGTTGTAGGGCCTTTAAGAATAACGTGGCAGGATTTTAATTCTTCAAGAACGTCGTCGGGAATTGCTTTCATATGCGCAATTCTGTTTTCAATGGTCAAGCCGTCAATAACCTTAAACTCGACCTTGCCCGCCTTAACGTCATCGTCAAGAATGTATTCAAGAACTCTTGCGGATTCTTTTGTAATAATCGGGCCTATGCCGTCGCCGCCGCATACGCCTATAACAATCTTATCAAGCTTATCGTAGTCGATAAATTCCTTCTGAGACTTAATTTTATCGGAACGCGCCGACTGCTCGCGCAAAAGCTCCTCAAACTTCTTTAATGCTTCCTGTAACTGTACTTCTGTCATTGTTTTTCCTCCGTTATATATTCTCTTTAGTGTAATTTAACAGACCGCCGTCAAGAATAATATCCTTCTGCCTTTGTGAAAAATCATATTTAAGCTCGTATTTTTCACCCGTCGTTCTGTTTTCAAGGTAAACGGTTTCGTTGTTTATAATTGCAGTTTTGATGTTATCAAGAGCCAAATCGTCACCCTGCGAAATCCTGTCGTAATCGTCCGGATTTTTAAAGTTGAGCGGCAGAATACCGGCGTTTATAAGGTTGGCGCAGTGAATCCTTGCAAAGGATTTTGTAACAACCGCCTTAATTCCGAGATAAAGCGGAACAAGAGCCGCATGCTCGCGCGAAGAGCCTTGACCGTAGTTCGCGCCGCCTATGATAATTCCCTTGCCTTCCTTTTTGCACCTTTCGGGAAATTCCTTGTCGCAGACCGCAAAACAAAACTGTGAAAGATGCGGAATATTTGAACGGTAGGGGAGTATCTTAGCGCCCGCAGGCATAATATGGTCGGTTGTGATGTCGTCGCCTACTTTCAAAACAGCTTTTGCTTCAATGCTTTCGGGCATTTTCTCGGCAGTCGGGAACGGCTTTATGTTCGGTCCGTAAAGAACCTCAACACTGTCCGCTTCCTCGGGTGAAGCGGGCATTTCAATCATATTGTCGTTGATTATAAACGTTTCGGGCATAAGAATATTAAGCGGCTCCCCCAAGGTTCTCGGGTCGGTAAGCCTGCCCGTTAAAGCGGAAGCCGCCGCAACCTCGGGGCTTACAAGATAAATTCCCGCGTCCGCAGTACCCGAACGGCCCAAGAAATTTCTGTTGAACGTGCGAAGCGAAACGCCTGCGGAATTGGGCGACTGACCCATACCTATACAAGGACCGCACGCGCTTTCAAGTATTCTTGCGCCCGCTGAAATCATATCGGAAAGAGCGCCGTTGAGAGCAAGCATATTAAGCACCTGCTTTGAACCGGGCGCTATTGAAAGGCTGACTGACGGGCAGACCGTTTTTCCCTTTAGGATTTGAGCCACCTTGAGCATATCCGTAAGCGATGAGTTGGTGCAGGAGCCTATACAGACCTGATCGACCTTAATTTCTCCGATTTCCTTTACCTTTTTAACTCTGTCCGGCATATGGGGCATTGCCGCCATAGGCTCAAGCTCCGATAGGTCAATTTCAACAGTTTCGTCATAAACGGCGTCGCTGTCAGCCGAAAGCTCGATCCAGTCCTCCTCTCTGTTTTGCGCCTTAAGAAAAGCCTTGGTTATTTCATCCGACGGGAAAACCGACGTTGTAGCGCCAAGCTCCGCGCCCATATTCGTAACAGTCGCTCTTTCGGGAACGGAAAGCGTTTTTACTCCGTCGCCGGTATATTCAATTATTTTGCCGACGCCGCCCTTGACGGTCATAATTCTTAAAACCTCAAGTATAACGTCCTTTGCCGAAACGTAAGGCTGTAATTTGCCCGTAAGGCGAACGTTTACGATTTTCGGCATTGTAATATAGTAAGTTCCGCCGCCCATAGCAACCGCTACGTCAAGACCGCCCGCGCCCATTGCGAGCATACCTATACCGCCGCCCGTAGGGGTATGGCTGTCCGAACCGATAAGCGTTTTGCCGGGCTTGCCGAATCTTTCAAGATGAACCTGATGGCAGATTCCGTTGCCGGGGCGTGAAAAACGGATACCTCTTTTTTTGGCGACAGACTGAATAAACCTATGGTCGTCGGCATTTTCAAAGCCGGTTTGCAGCGTGTTGTGGTCAACGTATGCAACGGAAAGCTCCGTTTTTACCCTCTCAACGCCCATAGCCTCAAATTCAAGGTAAGCCATTGTTCCCGTAGCGTCCTGAGTAAGCGTTTGGTCAATGCGAAGCCCGACCTCACCGCCCGTTTTCATTTCGCCGCTTACAAGATGGCTTTTAATAAGTTTTTGTGCAACTGTAAGTCCCATAATAAGCAAATCTCCTTAAAACTTTTTAACTTTTTTAACAATCTTTTTCATATTGTAATCTAAATATAAAAGTTTGTCAATGAATTATCAATGATTTCGGGGCTTATTTATTAAAATTTACTTTTTATTTACAAACCGTTTTTTTATTCAATTTATAACTATCGGTTGATATATTTTTTATTTTATGATACAATATGCCGAAAAATAAATATTCATCCTTTAAACGGAAATAATTTTATTATCACGTTTCGGAGGATGAAATATGAAAAATAAAAGCTGCGGCCTCACTCCCGAAGGGGATATTCCGTCCGTTTCCGCGCCCGATGAGATTCCAGACCCGCAAACGCAGGATGACGGGTCCGTTCGGGACGAGGAGTTAAATTCAATCAGGCAAATAAACGAATCAGGCTCGATAACCGTTGAAAAAAACGGCCATTATATCCACTGTCTTACAATAATAGGGCAGATTGAGGGGCATTACATTCTTCCGCCGCAGAACAAGACCACAAAGTATGAGCATGTTATTCCCCAGCTTGTAGCGATAGAAGAAAGCAGTGAAATCGAGGGCTTAATTGTCATTTTAAACACCGTCGGCGGCGATATTGAAGCAGGGCTTGCCATTGCCGAGCTTATAAGCGGAATGAAAACTCCCGTGGTTTCATTGGTTCTCGGCGGCGGTCATTCAATAGGCGTTCCGCTTGCGGTTTCCGCAAAAAAGTCGTTTATAGTTCCGTCCGCAACAATGACTATCCATCCCGTCAGAATGAACGGGCTTGTCTTGGGCGTTCCGCAGACTCTGTCTTATTTTGATAAGATGCAGGAGAGAATAGTCCGTTTTGTTACGGAAAATTCGTCAATAAAGCCCGAGCGCTACCGAGAGCTTATGCTTTCCACGGGCGAGCTTGTTATGGACGTCGGCACTGTCCTTGACGGAGACGCCGCCGTTAAAGAGGGGCTTATTGACAAAAGGGGAGGACTTGCAGACGCTCTTGTTTGCCTTTATAATATGATTACGGAGGGAAAAAAGTAATGCTTCTTCACTCTGTTGTTATTCCCGAATTCGTTTTCCCGTATGAAACGGCGGTCAATTCGCTCGATCCTATAAAATACGGCTATAAGGAGAGAGTAAACGGAAACGTTCGCCTCTTTTCAACCGACCCGTTTGATTATATAAACGGTAAATATTTGGAATTAAATCAAATAAATAAAGATGTAAAATATTTCGGAGGGTAAAAAATGTCAGCCTCAAAAAACAAAAATACCAAAAATCAGACGGCTAAAAGGCAGTCTGCGCAAAAAAAGCCCGCCAATACAAGGCAGAAGGCAGGAAAACAAAACCAGCCTCGGGAGGATACGGGCGCAAAACGTCAGTTTGCCGCAATAGTCCTTTTCTGTGTCTCGCTTTTAATCATTTGCCTTGTCTTTATAAACGGCGGGGGACTTTGGGGGCACGGCAGAAATCTTATGTTCGGTCTTTTCGGCTTCACATCATATATTTGGCCTATTATTCTGATATACATAGCGGTAATGGCAACGCTTAACAAAATCGATTCAAATGTCGGCTATAAGGTTGCGGAAGCGGCGGTTTTAACAGTGCTTATAAGCAGCGCCATACATATTTTTACCTTTGAGGGCGAGGTTGATTATTTTGTTAATATCGCCGACGCGTATAATATGTTCAGAATTGACGCTTCTGTGTTCGGAAGCGGCGCGGTCGGCGCGATTTTGGGCGGTGCAATTCTTCTTATTACCGGAAGCGCCAAGCCTGCCGCAACGGCAATTATTGTAATTTTGCTTTTCTTAGCTGTTATGCTTATAACCGGAACTACGCTTATAAATCTGTTTAAGGGAATAGCCTTTCCGGTTAAAAAAGCGGGAAAATATACCGAAGAAAAGCTTCAGTCGCGCTATGCCGACGGGGAAGAGCCCGAATACGAGCCCGAGGAAGAAGGACTTGTTTCGGTTGACGAAGCTAACAAAAGGCGCAAAGCCAAAAAGCAAATTGATTTTGTTTTGCCCGAAGACGGTACAGCGGAAATTCCCAAGGCGGAAGAACCGCTTAATTCAAAGCCCGTTTTGCTTGACGATATAATCAAAAACCTTAATAACAGAGGCAATACGGCGGAGGAAAGGAAGGAAGAACCCGTCAAGGACGGAAAATCCCCCGAAATTAAAGGCAGCGATGTTCCGTTAACCGATGATAAAAATTCCGACACGGAAAATTCGGAGGTTGAGTATTCTCTGCCGCCGCTTGACTGTCTCGCAACGCCTAAAAATAAAAAAAGCTCATTATATGAAGAAGAGCTTAAAGAAAACGCCACCAAGCTTGTCGATACCCTTAAAAGCTTCGGCGTTGAAACGAGGGTTGTCGACATCAGCCGAGGACCTTCCGTTACAAGGTATGAAATTCAGCCTGCGGCAGGCGTTAAAATAAGCCGCATTACAAGCCTTTCTGATGATATTGCCCTCAATCTTGCCGCTTCGGGCGTAAGAATTGAAGCGCCTATACCGAATAAAGCTGCGGTGGGCATTGAGGTTCCCAATAAAAACAGGGCGACCGTAACCTTGAGAGAGCTTGTGGATACCGATTTGTATAAGAAATCCGTCTTAAAATCAAAGCTTACGGTTTGTCTCGGCAAGGATATTGCAGGCAACTGCACTTATGCGGATATTGCCAAGATGCCTCATCTTCTTGTCGCAGGTACTACGGGTTCGGGTAAATCCGTCTGCCTTAACGCTATGATAGTCAGTATTCTTTACAACGCAAAGCCGGACGAGGTCAAGCTTCTGATGATAGACCCGAAGCAGGTTGAGTTTACCGTCTATAACGGCATACCGCATCTTATTGTTCCCGTCGTTTCCGATCCGAGAAAAGCAAGCGGCGCTCTTGCGTGGGCGGTTACGGAGATGCTTCAGAGATATAAGACCTTTTCCGAAAACAATGTCCGTGATATTGACGGCTATAACAGCATATGCGAAAGCATAGGGCAGAAAAAAATGCCTCAGATCGTAATATTTATAGATGAGCTGTCCGATCTTATGATGGCGGCGCCTCATGAGGTTGAAGACGCTATATGCCGTCTTGCCCAGATGGCGAGAGCCGCAGGTATGCACCTTGTCATAGCGACGCAAAGACCGTCTGTTGATGTTATTACCGGTCTTATTAAGGCGAACATACCGAGCCGAATTTCCTTAAAGGTTTCGTCGCAGATCGACTCAAGAACCATTATTGATTCCGCAGGCGCCGAAAAGCTTTTGGGCAACGGCGATATGCTGTTTTATCCCGTCGGTATTGCGAAGCCCGTACGTATCCAAGGGTGCTTCCTATCCGACAAGGAGGTCGAAACCGTTGTCGATTTCATTAAATCTCAGGAGCAGTCCGAATATGACGACGAGGTAATTAAGGAAATTGAGCGTCAGGCGGCTATGGAAAAGAAGAAAAACGGCGGCGCGTCTGAGCAGGACGGCGACTCCGACGGAGATACCGACGAAATGCTGCCGAAGGCTATTGAGGTCGTCGTTGAAAACCAAATGGCTTCCACTACGCTTTTACAGCGCAAATTAAAGCTCGGCTATGCGAGAGCGGCAAGAATTGTCGACGAGCTGGAACAGAGGGGTATAATCGGACCTTACGAAGGAAGCAAGCCGAGAAAGGTTCTCATATCCAAACAGCAGTGGTATGAAATGAATGCTCTCGCTCAAGGCGGCGCGTCGCCCGAAATGCCTATTACTCAGGTCGGCGCGGTTACGCCGGAGGATGATGTTTTAACCTCGGACGAGGAATAAATAAGCCGATTTTTTGTCCGTCATAACCGACCGCCTTAATGAATCCCGAAAGAATACGGAGAAAACCCGATGGCAAAAAGAAAAAACATAAAAAATAAGAAATATTATTATATAATAACCGCGGTAATAGTTTTAATACTCGCGTCAATAAGCTTTTTAGGCGAAAACAATGTTTGGAACGAGGCTTCAAAGTCCGCAGCGCTTAACTCCGCAGTCACCGAGCAGGAGGGTTATTTCTATGCTCATTTTATTGACGTAGGTCAGGCTGACTGTACGCTTTTAAAATGCGGTAACGACGTTGTTTTGATTGACGGCGGCGAGGTCGACTCGTATAACGCAATCAAATCATACCTCGATTCGCAAAATGTTACTGAAATCGATTACTATATTTTAACCCACGCTCACTCTGACCACATCGGCAGCGCGGATGACGTTATAAAAAATTACAAAATCGATAATATAATTATGACGAAGCTTTCAGAAAGCAATACGCCTACAACCAATGTCTACAAAGCCTTGCTGTCGGCGCTTTCCGAAAGCGACGCGAAAATTATTGCCGCCAAGCCGAACAGCGATTATTATTTAAACTCGTTTTCCTTTAAAATTCTTGCCCCGAACGACGATTATGACGATCTTAACAATACCTCCGTCGTAATTAAGGCTGTATATCAAAACAACTCGTTTATCTTTCAGGGCGATGCCGAAAAAGAATCCGAAAACGATATTCTCGACGCGGGCTTTTCCGTAAAAGCGGATGTAATCAAATTAGGGCATCACGGCAGCAACACCTCCACGTCAAATGATTATTTGAAGGCTGTTGATCCTGAAATCGCGGTGATTTCCTGCGGCGCGGATAATAAATATAACCACCCTCATGAAGAAACGATTGCAAAGCTCGATAAAAATAATATCGAATATTACAGAACCGATTTAAACGGTACGGTCGTTGTGTCGAGCGACGGAACAAATCTATCCGTATATACCGAAAAGTGAGGTAAAAATGAAAAAATACTATTCTGTTGACAGGATTGAGAACGGGATTGCGGTAATAGAATACGGAAACGAGCATATATGTTTAAGCGTTATCAGCCTTCCGAACGGAGTTAAGGAGGGCGATATACTGCTTAGGCGGGCGGACGGTTCTTTTTCGGTTGACCGTACGGAAACCGAAAGACTGAAAAAGGAGAATAATAAAATTCAGAACAGTCTTTTCGACGAGTGAGAGGGAGTAACATTTAATGGACAGCATTGACACTTATCAAATTAAGTCGAAGCTCGATTACGTTGCGCTTCAGGGAATGGCGCAGGAAAAATACCTGAATGTTGTTACGGGGCATATAAAGCGTTTATTGGGATGCGTTTGTCTTATACCTGTTGCGGCTTTTTTCATATCCTGCTTTTACTTAACAAAATCAACCGCACTTATGGTAGCGGGTGCGTTTAATAATTTTATCGCCTATTTCGGCGTGCTTTTATTGATTTTTTTGATTTTAAGCATACTCGATATTTTAAGAAAAATCAAAAAACAGAACGTTATCTATAAGGGCGATTTAAGGCGGGTACAGGAAAAGCTTACTTACAGCGAAATTTATATAAATATTCCCAAAGAGGATGAGGAAAAGTTTAACGGCTTAAAAGGGATAATATACGTTTCTTCGGAGTTGATCAAAAAAAATAAAAAAAATACTTGAAAATCACACTTTTTAATGCTATAATGCTTTAGCAATTCACACACATGGGGATTACCGTGAAATTGCACTTTATGTGTCTTGCGGTAAGCTGAACCGTGTGGAGGAAAAAATAAGGAGGACAAAATTATGTCAGTAGTATCAATGAAACAGCTGCTTGAAGCAGGCGTGCATTTCGGTCACCAGACCAGAAGATGGAATCCGAAAATGGCTGAGTACATTTTCACGGAAAGAAACGGAATTTACATTATCGACCTTCAGAAAACCGTTAAAAAGTTAGACGAGGCTTATATGGCAGTCCGTGACATTGCCGCCGAGGGCGGTGAAATTCTTTTCGTGGGAACCAAAAAGCAGGCTCAGGATTCAATTAAGGAAGAAGCAATCCGTTGTGAAATGCCTTATGTTAACGCCCGTTGGCTCGGCGGTATGCTCACAAATTTCAACACAATTAAAAAGAGAATTAAAAGACTTGCTCAGCTTCAGGTCATGAAAGAGGATGGCACGTTCGATATGCTTCCCAAGAAAGAAGCCGCAAAGCTCGACCTTGAAATTGAGAAGCTTGAAAAGTTTATGGGCGGTATTACCGAAATGAAGAAACAGCCCGCCGCTATGTTCATTGTTGACCCGAGAAAAGAAAGAATTGCCGTTGCTGAGGCTAAAAAGCTCGGCATTCCGATTATCGCAATCGTTGACACAAACTGCGATCCCGACGAAATCGACTATGTAATCCCCGGTAACGATGACGCTATCCGCGCTGTTAAGCTTATCGCAGGCGCTATGGCTGACGCGGTAATCGAGGGCAGACAGGGTCAGGCAGGCGCGGCGGCTCAGGAAGACGCTGCGGACGAAGCTGAACAATCAGCGGAAGAAGCTGCCGCCGAATAAACTGTAAATTTGATGAATTGCCCGTGCATCAGCTTGTGCGGGCAATAATTTAAGAATACGGAGGAAATAAAAAATGGCATTTACGGCTAAAGATGTTCAGGCTCTTCGTGAGAAGACCGGCGTTGGTATGATGGATTGTAAAAAAGCGCTCGTTGAAGCGGACGGCGATATGGAAAAGGCAATCGACGTTTTAAGGGAAAAGGGTCTTGCCGCTTCCGCTAAAAAGGCAGGCAGAATTGCCGCCGAAGGCGTTGTTCTTGCTTATACCGATGAAGCAAAAAAGGTCGGCGTTCTTGTTGAGGTTAACTCGGAAACAGACTTTGTCGGCAAAAACGAAAAATTCCGTGCATTCGTTTTAAGTATTGCGAAAACAATCGTTAACGAAAATCCCGCTGACGTTGAGGCGCTTCTCAATACAAAGCTTGACGGAACAGACAGAACCGTTCAGGAAAACCTGCAGGATATGGTTCTCTCAATCGGTGAAAATATGAAGGTTCGCCGTTTTGAAAGAGTTGAGGGCGTCACTGCAAGCTATATTCACGCGGGCGGTTCGGTAGGCGTTATGGTTAAGTTCGATACTGACGATGCGACCGCCGCTAAGGAGGAATTTAAGGTAATGGGTAAGGACGTAGCGATGCAGATCGCCGCTATGAGCCCCTCATATCTTAACGAGTCTGAGGTCCCCGCCGACGTCATCGAGCATGAAAAATCAATTATGAAGGCTCAGCTTGCCGAAGACCCGAAAATGGCAGGTAAGCCCGAGCAGGTTCTTGATAAGATTATCGTAGGTAAGCTCGGTAAGTTCTACAAGGAAAACTGCCTTCTCGATCAGGCTTTCGTTAAGGACGGCGATATGTCGGTTGCTAAGTACGTTGCCTCTGTTGCAAAGACGCTCGGCGCTGATATTGCCGTTACGGGCTTTATCCGTTACGCCAAGGGCGAAGGTCTTGAAAAGAAGGAAGAAAACTTCGCGGACGAGATCGCCAATCTTGTTAAATAATATACTGAATTATTAACAATAAATCGCTTGAAATTCTTATTTTTAAGACTTCCAGGCGATTTTTGTATTATATATGCATAAAAACCGGCTTATGTAAACAAAACCGTTTGAATTTCATATAAATAAATGACAGTATTTTTATATGGGGTGGTTTTATGTGCTCAATAGCAGGCGAAGTTTCGTATATTTGCAATATTAAAAACCGTGAAAACGAGTTTCTTAAAATGCAAAAGGTCTTGTCGCCGAGAGGTCCTGACGAAAAGGGCGAATACATAAGGGAAAAGGTTGCGCTGCTGCATACAAGACTTTCGATTATTGACATTGAAAACGGCAAACAGCCTATGTATTTTAAAAAGGACGAATCCGAGCTTGTAATTGTTTATAACGGGATGCTGTATAATACAGAGGAAATTCGCTCAGAGCTGATTAAAAAAGGATATTCGTTTAAAGGTCATTCCGACACAGAGGTTGTTTTAAAAGCCTATGCCGAGTACGGAAACGACTGCGTAAAGCTGTTTAACGGTATTTTTGCGTTTGCTGTTTGGAACGAAAAAAAAGAGGAGTTGTTTTTTGCGCGTGACAGGCTCGGAATTAAGCCGTTTTTCTATTCTTATGTAAACGGGAATTTTATTTTTGCTTCTGAAATCAAAGCGTTGCTTCAAAACAGCGAAATAAGCCCCGAAATTGACTTTAACTCAATTATGGAGATAATGTTCATAGGTCCGGGAAGAACCCCCGGATACGGCGTTTTTAACAATATTGAGGAGATTTTGCCCGCCCAATGCGGAACATTCTCAAAAGACGGGCTTAAAATTTATAAATATTGGGAGCTGGAAGCAAAGGAGCATACCGACAGCTTTTCGCAAACCGTCGAAAAAGTAGGTTTTTTGGTTAGGGATTCGATTAAAAGACAGCTTGTGTCCGACGTACCTATCGGAACAATGCTTTCGGGCGGGCTTGATTCGAGCATAGTATCGTCCGTTGCCGATAAATACTTCAGCGCTCAGGGTAAAACGCTTAAAACATTTACTGTAACATATAAGGATAACGACAAATATTTTAAAAAATCGAAGTTTCAGCCTAACAGCGATACGCAGTTTGTAGGTGTGATGAATGAGTACCTTAACGCTGAAAACCACCTTATCGTGATTGACAACGAACAGCTTGTGAATGCTCTTTACGAGGCGGTTGAAGCAAGGGATTTGCCCGGTATGGCTGATATTGACTCTTCAATGCTTCTTTTCTGCAAGGAAATCAAAAAGCACTGCAAGGCTGTTCTTTCGGGCGAGTGTTCCGATGAAATATTCGGCGGTTACCCGTGGTACAGAGATAAAACAATCAGAGAAACAGACGGATTTCCCTGGGCGCAGTCAACAGCATACAGAAAAACATTCTTACAGGAGGATTTACTGAGAAACTGCGACGCGGACGATTATGTTTATTCACGGTACAAAAGGACGGTAAACGAAGCGGATACCCTACCGTTTGAGAACGATGATGATAAGAGAACAAAAGAGATGATGAAACTGAACCTTGAATGGTTTATGCAGACGCTTGTTGACCGCACCGACAGAATGAGTATGTGCTGCGCGCTTGAGGTAAGAGTTCCTTTCTGCGATTACAGAATTGTCGAATATCTATATAACGTCCCGTGGAAATATAAGGATTATAAGGGATATGAAAAAGGTCTTTTAAGGGAAGCGGTAAAGGATATTCTGCCCGATGAAATACTTTGGCGCAAAAAAAGTCCATACCCGAAAACACACAATCCGAGGTATGCTCAGCTTGTAAAAACTCAGCTTGGCAATTTACTCTCGGACAGCAACGCGCCTATTTTTGAGTTTGTAAAAAAAGACAGCCTTGAAAGGCTGATGAACGAAAATATCGCGCAGCCGTTCTACGGTCAGCTTATGAATACTCCCCAAACAATGGCGTACTTTTTGCAGGTAAACTTCTGGCTTAAAAAATACAATATTAAAATAAAAATTTAATAATTATAAAAATACCACCAACAATATT
Source organism: uncultured Eubacteriales bacterium (assembly GCA_964557975.1). GTDB lineage: Bacteria > Bacillota > Clostridia > Oscillospirales > Acutalibacteraceae > Fimenecus. The sequence goes on from CAZLCG010000002.1 coordinate 55,364, forward strand.
GTCGGTGATGTTTTTATGAATAATAATAAGATAACAAAAAAGCTTGCGATTGTCGGCACGGGCTTTGTCGGAATGAGCTTTGCGTATGCGCTCTTATGCGAGGGCTTATGCGACGAGCTTGTGCTTATTGACATTAACAGAGAAAAAGCAAACGGCGAGGCAATGGATTTAAACCACGGGCTTTCATTTGCAAAGACAAATATGAAAATTTATGCGGGCGAATACAAAAACTGCGCGGACGCCGATATAATCGTTATCTGCGCCGGAGTAAACCAAAAGCCCGGTGAGGACAGAATTTCACTTCTTACAAGGAATACGGATGTTTTTCGCTCTGTTATTTCTCCTATTCTGTATTCGGGCTTTGACGGCATATTCCTTATAGCCACTAACCCTGTTGATATTATGACGAAAATCACCTGGCAGTTGTCGGGCTTTGACTGTAAACGTGTAATCGGCACGGGCACGACGCTTGACACGGCAAGAGTCCGTTATCTTTTGGGCGATTATTTTTCGGTTGACCCTAAAAACGTCCACGCTTACGTTATGGGAGAGCATGGCGACAGCGAAACCGTACCTTGGTCGCAGGCTCAAATAGGGACGAAATCAATCATCAAGATAATTGAGGAAAAAAGCGATAAATATAAGCTGTCCGACCTTGACTGCATCGCAAAGGACGTTATAGGCGCGGCGGAAAAAATTATCAGGGCAAAAAGCGCGACATACTACGGTATAGGAATGGCGCTTGTAAGAATTGTAAAAGCAATTTTAGGCAATGAAAAGAGCGTCCTTACGGTATCTTCAATGCTTCACGGCGAATTCGGGGTTGAAAATATATATGCAGGCGTGCCGTCCGTTTTGGGCAGAAACGGCGTTGAGGATATTTTAACTCTTTCAATTACCGATGACGAAAAGAAGAAGTTTCAGAACTCATGCAAGATGCTTTTAGAGGTAAGCGGGCAGATTAAAATATAAGAAGATAGAAAATTTTCAGCCGATTATATTTAAGAACCAATCGGCTGTTTTGCAGTAATAATTGTTTTAAGATATTTGGTGAATGGTTTGAAAATTATATCCGTAAGAGAGAAGGTCAAAGTTTTTAACGACCTCTGAAGCGCCGCTTGCCGTGCTGTAAAGAGGATCTTTGGCAACGGATGTTCTTATACCCGTGGTTTGCTCTATCAGCTTATCCATACCGAAAAGAAGCGACGTGCCGCCTGTAAGGACTATTCCGTTATCCGAAATATCGCCTATAAGCTCAGGCGGCGTCTTTTCAAGGACGTCGCCTATTCCGTCTGTAATGATATCGACCTGCTCGCGTACACAGCCGTAAATTTCCTCGGAGGATACTTCAAATGAAATAGGCATATTGTCAAGACCGCTTTTACCCGAAACAAGAATTGCAAGCTCTTCTTTTCTCGGAACAGCGCTGCCCAGGCATATCTTAATTCGTTCGGCAGTCAAAGGGCCTATTAAAATATCCCTTGTTTTTTTAAGATGCCTTGCAATAGCGTCGTCAATGGTAAGTCCTCCCGCCTTAACGGATTTGGCAACTGCAATGCTTCCCATTGTTACAACCGAAACGTCGACCGAACCGCCGCCCATATTAACAAGAAGCCTGCCTGAAAGCGATTTTTTCTCAAATCCCATACCTATTGCGGAGGCAAGGGATTCTTCGATAAGACAAACCCTGCCCGCGCCGGCAGAGGTTACAATATCAACTAAGGTTCTTCTGTCAAGCCCCGTAGCGTCTGACGGGACGGCAATAATGACATTCGGCTTAAAGACCATATTGCCGCATATTTTTAAAAGGTAGTGACGAAGCAGCTTTAACGACATAGTGTAATTTGAAATTACGCCGTTGACAACAGGATGAATTACATCAACAGCTTCATCGGTTCTGCCGAGAATGGTATATGCGTTGTTGCCGAAAGCTACGGGATAACGCGTTTCGCTGTCAACCGCAATAACCGTCGGCTCGTCAAGAACAATGCCCTTGTTTTCGGCAACGATAATGGTTGACGATGAGCCGAAATCAATACCGACATTAAGCCCTAACATATAATTCACCCGCCTTTTCGATAATTTAATGTTTATTTTAGCACACAGAAAAAATAAAGTAAATACATATTATTAACTCTGCTTAAAACCCTTTGCAAGTCTTTTCGTAAATAAAAGTGATAGATTTAATTTAATCTGTCTTTCACCAAAAATATAAACTTATAACCGTTATTCAATTTTGATAATCTATAAAGCTTGTTTTTTGGTTATAGAACCTTAAATATAATTATTTCTTGCTTCTGCAGCATTATCAAGCCATGTATAATAATCCAAATGTTTAACGGTCCTTCTGTGTTTGAATTAAAGTCCCGCGTCCTATAAAGGCGTTTATACATTTTATTTTTCTCTTTATCAAAAGCGCCGATCACTTCGTCTTTCATTGTCTCCAATTTAATAAAAAGCAAAAGAGCAAGCCGAAAGACCTGCTCTTTTGTGTAAAAAGACTATAAAAAGATATTGCTCACAGTCGAGCTGCAAAGATAAGAATGACGCCGAACCCAAAAACGAATCGAATCCGGCGTCACGCTGGTGCGGGCGACAGGACTTGAACCTGCAAGCTGAAAGCATCGGCTCCTAAAACCGACGTGTCTGCCAATTCCACCACGCCCGCGCGAGATTATTTATCATTATATCAAAACTATTCGCAATTTTCAATAGACAAAGCCTTTTTTATGTTATAAAATAAATATGAAAAGTCTAAGGAGGCGTTTTTATGAACAGTATATGGACCGATAAGGTTAATAAAGCCTGCCCTCTTCCCGAATATCCCAGACCTCAGTTTGAAAGGGAGCTATGGCAAAATCTCAACGGTATTTTTGATTATAAAATTGCAACAAGAGGGGAAAAGTGGATTTCAGAGTTCGATGGGCAAATTCTTGTTCCGTTTGCTGTCGAAAGTATGCTTTCGGGCGCGGAAAAGTATTTAAAGCCGTCGGAAAGGCTTTGGTATCAAAAGAAATTCACCCTCAACGACGCGCTTAAAGGTAAAAATATTATTCTCAATTTCGGCGCTGTTGATTGGCAATGCAAGGTTTATATCAACAAAGAGCTTGTCGGCACGCATACGGGCGGTTACTGCGCCTTTTCTTTTGATATAACCGAATATCTGCGCGACGGCGAAAACACGCTTACCGTCTGCGTTTATGACCCTACCGAAGCGGGCTGGCAGCAAAGGGGAAAGCAGGACAATCACCCTCACGGCTTTTGGTATACGCCCACCTCGGGCATATGGCAGACCGTTTGGCTTGAGGCGGTCAGCGAATGCCGCATAGAAAAGATTAAAATTCTGCCCGATATTGATACAGAGACATTTAATATCAAATCCTTTTTATCCGATGATAAAAACGTTTCGCTTAAAATCACCGTTTCGGACGGCGAAAATGTTGTTTTGTCAAAGGATATTTCTACAGATGAAACCGTTAAGCTTAAAAATCCAAAGCTTTGGAGCTGCGAAGAACCCAATCTCTATTACATAACGCTTGAGCTTTTTAAAAACGGCGAAATAACGGATACGGTAAAAAGCTATTTCGGGATGAGAAAGTTCTGTATCGCTAAGGATAAATTCGGTGTAACGCGCCTGTTTTTAAACCATGAGCCTTATTTTCAAAGGGGACTTCTCGACCAAGGCTATTGGTGCGACGGAGGATTAACTCCGCCTACTGATGAGGCTATGATATTTGATATATCCGAGATGAAGCGGTTGGGCTTTAATATGCTTCGCAAGCATATAAAAATGGAGCCTATGCGCTGGTATTATCACTGTGACAGGCTCGGTATGCTTGTTTGGCAGGATATGATGAGCGGCGGAAAATACATTGGCGATTTTTATGCGGGGGTTCTTCCGAATATCGGCATAAAAAATATAAAGGACGATAAATACGAAACCTTCAGCCGCGGCGAAAAAAAATGGCGCGACGACTATAAGCGCGAGCTGGGAGAAATGCTCGAACAGCTTTATAACTGCGTTTCGATTTATTGCTGGGTCCCGTTTAACGAGGCTTGGGGGCAGTTTGACGCGCTTAAAATATGCAAATATGTAAAATCAGTCGACCCCTCACGCGTCGTTGACCATGCAAGCGGCTGGTACGACCAAGGCGGCGGCGATATTATGAGTATGCACAAGTATATTCTGCCTATAAGACTTCCTAAGCTTGATAATAAACGGGCGTTTGTAATTACCGAGTTCGGCGGATATTCGAGAAAGGTTACAGACCATATCTGGAACGCGAAAAAGGCGTTCGGCTATCTTATGTTTAAGGATAAGGAAAGGCTTTCGGCGGCTTATAAAAAGCTGCACGAAAAGCAGATTATCCCTCTAATAGACAAAGGGCTTTCGGGTACGGTTTATACGCAGGTAAGCGATGTTGAAAACGAGGTCAACGGTATTTTTACATATGACAGAGCGCACATAAAAATTGATGAGGAAGTTATCAAGAATATTAACTCCCAATTAAAACTGTAAGGTGGATTTGTATGCCTAACAAATACGCTCAAAAGCTTAAAATGCTGTATATTCTCAAGGATCTTACGGAGAACAGCGATGAAAACAATCCGCTTGACTCCGAAAGACTTATTCTTAACCTGAAAAATCACGGAATCGACGCCGAGAGAAAGTCCGTTTATAAGGATATTTCCGTGCTTCGCGAATTCGGAATCGACATTATCAGAACACGCTCGGGCAACAAATGCGGTTATTTTATAGGCGCAAGGGAATTTGAGGTCGCGGAGGTTCGTCTTTTGTGCGACGCTATACAGGCGGCTAATTTTATTTCGCAGAAAAAGACAAAACAGCTTCTTACTAAAATATATACTCTTGTAAGCAAGGGGCAGGCTGAAACAATTAAAGACCAAGTCTATGTCGACAACCGCCCGAAATGCACAAACGAAAACCTTTATTACACTATAGATAAGCTTGACAGGGCGATAGGCGGTAAAAGGCAGGTAAAAATCGTTTACCGAAAGCGCAAAATAGGGGAGTGCAACAAGGCGGAGTATGAGGAGAAGATTCATTTTATAAGCCCATATGCGCTTATATGGTCAAACGACCATTACTATCTCGTCGGCAACAACCGCAATTACAGCAATATTATGGTTACGCGTATTGACCGAATTAAATCGGTTGAAATTCTCGAGGATTCGCCGAGCAGGAGCTTTTCGGACGTTTCCGTATATAAGGACCGCTTCGACTCGGCGGATTACGCCGCAAAGCATTTTAATATGTTTTCCGGAGAACCCGAGTCTGTCGAGCTTGTTTGCAGCAACCTTATAATCGACGATATAATTGACCGCTTCGGCGACAACGTAAGTATAATGAAATACGGCGACGACCGTTTCAGAATTTCCGTAAACGCCGCTGTCAGCGAGGGGCTTGTTTCTTGGATTATGCAGTTCGGCAATAAAATTGAGGTCAAAAAGCCCGACAATCTAAAGAAAATGGTTATTGACAAGGCTGACGAAATTAAAGATGTTTATTTAATCTGATAACCGCTTGTGCATTATTAACAAAAATTTTTCCATAATATCTTTAGGTTATCTTTCTATTGTACTTGAAAAATTTTAAAGATTGTTATAAAATAAACAAGGTAAAATTTGTAAATTATGCAATTTGAAAGGAATGTTACAAATGAGCAGTGCATTAAACAAAATGACAGTTGAAGATTTTGACGTTAAGGGCAAAAAAGTCCTTGTCCGCTGTGACTTTAACGTTAAAATGGAAAACGGAGTTATCACAAGTGATAAAAGAATTGTGGCTTCGCTTCCCACCATCAAATATCTTATTGACAACGGCGCAAAGGTTATTCTTTGCTCTCACCTCGGCAGACCGAAGGGAGAGGTTAACCCCGAGTTTTCAATGAAGCCCGTCGCCGCGCGTCTTTCGGAGCTTTTAAATCAGCCCGTTAAAATGGCGGACGATGTAGTAGGCGAAAGCGCTCAGGCTCTTGCCGCAGAGCTTCGTGACGGCGAGGTCCTTTTGCTTGAAAACGTTCGCTTTGAACCCGGTGAAACAAAGAACGATCCCGAGCTTTCAAAGAAATTTGCCGCTCTTGCCGACCTTTATGTTAACGACGCTTTCGGCTCTGCGCACAGAGCGCACTCGTCAACAACGGGTGTTGCGGATTATCTTCCGGCGGCTTGCGGCTATCTTATTCAGAAAGAAATTCAGTTTATCGGCGGCGCTCTTGAAAATCCCAAAAGACCGCTTGTTGCAATTCTCGGCGGCGCAAAGGTTTCCGATAAAATCGGCGTAATTACAAACCTTATTGACAAGTGCGATACGCTTATTGTCGGCGGCGGAATGGCTTACACATTTATGAAGGCGCTTGGGCATCAAACCGGCAATTCTCTGCTTGAAGAGGATAAAATCGACCTTGCAAAGGAAATGATGGAAAAGGCTGAAAAGAAGGGCGTTAAATTCCTTATTCCCGTTGACAATAAGGTTGGTAAGGAATATAAGTCCGACACAGAGGCTATGGTCGTAAACTCCGACGAAATTCCCGACGGCTGGATGGGACTTGACATAGGTCCCGAAACACAAAAGTTATTTGCCGACGCTGTCAAAGACGCAGGCACGGTAATCTGGAACGGACCTATGGGCGTTTCGGAATGGGAGAATTTCGCTTCGGGCACTGTTGCCGTTGCTACGGCAATCGCCGAAAGCGGCGCTGTTTCGATTATCGGCGGCGGCGACTCCGCGGCGGCAATTCAGAAGCTCGGCTTTGCCGACAAAATGTCGCATATCTCAACCGGCGGCGGCGCTTCGCTCGAATACCTTGAGGGCAAAGAGCTTCCCGGAATTGCGGCTCTTAACGATAAGGAATAATTATATTAAATTGCAGGTGAGCCTTTTTGTTCACCTGCAAAATATTGTGACAGGAGATTAAATTTATGAAAAAATCCGTAAGAAGCGCAGTTATCGCAGGTAACTGGAAGATGAACAAAACTCCGAGCGAAGCAAAGGCTTTAATTGAAGACATGAAGCCCCTTGTAAAAGACGCCGACTGCGACGTGGTTCTCTGCGTCCCGTATATTGATATTCCCGCGGCTGTTGAAGCGGCTAAAGGCTCTAATATTAAAATCGGCGCTGAAAACGTTCATTTTAAGGCTTCGGGTGCATATACGGGCGAAGTTTCGGCTGATATGCTTAAAGAGGCGGGCGTTGAGTATGTTGTTATCGGTCATTCGGAAAGAAGAACATACTTCGGCGAAACCGACAAGACCGTTAACCTTCGTACTCTTGCCGCGTTAAACGGCGGCTTTAAAGCTATTGTCTGCGTCGGCGAAACTCTTGAGCAGAGAGAGCTTGGCTACACCGAAACACTGCTTAAATACCAGACTAAGATGGCTCTTACAAATGTTACCGCCGAGCAGCTCAAAAATGTAATTATCGCTTACGAGCCGGTTTGGGCAATCGGCACGGGCGTTACCGCTACAGCCGATCAGGCTGACGAGGGCAACGGCTATGTGCGCGCGGCAATCGCCGAGGTTTACGGTGCGGACGCGGCGGAAAAGGTTACCGTTCAGTACGGCGGCTCAATGAACGCAAAGAACGCCGACGAGCTTCTTTCAAAGGTTAATGTCGACGGCGGTCTTATCGGCGGCGCATCGTTAAAGGCTGAGGATTTCTCAATCATTGTTAAGGCGGCTTCAAAATAATTCGGTGCAAGGTGAAGCAGAGTAAAAAATACGACGAAAGGAACGATACCGTGCATAAAAAGCTGCTCTTCTATGGCTTTTTGCGCGATTTTTGTATCGCATGGCGATTAATATGAAAAAACCTGTTGTTTTATGTATAATGGACGGCTTCGGCTATAACCCTTCGGATTACGGCAATGCAATCAGAGCGGCAAAAACGCCGAGGCTTGACGAAATAATGAAAAACAACCCTATGACCTATATCGGCGCGTCGGGTATGGATGTAGGTCTTCCCGACGGTCAGATGGGTAACTCCGAGGTCGGTCACACCAATATCGGCGCGGGCAGGGTCGTATATCAGGAATTGACAAGAATAACAAAGTCTATTAAAGACGGCGATTTCTTTACCAACGAAGCGTTTACGGGCGCTGTTGAAAACTGTAAAAATAACGGCTCCGCGCTTCATTTGATCGGGCTTTTATCTGACGGCGGCGTTCACAGCCATAACACTCACCTTTACGGGCTTCTTGAGCTTGCAAAAAAAAGCGGTCTTTCAAAGGTATACGTTCACGCGCTTCTTGACGGTAGGGACGTTCCACCGACATCGGGCGTTGAATACATCAAAGAGCTTGAAGAAAAGATGAATGAAATCGGCGTCGGTGAAATCGCAACGGTAATGGGCAGATTTTACGCTATGGACCGCGACAATATGTGGGACAGAGTCGGTATGGCTTACAACGCCATGGTAAACGGCGAGGGAATAAAGACAGATTCTGCTCTTGACGCTGTTTTAAAGTCCTATGAAACCGTTGACGGCGACGGGAAGAACCTTACCGATGAATTTGTTATGCCTACCGTCTGCTCAAAAGGGGAAAGCATCAAAGCCGACGATTCCGTTATTTTCTTTAACTTCCGCCCCGACAGAGCGAGGGAGATTACAAGAACCTTTGTTGACCCTGATTTCAAGGGCTTTGAAAGAAAAGAATTTTTCCCGCTTTATTATGTTTGTATGACGCAGTATGACGCCGAAATGCCTAACGTTCGTGTGGCGTTCAAGCCCGAGGCTCTTGTTAACACTATGGGCGAAATTCTTTCAAAGAACGGTATGACTCAGTTAAGAATTGCCGAAACTCAGAAATACGCTCACGTTACGTTCTTCTATAACGGCGGTGAAGAAAAGGTCTATCCCGGTGAGGACAGAGTCCTTATTGACTCTCCCAAAATCTCAACCTTTGATTTAAAGCCCGAAATGAGCGCATACGAGGTTTGCGACGCGGCTTGCGAGCGTGTTTTAAGCGGTAAGTACGATGTCGTTATTCTAAACTACGCCAACTGCGATATGGTCGGTCATACGGGCATATTCGACGCGGCTGTCAAGGCTGTTGAAGCTGTCGACGAATGCGTCGGAAGACTTACCGACGCAACGCTTAAAATGGACGGCGTAATTCTTATTACAGCCGACCACGGAAATGCCGATAAAATGTATGAGGACGACGGCTCTCCGTTTACGGCTCATACAACCAATCCGGTTCCGCTGGTTGTTGTCGGCAAGCCCTGCAAGCTTAAACAGCAGGGCGGCAGGCTTTGCGATTTATCGCCCACAATGCTTGACATTATGGGTATTGAACAGCCTAAAGAAATGACGGGCGTTTCCTTAATAGAAAAATAATTTGACGAATACGCTCGCCAATAAAAAACTTGTAAAATCGGCACACAGTGAACAAAAAACCGTGTGCCGTGTTTTTTTTATTCCTATCGCTCCGTAATATACGGCGATTGCGTAAAATGTAGTTTCCGTCGAGCCTGAAATTACCGAAGCAACCCTGCCTGCAAAGGAATCTGCCCCATACTGCTTTATTACCTGCTCGAACACGGCAATGGAACCGCTTCCCGAAACGGGGCTTAAAAGGCAGATAGGCAGGACCTCCTTCGGAAAGCCCAGCTTCTCGGCGGCAGGCGCAATAAAGTTGCACACGATTTCCATAAGTCCCGAGCTTTTTAAAACCGAAACCGCAATGAATATTGCAATAAATGCGGGAAGAATTGAAACGGCGGTCTTAATTCCGCCTTTCGCTCCGTCAATAAACAGCTCGTATACGTTTTCTTTTTTTAAAAGTCCTGTTAAAAGAACGGCAACAAAAAAAGCGATAAATACATACGAGCCCAAGTTATTCATATTTGCCTCCGAGAACTCTTGAAAGAATTATCCCGACCGTCAGCGCGCAAAAGGAGGTAACCGCCGTAGCGGGTAAAATATCAAACGGGCTTGCGGCGCCGTAATTACTGCGTATTTCCGCAACGGTGGTCGGTATTATCCTCATTGCCGCCGTGTTCATTACAACAAAGGTCACCATACCGTCAGTTGCCGTGTCGGGCTGTAACGGGCTTTTTTTGAAGCTTTTCATAGCCTTAATACCTAGAGGAGTCGCCGCGTTTCCTATACCGAGCATATCCGCGGTTATGCTCAAAGAAATATTGTTTTGCAGCTCTTTATTATCCTTGATTTCGGGGAACAGTATTTTCAGCGCGGGGGAGAGCAGCTTTGAAAAAAATTCGGTAATTCCGCATTTTTCCGCAATTCTTGTAATTCCGCCCCACAGGCAAAACATTCCCATAAGCTTAATTGTAAACGCCACCGCTTCTTCGACCGATTGCAGCAACGCGCTTGAAATATCGGCAGAGCTACCGTTAAATAAAGAAATAAGCACGGAAAAAAATATTATTCCGCACCAAATATAATTCATCATAGTTACACCCCATACATTTTATTATAATAAAACAGCGTATATGCCGGACGCGAATGAAATAAAAAACTACATATATTGACAAAATTAGCCAAAAATGGTAATATATATCATAAGAGAGGTGACATATATGAAATCAACCGGAATAGTAAGAAGCATTGACAGCTTCGGCAGAATTGTTTTGCCGATGGAAACAAGAAAGCTTCTTTCTTTAAACGAAGAAGGCTCTGCTGTTGAAATATATACGCAGGACGATTCGGTTATACTGAAAAAATATACTCCCGCTTGTATTTTCTGCAACAGCGCGGACGAGCTGATTGAATATCACGGAATGAAAATTTGCAAAAAATGCGTTTGCGAAATGCATGAAAGCGCTTTGCGGAAGGATTAACAGGGGAGTATTTTGAAAATTTTTATTGATGCGGACGGCTGTCCCGTGATTGATATTACAGTCAGACTTGCCGAAAAATACGGTATTCCCTGCGTAGCTGTCTGCGACACCTCGCATCTGTTTTCGTTAGACGGCGCGCAGGTAATAACCGTTTCAAAGGGCAGTGACAGCGCTGACCTTAAAATTGTTAACCTTATCTCAAAGGGCGACGCTGTAATCACGCAGGATTACGGTCTTGCGGCAATGTGCCTTGCAAAAGAGGCTGTCGCTGTCAATCAGAACGGATTCCTATATACCGTTGATAATATTGAACAGCTTTTGCAATCGAGGCATAATGCGAAAAAAATAAGGCGTTCGGGCGGCAGACTTAAAGGTCCGCCGAAAAGAACGTCTTTGGATGATAAAGCGTTTAAAAAAACGCTTGACGGTATACTCGGCAATTACAATATGACAGGTTAAACCGCCTGTCTTTTTTTATCGTCAAAAAAGGGCTGTCTCAAACGAAATGAGACAGCCCGACCGAAATATTATTTTGTTATAAGTCAAAAGCATTATTAAGGCTTTCAAGCGTATTTTCATAATCTGACCTGGCAACAAGAATGGATATATCGACCTCGCTTGTTGTAATCATACTTATATCCGCCTTGGCGTCGGCCACTGCCTTAAAAACCTTAACCGCCACGCCGGGGCAGCCTCTCATACCTTCGCCGAACACTGAAATTTTGCAGTTCCCGCTTCTGACGGTTAATTTAAGGTCGGGATTCAACCGCCTTAATTCAGCGGTAATTTCAAGTATTTTGCCTAAATCGTCATCAGAGATTGTAAACGACAGGTCGGGAATGTTTCTGTGCGCGGGAGTTTGCGAAATCATATCCACGTCAATGCCTTTTTCGGCTAACATTTCAAAGATTTTTGATATAAGCGTGATGTCAGCAGGGGAATCCTGCAAAGAAATTAAGGTAACGTCCTCAATAACGGTAATGCTTTCAATAATACCCATAGCTTTCTCCTTATTTTTCATCAACTAACTGCTTCATAGAATAAAGCCCCGCAGGCTTACCTTTAAGGAATACCGCGGCGTTAACCGCGCCGACGGCAAATAATTCCTTGGAGCGCGCTGAATGTGAAATCTTTATAACCTCGTCGCGTCCCGCAAAAATTATTTCATGCTCGCCGACGATTGTACCGCCTCTTATCGAATGAATACCGATTTCATTCTTTTCCCTTTTTGCTCTTTTGGAATGACGGTCAAATTCATATTTCGGCTTTTCTTTTAATGCGTCCGAAACGGAATCCGCAAGCATTAAAGCCGTTCCTGACGGAGCGTCGATTTTCTGATTGTGGTGCGCCTCAACAATTTCAATGTCAAACGAGCCTTCAAGAACTCTTGCTGCTTTTGCGGCAAGCTCGGAAATAAGATTAACGCCGATTGACATATTGGCGGAAAAGAAAAGCGGAACCTTATTTGAAAGGGCTTTGATGCTGTCAATTTGTTCCTCCGAAAGTCCCGTTGTGGCAATAACCGCAGGGCAGCCTTTGATTTCGCAGAACTCCAACAACGGCGTTAAAGCCGAAGGATGCGAAAAGTCGATCACAACGTCCGCCGAAGCTTTGACATCCGAAAAAGATTTATAAACAGGGTAGGGGGTTTCACTCTCGTTTATATCAACGCCCGCGACTATTTCACAGTCGCTTCTCTCGTCAACACATTTCGTAATGACATGACCCATTTTGCCTGAGCATCCGCTTAAAATAATTTTAGTCATATTTTTAACTTCCCGAACAGTCTTTTATTTAATAAGGCCGTATTTTTTAAGAATGCTTCTTAATTTTTCCGTATCCGCCCCGTTCATATCGCAAAGCGGTAAACGCAGAGGACCGACGTCCCAGCCCATCATTCTCATTGCAGCCTTTACGGGGATGGGGTTAACATCCATAAACATCGCATTGCAAAGCTCTAAATATTTAAGCTGTAATTCCGCGCTCTTTTTGAAATCACCCTGTAAAGCATAAGCGGCAATATCATGCGCCGTTTCGGGAAGAATATTTGAAAGAACCGAAATAACGCCCTTACCGCCGAGAGATATAATAGGCGTAATCTGGTCGTCGTTGCCTGAATAAACGCAGAAATCGTCCTCACACAGTGACATGGTCTTTGCAATTGCCGAAAGATTGCCCGTTGCCTCTTTTGCGGCATATATATTTTTATGCTTTGAAAGCTCGGCGTAGGTTTCGGGCTTTATTTCGCACCCTGTTCTTGAGGGAACATTGTAAAGAATCATAGGCGTTGAAACTCTGTCGGCAATATATGTATAATGCTTCAAAAGACCGTTCTGCGACGCTTTGTTATAATAAGGAGTTACAAGCAAAAGACCGTCAACGCCTGCTTTTTCTGCGGCGTTTGAAAGCCTTACGGCATATTCGGTGTCGTTTGAGCCTGTGCCGGCAATAACGGGAACACGGCCCGCAACAGCTTCAACCGTATATTTGATGGTTTCGGTATGCTCCTCGTGGTCAAGGGTCGAGCTTTCGCCGGTAGTGCCGCAAATTACAATGGCGTCAGTTGAATGAGCGATTTGATATTCAAGAATTTCTTTAAGAACAGGGAAATTAACCTTTCCCTCTGAGGTAAAAGGCGTAATTATTGCAACGCCCGCACCTGTAAAAATAGGCTTTTTCATATAAAATTACCTCCGAATCAGTCCATATAGCCTTCAGCGCAGAGAAGCTCGGCAAGCAAAACCGCTCCGCCTGCGGCGCCTCTTAACGTGTTGTGCGAAAGGCAGACAAATTTGTAATCGTATTGGGTATCTTCTCTCAATCTGCCGATTGAGATTGCCATACCTTTTTCAAGGTTACGGTTAAGCCTTGTCTGAGGCATATTGTCCTCAGTGAAATAATTTAAAAACTGCTTCGGCGCGCTCGGAAGTTTAAGCTCCTGCGGCTTGCCCTTGAAGCTTTTCCAAACCTCAAGCATCTGCTCGCGCGTCGGTTTTTTGCCTTCCTCAAATCTTACAAAAACCGCGCCCATATGACCGTTTGAAACAGGAACTCTGAGACACTGCGCCGTAAAATTAGGCCTTTGAGAATCGGTAATAACACTGCCGTCAACCTTACCCCAAATTTTAAGCGGCTCTTTTTCGGATTTTTCCTCCTCTCCGCCGATAAAGGGGATAACATTATCGACCATTTCGGGCCATGTTTCAAAGGTTTTTCCGGCGCCCGAAATCGCCTGATAAGTACATACAAGAACATCCTTTACCGTATAACCCGCCTTGTCAACGGGGAAAAGCGCGGGAACATAGCCCTGAAGCGAGCAGTTAGGCTTAACGGCGATAAAGCCTCGCTTAGTGCCGAGCCTTTTCCTTTGCTCGGGGATTATTGAAGTATGTTCGGGGTTAAGCTCGGGAAGAACCATCGGAACGTCGGGCGTGTGCCTGTGCGCGCTGTTGTTTGAAACAACGGGACATTCCGCCTTTGCATATTTTTCTTCAAGAGCCTTGATTTCATCCTTTTTCATATCTACGGCGCAGAATACGAAATCAACCGTTTCTGCGATTTTTTCAACGTCGTCCGAAGCGTTTAAAACGATCATATCTTTAACTTCCGAGGGGATATCTTCATCCATACACCATTTTGCGCCGACGGCGTCCTCGTATCTTTTGCCTGCCGAACGGGAGCTTGCCGCAACAGCCTTTACGCTAAACCACGGATGACCGCTGAGCAGAGTCAAAAATCTTTGACCTACCATACCCGTTGCGCCGATTACGCCGACATTATACTTCTTTTCCACTTGTAATTACCTCCAAAAGATGTTATTCTATTACCTGCAAAAAAAATAACAGGCTTTTTAAGGACCTGTTATCAAAATTTAACAAAGGGCTGTATTGAAGCATAGGGCTTCAATATATGATAGCACTCCATCAAACCTGATGACAGTTATATTGCTGTTAACAATATACCCAGAAAGAACGGCGCAGTATTCGTTCAGTCTTCGGCAAAAGCACCTTTCATATGCGCTCGGCGAACACTGCGTTCTCACACATACTAATAATTGATTTTGCGCCTCTATCGCAATTATTAGTATAATACCACCTATATTTAGTATAGTCAAATATTTTTCTTATTTTTTATATTTTTGTGGGAGTTTTTTTATGAAAAAAGAAGATTTTTATTATGAATTGCCAAAAGAGCTTATTGCCCAAACGCCAATTGAACCCCGTGACGCTTCGAGGATGATGGTTTTGAACCGAGAAGAGCATAAAACGGAGGATAAGCGTTTTTACGATATAGTTGATTATTTAAATAAAGGCGACTGCCTTATACTTAATAACACTAAGGTCTTGCCCGCAAGGCTTTACGGCGTTAAGGAGAAAACGGGAGCGCGCGTGGAGTTTTTAATGCTCAACCGAAAGGAAAACGACGTATGGGAGGTAATAACAGGTCCGGGCAGGAGGGCAAAGGAGGGCGCAAAATTCGTTTTCGGCGACGGAATACTCAGAGCCGAAATCATTGAAGTGCTTGAAAACGGAAACCGCCTTGCCGAATTTACATATGACGGAAATAATATTTTCAATGTATTGGAAAAGGTCGGCGAAATGCCGCTTCCTCACTATATAACGGAAAAGCTTGAAAATAAAGACCGCTATCAAACAGTTTATGCCAAAGAATTGGGTTCTGCCGCCGCGCCGACCGCTGGGCTTCATTTCACACAGCGTATCCTCGACGAAATCAAAGAAAAAGGCGTAAATATCGGTTATGTTACTCTGCACGTCGGAATAGGCACCTTCAGACCCGTCAAAACGGAAAACATTGAGGACCATAAAATGCATTCGGAGCATTATCATCTGCCCAAAGAAACGGCTGATTTAATCAACGAAACTCATAAAAACGGCGGCAGGGTTATTTCGGTCGGCACAACGAGCTGCCGAACTCTTGAAAGCGTCGCGACCTATAAGGGCAAAATATGCGAGGCGGACGATTGGACAAGCATTTTTATTTATCCGGGATATAAATTTAAGTGTATTGACGCGTTGCTTACCAATTTTCATCTGCCCGAAAGCACTCTTATTATGCTTGTTTCAGCCTTTTATAACAGAGAGGACGTTCTTTCGGCATACAAGCACGCGGTCGACGAAAAATACAGATTCTTCTCGTTCGGTGACGCGATGTTGATTTGTTGAAAATACACAAAATAACAATGAAATAGAAAACAATGAAACAGAAAGATAAGTGTGTTGCAATACTACCAATCGGTAATATGTTTTTGCTTGTAATTTTCTGTGATTTGCTGTATATTTTGCTAAATTTTTTTCAGTAAATTCATTTACAATATCACGGTATCGTGATATAATGTGGTTAGAGAAATTAAGGAGGGAATGAAATGCCTGTTTTATCACGATTTTACGGAATTATTATTAGAATGTATTTTTTACAGAAAGAACACAATCCGCCGCATATTCACGCAATTTATAACGATGATGTTGCTGCAATAGATTTTATGACAGGGAATGTACTTGAAGGTCATCTGCCTCCAAAAGCACTTGCTATGGTTCAGGAATGGGTTTCCCTCCATAGGGATGAGTTGAAGGAAATTTGGGAAACACAGGATTTCAAGAATATTTCTCCACTTGAATAAGGAGGGTTACTATGTTTCATAAAATTAAAAGCGTTGCTCCGTTGCCCGATTACAAACTAAGCGTTCAGTTTTCTGAAGGCATAACAAAAATATATGATGTTAAGCCATTGTTCAAAAAGATACCGCTGTTTAATTCTTTATTTGAAAATGCTGAAGAATTTACCTGTGTGACAGTCGATGTCGGAGGATACGGTATTGTATGGAATGATGACCTTGACCTTTCTTGTGATGAGCTTTGGGAAAACGGTGTTGCTGTTGAGACTCCGTTTGACGGTTTAATGTCATTCGGCGACGCAACAGAATTATGGGGACTCAACGACAGCACTTTGCGTAAAGCAATAACTTACGGTAAATTAGTTAATGGCGTCGACGTGTGCAAATTCGGAAAGCAATGGGTTATATCGGTTGAAGCTATGAAGAGAGAATACGGGAATGTGAAAAGATAAGTTACCGATTGGTAACGAAAATTACTAATCTTATATCCCGTAAATAACGGTGACGCGATGCTGATTTGCTGATTTGTTGAATATATACAAATAATGCCAATAATATACGCAATATTAACAATTAGCAAAGGATTTTTCCGTTTACCTGCGGTTATATGGAGCTTAAATTATGAAAAAACTCATTGTCATTGCCGATATTCATTCAAATTATGAGTCATTTTATTCGGCTTATAATAAAATAGAAAAAATAAATCCCGACGGCATTATTTTCCTCGGAGATTATGTGACGGATTTTCCTTATCCCCAAAGGACTGTGAAACTTCTTTATAAATTAAAATCCGAATACAACTGTTGGTTTTTGAGAGGAAACCGTGAAGATTATTTGCTGGAGCACCGCAAAAATCAAAATGACGGCTGGGTGCACAGCTCAAGCGTCGGCTCGTTTTTATATACTTACGAGAATTTAACCGATTTCGATCTTGATTTTTTTGAAGATTTGCCTATTTACTCTGAAATAAAAATTGACGGCGAACCTGCCGTTTCTGCCTGTCACGGTTCACCGAAAAGCACAACGGAAAACATACTGACAAATTCTTCTGCTCAAATAAAATATGCAAAAAGAATTAACGGTAATATTCTGCTTTGCGGTCATTCGCACCACAGAAAAATTGTTGATGTAAAGGATAAGCAAATTATATTTTGCCCGAGCCTCGGTCTGCCGCAGGACGGAGAAGAATACGGGCACACATGGATTACTCTTTTGACTTCTTCAAACAGTAGCTGGAAAGCCGAATTTGTTGATATTGAATTTAATGCAGACGCTTTAATTGACGATTACAGAAAAAGCGATTTGGTTAAATATGCGCCCGTATTTTCGGAATGCATCATAAAAAGCCTGCAAACAGACGGCGATATTGCATATCAATGTGTGGTTTTGGCTTGGAATTACGCTGAAAAAGACGGATTTAAAGGCGGGAAAATCCTGCCGGAAAAATATTGGATTCAAGCGGCAAATAAACTTAAAATTATGTGAATTACAGGAGAAATTATGTACAAATTATTAAAACAGGAAGGGTCGGCAAGACGGGGCGAATTCAGCACCGTTCACGGAACTGTTCAAACGCCTGCATTTATGAATGTAGCAACCGCTGGCGCAATTAAGGGCGGTCTTTCCGCCGACGACCTCAGAGAAATAAACTGTCAGGTAATGCTTTGCAATACTTATCACTTGCACGTTCGCCCCGGTGACAGCCTTGTAAACGAGCTTGGCGGGCTTCATAAATTTACGGGCTGGGACGGTCCTATTTTAACCGACAGCGGCGGTTTTCAGGTATTTTCCCTTGCAAAGCTTCGCAAAATCCGTGAGGAGGGCGTCGAATTTAATTCGCACGTTGACGGCAGAAGAATTTTTATGGGACCGGAGGAAAGTATGCGTATTCAGTCAAATTTAGGTTCTACAATAGCTATGGCGTTTGACGAATGTGTTGAAAATCCTGCCGAGTATTCATATGCCAAGCAGTCCTGCGAGAGAACCGTCCGCTGGCTTAAACGCTGTAAGGATGAAATGAAAAGGCTCAATTCTCTCGATGATACCGTTAATAAAAATCAACTTCTTTTCGGAATAAACCAAGGCTGTACATATGACGAATTGAGAATAGAAAATATGAAACGTATAGCAGACCTTGATTTGGACGGCTATGCAATCGGCGGTCTTGCGGTAGGCGAGCCCAAAGAGGATATGTACCGCATTATTTCGGCTGTCGAGCCTTATATGCCCGAGAACAAAGTCCGTTATTTAATGGGAGTAGGTACTCCCGGCAATATAATTGAGGGCGTCAGCAGGGGAATTGATTTGTTTGACTGCGTAATGCCGAGCCGAAACGCGCGGCACGGTCAGCTGTTTACACACAGCGGAATTATAAACATAAACAATGAAAAATATAAAAAAGATTTATCGCCTGTTGAAGATGGGTGCGGCTGTCCCGTATGCCAAAACCACTCAAGAGCATATATAAGGCATCTTTTAAAGGCGGGCGAAATGCTCGGTATGAGGCTTTGCGTTATACATAACCTCTGGTTTTATAATATGCTTATGGCTCAAATACGTTCATCGCTCGTCGACGGTACCTTTGAGGAATTTAAGAAAAACAACGTCGGGTTGTTAGATACAAGAATATGAATATTTTAATAATTTTAAATTATTATCTTGCATTGTTATAAAAATAAATGTATAATTCAATTTGTCAATATCATTTTGGAGGAAAAATTATGAATTATTTTATGTTTTTGGAAGCAACCACCGATTCAAGCAGTTCATCAAGCAGTATGCTTTCAACCATACTTCTTATGGTGGTTCTTTTCGGCGGAATGTATTTCCTGATGATCAGACCGCAGAAAAAACAGCAGAAAAAAGAACAGGAAATGCGTGACAATATTCAGGTCGGCGACGAGGTTACAACAATCGGCGGTATTCTCGGCAGAGTAGTTACCGTTAAAGAGGATTCGATTATTATTGAAACAGGAGCCGACAGAAATAAAATGAAGGTTACACGCTGGGCAATTCAGGCAAACAACACTGCTCTCGAAAAGGCTCAGGCTGAAAGAGAAGCCGCCAAAGCGGCTGCTGATAAAGCTAAGGAAGAAAAGAAAAAAAAGAGTAAAAAAGAAGACTGATTTTAGAATAAAATCATATTCCCCCTCATACTTTTTAATTAGAGTGTGAGGGGGTTATTTTATGCCTGCAAATCAAAGCAAAAAAAATTCGGATTTTCGCACCGAGGAGTTAATAATCCGTTCGGTAAAATGCGGAATTATAAGCTTTGTTATTTTTATTTTGACAAGCGCTCTTATTACCTTTATTTCAATGAGAAACAGCTTCGTTAAAGAATATTTCGGCATTATCGGATATGCCGTTCTCGGTATATCCTCATTTATATGCGGTTATTTATCGTCCGGCAGGTTAAAGGTAAGAGGTATAGTTTCAGGCGCGTTTTCGGCTTTATTTTTAATTATAACCGTTTATATCACGTTTTTAATTGCTAATAACGCTGAGTTTACAAATAAAGCTCTTTCGGTAATTCCCGTAACGCTTATTTTTTCAATTACGGGGGCGATCCTCAGAAAGAATAAAAGACATAAAAAATAAACGGAGGTAAAATATGAAAAGAAGAAGAAAAAGAACTTTAAGAGCCTCAAGGGTAAACAAGCGTGTGTTAATGAACAATCAAAGGACGGTAATCCTGACCGCTTTGTTTGTATGCGGTTTGTTTTTAGGCTCGGTGTCCGTAAAAAACGCCGACGCAAATATCCTTGAAAAAATTAAAGAACTGACAGAGAGCTTTATATTGCAGAAAAGCTCACAGTCAATTCTCCAAAACTTTGCAGCAGCTGCCGTAACCGATACAGTATTCATTTTGCTTTCTGTTATGTTCGGACTTTGCATAATCGGCGAGCCGATACTGTGGCTTCTGCCGTTAATCAGAGGGCTCGGCATAGGACTTTCCTCGGGGTACATATATAAGACGTATAATCTTGACGGCGTAATGTACTGCCTTGCAATTATATTTATTCCCGCTATGCTGTCGGTCGCGGCAACAATAATTTCCTGCAAGGAAAGCATTATAACCTCAAAGGAAATATTTAATACGCTCAAAGAGAACAAGCCGTTGAATAAACCCGAATATTTCAAGCTGTTTATTTTAAGGAATTTAATTCTGTACGGACTTATGCTGTTTTCTGCGGGGCTGGGAGCGGCGCTGACATATTTTTTCGGATCTGATATTATTTATCTTTCTTAACCTTATCGGGCGTTTTCGGCAAAGACTGTTTTACATTTGCAAGAGGGTTTGACGCAGATGCCTTTTTAAGCTGTTCGTCGACAATATGAGTATATATCTCCGTCGTGCCTAAATTTTCGTGTCCCAAAATATCCTTTAACACAAGCACATCGACGTTACCGTATTGATACATAAGGGTTGCGGCGGTGTGTCTTAATTTATGAACCGAAAGCCCCCGACCGTCAAGACCCGCTTTTTCAAGATTTTCGTACACAATATGCTGAACGGTTTTCGGGCTTATCCTTTGAAGCCTCGACGACAGGAACAGGGCGTCTTTATCTTTGACATTATCAACGGGTCTTACCGCCATATAGTTTTTTACAGCCTCAAGGCAAGCGTTATTAAGATAAATCGTTCTTTCCTTATTTCCTTTACCCGTAATATTGAGCGTTCCGTTATCGCGTATATCGTTATAATTTATTGACACAAGCTCCGAAAGACGCAAACCGCAGTTTAAGAACAAAACAAGAATACAATAATCTCTTTCTTTAAACTTGCCGTCGACGCAGTCCAGCAATTTAAGACTTTCATCAAGAGTAAGATATTTCGGCTTGGATTTTTTTAATTTCGGAGTTTCAAGCTCCTCCATCGGATTTTCTTTTAAAAGCTTTCTCTGCACGGTCAAATATTTAAAAAAAGCCCGAATGCTTGAGACCTTTCTTGCCCGTGCAGCAGCGTCGTTATCCCTTTCATCCTTACAGTAGGTGAGGAAGGTATAAGCGTCAAGCAAAGTAATTGTTTTTATAAAATCTATGTCAATATCCCGTATATCTATATCCTCAACGGCGGCAGAGGAGGGGACAAGCCCTTTCTCGCGCTTTAAAAATTTTAGAAAAAGCTTGTTGTCAAGGCAGTATTCCTCAACCGTAAGTGTTGATTTGTTTTTAACAACATAGATGTGCTGTAAAAATTCTTTAAGCAATATAGGCAAGTCTGGCGCATTTGAATATTTCATCATAAAAAACATACCTTTCGTGAAACTGTTTCACATAAAAATCCAAAGTTCAAAAGCATCAATAACACAAAATTTAAAATCAAATACATAATAAAGAAGGGAAAATATAAAGAGAAAAAACAAAATGCCGTTATATTAAATCACGATTAATGCTAACGGATTTAATATAAAATAATTTTTTCAGCCGATACAAACAATCGGCTCACTCTTGTTTAATCCCTGACTTTAAATTAACTAATCAAAAAAATTATATAATCCGAGCGGATCATCAAACCTATTAAATAAAAATATGTAATACAATTAAAAAGCCGAAAATACCGTCCGATAGAAAAAATCATAATATACAAAGTTTCGTTAAAAATTTTTCTATCGTCTGTAAACGGGAATTTAAATTTAAGAAACAGGCTGTTTATATATTTATAAATTCATTATACAATAAAAATTAAAATAATTAAACTAAAATTATTTTAAGTTATTATGCAATAATTATAAAACATCAATTTTAAATAATCTGTAAAAGAATAAATTTAATTTAAAATTTATGGCTTTTTCACATCTAAATATAAATATAAAGCCCAAAAGTCCGTAAAAGACTAAAAATTCTAAAAAGACCAAAAAAGACTAAAAAACAAAAATACCGAAAATTCCTAAAACTTATAGAAGACTAAATTTAATCAATTTCAATCAATTTAATCCAAAGATTTTAATTTTCCCCGTTTTCCCTCCCCTTAATTATACAAAATATCAATTATGTATAATTCCTACTGCCTTAATATAACCGCCCTTTTTCAAAGCGGTTCGGAATTACTCGGCAAAAACGCGCTGACCGCTACTGTTTTGCCTTACATAATTACAGTTTTGTACAATACGCAAACGGCACTCCGCCTACAATAGGCGCATACCTTGGCGCACCTCCTAGAAATTTTTCTTGACAAGCAGTGCGCGATTATGTTAATATAATCTCGCGCGACGGGTTGACATTGTCAACTTGTTTCCATATCCAAACCCATGTGACTGCCGTCACGGATATGGTACAATAAAACCACCTTGATTGTCAAGGTGGTTTTTTGTTTACCTTTTTTTCTTGCTCGCCGTGTAAACGTCAGCCATAGCGTATATCGCGGTCACTATGTCGTTATCGTGGTTAAGAGCCTTTCTCACGCGCTCAATATCGCCGTATTTCCTCATAAGCTCAACCGCGTAAACCTTACGTAAGCTATGCGGACTAAGATTGACTTTTATCCGAAACGCCTTTGCCGCGCGCTTTAAGTCCATAAAGACAGCTTGCCGCGTTCTATGTCTATTAAAATCATCTCTATGCTCGAAAACATACACCCTGCCCGCCTGAGCTTGAAGCTCATCAAGCAAACTTTTCTTTATTGAAAAGGTCT
This sequence comes from uncultured Eubacteriales bacterium, assembly GCA_964557975.1. Lineage (GTDB taxonomy): Bacteria > Bacillota > Clostridia > Oscillospirales > Acutalibacteraceae > Fimenecus. The sequence goes on from CAZLCG010000002.1 coordinate 78,454, forward strand.
TTTTCTTTTTGGTCTTTTTCTCAACAACAGTTATTTTCTGCCCGAGTTGCTCCGTCCGCAAAGCCAAAGCGTCATCAATCCGAAGCCCGCTACATAGACAAAGCTCACAGACAAGGCGGTTAGCAGGCATAAGCGCGTATAAGCAATGGTCAATAAATTCACGGTCAAGATAATCACTTTTGATATAATCCCCCCTTAATTTAACAATACACAAAATGTTAATTTAACATTCCTTGTACGAATTATCGCGAAAATCGAACGAATAAAACGTTTTAACGTCTTTCGAGGGTAAAAGGTCGACATCATCCTCAAAATTGATTTTGAGGGCTTTTACGGTGTCTTTCACAATACCGTAAGTCTGCAAAAGTCGCCTACTCTTTAAAGCGCGATTCAGAGTGTCCAACACCCTCGAACGGAGCTCGACCGGCAAGTCGAGTTTCAAGGGCTTAACGCAATATTTGGCAACCTCGGCTATTGCGCCTTCGTCGCACTTCTGAACGCTGACCTCGGGCAGATAGTTAACCCCGAGAGCTTCAGCCCACATCTCCCTAAGCTCTGATTGCTTCAGATAGTAACGCGATGTAAAGTAAGATTTACGAACGCAGCAAAGGCAGTGTAAATGAGGGTGATAAGTGTTGTTGTCTGCGTTGTAACTCACTTCAAGGCAACGCAAAACGCCTTTTATTCCCTGCTTAAACCTCGGAAATCTGAACATCTTACTACTGCTTTTATAGAGCTTGTCAATGCAATCGGAAAGATCTATGCCATAAACATTTCGGACTGTCAGAACTACGTGCAAGAAGCTGTATTCAGCGTTGAGAGCTTCGCTCATTCTGCTAATGTTTGCGTAAGTACGCAAAGCTTTACGGCGTTGACACATCGGACAAAAACGTTCGCGGCAAAAGTTGGCACTGATAAGCTTTCTATCGGAATCGAAGCCCAAAAGCGTACCGCAGAAAAAGACGGTCTTAGCCTTATCGGGAAGTGTCAAAGAATACTGCATAGCCTCAGCCGTCTCAAATGAAAGAAGCTTATATTTCTTTATGTCGGCAAGCTCATCAAGCTCGGTATTTGGAGCTAAGTCCACTTTTTGGGACAATGATATATCCCCATTATTAATATACACCATAATTTGCGAAAAAGGTATATGGCTCTAAGGATTGAGGTCGTTTTTTTGATTTTGTGATGTTTCTATATTATCAAGTAAAGGAAAAGGGCTTTGCCCTTTTTTGTTCGGATACTTGGTGACGTCCGTGGCGGGTTTCATTGCCCCGAAAGAAAATTAAAAATGTGCCCAGCGCAACGCTCGCTTCGCTCCCTGCGCCCCGCCGCGCGTCCGCGGTTCGGGCTTTCGCCCTCTCACGCTCTATAGTGCTACGCTGGCGGCGGTGGACAACGCCGCCGCCTTGCTCCGCACGCGCGCCCACTCCTCGCCGCTCTCACGCTTCGCGGTTCGCGGCTCGTCAGCCCGTTTATCGTGGCAACAACAACCACGCACTAAATCCGCATAGCACTTTTGCCCCCGTCCGTCAAGGTTACCCTCGTTCCTCGGCGCTCCGCGACCTTGACCGACGTTGTCTAAAAGTGCTGTAGCTGTAATATGCGGTTTAAGGCGCGGCGCGCTTAAACCGCCCCACATAATGGTGTCTGCCCTCATCTGCTTTGTAGTAGTTGCTCAAAAGCTCGGCAGTGATTGAGCAATCGCGGCGCATTTCGTAGAAACAGAGGAGTTCCCTGTTGATTTCGTGTCGCTTATGTCCACTCGCTTTGGCGAGCTCCCCACGCTTCGCGACAATTTGCTCGGAGAGCAAATTGACATCGGACAAATACGTTTTCGACATCTCGGATAAATCCAAATTAAAACAACCTTTCTTTTTTTCAAAACTCCCCCCCGCCCCTCTCATTCTTGAGAGGGGGGCGCGCTCTGGGTTGACAACCGATGTGCGTGCCTTAGTTCCAGCTGTGGGGCTTTGGGCGCTCTCCCTACGTTCGCTTGGTTTTCGCTTCGCCGCGCGTCCGCGGTTCGGGCTTTCGCCCTCTCACGCTCTAAAGTGCTACGCTGGCGGCGGTGGACAATGCCACCGCCTTGCTCCGCACGCGCGCCCACTCCTCGCCGCTCTCACGCTACGCGGTTCGCGGCTCGTAAGCTCAAACACGCAAGCTCCGAATGGTCGGCGCCCAAAGCCCCACCGCCTTAACAAGGCAAGGGAAATAAGCTAAAGAAAAAAGTAAAAAATAGAGCCTGCGCCGTTGCTAGCTCTGTGCCTTATTGCGTTTTATACAAAACATCTCAATTATGTATAATTGCCGATTTCTTTTTCAATCGAAATTAAGCCGCTCAAGAAGTTCCCTATCAATTGCATAGAACCCTTTTAAATCATCATATATTTATTTTGCTTAAGATATTCAAAATGGGCAAGGAGCGAAAATAAACCAAATTATGAAAGTATATAGAAATCCCCCGACCGCATTTAAACTGTCGAGGGATTTTTTACTCGTAACGCTTCCACATACGCAATACACGAACAATCTTTGTTTTTTCATCTACTACATATACTAAGCGATGCTGAATGTTAATTCTTCTTGAATACATTCCGTTTAAATCACCGATTAACTTTTCATACGGTGGCGGTGTTTGAAAGGGATTTTCTTCAACAATTCGCAAAAGACGCTTTGCCCTTTTATCCAATCCTGCGGAATTTTGAGTTTTCCGGATTTGGCATTTTGATAGAGGTTATTGTGCCGACTGTCTGCGCCGTTCTGCCCGAATGTCGTTCCTGCCCCTGTTTTTTTTCAGCGGCGTTTTCTCGCTCGTTCCCATCGGGGAAGTCTTGGCGGAGTATCCCATTCAGACGGTCATTCAGTTGTAAACGGCAAAACAAAAAGCCGTTACACAGACATCAAAAATCGGCGGGAGCTTTGCTCTCGCTTCAAAATGATGTTCTATGTAACGGCTTTGAATTTCAAAACCATACTGTTTTTATGCCCCTCCGCCACTGACAGTACAAAACAGCTTTTGACGGCGGACAGCGGTATTTTCTCTTAGCACACCGCAGGCGTTATGCGGCTTGCGCCGCAATTCCATTTCAAGAACATTGGGTATTCAGTTGTAACTCCCCGAAAAGGATATTTTTTTATATATCGCAGGGTAGGTGCTTGTCAATGCTTTTGCGAAATATTTTGAATATTTCTCGTAGAAAGCGGGAAAACTATTTAGTTTAGGCATAGAGAAAGAGCCAATGAAATGAAAGTTTCCTCACAACTTCATCGGCTCTTCAGTTCCATTGCTGTTAATGTTTTTCTTTGTCAGATAAACTGGATTTTGCCTTTCTTGTTTAGCTTATTGTACATAGTTTTCCTCTAAGAACATACCCTAATTTCTCGTAACAGGCATTCGACGCTACATAATCTGCATCTGTATAAAGCATGGGCATATATCCCGCGTCCTTTGCCATTTGGGTAACCTGATAAACAAGATTTTCTGCGTAGTGCTTTCTTCGGTACTCCTTGCGCGTATATACTAAACCGACGCTCGCCAAGTCGCCATTCGGTCCAAAGTTACAGACAGCCACATTCATGCCTTCTGCGTTTCTCCAAAAGAAGTGCCTTCCATTCCTTATGGCTGCCTCAGCTTTGCAGCGATATGCTTCGAGACTATCCTGATCCACCCCAGTTTCTCTATGGAAAAGATCCATAAACTCAACCAACTCATCGATATCTTCCGCCACACATCTATGTAATTCACCATCAGCCCGTACATGCGGTTCTATCGGGTTCGGACAATCATATGCAAACATATTTGTTGTAATGGACAGAGCCATTGCGTCTTCCGATGCTCTTTTTATAAAATAATCCGCCAAGTCATATTTCAAATTGAAAGTATGTCCCTCAGTGAACAAACCATTTTCTCTGACAAGTTCATAGGCTTTTTCCTTTTCTTCTTTCGTTACGTCATCCGGAGTCCATATCCACACCGGATAGGGATTACTTGTAAAGCAAATAACCAGCCTTTCATGATCAGTCAAAAGCAACTCGCATTCTCCGCCCATAATACGACCAAGCACAAAAAATGTATATTTGTCCTTCTCTAATAATTTATAATCTCTTTCATCCACAAAACTGTCCATAATTGCCTCCGCCAAATTCCAATTTGTTTCTCAGACATAAAACGATTATACCACAGATTTGTAAAAAATCTACTGCGTAGATAGGAAAAAGAAGTGGCATGAGTAAGCCCATGCCGCTTCCAAAGTGTGATTATGCGTAAATTATGTCTGCATGAACGATTTCCCTTGCTCTTGCCTGTATGTTATTCATAGCACAATCCAAGCCATTTGGTCGGTGCGTTTGAGTTCTTCCGTTATGCCTTCTTTTTCGGCAAGTTGCTTTACCAGCCGAAAGAACAATTCCTCTGCTTGTTCGTCTATATCAGAAAGATAGCTGTTTAACTTGCCGCTTGTCAGCAGATTGACATAGAACAGCCGCTTATGCTCCTTGATATACCGCAAGTGCCGCTGTCCCCATAACCTGATAGGCTTTTCTTCTTCGGGTGGTAAGGTAAGACACGGCTGATAGTATTCGCCGATCAATTCATACCAAAGCCCATTATTGTTATCGAAAATGTAATTGTCCATTAAGAAATCCTCCGGTATAATATATTCGCACATATGCCACAGTTCTCCGAATGCCACACTCTGTTATAGTTTATTACAAGATTTAATTTCTCTTATTTTTGCCCTCATGAGGTGGCCTATATGCGGTCGTTTTTATGTACGTTTATATTATAACCTGTTTTTAAGAATATCAATAAAAAAGCCCTTTGTTCTATAAAATTCACCGAACATTTTAAATTTCTTTTCAATCTCCTGTTATAAGATTGATACATAGATACCCTTAAAAAAAGTGGTTGATGTTGTGAGAGTAATTAAAAAGGCTCTGAGCGCCATACTCAAAGCCTTTTTAAATAGTCAATTCGATGTTACAGTATCGGCTAACACCTAACTGTTACCGATATTGTAGCAGATAAAATTAAATTTGTCAAATAAAAGGAATAAAAAATAAAAATTGAAAATTGACGGAATTTACGAATTTACAAAATTTTACGAAAAAAAATCACCTGAGCTTTTCAAAATCGCTTACTATTTCATCCTCATCGGTTTCAAGGAATCTGTTTATACCGTAATCGATTATGTTATACCACTTTATGTTAATAAGTCTGTTCGGATTGATTTTCTGCCCGTATTTTTTCGCCATACGGTTTGCCGTAAGCAATATTCCCGCAACGGAAGTGCCTGCAAGCAAGGTTGAAGTAAGGTTAGTCCACTTAAGATTTTTCTTTTTCATTTTCATCCTCCTTTTGCGTAATCGGTATTAAGCTGCCTATGTCTGTTAATTCACCGTTTGAGAGGCTTACCAAATCAACATTATAATTTCTTGTAAAAGCCTTAATATCGTTATAATTTGAATGTTTTTTTATGTCGCCGCAAAACGCAAGCTCATTTTTTGAAATTTTACCCGAACATCCGCCTATAAACCCGTAATTGCAGCCCTTCAGGGCTATACTGCCTTTTTCGACCTTCAGCGCATCGATTTTTCGTATTTTGAGCGCATTATAAATTCCCTCATCGTCGGTTATAAAAGCGTTTCTTTCAACAGGACAGACAGAGCATTTTGTATAACCTTGGTTTACATTGATTATTTTAAGTCCGTTTGTCAAAGCGTAATTTAAAATACTTTCGGAAACAGCGGATTTCTTGCAAATTATATATTCGTCAGTTAAAATGCAGTTAAGAAAGCAATCATAAGGATACTCCCCTTTCACAGCCTCGCTTATATAATTACACTTTGCTCCGATTTCTTCAAGCTCTTTTTTTAAATTCCCCTGCCCTTTTTCAAGAAAGAAGCCTCCGTTTCCCGAATAATTTACGGCTAAATCAGAGTGAGAAGCAACGGGATAGCTTATCCGCGTATTTTCCTGCGAATAAAGCAGCTTAATGCCTAATTCGGAAAACGATCCGAAACAGCCTTCGGCGCCTTTTCCTGCGATAATATGAATTACCTTGCTTTCAGGCAGATACGGTGTTTTAATAAATTTCATATTACTCCATAATCGCTTCAAACGCCTGTCTTATATTGCCGACGCCGATAACTTCAATATCCGCTTTCAGGCCGTTTTTAATTTTTGACAGATTATATTTCGGAACTACGCACTTCCTAAAGCCCAATTTCGCCGCCTCGCGTATCCTCTGCTCGCACGAATTGACCGCTCTTATCTCGCCGCCGAGACCGATTTCGCCGAACGCCAAAACATCCTCGGGGACGGCGTAGTCTTTAAGGCTTGAAACGATAGCGAGCGCAACGGACAGATCTGCGGCGGGCTCGTCTATTTTAAGACCGCCGATAATATTAACATAGCAATCCATATTGCTCATATAATATCCGCAGCGTTTTTCGAGAACGGCAATTAGCATAGCCATTCTGTTATAGTCTATTCCCGTTGCCATCCTTCTCGGGTTACCGAATCCCGTCGGTGTAACAAGGCTTTGAACCTCAGCCATAATCGGTCTTGAGCCTTCCATAACGCAGGCGACGCAACTGCCCGAGATATTTTTAGGCTTGCCTGAAATCAGCATCATAGAAGGATTGCCAACCTGCGAAAGCCCCGTGTCGAGCATTTCAAACATTCCTATTTCGTTTGTAGAGCCGTAACGGTTTTTAACGGCTCTCAAAATTCTGTATGAAAAATTGCGGTCGCCTTCAAAATATAAAACAGCGTCAACTATGTGTTCAAGCACCTTAGGTCCGGCAATATTGCCGTCCTTGTTAACATGACCGACAATAATCATAGGTATATTGAGCGTCTTTGCGCTTCTCATAAACAGATTGGTCGTTTCGCGCACCTGCGTAATACTTCCCGATGAGGAATTAAGTTCGGGAATATTCATAGTCTGAATTGAGTCTATCATTACTATATCGGGCTTTTCCGAAGAGATAACCTCGCATATGTACTGCGCGTCCGTTTCGCAAAGCACCGAAAGGCTGTCCGATTTAACGTTAAGCCTTTTCGCTCTTAGCTTCAGTTGGTGAGCCGACTCCTCACCCGAAACATAAAGGATTTTTAAAGATTTGCCGAGATACTCGCAAATCTGCAGCAAAAGCGTGGATTTGCCAATTCCCGGATCGCCGCTTAAAAGAACTATAGAGCCTTTAACTATACCGCCGCCCAGAACGCGGTTTAACTCGTTAAGTCCCGTATCAAACCGATGCTCGGTGTCCGCTTTAATATCGTTTAAAGAGTACACCTGCGCCCTGTTGCCGTAATTAAGAGATTTATTGGTCTTTGATGACGGACTGAGATCCCTGACCTCTTCCTCAAGGGTACTCCATTCCTTGCACTTGGGGCATTGTCCGAGCCATTTTGACGTTTCGTACCCGCACGATGAGCAAACATATACGCTTTTAACCTTTGAAGCCATTTTTAACATCCTTTATTTATATAGTCGATAATTCCCATTGCTATGGAGAACGCCATTTTTCTTTGATAATCTTCTGTCTTCAACTCGTCAAGCTCGGTTTTGTTTGTCATAAACCCGCACTCAACAAGCACGGAAGTCTTTTTTGCATTATAAAGCAAATAAACGCTTTTTCCGCATTTTTTAATTACCCTTTTATTTTCGGGCTGTAAAAGCTTAACGACCGAGCTTTGAATACAGTCAGCCAATTCGGGGCTGCTTGCCGTATTTGGCGAATAAAACACCTGCGTACCCCAAAGGTTTGAATTTTCAAAAGAGTTTTGATGAATACTTACAAAAATGCAGTTATCGGTTTCGTTCATTATTTTCATTCTGTTATGAATGTCCGAAACCTTCTGTTCTCTTAACGAAACGGCGTTTTCGCCGTGAATGGAATTTTCATCGGTTCTTGTCATAACCGTTTTAATGCCGAAGGAATTTAAAATTTCAACTATATCCTTTGAAACGGCAAGATTTATTTCAGCCTCGGCAGTGCCGTCATAGCCGACCGCGCCGCCGTCGGCTCCGCCGTGACCCGCGTCAACAATAACCGTTAAATTCTCGGCGCTGAAAGGCTCTGACGAGGTTATAACAGAGTTCTCGGCGGTAAAGTATATTAAAAATGCGCAAAGACAAATTATTATAACCGAGAACAGTATAATGAACAAGCTGTATCTTTTCACAAAACCACCCCGTAAAATATATGAAGAGCAGTTTTTTCTTTATTACTGTAATTATACTATGAAAAAACAAAATTAACAAGGTTAATATTATCGGACTATGTACATAAATGAGGACTGCCTTAAACACAAATATCGCGCAGATTATTTATTTTTGCTTGTAAATCAAAATATTGGTGTTATAATTAAAAAAAGTGGTGATAATATGCCGAAATTAAACTCCCCTGCCTTTATCGACCCGATTTATAACGGCGCGGCAGACCCGATGATTATAAAAAACGAACAGACGGGAAAATTCTTTATGTTCTATACTCAAAGGCGTGCAAGCAGCTTCTTTGACAGCGACAGCGTTGCCTACTGCTACGGCTCTGACATAGGCGTTGCCGAAGCGCAGGACGAAGGCGCGTATTGGCTTTACAGAGGCACGCTTGACCTGAACTTCGAGTTCGGGCACAATACGTTTTGGGCGCCCGAAATTATTTGGGATGAACAAAGCGGTTTATACCATATGTATGTTTCGTATATAGTCGGTATTCAAAGCAAATGGCGCGGTAATTCTTCAATTCTTCACTATACCTCCCCGAATTTGTTCAATTGGAAAAAGGAAGGAAAAATTGAGGTAGGCTCCGATAAAATTATTGACGCCTGCCTTTTTAAGCTGCCCGACGGCGGCTACAGGATGTGGTACAAGGATGAAAAAGACGGCGCGCACACTTACTATGCCGACAGCGAGGATTTATATAATTGGCAGTACAAGGGTCAGGCAACGTTTGACAATGCTCAGGAAGGGCCCAATGTTTTTGAATTCGGGAATAAATACTGGCTTATTGCCGATGAATGGAACGGTCTTGCCGTATATTATTCGGACGATTTAACCGTCTTTACAAGGCAGGACGGCGAAAGGCTATTGACGGGCAACGGAACGAGAAAAAAAGACGCGGGAATTGGCAGGCACGCGGATGTTATTGTAAACAACGGCAGGGCATATATCGTTTATTTCGTGCATTACAACGACGACGGAAAAATTGAGTATAAAGAAAAACATCCGCCTACAGTCGTTCATATTGCCGAGCTTAAAATTAAGGAAGGAAAACTTGTCTGCGACAGAAACGAAGAAATTGATATTGAATTGAAATAACAATGTTTATATATCTGATTCGTAGGGACAGCCCTTTGCGGCTGTCCGCTGTTTTTTTACAAATTAAGGTTGTGCGTATGGCGCGGCGCATTAGGGAGGCCGTGCCATACGATGTCGAAAAAGGCTTTAATACATATCATAAAAATAAGGCGCTCAATTGCGAGTGCCTTATCTTATAAATAATTTAATTAAAAATACTGAAAAACCTTAAAAATCCATATCTTCCTGTGTGTAATCCTTGAGGAAATCCTTGAGCTCGTCCATAGCAAGACCTAAATCCTTAACATTGGGCAAATAAACTATTCTTGCGTGGTCGGGCATGGGATAATTAAACGCCGTACCCTGAACCAAAAGCACCTTTTTCTTTCTGAGAAAATCAAGTACCATCTGTTCGTCGTTTCTTAAATGGAACTTATCCATATCAAATTTCGGGAAAATATAGAACGCCGCCTTGGGCTTGACAACGCTAACGCCGTCGATTGACAGCAAAGCGTTATAAACGAACTCCCTCTGTTCGTAAATTCTTCCGCCCGGTTTTAAAAGCTCGTCAACGCTCTGGTAACCGCCGAGCGCTGTCTGGACAATCTGCTGTGCGGGCACGTTTGAACAAAGACGCATTGACGAAAGCAGGTTAAGCCCCTCGATATAGCCCTTAATTCTCGATTTATCGCCGCTTATTACCATCCAGCCGCAGCGAAAGCCCGCAACCCTGTGTGACTTTGAAAGCCCGTTAAACGTAACGCAAGGCACGTCGGGAGCGAGAGACGCAATCGAAACGTGCTTTAAGCCGTCCATAACAAGGCGGTCGTAAATTTCGTCGGCAAAGATGATTATACCCGTCTGCCTTGCAATTTCAACAATTTCTTCAAGTATTTCCTTAGAATACAGAGCGCCCGTCGGATTGTTTGGGTTAATGATGACAATACCCTTGGTTCTGTCGGTAATTTTCTTCTTAATATCTTCAATATCGGGATTCCACTCGTTTTGCTCATCGCACATATAATGAACGGCCTTGCCGCCTGCAAGTGTGACGGAAGCGGTCCAAAGCGGATAATCGGGCGCGGGAAGCAAAATTTCATCGCCGTTATCCAAAAGCCCTTGCATTGACATTGTGATAAGCTCGCTTACCCCGTTGCCAGTGTATATGTCGTCAATATCGACATTAGGCAGGCTTTTGAGCTGGCAGTACTGCATTATTGCTTTTCTTGCGGAGAATATTCCCTTAGAATCGGAGTACCCCTCGGAATCGCGCAGATTATATATCATATCCCTGATAATTTCGTCGGGGGCTTCAAATTTAAAAGGCGCGGGGTTTCCGATATTAAGCTTAAGTATATTAACGCCGTTCCTTATCATTCTGTCCGCCTCGTCAAGAACAGGTCCTCTTATGTCATAGCACACATTGTCAAGCTTGTGTGATTTACCGTATTCCTTCATCTGAAATCATCCTTTAGATTTTATCTTTTTAATATTTTACCACGTTTGTCAAGAGCCGTAAAAATTTGTTGTAAAAATACCCGTAGAGTGATAAAATAAATTTATTAAACATTAGGAGAGTCTTATGAAAACAGGTTTTGTTAAAGTATCGGCGGTTTCACCGAAAATAAAGGTAGCGGACGTTAAATTCAATACCGAAAGCATTATAGCTTCAATTAAAAAAGAAGCGGCGAAAAAAACGCAAATCATAGTCTTCCCCGAGCTTTGTATTTGCGGTTATACCTGCGCCGATTTGTTTTTACAGAACATCCTTACGGAAAGCTGTGAAAAGGCGCTCGTAAGAATTTGCGCCGAAACAAGAGATACCTCTGTGATTATATGCGTAGGACTTCCCGTAATGTCTGACGGCTCACTGTATAACTGCGCCGCTGTAATACAAAGCGGAACGGTTCTTGCCGTCATACCCAAGACGTATCTTCCGAATTATTCCGAATACTATGAAAAGCGTTGGTTTGCTTCGGGCGGCAAGGCGGTTTCCCGAACCGTTAAAATAGGCGGAGACGATATTCCGTTCGGCAAAACGCTTATAAAGGTTTCCGACGACGTCACTCTCGGGGTTGAAATCTGTGAAGATTTATGGGTGCCCGTTGCTCCGAGTGAAGAAATGTGCTTTAACGGCGCTAATCTGATTGTCAACCTTTCCGCAAGCAACGAGGCGGTAACAAAAAACGATTACAGACTTTCTGTTATAAAGGCTTTGAGCGCAAAATGCTTCTGCGCATACGCCTACGCCTCGGCAGGCTTCGGGGAATCTACAACCGACCTTGTTTTTTCGGGCGCTTGCTCAATAGTCGAAAACGGCGCGCTTCTCTCCGAGGGCGAACGCTTCTCCCCCGACGGTTCGGTATGTACGGCATATATTGATATTGAAAAGCTCAACGCGGAGAGAATTAAAAACGGCTCTTTTTCCGACAATGCGGAAAAATTCAAATCATACGATTATAACATTGTCAAAACGGATATTGAACAGCTTGATTACTCGGATATTGAAAGGGAGTTTAATCCCCTGCCGTTTGTTCCTGCCGATAATGCCGAAAAGGACGCGAGATGCCGAGAAATACTGAATATTCAAAGCTGCGGGCTTGCAAAAAGGCTTCAGCATACAAACCTGAAAAAGGTCGTTGTCGGTATTTCGGGCGGACTTGACTCCACTCTCGCTCTGCTCGTTTCAAAGCGGGCTATGGATATTTTAAATCTGCCCTGCGAAAATATAATTTGTATCACCATGCCGGGCTTCGGCACAACAGACCTTACCTATTCCAACGCGGTTTCGCTTATAAAATCCATCGGCGGCACGTTTATTGAAATTGATATTAAGCCCGCGTGTATTCTTCATATGCAGGACATATCGCACGACATATCAATTCACGATATAACCTATGAAAACACACAGGCGAGAGAGAGAACGCAGATCCTTATGGATATGGCGAACAAGCATGGCGCTCTGCTTGTGGGCACGGGTGATTTATCCGAGCTTGCGCTGGGCTGGTGTACCTACAATGCGGACCATATGAGTATGTACGGCGTAAACGCGGGCGTACCCAAAACTCTTGTGCGCGACCTTGTAAGAAATGAAGCGTCAAGGCTTGATGAAAGAACGAGAACCGTTTTGGAGAGCGTATTGGCAACTCCCGTAAGCCCCGAGCTTCTGCCTCCCGACAAGGACGGTAAAATCGGGCAAAAGACCGAGGAGCAATTAGGCCCTTACGAGGTACACGATTTTTATTTATATCATTTTCTTCGCTTCGGAACAAAGCCGCAAAAGCTGCTGTTTATGGCAGAAAGAGCGTTTAAAGATAAATATACCGAAGAACAGCTCACCAAATGGCTTAAACTGTTTATTAAAAGATTTTTTAATTCGCAATTTAAGCGTTCCTGTCTGCCCGACGGACCGAAGGTCGGTTCCGTAAGTCTTTCACCGAGGGGAGACTGGAGAATGCCCTCCGACGCCGAAAACAGCTTGTGGCTTGAATTTTAATATAATAAAATGCTTTTTAATATATGTTTGTGTAATAATTTTTTAAAATTTTTGATTTTGTAACTTAAAATACGGACATTTATATGTTCTTTCTCCTATTAGTGTAAAGACTTTTTTTCTTAAATCATTAAAAGGAGAGATTTATGTTCATAAAAAAATTTTACGGTTATATTGAAGAACAATATAACATCATACAAAAAGGCACATTGGATTTTTATAATCCGCAAAAGCACAAAAGCAGAAACTTTAGACATTGGATTACTCATATCAGCCCTAACACATGCGAAGAATGTCTTTTACTAAACGAAAAAATATTCAGCAATACCGAAACACCCGAGGATGAGCCACCGCTTCACTTTAATTGCCATTGTGAGATACAGCCTATGGAGGCTGTATCGGCAGGCGAAGCTACAAAGGACGGAAAGAACGGCGCCGATTGGTGGATTATAAATTATGGTATCTTACCTGACTATTATATTACCGCTGATGATTTAAAAAAACTCGGTTGGAACTGGGGCGATAAACCATCAAAGTTTGCCCCAGGAAAAACACTGACTGCGGGTATATATCAAAATAGTAACGGTCGTCTTCCGCAGATACCGGGCAGGGTATGGTATGAAGCGGACATTAACTATACTCCGGGTAGACGAAACAGGCATAGACTTTTATGGTCTAATGACGGGCTTATTTTTGTCACATATGATCACTATGATACATTTTACGAAATAGATTAGGAGGTAAAAAATGGATAAACATTCAACTATCATTTTAGATTTAACAGGCTGTAAAAATCACTTTGACATACACGAAAGAATTAAAACGGCTTTTGAATTTCCTGACTGGTTCGGTCACAGCTGGGACGCATTCTGGGACTTAATACGAACCGATGTTTCGGCTGACAAAGTCGTTATTAAGGGCGAAAAAACACTTCCCGACAATCTGAATAAGGACGTAAAAGAGATACACAGGATTTTAGACCAAACTATTGAATTTACACACAGATTGGATTTGTGCGATTTTTCCTATGAAGTAATCGACTGAAATATTTGCATCCGCACCCTAAAAGTATAAGAAATTAAGTCTAACAAAAGCAGGAATTGGCCAAATGCGGCTGATTCCTGCTTTTTTCAGCAAAGTATTTTGCTTTATATGTTTTCTTCTTTTTTAATGCCGAAAATCAATCTTAACAATCCGCCCAGAATTTTCGGACTCTTAACTACAACTACTTTCATAGCAAGCCTCCTCAACAAGATTTGCACAGCGCGATGCCGCTGATTATAAGCGACAGCGAAAGCACCACTACCAAATAGCGCGCGGGAATAATGAATGCAAGAGTAAGCCCTAAGCCGAGAACCGCAAACACTATTCCGATACTGATTTTCTGCTTTCTTTTACTCATACCGACACCGCCTTTCAATGCTATTACACTATATGCAAAAAGGCAAGTATGTGTTATTAAAATGTTTTGGAAACCTCCATTACCAACGCTAAACCGTCTGAAACGGTTATTTTCCCCGTTTCGCCGACTATCTCGTTGCTTGTGCCGAAGCCGCCCTGATACGGCGAAAGGATGTAATTTTTAAGCGGATAGAAAAATCCCTCAAGAGTAACCGTACAGCTTCCCGCGTAGGCGAATACAGAAACATACTGCTTATTGTTTGCAACAGTACGGGATTCATCCTTTAATGCGTAAATACGGTGGTTTTCATCAATAAGCATTACGTTAACGCCGCGCTGTTTAAAGCAAGCCAAAAGGCTTAAATTCGCAAAGCTGTGGTCATTTCTGCCGCCGAGACCGCCGATTATAAGGATTTCGGAAAAGCCCCTTTTAAACGCCTCATTTACGCAAAATTCCGTATCTGTACAGTCTTTGATCGGGCTGAGAGCAATAATTTCGGAATCGGTATCAGGCTTATCAAACGAGTCAAAATCACCGATTAAAAGGTCGGGCTTGTTTCCCGCCTCAATACATTTAACAAAGCCTGCGTCGGCGGCTATTAAAAAATCGTCGCAAAGCGCATTTTTTCCGATAATATCGGTGTTTTTAATTTCACCTGCCGCAACAATTACCGCGCGTTTATTTTTTACAAGTTCCATTCCTTTATGTCCTTAACCTCATTGTAAAGAGTAACATAGCTGTTGTGTCTTGATTTTGCAATTTTGCCCTCTTTCAGCGCTTCCAAAACAGCGCAGCCCCTGTCGCAGGTATGCGAGCAGGAATTAAATCTGCAATTATCCAAATAAGGCTTAAAATCTCTGAAGCAGTACGGCAGCTCATCCTTCAAAATTAAATCGGTTTTGTCAATTTCAAAAGAGGAAAAGCCCGGCGTATCGGCAATATAACCGCCGCAGACCTTAAAAAGCTCCGCCTGCCTTGTGGTGTGCCTGCCCCTGCCCAATTTATCGCTTATCTCGCCCGTTTTAAGCAGAAGGGTTTTGTCAAGGTTATTTAAAAGCGATGTTTTGCCCACGCCCGAATTGCCCGTAAAAGCGCTTATTTTATCTTTAAAAACGCTTTTTACCTCGTCGATCCCCTCGCCTGTTTCGTTGGAAACAGGTATAACCTTAAAGCCTGCAAGAGAGTATATTTCATACAGCCCATCGGCAGATGACAAATCAGCCTTTGAAATAACGATAATCGGCTCAATACTTTTATGCTCCGCAACGGCGGTCAGCTTGTCAATTACGAGCGTTGAGGGCTTCGGCTCGACCGTTGAGGCGACAATAATCAGATTATCAATATTGGCAACGGGAGGTCTTGTAAGCGAATTCTTTCGAGGGCATATTTCGTCAATTGTATTTTCGGCGTTTTCGTTTACGGTAATTCCAACCTTGTCGCCGACAAGAGGGGTGATTTTTTCTTTTCTGAAAACTCCCCTCGCCTTACATTCATATACCGCATTGGCGGCTTCAACGTAATAGAAGCCGCCAATACCCTTTATAATTGTTCCGTGTAAATTTACCATATTATCCGAAGGTTAAAATAATAGTTTCATTTGTGCTCATCGTATAGCCTTCTTCGGGAGATTGGCTTATTACAACGCCCGAGGTGGTGTTCTTACCGTCCCCGTCAACACAGGTAATATTTGTAAATCCCGAATTATTAAGCTTTGAAACCGCCGTTGCATAATCAAGCCCTATAACGCTTATCATTGCTACCTTTTCATCATAATCCGTTTTTGTAATATTTGTAACCGCTTCCGACGACGGTTTGGTAAAGTCGATATTACCTGTCATAACCGTCTGACCGTCAATTTTAACGGTAAAGGTATTATCGGTTCCCTTGCCGGTTATCTGAATCTGCTTCGTTCCGCCCGAAAGAAGAACGTCGTCGTAGGTTGCATATACGTCGCTGTTAAGATAAACCTTCATCTGCTTACTGTCGCCCGACACGGTTTTAGGCAGGTCGACGGAGATTGTAACGGTGCTTTCGGCAGGAACGCCCGTGCTTACATAAATCGTAACGGCAGAACCGCTTTCAGCTTCGCCTTTAGGGTCATAATCCACAACCGTACCCTTTTCCTCGGCGCTGTCGCTTTCAATAACGGTTACGGTAAAGCCCGAACTTTTAAGAAGCTCGGTTGCGATTTCCTTGCTGTAGCCCGTGACGACGGGAACACTGACCGCATTGGGATTTTGGTCTGTTGAAACATAGATTGTAACAAGCGATCCCTTTTCGGCGTAAGAGCCTTCCGCGGGATAAGAGTCGAAAACAATTCCCGCTTCAACATTTTTATCGTATGAGGTGATGATTTTAACAGTAAATCCGCTTTGCTTTAGCTTAGATTCAGCCTCGTTGGCTGTAAGACCGATAATACCCGTAATAAGAACGCTCGAGTCGTTATAAGCGATTCCCAATTTAACAGTCTTACCCTTTTTAACCTTGGTTTCGGCGTCGGGAGTCTGCGTAAGGACTTCGCCCGCTTCAGCGTCGGTAGAGAATACAGACTCGGTTTCAAAGGTGAAATTATCGGTATATTCGGAATTTGTAAGAATATCGTCGGAATAATTCATTCCGATAAAATTCGGCACAACAATCTTATGCGTATTCCTGTAAACAAGAATCCCGACAAAAATCGCTATAATTACGACTATTCCCGCGACAGTGCCTAAAAGGATGGGCAGGGTTTTGCTTGCTTCCTTCTCTTCCTCATCGTCCTCGGCGGGAACGGCGTCCGTATTGTTGGCAGGCTTGACGGGAACGGACGTACCCGAAGCGCCCTGCTTAACAAATTTTGTGGGTTCTTTGTCGACAAAATAGCTGTAATTAAATTTTATTTGAGGGTTGCGCTTGAACTCGTCGATGTCAAGCATCATTTCAGCCGCGGAATGATAACGGTTGTTAGGATTTTTCTGCATGGCGCGCAAGGTAATCTGTTCAAGCCCCAACGGGATTTCGGGATTTATTTCTCTGGGCGGCTTAGCCTCCTGCTGAAGCTGCATAATGGCTATGGAAACGGCGCTGTCGGATTGGAATGGCAGCTCGCCCGTGAGCATTTCGTACATAACCACGCCTACGGAGTAAATATCCGCTTTTTCGTCGGTTATCTCTCCCCTCGCCTGCTCGGGGCTGATATAGTGAACAGAGCCTATGGCGTCCTCGGTCATGGTTCTTGTATCGCTTCTTGAAAAACGTGCTATGCCGAAATCCGTAACCTTAATTGTTCCGTCCTGCAAAAGCATAATGTTCTGCGGCTTAATGTCACGGTGAACGATTCCCTTATCGTGAGCGTGCTGAAGCGCTAAAAGAATCTGGCTTACAAAATGAACCGCTTCTTTCCAGTTTATAATCTTCTGCTGTTCAATATATTCTTTAAGGGTTATGCCCTCGACATATTCCATAACAATATACTGAAGCCTGTCTCCGAAGCTGACGTCGTAAACCTTTACGATGTTCGGATGAGAAAGCACCGCAATCGCCTTTGATTCGTTTTTAAAACGGCGGCGAAATTCCTCATTGGAGAGAAGCTCCTCTTTTAATATCTTAACCGCAACAATGCGGTCGTCTATATTGTCGTACGCTTTATATACGACAGCCATACCGCCTACCCCGATTATTTCTCTTATTTCATAACGCCCGTCAAGTCTTTTACCACAATAATTTTCCATAACGCACTCTCCCTTAATATGCTATTGCAACAACTGTAATATTATCGCCGCCGCCGTTGTCGTTCGCCTTATTAACAAGCAAATCGGCAACCTCATAATACGAATTGTTTTCTATTATTTTTGTAAAATCTTTTTCGTCAACGTAATTTGTAAGCCCGTCTGTGCAGATAAGCAAAATATCGTTATCCGAAAGTTCGGTATCGCAATAATCAACCTTTATTTCGGCTTCAACGCCCAAGGCTCTTGTAATTATGTTTTTGCGCGGGTGGTTTTTAGCCTCTAAAGGTGTAATCTCTCCCGTTTCAACCATTTGCTGAACGACCGAATGATCCCTTGTAAGCTGGGAAAAACCGCCTTGCGAGAGCAAATACGCTCTGCTGTCGCCCGCGTGCGCAATATAAGCAACGCCGTCGGTAACGACCGCGCACACGACGGTGGTACCCATACCCTCAAGCTCTGAGTTGGCGCGGCTTATGTCATAAACGCTGATGTTAGCCGCATTTATAGCGGAGACGAGCATATTTTTAATTGATTTGGGGCTCATTCCGACCCGATATGACGAGGTAATCTGCTCGGAAATGATTTTAACGGCAGTTGACGAAGCGACGTTACCGCCCGCGACGCCTCCCATACCGTCGCAAACCACAGCCCATGCAACGCCGCCGGACAGCTCGCCCGCAGCATAGGAATCCTGATTTGAACTGCGTTTTTTACCTATATCGGTTTTGGCAACAATTCTCATATAATGCTTTCTCCTTAAAAGAGGCTTCGCCTCGCCGTTTAAAATTTACAGCTTTTAAATCGGAGCGGCGCTCCTGCTCAACGCAGGCTATATTCCGTTGTATTTTTCCGCCCTCAGCTGACCGCAGGAGGCGTTTATATCGCTTCCGAGAGTACGCCTTACAGTTACGGCAAAGCCGTTCCTTTCGAGTATGGATTTAAACCTGTTTAACCGAATGACGCTGCTCTTTTCATAATTGTTTTCCCTGACATTATTGACGGGAATGAGATTTATATGACACAACATGCCTTTAAGCTTTTGGGAAAGCTCGCGCGCGCATTCGTCGGTATCGTTAAAATTTCCGATCATAGCATATTCAAACGATATACGCCTTGAGGTTTTTTCAGTGTAATATCTGCAAGCCTTTATAAGCTCGTCAATGTGCCATTTATTATTTACGGGCATTGATCGGGAACGGATATAATCGTTCGGCGCGTGCAGAGAAACGGAAAGCGTAAGCCCTAATTTCTTATCGGCAAGGTCGTATATTCTCGGCACAATGCCACAGGTAGAAAGCGATATGCGGCGCATGCTTATGTTAAGACCTTTTTCGTCTGTAACAAGCTCTAAAAAGCGCATAACGTTGTCGTAATTGTCAAGCGGCTCGCCAGTACCCATAAGCACAACGCGCGAGATTTTTATATTCAAATCCGCCTGAGCCGTATAGATTTCGGAAAGCATTTCGCTCGGTGTTAAATTTCTTTTAAAACCGCCGATTGCGGAAGCGCAAAAGGAACAGCCCATTTTACAGCCGAGCTGGGTTGAAATACAGACAGTATAGCCGTATTTGTATTTCATAACCACGCACTCAATGTATTCGCCCTTTGAAAGCTCAAACAGGTATTTAACTGTTTCGTCAAGCTTTGATACAAGCTTTGTGTCAATCGTGCAGTTTCTTATTTCGTAATTTTCCGAGAGCTTCTCTCTTAATTCCTTTGAAAGATTGGACATTTCCGAAAAATCACGCGCGCCTTTTTCATACAGCCACGAATAAATCTGCGCTGTTCTGTACTCGGGCAGACCTGATTTTCGGACTTCGTTTGAAAGCTCTTCAAAATTCAGCGAGCGAATATCGGTTTTACTCAACTTATTTTCTCCCAAATACCGCTATAAAGAATCCGTCGGAATTATTTATATGCGGCATTAAAGTTTTGTAATCTTCCTTCTTATAAAACGACGGGCTGCAGGAAAGGAATCTGTCGCAAACGCCTTCGTTTTCTTTTTTGTTTAATGAGCAGGTTGAATAAACAAGCAACCCGCCATGCTTTAAATAAGAGGATGAATTAACTAAGATATTATACTGTAATTCGCACAATTTGTCAACGAATCCCAAATCCTTATAGCGTATTTCGGGCTTTCTGCCTATTATGCCGAGCCCCGAACACGGAACATCGCACAGAACTCTGTCGGCGGATTCGGCAAGCTCAGGGTTAATAACGGACGCGTCGCCCCGTCTTGCTTCGATAATATCTATACCAAGCCTTTTTGCGCCTTCCGAAATAAGCCTTGTGCGTTGTTCGTACAAATCAAAGGCAAGGATCCTGCCCTTATTGTGCATAAGCTCGGCGGCGGTAAACGCCTTACCTCCGGGAGCGGAGCAAACATCAATTAACGTAGTGTTTTCCTTAACGTCAAGCGCATTTACGCACAGAGCGGACGAGGTATCCTGAATATGGAAAAGACCGTTTTTATATGCCGTAAGGCTTTCGAGCGAGCCCGAATGTTTAATTTCAATATGACCGTCAACCTCATTGATTTTTTGCGCTTCAATGCCCTCGCTGCGAAGTACTGAAATCAATGAATCGGTATCGGTTTTAAGCGTGTTGACCCTCGCTCTGAGAGCTGACGAGCCTAAAGAGCGGGAAAGGATGCCTTCAGCGTTTTCAGTGCCGTAATCATCGCAAAAATGCCTTACAAGGGGTTCGGGGCAAGAGTAGCGTATACTCATATCATAATAAATATTGTCGGTTTCGGGATATTCAATATCGGCTTTTGAAGCCTTCCTCAAAACGGAATTGACAAGCCCCGAAGCGTATTGACAGCCGTTTTTCTTTACAAGCTTTACACTTTCGTTTACAGCGGCGGACGCGGGGATTTTATCCATAAATTTAAGCTGATATGTACCCATTCTCAAAGCCGTGAGTACCTCGGGCTTTAATTTTCTTAAAGGCTGCTTGAGGAATGACGATAAATAAAAATCGAGCGTGATTTTTCTCTCGGTAACGCCGTAAACGAGTGCGGTTACAAAGGAAGCGGACGCCGCCGATTTATTATTTTGGGAGATATAATAATCCAATGTTAAATTTGAATAAGCCCTGTCACGTTCGATTTTATTTAAAATTTTAAAGGCAAGCTGTCTGTCGTCCATAATTTTGCTCCGTCAGCGCCTTTTGTTGTTGGCAAGCAGCAAAAGCCTCAATAGGTTTGCCGCGGTTACCGCAAAGGACGCAACGTAAGTCATCGCAGCGGCGGATAAAACCTTTTTTGTGCCTTTAAGCTCGTTATCCGAAAGCATACCCGCGCTTTCAATTATTTTAACAGCCCTGTTGCTTGCGTTAAATTCAACGGGAAGCGTCACAAGCTGAAAAAGCATTATAAAAATATAAAGAAAAATGCCGAAATAAACAAGACTTGAAAAGCCTAAAATAAGCCCCAAAATTGCAATAGGTATTGCCGCCTGTGAGCCGATTTGGGCAGGCTTTAAAATTGTATTTCGGATTTTAATAGGCATATACCCTTCGGCATGCTGAACGGCATGACCGGCTTCATGGCAGGCTATACCGACAGCGGCGACGGAACAGCTGCCGTAAACGCCGTCAGACAGCCTGATAACATTATCTCTCGGGTCATAATGATCCGTGAGCTTGCCGTGAATCCTTTCAATTCTTACGTTATTTATGCCGTTGCGTCTTAAAACCTCTTCAGCCGCCGCTGCGCCCGTTATTCCGCGCATATTATTTATCCTTGAATAATGTCTGTAGGTTGAATTAACCCTCTGCTGCGCAATCAAAGAAAGGATAATAACGGGAACAACAAGCAGAAAATAATAGTAATAATAGCCGCTCATACCCGAGCCGTAATAAGAGTAAACATATAAAAACGACAGCATTTTAAACACCTCATTTCAAAACTGTGCCGACAGGAATTTTATGCCCTGCCAAAAAGGCTTTCGCATCCATCCTTTTTTTGCCTTCAAGCTGTAACGATAAAATGTCTATACATCTGTTATCCCCGCAGACAACGGTAATATATCTGTCAGATGATACCACCGTCCCCGCTTTTTCGCTTGAAAATCCCGACAGCGCGGACGAATAAATTTTAATTTTTTTTCCGTTAAGCTCCGTTGTCGCAGCGGGTCGGGGAGATAACCCCCTTATCTTATTGTGAACCTCTGTTGCGGGCTTCGTGAAATCAACGGGACAAAGCTCTTTTGTCAGCATCGGTGCATAACAGCTTTCTTCATCCGATTGCTTAACAGGCTTTAATTCATTATTTTTTAAAGCCTTTACGGTATCCGATAAAACATCGGCTCCGAGATAGGATAAAACGTCGTGAAGCTCGCCCGAAGTCATATTTTCATAAATTTCCGTTTCTTTTCTTAAAAGTATATCTCCCGTATCAATGCCTTCGTCCATAAGCATAGAGGTTACGCCCGTTTTGCTTTCGCCGTTTAAAATGCACTGTTGGATAGGCGCCGCGCCTCTGTATTTCGGCAGCAGCGAAGCGTGAATATTTATTGAATTATATTTGGGATAGTATAAAATTTCAGCAGGTAATATTTTGCCGTAAGCAACTACAACAGAAAGCTCGGGCTGTAATTGCTCAAATATTTTAAGAGCTTCGCCGTCCCTCATACTTTTCGGCTGAAAAACGGGAATACCGTGCTTTAAAGCGCATTGTTTGACTTCGGAAAACGCAAGTTCGTACCCCCTGCCCTTAGGCTTGTCGGGCTGAGTGAATACGCCTACAACATTTTCGCCGTCGTCAATAAGCCGACGCAGACACGGAACGGAAAATTCGGGCGTGCCCATAAATATAATTCTCATAAACAATCAGTCCGTTTCGGTTTCTTTTTTTATTCTGTCAATTACTTCCTGCGGCGCTAACCTTTCGGTATACAAGTGACCGTCAAGGTGGTCGATTTCGTGGCAGAAGGCTCTTGCTTTAAGACCCTCTCCCTTATAATGACACCACTTGCCGTCACGGTTCTGCGCCTTAACCTTTACGATTTCGGGTCTTTTGGTTATACCGCTTTTTCCCGGCAGCGAAAGACAGCCCTCAGCCTCATACTGAACGCCCTGTTCATAAATTATTTCGGGGTTTATAAGCTCAATAAGCCCGTCGCCCACGTCAATTATAACAGCTCTTTTCAAAACCCCGACCTGAACAGCGGCAAGTCCGCACCCGTCGGCTTTGTAAAGAGTATCCTTCATATCGTCAAGCAGCATAAAAAGACGCTCGTCAAAAACCTCTACGCGTCTGCTCGTCTTTTTTAAAATCGGGTCGTCGTTAACCCTGATATTGCGTATTCCCATGCTGTCACCTCAAAACATATTTTCAGGATTTATATCGGCATAAACCGATACTTTATTATATCTTTTATCGTCCGCAAAATCCTTTAAAAGCCGCGAAATAAATTTTCTGAACTCCTTAGTGTTTCTGCACTTTATAATTACTCTGTATCTGTACCTTCCCGCAACCTTTGAGATCCTCGGTGCAAGAGGACTTAAAACTATTATTCCGAGATCGGAAAATTCCGCCTTGTGCAGAGCCTTAACGCTTTCAAAAAATGTTTTTGCCGCCGATTTAACCGTCAGCTCGTCAGCGGCGGAAAATCCGACTGAGCAAAAATCGCAGAACGGAGGATAAATCAACGCTTTTCGGATTTTAATTTCAAGGTTAAAAAACGCTTCATAATCCTGCGCCTGTGACAGCCTTATAATCTCATTATCGGGAAAAGAGGTCTGAATGATTGCCTTGCCCTTTTCGCTTCCCCTGCCCGAGCGCCCGATGACCTGTGTTAAAAGGTCGAACGCCCTTTCAGAGCTTTTATAATCGTCATTATATAGCTGCTGGTCTATTGAAATAACGCCGACAAGCGTAACGTTAGGAAAATCAAGCCCCTTTGCAACCATTTGAGTTCCCAAAAGAATATCGTACTCGCCGTCCGCAAACTTTTTAAGTGAGTTTTCAAAGAAAAAGCGAGACGAGGTTGAATCGGTATCAAGCCTTAACACCCTTGCGTCGGGCAGTTTTTCTTTAATTTCGTCCTCTAACCGCTGTGTGCCCGCTCCCGAATAAACAACGCTTTTTTCCCCGCATTCGGAGCATTTTTCCGTAAAAGGTTCGGAATAACCGCAGTAATGGCACATAAGCCTACCGTTTCGCGAATGATAGGTAAGCGAAATACTGCAATTCGGGCAAACCTTAACCTTTCCGCATTTTGAGCAAGCCGCAAAGGTATTAAAGCCCCTTCTGTTCAACAAAAGAATAGACTGCTTTTTGTTTTCAAGGCAGGCTCTCAGCTCCGTTTCAAGCTCGCGGCTTAAATTATCGCCCTTTGACAGATCCGCGCCGTATTTCATATCGGTTGTAATTACTTCGGGCAAAACGGCTTTGCCGTACCTTTCTCTCAGCGTGTTTAAGGATATTTTTCCGCTCTTGGCCAATGCGAACGTCGTAACGGACGGTGTTGCGGAGGCAAGCAAAAGCAGAGAATTGTTAAGCTTTGTGCGGAACGCCGCGACGTCCCTTGCATGGTATCTCGGCGACATTTCGGATTTATATGTGTGCTCCTGCTCCTCATCGATAATTATAAGACCGAGACGTTCAAACGGAGCAAAAACCGCGGAGCGCGTACCAAGGGCAATGCTTGCCTTGCCGTCCTTAACTCTCTGCCATTCGTCCTTTCTTTCACCCATTGACAAGCCGCTGTGAAATACAGCCACTCTGTCGCCGTATCTTTCATAAAAAATCGAAAGCATCTGCGGCGTCAGCGATATTTCGGGAACCATCATTATGACCTGTTTGCCGTCGTCAATAACGTCGTCAATCAGCTTTAAAAACACCTGAGTTTTGCCGGAGCCCGTCACCCCGTATAAAAGCGAGGTTTCGGGCTTCGGGGAAAAATACAGCTTTTTTATATTCTCATACGCAATATTTTGCTCCTGAGATAATAATATTTCATTATGAATTGATGAACATTTATTAAACTTCGGTCTTCTGAAAACACGGTTCTCAAAGATTTCAACAATTCCTTTTTTTTCAAGCGTAGCAATAACCGCCGCTGTAACGCCGGTAAAATAGCATATTTCCTTAACGCTTGCAGAGCCTATGTCTTTAAGGAGATTTATTACATTCTTCTGTTTGGGCGTGAGCTTCGGAAGCTCGGTAAGCTCAAGAAAAAGCTGAGTAAGCCTTGCGTTTTTAACGGTAGCGTCGCCGGTTCTTTGAACGGTATCGACGTTGCTTAAAAGAAAGCCTTTCTTTTGCAGGGATTTTACAATAGGAAAGCCGCTTTTACAGCCGTTATCCTTCAGTATTTTTTCTTCCTTTACATAGGTGCTTTTGTCGCTTAAATAATTTATTATATTTCTTTCGTCGGCAGTAAGGGTATCGAGCATTTCATCGGTAACGGCAGGGTTGATTATATATGAGTTAACGATATTAAGCCCTATTCCCGACGGCAGCATTGCCTTTGCCGCGTCGTAAAACGTGCAGAATGTATGCTCTTTAAGAAACACGGCAACGCGGATAAGCTCGCCGGTCAGAAGCGGCGCCCGATCCGGCACCGCCGAAACGCTTTTAAGCTTCTTTTCGCCGTCTGACTTTCTCAGCGCGAAAACAAAGCCCTGCCTTTTCCTGTTGCCGTTACCGAAGGGTACAATCACCCTGACGCCCGCTTTAACTTGAGAAAGCAATAAATCGGGAACAGCGTAGTCAAATATGCCGTCAAAGCTGTACGCCGTGTTTTCAACGGCAACTTTAGCAATGATTTCGGACAATGACATACACCTCCCGATTTAGATTGAGATTTAAATCAGATATTCCTGATTTCCTCAGGCTCAATTATTTTAACCTTTCCCTGAATTATGTCGTCGAGCGCAAGGCTGACAGGCTTTTCAACGATAATTTCACCGTTTTCTTCAGCCTCCTCGGCGATTTCTCTTGCCCTTTTTGCCGTAGCGATTACAAGAGAATAACGGCTTAACCTGTTTGACAGAACTTTTTTAAGACTTGGATTGAACATAGCTTTAAACCTCACTGTTATATTTATCTAATATGGCGAGAACATCCTCCGCCGCGGTATCTATATCATCATTTATTACAACATGGTCGTAATAACGGCTGTGGGCGATTTCGCTTACTGCGATTTCCATTCTTCCGCGAATATCGTCCTCATCCTCAGTGCCTCTTGAGCGAAGTCTTTTTTCAAGCTCCTCAACCGACGGAGGCATAATAAAAACCGATATTGAATCGTTATATATTTTTTTTATGTTTGAAGCGCCGTTTACCTCAATTTTAAGGATTACGGTTTTGCCCTCTTCAAGCCAATTATCAACAGGCTTTTTCGGAGTGCCGTAGAAATTTGCGCCGTATTTTGTGTACTCGAGAATGTTTCCCGAAGCAATCATCCTTTGAAAATCGTCGTTGGAAACGAAATAATAGTCAACTCCATCGGTTTCACACTCGCGCTTCCGACGGGTAGTAACCGAAATTGACCGCTGAAGCTCAGGGCGTTTTTGAAAAAGTATCTCCAAAAGGGTATCTTTTCCAACCCCTGCCGGACCCGAAAAAAGAACAAGCCTGCCTTTATCCTTCATTACTATTCTCCTCCGCCGTTTCTTCGTTAAAGCGGCTCATTATTTTTTCTGTCTGCAAATATGAAAGAATTACATGGTTGCTGTCCGTAATTATGACCGCTCTTGTCCTGCGCCCCTGAGTTGCGTCAATAAGCAGCTTCTGTTCCTTTGCATCCTGAACAAGTCTTTTTACGGGCGCCGAATCGGGGTTAACAACCGAAAGGATTCTACCCGCGTTAACGGCGTTGCCGAAACCGATATTTATAAGCTTCATCAACAATTTCCTCACTCAATATTCTGAACCTGCTCGCGGATTTTTTCGACCTCTGCCTTGATTGAAATTACGCGTTTGGCAATTTCAACATCCTGCGCCTTTGAGCCTATTGTATTTGCCTCACGGTTAATTTCCTGAACAAGGAAATCAAGCTTTCTGCCTATCGCTTCATCGGAATCCGTAAAGGCTCTGAGCTGCGAAATGTGGCTTCGTAACCTGACGGTTTCCTCCGCAACGGCGACTTTGTCGGCATAAATTGCAGCCTCGTTTAAAAGCCGTGTTTCATCAACCGAAGCGTCGCTCAAAAGCTCTTTCATTCTCTGTTTTAGTTTTTCATTGTATTCCTTAACGGTTTCGGGAGAACGCTTTTCAACGAACTCAACGCACTCAATAATGTAATCGGCCCTTGACAGTATATCTTTTTTCAGCTTTTCGCCCTCGGCTTCACGCATTTTGATAAATTTATCAATTGCCTCCCCGGCAACCGATTTGACCGCGTTCCAAATTTTTTCCTCATCGTCGGGCGTCTTGTGCAGAGTAAGCACGTCGGGAAACCTTGAAAGTGAATATGCGGAAATATCGCCGTCAACAGAAAGTCTGTCGGAAATCTCCCTGACAGCTTTTAAATAGCCCTCGGCAAGAGAATGGTTAACTATAATTTCAGTATCGGCTTCCTCAAAATTTTCGACCGAAACATAACATTCGATTTTACCTCTTGCCACAAGAGAATTTGTAAAGGCTTTCATTTTTTCTTCAAGGAAGCCGTAAGCTCTCGGCACTCTTGCCGAAAACTCAAAATACCTATGATTGACGCTTTTAATCTCAACCGATATGCTCATACCGTCAATTACAGACTCCGCCCTGCCGTAGCCGGTCATACTTTTAATCATAATCGTACCGTCCCGATATTTTAGTCATTATATTTTACTATTATTAAGCATTTATGTCAATATCAACCTTTTTGCAGCAAGAGCCGAGCAGCAGTGTGGGAATATCGCCCTCATAAACTCCGCCGCTTAATTGAAAGCCCAAGAGGGTAAAAACGTTTTTATATTCCTGCTGACTTGAATAAGCCATATAAGCGTTTCTGTTTGCAGCAAAGTTAAGAGCGGAACGGATAAGCCCCTCAACGAGCAGCCCGTCCGGCATAACCGTGGAAATATCGCTTATAAAGCATTTGCCGCCGTCAATCGTTACAAGACATTTTCCTGCGTATTCACCGTTTTCGTATGCCTTGTAAGCTGCGTAAACGAAGTTTTCGCGGAACAGCCTGTCCGAAAAAATCGCTTTAATTTCATTTATATCTGTTAAAGGCTTGTAAATTACCATTTTACCGCAATGTGATACGTCCGCAAAAAGCCCTTTATCAGACTTTTTTGGGTTGTATCACCCTTTCCTGTTATTATTTACTGTTTTCCCGTATTCTTTATTCCCGCGCTCTCATAAAGCGACAGTATTTCCCGCTCGGTCAAATTTCTGTAGCTGCCCTGCTTGAGCATACCGAGCTTAACGCTGCCGATTTTTGTCCTTTTAAGTCTCGCGACCTCTATGCCGAGCGAGTCGAACATCCTCCTGATTTGTCTGTTTCTTCCCTCATAAACGGTTACTTCGACAACAGTGCGGTTTTCCTGCTTCTCAACAATTTTCAAATCAGCGGGCGCGGTCATTTTACCGTCTATCTCTATACCGTTTCTGAATTTTGCCGCCTGTTCCTTCGTAATTTCGGGTCTGATTGTAACCCTGTAAGTTTTGGGAACATGGGTTGAGGGGTGCGAAAGAGCGTTTGCAAATTCGCCGTCATTTGTCATTATCAAAAGCCCCTCCGACTCTCTGTCAAGTCTGCCGACGGGATATATTCTCGTTTTAACGTCCTTTACAAGCTCGGCGACACATTTTCTGTCCATCTCGTCGCTCATCGTAGTAATAAATCCGCGCGGCTTGTTAAGCATAATATACACGTTTTTATTTGACGCCGAAACTCGTTTTCCCGAAACGGTTACCTTATCGCGCTTAGGGTCAACCTTATCGCCTATTCGGGCTGTAACGCCGTTAACCTTAACCTTGCCTGCCGAGATAAGCTCTTCAGACTTTCTTCGCGAGACAATACCGCTTTCAGCCATAAATTTTTGCAGTCTTATTTTTTCGTCAGCCATTTTTTCCGCCTTTCAAGTAATCAATTATTCTTTGAAATAAGGATCTCTCAGCTTCCACAGAGTTCGGAACGGTGATACACTCGGCGTTTTCATTTGCAACTAAAGGAATTTCACATATAAATTCGCCGTTATTATAATAATACGAAACAGAGCCGACAATATCTCCCTTATTTACGGGAGCGTATAAAAACCGTTCGGCATTAACAACGCCGTAAAAGTCGACGGATTCCGAAAAGCTGTGTATTACGGCATTTTCATAAAGCACGGCGCTTATTGAGGATTTATCGGAGCCTACGCATTTTATGCCGTATGCTTCGCCTTCCTCATTCAAACGAACCTCTTTAAGCTGAGAAAATCCGTAATCAAGCAGTTTCTTATGATCCTCCCAATCGTTGGGATCGTTAAGAGTAACCGCAACGAGAGTAACGCCGTTTCTTTCGGCGGCTGTGACAAGACATCTCCCGCTTTTTTTGGTATAGCCCGTTTTAATGCCGACTGCGCCCTCATAGTATTTGAGCATTTTATTGTGATTTGTAAAATACCTTTTATACGGAGGGTTGCCGTAGTCAACCGATACGGAATAAGCGGAACAAATTTTTAAAAAAGTCTCATTTTTTACAGCATATGAACCGAGCAGCGCCATATCGTACGCCGTGGAGTAATGTCCGTCCGAATCAAGACCCGACGGAGTTACGAAATGAGAGTTTTTCATTCCGATTGACCGCGCTTTTTCATTCATCAAAACGCTGAATCCCTCCGGACTGCCGGCAAGCGCGTAAGCGGTAACGTTAGCTGCGTCGTTGCCCGATTCAAGCATCATACCGTAAACCAGCTCTTCAAGGCTGATTTTGTCGCCCGCAAGCAAGCCTATCGAGGTACCCTCAACACGAACCATCTCATCGGTAACGGTTATTTCCTGCGATAAATCACCGATTTCGAGCGCAATAATCGATGTCATAATTTTGGTAGTGCTTGCCATAGAAAGGCGTTCGTCGGGATTTTTTGAAAATATTACTTCATTAGTATCGGCTTTCATTACCACCGCCGCCTCGGCGCTGACGCCGACCGTTTCAGCCGCCGCAGAAACAGTCGGTAACAATACGGTAAAAACAATTATCAAAATAAATGATACAAATCTCTTAAACAAATCAACCACCGCCTATTAAAAATATGCAGGCGGTGATTAAAATATTTTTTCAATAATTATTTATTAAATTACTTCTCTTCGGGAGCATCGGCATCAACCTTAATATCCGCTTCAACTGATACCGTTTCGTCCGTATCCTGCCCGTCGGCTTTCTGTTTTTCCTTTTTAGCCTTGTTTACAACGCTTGTAACCTTGTCAAACATCTCGGGAACAAGATTAACAACTCTTTCAGCCGCATTGTCGTATGCGGTAATATGCTTTAACGTGACCTCTCCGTCGGAAACTACGAGAAAAGCAACGGGCGTAATGGTAACGCCTGCTCCGCCGCCGCCGCCGAAAATCTGTTTGCTTGTCTTTGACGGGAAATCGGAGCCGCCCGAAGCAAAACCGTATGTAACCTTTGAAACGGGTATAATTGTAATACCGCCGTCAAGATTTATCGGTTCGCCGATAATCGTGCTGACGTTCACAAGGTTTTTAACCTTTTCAATAGTGGCTTCAAGAATCCCTGCCGCTGACTGTTCATTCATTTGTAGCACCGCCTTTTATATTTTTGTTAACTGCGTTTTGATTATCTTCAACCTCCGGTTTTGCCCGAAGAATTTTAAGAACAACATTTTTTACAATACGAACCGCAAAGACAATACCGTAATTTATTAAAAATATCGGTCTGAGCGAAGCGTTGAAAACGAATTGCGCCGAGCTGAACGTGCCAATAAAATCAGGCTCTATATTTACATCGTAATTTTTAACCTTAAGCGTTGAGCATATATAGCCGAGCGGCGGAAAAACATCCTTACAAACGTTGCCGTATTCGACAGCGGTGCCTGCCGCGTCCTGATTTTTTGAAATAACCATCCATAAATAAAGGTCGTCTATAATAAAATGCTTTTTAAAGCACCTGAGCATTGAGCCCAAAGCGTCCGCGCCGTCTTTAATAAGAGCAATAACTCCGTCAACGCCCTGATTATCGTAAAAAACCTTAAACGGATTGGGCTTTTTTTCAACAATATCCTCGGGAGGCTTCTCCTCCTGCGGTTTTTCTTCTTTGGGCTTTTTGGGTTTTTTAGGCTTTTTTTTCGAGAAAGGATAAACCGTAAAGGAAAGAAAAAGCCAACGAACCTTTAATGTGAATTTATCAATATATTCGGCTTCAATTCTGAATTTTATACTTAAAAGGAGTATGAAAAAAGCAATTATTGCAAGAATTATATATATAGCTATCATATCAAACCTCCCTTTGCGTTATTGATAAATATTATTAAATTACCTCAGCCGCATCCTCATTTTTCGGTTCAGCGGGCGCGTTTTCCGAATTTTCGTCTGTGCTGTCAAAGGTTAACTGACTGTCGGGTTTGTCGCGGTCGGGAAGCGGCGGCAAATCTTCAAGCGAAGAGAATGAAAAGCATCTTAAAAAATCGGGCGTAGTGCCGTAAACAAGCGGCCTGCCCGGCAGTTCAAGCCTGCCCTTTTCTTCAATGAGCCTTTTCTGACACAGCGTTCCTATAACTCCCGAGCAGTCAACGCCCCTGACCTGCTCGACAAAAGCCTTGGTAACAGGCTGATTGTATGCAATAACCGCAAGCACCTCGAACGCCGCCTGCGACAGAGGGGTATTCTTTTTTACCTCTAAAACGCGTCTGATATAATCGCCGTACTTAGGCTTCGACGAAAGCTGATATTTATTTTCGAGCTTCAAAAGACAAATTCCGCTTTGCCTCTCGTCGAGCTGAGCGGACAAATTCAAAAGAAGCTGTTCCGTTAATTCGTCGTCAATATCAAGCGCCTGCGAAAGCCTTTCTGTTTCAAGCGGTTCGCCCGCCGCAAAAAGTATTGCCTCGACAGCCGCCTGCAAATCCTTTGCGTTTGCCATCAGTTTACTCCCACTCTTCCGAATTTATTTCGCCGAAATCCGTTGTCAAAAGCTCAATGTCAACATCCGCGCCCTCGCCCGTAATGTTGATTTTTCTCGACTTTGCAAGCTCAAGTACGGCTAAAAAGGTTGCAACCATATCGGAACGGCTTTCGGAATTTTGAACAAGAGCAGTGAGCTTTTCCTTTTTGCCCGCATTCATAAGGGATTTAAAAATCGTTTTAATTTTAGAGCCCACGGAAACAATTTTTTTTGCGATAATTTCACGGAAAGCCTCAACGGGCGGCGGCAGGTTGCGTAATCGCCTTCCCGCAGCCGAAAGGTAAGCCTTCAAAAGCTCGCTCCCGTCGTGAAGCCGAGTGTATGTAAAATCCACCTCAAGCTCCTCGGGTTTTCTTATAAAGGCGTCGAACCCGTCGGTATGCTCGGAAAGCTTACCTGCCATAATTCGGCAGTCGCGATACTCCAAAAGCTCGCCGGTAAGTTCTTTTTTCAGTTCTTCGGCTTCCTCGTAAACGGGCAGAAGCGAAACGGATTTTATATAGACAAGCCTTGCCGCCATATCGACAAACTCGCTTGCGACATATAAATCCTCCCGCTCCATCGATCTGACATATGCAATATATTGGTCAACAAGCTCTGCAATCGGGATGTCATAAATATCAAGCTTATGCTTTGAAATAAGATGAAGCAATAAATCCAGAGGCCCCTCAAAAACCTTTATCTTATACGAAATCTGTTCCATTTAAACCTTTCCTCATATGCCGAAAGGCAAACTGACTATATAATAAAGCAGATTAAACAGCTTTGTCTGAAGAAATGAGAGCGGAGCGTCGAGAGCGCCGACAAGAATCAGAACAAAAACGCCGATAATAATGTATCTTTCATAACGCGCGAATTTGTAATAATACTTATTCGGAATTAAGAGCTGCAAAACTCTTGAGCCGTCAAGCGGAGGAATGGGTATTAAATTAAATACCGCAAGACCCACGTTTATCGAAGCGGCAAAAAGAAAGAACTGAATAACAGCCGAGGTTAAAATACTGACGCCCGCAAGAGAAACAAGATTCATAAAAAGCATAAAGACCATAGCCATAAGTATGTTTGACGCAGGACCGGCAAGAGCGGTAAGCGCCATGCCGCCTTTGGGTTTTTTAAAGTTTCTCGGATTAACGGGAACGGGCTTTGCATAGCCGAAGCCTACAAGCAAAATCATAACAGCGCCCAAAACGTCGATATGCGCCATTGGGTTTAATGTAAGACGTCCCGAAAGACGGGGCGTATTGTCGCCGAGCTTGGTCGCGACAAAGGCGTGAGCAAACTCATGCACCGGCATTGTGCAGAAAACAACAAATGCAAGAGCAAATATATTGGTGATTATCTGTAACCCCGTATATTCGCCGCGTAAGATACTGAAAAGCATATTTATTCTCCTAAAGCGGAAATAATATTAAAAAATATTATACATTGAACCGTACGACCCTGTCAATATTATTAAAGTCGTAATAAACCGAGTTTTTTGTCGAAACACGGGAAAAAATCGACGTTATTTTCTCCGACTGACCGTCGCCGCATTCCATAATAACCGCGCCGCCTTTTTTGACGAAAGCAGCCCATTTATCGGCAATACATCGGTAAAAAGAAAGCCCGTCGTCTCCCCCGTCCAAAGCGAACACGGGTTCTTTTTGAACCTCTCTTTGCAGAGAAGAAATTTCATCTGTACTGATATAGGGCGGATTTGATATAATCAAGTCGGGCGCTTCAAGCGCTTCGGGCTTTCCGTCGAATATATCATACTTTATTATTTCGGAATTTAAAGCAATTAAATCCTCTTTATTTTTTGCAAGATATTTCAACGCGCCGTCATATTTTTCAAAAAGATAAACCTTACATTCGGGGTGCTTTAAAGCAACCGAAAGACCGACTGCGCCCGAACCCGCGCATAAATCGTAAATCACGCCGGCGCCGCTTTCTTTAATAAATTCATCAGCCTTCTCATAAAGCAGTTCTGTTTCGGGGCGCGGAATAAGCACTCCGTCGCCGACAGAAAACCTGAAATCCGAAAAATCCCAATAGCCGAGAATATACTGAAGCGGGATCCCCGCCGCTCTTTTATCTGCCGCGTCAAAAAATTTTTGAACCGAAGAATCGGCGATTTCACAATCCGCATTGATAATTCTGTGCGTTTTATCAATTCCCAAAAATTCTTTAAAAAGGCAGTCGCAGTCGAAATAAGCGTCATCGCCGATGCTGCTTAAAAGCATTTTGATTCCTTGCTTATACGCTTCGCCGACTGTCATTTGATCTCGTCGTCCTCCGGATTGTCGGTAAGCACAGCCTTCAGAGATTCAATACCTACCTCAATAATATCGTCCGTAGGCTCTTTGGTTGTAATTCTTTGCAGCCAAAGCCCCGGAGCGGATAAAATTTTAACCAATATATTATCGTGCCTGCCTGCGTACTTAATAAACTCATAACCCAAGCCCATAACGAGAGGAAGAATGCAAAGCTTGATTAAGACCCAAAGTATTCTGCTGACATTTTGAAGCGCGGGAAAAATAATAACAAGCGCGGAGGAAAGCAAAATGCTTAATAAAATCATAACGAACATAAAGCTTGTGCCGCATCTCGGATGAAATCGCTTTTGCTTTCTGACATTTTCAACGGTAAGCTCCAGCCCGTTTTCATAGCAGAAAATAGACTTATGCTCCGCGCCGTGATACATAAATACCCTTTTTATATCATTCATTTTTGAAACAAGCGCAAGATATACGACAAAAATTATAATCCTTACAATGCCCTCAAACAGCGGATGAAATTTCAGAAGTCTGCCGAAGGTTACTTTATCAACAAGAAACGACGGTAGCCACATAAATAAGAAAAACGCAAGACCGAAGCCCAATACCGCGGAAATAACACCGACAATATTCATCATTTTCTCGCCGAAACGGTCGTTTATCCATTTATCGAGCTTTGACATATGCTCTTCGGGCTCATCTATACCCAGCGTGGCTTTTTCAGCCGACTCCATAAGGTAGCCGTAGCCCGTAACAAGGGATTCGATAAAGCCGACTATTCCTCTTATAAGCGGAATACCGAAAAATTTGTTCTTTTCCCTCCACGGCTTAACCTCTTTGTATTCCGTTTCGATAGTTCCGTCAGGCATTCTCACTGACATTGCGGCTCCTTTTGGACCCCGCATCATAATTCCTTCAATAAGCGCCTGACCGCCTACGGAGGTTTTATGTACTTTTCTCTTTTCTTCGCTCAAAGCTTTCTCCTTTTAAGGGTTAACCCTTTTGAATTTTAATATTACGATTTTGTTAAAGTCACGTTTACGGTGTAGCTTCCGTTTGCCCAGCATGAGGTGTTGTCGTTTATAACTATCTTAACGGGCACGTTAAACGTTCCCTCAGCCGCGTCTGCGTTTGACAAATCGATTTCAACAGCTATGCTGTCTGAGGTGAGCGTGCCGATAACCGATTCGGGACCGAGTATCTTAACGTTTTGTATAACTTTCGTATTTACGGCAGCCGTATAGCCCTCTTTCGGATTTACCGTAAAGTTTTGAACGGGTACGGAAAGCACGGTAGAGGTAACGTCAGAAATATAGACATTTACCTTAAAAGTCTTCGCGCTGTCGGTGACATAGTAATCGGGAATATCCTGCGCGTTAAAGGTAAACACGTTGTTGCCCGCGTCAATATCGTTAAAATCGACAGTGCCGACGCTTATCTCTTTAACAGTATCGATTTTTTCAATGGGAATGCCGACCTTTATTGTCGAAGGATAAACCGTTTTGTTTATTGAGCTTGCAAGGTAATTTGCAGGTGCGTTTTTAAAAGTAACGGTCGTAGGCAGGGTTACCTCTTTCAGCACGGGAATGGTCATTGTTATACCCGCGTCGCCCGTATTGACCGTGACGTTTGACAGTTCCGATTTTTCAGCACCGAGAAGCTCAATATCGGGTGTTACGGTAGTTGTTGCGGAAAGCTGCTCCGTTATCTCTGCGGTAGCCGCGACGCCCGTAATTTTGTTGACCTCGGACGAAGGTCCGCTTACCGTAACCGTACTTTTTGAAAAAACCACATTTCCGAGAAAGCAGCCTTCAATTACGCTCGGATTAACTATATTTGGCTCAACGGCAAACTCCGCCTCTTTATAGGTATCAAAAAAGACCGAGATGTAGTTCTGTGAAAGCGAAACAATTTCAAAATCCTGCGAGCTGTTTTGACTTGCCTTTAACAAAAGCGATTTATTGCCCGAGGAATCAACATAATTCGTCTGAGCGGTAACCTTTATATCATCGGCGGTAAGACTTGATACAATAAATTTCTTGCCCGTTACCGTAACGTCAACCGTAAAAGAATTATCTCCGAATATTTCAAGCCCGAGCTGCTCGGGCACACTGTTTTCAAGGTCAATCTGAACCGGAACGGAAACGATCACATTTTCGACCACGGGACTTTTTTCAACGGAAACCCACAGCCATAGCCCGAAAGCTATAATAAGCGAAAAAGCAAAAACAAACTTATTGTTTGAAAAAAGCGTTCTGAAATCAAACGGGGGCTTATTTGTTTTTTCTTTGCTGTTTTTCATTCTTTTCCCGCCCCCTGAACATCTTATTTAAAATACCGCTTTCTTCGTTATCTTTTACAGAGAAGCTCTGCGAAAGGATTTCACGCAAATCGCCGTCCGAAATATTTCTATTAAGCCTGCCCTTTTCGGCAACCGAAATAGCGCCCGTCTCCTCGGAAACGACAACCACAAGAGCGTCGCTTTGCTCACTCATACCTATAGCCGCTCTATGGCGCGTGCCTAACGAGCTGCTTAAATCGTTATTGTGAGTAAGCGGCAAAATGCAACCTGCGGCGCAGATTCTGCAGTTCCTTATAATCATAGCGCCGTCGTGAAGCGGAGCCTTCGGAAAAAATATGTTGCCGATTATCTCCGGTGAAAATTCAGCGTCAACGGCGGTTCCCGTTTCAATTATTTCGCCCAAAAGAGTATCTCTTTCAAAGACCATCAGCGCGCCGATTTTTTTATCGCTCATTTCGGAGCTTGCGCGGCTGACCGAATTTATCATATTATTTATAAGCTCCTGTTTTTTTAAAATATCTCCGTTTTTTATCGAGAAAAAGCTGAAATTTGAGACCGAGCTTCTGCCGACGCTTTCAAGAGCATGTCTTATTTCGGGTGAAAAAATAATGACAAGCACCAAAAGCAGATTTGAGAACACCATTGAAAAGATATATGAGCTTGTTTCCATATTAAGAAGCGAAACAACAGCGTAAACAAGAACAATCAGAATAAAGCCCTTTGCAAGCTGAATTGCCTTGGTTTCTCTGATAAGCTTTATGGCAGCGTAAATTATAAAAGCCACAAAAAGCAAATCAAGAACATCCGAAAGGCTGTTAAAGCTTAAAACCGCGTTTTTCAGTTCTTCAAAAAAGCTGTTAAAAGCAAGGAAGTTCAAAATAATTTCACCTTTTTCGACATAAAAATACAATATACCGTAAAACGTTACCGTAAAATGCCTTCCGACGGTATATACATTTACGATATATTGTATCATACTTATCTGTTTTTTGCAATTTTAAATACTGAATTTAACAATATTTTTACATCTTTACCGCTTGTAAAGGCGGATGGCGCAATTCTTACCGTTCCGAAACGGTCGGTGCCGTAGGTTCTGTGGGCAAGTATCGCGCAGTGAAAGCCCGCTCTTACCGCTATATCGGCATCCGAAAGAAGCCCAGCGGCTTCCTCGCTCGGAAGATTTTTAATATTAAAGGATAAAAGAGGAACATAGCTTTCATTAAGAGAAAAAATATCGTTGTATAAAATAATGTTTTTCATCTCGAGTAAATTTGAAAAAATATATTTAATTATCCCGTTTTCGTGAGAATATATCTTATCAATACCCCTTGAATTAACAAATTTAATTCCTGCGTTGATTCCCGCAATATTCGGAATGCTGAGCGTCCCGCTCTCGAGCCTCTCGGGATAATTCTCCGGCTGGGTAAGCACAGCGGAAAGATTGCCCGTACCGCCCTCGCAGATCGTTTCAAGACTTTCGCCGCAGTTGATTATAAGAAGCCCCGATGACATCGGCGCGTAAAGCCCCTTGTGAGCCGCAACGCACAGAAAGTCTATGCCGTCGCGCTTACAGTTTATATCGACAATCCCCGCCGCCTGAGCCGCGTCAACACAGAAAAGCGCTCCGTTTTTATGCGAAAGCTCGGAAAGCCTTTTTAAGGGCAGTCTTTTGCCGAAAACATTTGACGCCGCAGTGCAGATTACCGCCCTTGTATCGGGTCGTATTTCTTTGCTGAAATTTTCGACAATTTCATCGTCCGAACCCAAGGAATTAACAGCGGTATAAGAAATCAGCCCCTTATTTTTCAGCGTTTCAAGCGGACGCGCCACAGCATTATGCTCCAATGAGGAACAAAGAAAGCGGCTTCCCTTTCGGGCAAGTCCCTTTATTACGCAGTTTATTGAATACGTACAGTTGGGCGTGAATATCACGTTTTCTTCACTGTCCGCGCCGAAAAAATCCGCCGCGAGCTTTCTTGTATTATAAACGAGCTCCGCGGTTTCGTAAGCCATTTTATGCCCGCCTCTTCCCGGATTTGCCGAGTTGAATTTTAAAGCTTTTTCAACCGCCCTAAAAACCGATTCGGGCTTCGGAAAAGTCGTGGCGGCATTGTCAAAATATATCATTTGCCCCACTGCGATTCTTTTACGTCAATTCCGTTAAAGGTAAGAATTTGAAGGGTGTTTTCGGGAGCGTTTAAAACCGTAAGAACGTAACCGCAGCCCTCGCCGTTTTCGGGCTTGGGATTTTTTCCGAATGTTGCTTTTATTCCATGCCTTTTGAGTATGTCCCTTGCTTTTATGGCATAGGTTACGGATGTTAATTTTACAGTCAGCTTCATTTTAGTATTCACCACCGATTTTTTCATTAGTACATACTATGCGGAAAACCGAAAACAGTTAAAAACAGACAGTTGAGGCGCACTCCGTAAGGAAGTGTGCCTAAGTTATATTCGCCTTACGGCGAGTTATATCGCTTCGCAGTTATATTATGCTACGCATATTGATATTGTCATACGAACGGTTTTAGGGCGAACATAATATCACGAAAACCGATAGGTTTTTATATCACTTTTGCCTTTTGGCAAAAATATCACTGCAAACGGTAGTTTGCAATATAATTACCTGCCGAGAAGAACTCCCTTTATTTTTCGGCAAGTAATCACTTTTCTCAAAGCGTGTAACTCACTATGACACTTTCACAATCCTTGTGCAAGGTGTCATTTATTTTATAAAGATAAAAGCCGAGCGAGACAACCTCTTTACGAAGTATCTCGTTCAGCCGACTATCTGCTTCAATTCATCATCGGTTATATATCTCGCATCGCCGAGCCCGAGGGCGCTGTCAAGCGAAAGACCGCCTATTTTTATCCGTTCAAGCTCCCGAACCTCACAGCCTACCGCTTTGAACATACGCTTTATCTGATGGTATTTACCCTCGCTGATTATTACCTTTATTTTAAGCGGATCATCTTTAAACGGTTCAATTACGGCAGGCTTAAACACCGTGCCGTCTTTAAGCGCTATGCCGTTTCTTAAAATATCCGCCGAACCTGTCGCAATCGGCTTGTCAAGAGAAGCGATATATGTTTTCTCGATATGATTTTTCGGCGATAAAATCCTGTGGGCAAAATCGCCGTCATTCGTAATAAGCACAAAGCCTGTTGTATCCTTGTCAAGTCTGCCTGCGGGAAAAAGCCCGTTTCTGCGAAGCTCGTTCGGTAAAATATCAACAACAGTCACGTCGCCGCCGCCCTCGCTTGCGGAAATAACGCCTTTTGGCTTATTAAGCATTATATAAACATATTTTTTAAGCGCAATCCTTTCGTTATTAACGCATACCGTGTCTTTCAGAGCGTCTGTTTTTACCGAGCCGTCCGAAACGGTATTTCCGTTAAGCGAAACAAGACCTTTTCTGAAAAGTTTTTTTATTTCGCTTCGGGAAATACCCGTAGTATTTGATATAAGCTTGTCTAAGCGTTCCCTTGCCATTCTTACTCCATCGGCTGCGAAGCCGTTTCGTTTTGATTTTCCATTACAAAGCCGTGCATAAATCCGTCAAGCTCAACCGAACAAATATCGCCGCCGATTACCTTACCGTCAAGGATTAAAAGCGTAGCCCTTATACAGGTTTTATTCTCATATCCGGGATAATTTGTAACCGTATAGGTCCATTTTTTCACCCTTTTTGAGCAATACTGCGACAAATCAAACCCCTGCTGCTTCTGAATACTGTTATAGTTTTCATAGACGTCGTCAAATTCGGCGGGAATAATTATTTCCTTGACCTCAACAGGCTCTTCATCGACGCTCCAGCCGAATTGAGCAAGATATGCGATTCTCTGCTCAGCGTTACCCGCCGCCTGATTGGTTTCGTTTAAAGCGGCGGCTTCAATGCTCTGCTTTGTAAGCACGCCGAGAATAACGCACATTACGGCTAATACGGCGATAATCACCGCTAATTTTATCTGCCTTTTGTTTACGGAATAAACGAACATATAAATTCACCTCGTAAACAATTATATGCTACGAGGCGTTATAAAATGTTTTGTTTTATCAGTCATCCCTTGCGCTTGAAGCCGCAGCGTTGCGAAGGGACATACGTGCCTTGCGGATTTCGTTAACCGAGGTCGTAAGAGCCTCGTCGGCGGTCGCGACAATATTTTCAACATACTCTCCCGCGCTTGTGCGAAGGTCCGTCGACCATTTCTGCGCCTGCTCGGTAAGCTCGGAGGCGGTTGCCCTTGCCTGCTCGATTATCTCGGTCGCCTGAGTTCTTGCCTGCTGCATTATATCGGCGGCGGCGCTCTCGGCGCCCTTGGTAATTTCATGCTCGGAAATCAAATCCTCAGCCTGCTTATGAGCGTCGGCAATTATTTCATCAGCCGTTTTTTCGGCAGCATCAATAATTTCCTTTCTTTCGGAAGCGATTTTTCTCGCTTTCATAAGCTCATCGGGCAAATTAAGCCTAATATCCTCAATTATAGTCTTAATTTCCTCGGCGTCAACGGAGACTTTTGATGAGAACGGTACGTTCTTGCTGTTTTCAAGCAAATCCTCAATATCGTCAATTAAGTTTTCAATCCTCATTTTTTTGCACCTCTGATTCTTTTTATTATATCGTCGCGTATTTCAGGCGGAACAAACTGTGAAATATCTCCGCCCAAATCGCAGATATGTTTAACAACGCTTGAGCTTAAATACATATTTTCCGCTCTGGTTGTTATAAACACCGTATCGACCTCTTGGTTAAGCTCTTTATTTATAAGCGCCTGCTGAAATTCATACTCAAAGTCCGAAACGGCGCGCAAGCCCTTAACAATAGCAACCGCACCCGTCTGCCTTGCGTAATCGGCAAGCAGACCGTCGTATGAATCGACCTCAACGTTGGCAATATCTTTAGTGCATCTTTTTAACATTTCCACCCTTTCCTCCGAGGTAAAGGAATGAGAATGCTTTTTTAAATAATTTGACATTACAAGCACGATTACCCTGTCAAAAAGCTTTGCGCTGCGTGTAATAATATCAAGATGCCCTAAGGTAACGGGGTCAAAGCTCCCCGGACATATAACCGTTCTCATAATTCACCGCTTTCATTTATGCTTATAGGTGGTAAGCTTGGTTTTGGAATATTTATATTCTTTAAATTTGGCGAACATACCCGCTTCCTCGGGAAGAATTTCGGTATATTCGGTTTCGCAGATAATTGTTGCGCCGTCGTTACAGCAATTTGCAACATATGGGAGTACCTCTTCAATCAGCCCCGTTTTATAAGGCGGATCTAAAAAGACCAAATCAAATTCAGCCCTTGAATCCTTAATATACCGAACGCTGTCCGTATTAAGCACAACGGATTTGGAAAAAAGATTTGTGGTTTTAAGGTTTTCTTTTATCACTTCAAAGGACTCCGCGCTTTTATCTACGAAAACAGCATTTTCAGCGCCTCGGCTTAAAGCCTCGATTCCAAGCTGCCCCGATCCCGAAAACAAATCAAGAACAGAAGCGCCGGGAATATCAAACTGAACGATGCTGAACATCGCCTCTTTAACA
Source organism: uncultured Eubacteriales bacterium (assembly GCA_964557975.1). Lineage (GTDB taxonomy): Bacteria > Bacillota > Clostridia > Oscillospirales > Acutalibacteraceae > Fimenecus. The sequence goes on from CAZLCG010000002.1 coordinate 120,546, forward strand.
CGGTCGGTCGTAGGTCTTACAACGTCGCCGCCGTCAAGAGTTTTGAGCTTGCGCCCTCTTGCAGAGCCTGTAATAACTCTCATATGCTTTTCTCCAATAGTTTATATGCTTTTTTATTTTCCGCTTTTTATCACAAAATGTCAATAGTTTTTTTTAAATAGAAGAATTTTTTGCAATTCCTCGGCGGTTGCGGCAGTTACTGTAACGCCTACCTTTTCAAGATCCTGCCTGTCTCTGAAGCCCCACAAAACACCGATACAGTCAATATCGGCATTTTTCGCAGTTGCTATATCGACCTCGCTGTCGCCTACAAAAACCGCTTCTTCTTTTGAAACGCCGAGCCTTGAAAGAGCATAGTACACACCGTCCGGCGCGGGTTTGTCCGGACGCAAGCCGTCGCTCCCGACGACAACCTTAACATATTTCCCGAAAAGACTTCCGCAAAGCTCCTGCGCGGCAAAATCCGCTTTATTTGTCACTATCGCGAGAAGAAGCCCCGCATCGTATAAATTTTTTAACAGCCCGTCAACGCCGTCGTATGGCTTGGTTTTATTCGCCATATTCTTTTTATAATCGTCGCAGAAAAAATCATAGCATTTTTTTATATCTTGGGCGTACGCATTTTCGGGAACTGCCCGCTCAATGAGCTTATATATCCCGTTGCCTACGAAACGTCTTACCTCATCAACGGTCCTTTCGGGATAACCGCAGTATTTTAACGCCGCGTTTGTGCTGTCGGTCAAATCCTCAAGCGTATTTAAAAGAGTTCCGTCCAAATCGAAAACTACTGCTTTTTTAATCATTGTCATTTTCCTCTTGATGATAGAATTTATATATATTAAGCGCTGTTTTTTTGCTTATTCCGTCCGCCTCGCAAAGCTCGGAAACACTTGCCGATTTAATGGCTTTTACAGTTTTAAAATGCTTTAAAAGCGATTTTGCTTTAACATTTCCTACGCCTTCAATTTGTGTAAGAGTGAGTGAAAAGGTGCTTTTTTGATGCGTTTTACGGTGATAATCGATCGAGAACCTGTGAACCTCGTCTTGAATTTCCGAGACAAGAGTAAAAACCTGCCTTTTTGAGTTAATTGCAATTTCTCCTCCGTTTGCGGCAATAGCCCGCGTGCGGTGCTTGTCATCCTTTACCATACCGAAAACGGGCACTTGAAGCCCGAACCGCTCCAGCACGGGAAGAACCGCGTTAACCTGACCTTGCCCGCCGTCAAGCAGTATTAAATCAGGCAGTCTTCCGAAGCCTTCGCCCGAGTCCTTATTTTTCTCGTATTCCGAAAATCGGCGCGTCAGTACCTCGTTCATTGAGTTATAATCGTCGTTGCCCTGTAAAGAATTGATTTTAAAACGCTTATATGCGTTCTTATAGGGCTTGCCGTCCTTGAAAACTATCATACCGGCAACCGAATCGGCGCCTGCGGTATGCGAAATATCATAAGATTCGATATAATCGGGACTGTTTTTCAGCCCCAAAAGATTTTTAAGTTCGTCTAAAACCGCAACCGTTCTGCCGCTTTTGCCTTTATATAAAGCCAGCTTTTCGGCGGCGTTTTCGTAGCACATTTTAACGACCTGCGCCTGCTCGCCCTTTTTAGGAATAAACACGGTGCATTTTTTTCCCCGCTTATCGGTCAGCCACTGTTCAAGAAGCTCTTTATCGGCAACCTCCCCGTCAAGCGTTAATCTTTTCGGGATGTTGCTTCTCATACCGTAAAATGAGGTAATATAATTAAATCTCAGCTGTCGGGAGCTTTCCTCAGTGGAATTAAAGAAAAAATGCTCGCTGTCAAAAAGCCTGCCCTCCGAGAACCTTAAAACCGCAAGACAGACGGTTTCATCGTTCTCGGCGGACGCAAAAACATCCTGTTCTTCGACATTTTTATATATGACCTTTTGCCTGTCTGTCATCTTATTTACGGCGTTTATCCTATCACGGTACTTTGCGGCGTTTTCAAACTCAAGATTTTCGGAAGCGTCATTCATCTTTTTTGTAAGCTCGCCTACAACGGCGGCAACGTCGCCCTTTAAGAACCTCAAAGCGTCGTTAAAGCTGTCGTTATACTCATTTTCGGAAATATTTCCCCTGCACACTCCGCAGCATTGGTCAATATAATAGTTAAGGCAGGGGCGCGATTTGCGGAAATCCCTCGGAAAAACCTTATTGCACTGACAAAGCCTGAATATCTTGTTGGCTGTGTCAACGCTTTGCTTTACGGCATACGAGCTTGTATACGGTCCGAGATATTCGGCGCCGTCGTCATACTTTTGCAAAACTGCGGTGATTTTTTTATATTTTCCGCCGGAAATCCTTATATAGCTGTAGCCCTTATCATCCTTTAACAAAATGTTGTATTTGGGCATATGCTGTTTAATAAGACTGCATTCAAGCACAAGTGCTTCAAATTCGCTGTCGCAGACAATATAATCAAAGCTGTCGACATTTTCGACCATTTTAAGCACCTTGACAGCGTGGCGGTTCTGCGAACCGAAATACTGACTTACCCTGTTTTTTAATATTTTAGCCTTTCCGATATATATTATTTCATCCTGAGCGTTTTTCATAATATAAACTCCGGGAAGAAGCGGAAGACTCATCGCTTTTTTGCGAAGCTCGGGCATTTTCTTATTCAAACATACGCCTCCCTTAACAACAAACAGGCACACCGATAAATAAAATCAGTGTGCCGGAAAATATTATATAATGAGATACTTATTCAGCAAAGCCTGATTCAACAAGTTTAACAAGTTCCTCAACAGCCTGCTCCTCGTCCGGTCCGCCTGCAATAATACGGATCTCCGTGCCGCCCATAATGCCGAGCGAAAGAACACCTAGAAGGCTCTTTGCGTTAACTCTTCTTTCTTCCTTTTCAACCCAGATTGAAGATTTAAACTCGTTGGCTTTCTGAATAAAGAAAGTAGCGGGACGGGCGTGTAAACCAACCTGATTTTGAACGAGGACGTCTTTTGTGTACATAATCATTTCTCCCTATCAGATAAATTTATCTATCAAATAGATTTCTTCTAACTGATAACATATTATAACACAAAACTTGTCCCCGTCAACATTTTTAACACGATATATGGTGGTTTTTGAAATAATTCGGTGGGTATTCCAAAGTGGTGACTTTTTGGAACTCAATGTTTGTGCAAAATAACAATATATCTTTGTTATAAATATTGAATATACACAAAAAATATTAATTAATTGTTAATACGGTGATGTACAACGGGCGTTGAACCGTCAATTATACCAAATTGACATCCTATATTTTTGTAATAATCAATAATTTCGGGCAACGCCTCTACGGTAGTGCCTTTTGCGCTTGTATCATGCAACAAAACTATTACCGTATTTGACGAAGGAAGCTTTTTGCAGTTTTCAATAATAACGTCCTTCGCTATGTTATTTCCGCTTGCGTCGCCCGAGGAACAGTTCCAATCGAAATATCGGTAGCCCCTCTCGCCTACGCCAACGGTAACTCTTGACATTATGCCCTCCGAATATTTACGGCTTACAGCGTTACTGCTGCCACCCGGAAAGCGGATTATATTTGAACGGATTCCCGTTTCGTTATATACGACGTCCGAAATCATCTGCAAATCGTTATAATATGCCTCATCGGACGAATAAACGGTTTTGTAATCGTGCGAAAATGAATGAAGCGCTATTGCGTGACCGTTTGATACTATATCCTTCATATAACTATTGTACTTTGTGTTAATCACAAAAAAAGTCGCCTTAACACCTTTTTCATTTAAAATCTGCAAGATTTTAGGCGTGTTGGGCGACGGACCGTCATCAAAGGTAAGATATATTGTTTTTGCCGAGCCGTCCGGAGGCGGTACGGGCTTAGGCGCCGCCGTCGGAGAGATTACGGGTTTGGCAGTCTTCTGTTGCTCGCGCTTAATCGAGACCTGTTTATTTAAGTCCGCTATCTTAGAATCCTTTTCATCAATCGCCTGAGAGTACGATTCTATTTCACTGTTTTTTTCGGAAATCGCGCTGTCAGCCCTCGAAAGCTCGTCACAAACAGAAGAAAGAGAGCCCTCAACGCCGTTATTTAAGGCTTTTATATCATTATTTTTATTTATAAAAACAACCAGGAGTACGGAAAGAAAAACTACCGACGCCGAAAGAACAGCAACAGTAATTTTCAAAGGCAAATATTCGGTTTTTTCCGTTTTGCCGCTTTTCTTCATAACCGCACCCCCCTGTAAAATCCAATTCTGATTTGATTATATTCTTTTTAAAATTTTAGTCAACACAAAAAGCGACAAAAAACGCCGAAAAATGAAATTTAATAATTATGTAACATTTTATCATTATTTCCGATTGCTTAAGGCAAGGGAGCTGAGTCCGATACAAAAAATAAAAAACAACTGCCGAACATTAAACTCGGCAGTTATTTTTTGAAATTAAATTGTATATCCGTCTTTTAAATCTGTTTTATAAAAAAGTATTTCGTCAGCTTTTCATTGTCTTTATCTTCTCTTACAAACTCCAATTTATACCCTAACTTTTTTGTAAAACTCAGGCGCTTGAAATTTATAGGTTGAAAGATTGATATTTTTACAGCCCAGTATTCTGAAACAGTTTTCGACCGTTTCAACAAGCATTTTTCCTATTTGCATTTTTCGGTATTGCTCCGACACGATAAGCTCGCTTATATGCGCCTCGGAATAATATGAGTGTCCGCTGATTATTCCGACTGCTTTTTCCGCATCCTTTGCGGCAAACGCAAACAATCGGTAATTACAGGACAAGCCGTTTTTTCCGCGTATTCGGAAAATTCATTATCTATAAATTCCCTGACATTTTCATCGCATACTTCTTCGACTGTAATGTTTAACACGGTTATCACCTCTGTTTATAAATCCAGCAAAAGCCCCGCGACGTTAAAATAGATAAGCAGAGAAATTGCGTCAACAATAGTCGTAATAAACGGACTTGCCATTACGGCAGGGTCAAAGCCGATTCGCTTTGCAAGAATAGGAAGCGTAGCTCCGACAAATTTAGCAAAGATAATCGTTAAAATCATAGTAATGCAGACTACCGCCGAAACCGACACGCCTACTCTGTCAAAAAGCATAAGCTTAGCAAAAATCGCAACCGCAAGCGTAACGCCGCAAAGAAGCGCAACGCGTAATTCCTTCCAGATTACCTTAAAAACATCCTTATAGCTTATGTCGCCGAGGGAAAGCGAACGGATAATCGTAACCGAAGCTTGACCGCCGCAGTTGCCGCCCGTGTCCATAAGCATAGGTATGAACGACGTTAAAACTATTTGCGCCTGCAAAGCATTTTCAAAGCTTTGAATAATCTTACCCGTAAAGGTGGCCGATACCATTAAGAGAAGAAGCCACGGGAAACGCTTTTTCCATGTTTCCGCAACGCCCATTTTAAGATAGGGCTTGTCCGTCGGGGTGATAGCCGCCATCTTTTCGATATCCTCGGTGTTCTCGTCCTGAAGAACATCCATAGCGTCGTCGAACGTAACAATGCCGACAAGCCTGTGTTCGCCGTCGACAACCGGAATTGCCATAAGGTCGTATTTTCTGAACTTTTCGGCAACAAGCTCCTTGTCCTCAAGCGTAGTGACCGAAATAACATTGGTTTCCATTATCTCGAACATCTTTTTACTCTTGTCGGACAGCAGCAAATCCTTAACGGTTACAAGACCCAAAAGCTTTCTGTTTTCATCGGTAACGTAGCAGACGTAAATTGTTTCCTTATCCACGCCGGTGCGGCGGATTCTTGTGAAAGCGTCGTCAACGGTCATGTATTTTTTCAGGTCGACGTATTCGATTGTCATAAGACTCCCTGCGGAGTCCTCGGGATATTTTAAAATATCGTTTATGCTTTTTCGCACATCGGGCGCGGTGTGCATAAGAATCCTTTTTACAACGGTTGCGGGCATTTCTTCGATTATATCAACCGCGTCGTCAACATAAAGCTCGTCAAGGACCTCCCGAAGCTCGGTATCGCTGAAAGCCCTTATAAGGATTTCCTGCGAATCCGAATCCATATTAACGAAAACGTCTGCGGCAAGTTCCTTGGGAAGGATCCTGTATAAAAGCGGAAGCGCCTCCTCGGGGGCTTCGGTTAAAATGGCGGCAATATCCGCCTCGTTCATTTCGGACAGAAGCTCTTTTAACTCATGATATTTTTTCTGCCCTAAAAGCTCAAGTACTTTTTCGTACATCTTTGTTTCCTCCGATTAACATAAATACATGCGTAAAACGCTTTGGGAAACAAAGTACAAAATCCGATTAAAGACCTTAAAAACAACGTCCTTGAAGGCGTATGATTAAGATACTTCGCGGAACGGGTTCTGTACTTTTCACGCCTCCTGCGTCCATTGTTTTCACCTCACAAAAATAAAATAAAAAACTCATACCGTACGAAATAACGGAATGAGTTATTAAACACAAAGTTATTTCGTTCAAGCTTTAGCTTCGCAGGGCGATGAAACTGCATTAGATTACACCTTGTTTTTCGATGCAATCTGCTGACCTGCTTACAGTGTCTCCACTTTTCGCGGCAGCAGTCCGTATCCCTGTGGTAGCCTTACCTACCGATATTCATTTTGCTCTTTTATTATCCGTTTATTATTAAATTTTGTCAATAGTTTTTAAGAATTTATCTCTGAATTTTTTAAATCAGTCGGTATTTTTCCCGTAAAAAAACGCGGACAGGCGTTAAAGTCTGTCCGCGGAAACTCATCGTTTTATTTTTTAGGCTTTTCGGATACATCGGGCTTTTCCTCAACGGCAGTATCTGTAACAAGCTCTTTAAGGCTTGCCGCAAGACCTGCGAGCGACTGAATTTCAGACGGAATAATAATCTTTGTCGCTTTGCCGTCAGCCGCCTTTGCGAAGGCTTCAAGGCTCTTAATGGCGATTACGGCGTCGCTCGGATTTGCCTCGTTTATCATCCTGATTGCGTCCGCATTTGCCTTTTGAACGGCGAGAATTGCTTCCGCTTCACCCTCGGATTCACGGATCTTTGCCTCTTTAACCGCTTCAGCGCGCAGGATTGCCGCCTGCTTCTCGGCTTCGGCATTAAGAATCTGGGACTCCTTATGTCCTTCGGCAACAAGAATGCGGCTTGCTTTTTCGCCTTCAGCCGTCAATATTGCTTCACGGCGCTGACGCTCAGCCTTCATCTGCTTTTCCATAGCGTCCTGAATTTCACGCGGAGGAATAATGTTTTTAAGCTCAACACGGTTTACCTTAATGCCCCAAGGGTCGGTCGCTTCGTCAAGGATTACCCTGATTTTGGCGTTAATTGTATCTCTTGAGGTAAGAGTTGAGTCAAGCTCCAGCTCACCGATAATGTTACGCAGGGTTGTTGCCGTCAGGTTTTCAATAGCGGAAATCGGGCTTTCAACGCCGTAGGTGTATAGCTTCGGGTCTGTAATCTGAAAGAACACAACCGTGTCGATCTGCATAGTTACGTTATCTTTGGTGATAACGGGCTGAGGCGCAAAGTCAACGACCTGCTCCTTAAGCGAAACTATTTTTGCTACCCTCTCAAAGAACGGAATTTTAACGTGAAATCCCGTCTGCCACGTTGCGATATAAGCGCCCAGTCTTTCAACCACATACGCCTTTGACTGCGGAACGATTTTGATATTTGCCGCAATAATAATCAACGCGACAAAAATTATCCCCAAAATAACCCATAACATAATTTATTTTCTCCTTTCCTGATTTACGATCAGCTTAACGCCCTCGATCTTTTCAACAGTAACTCTTGCGTTAACGGGAATTACCGACCCGTCCGAGCTTCTTGCGGTCCAGATATTGCCGTTTACCTTGACCTGCCCCGAAGCCTCAACGTTATCTATTTCCTCAATAACAACCGCCGTCGAGCCTATACACCTGTCGGCGTTTGTATTTTCAATACGGTTTGCGGTAAACTTTTTCACAAGCGGCCTTGTGGCTATAAAGCAAATTATCGACACGGAAATAAAAATTACAATCTGCAAAGTTATGTTTGCGTCGCATAGATTTGCAATAAGACCCGCCAAAGCGCCAACCGCGAACCATACGGAAACAAGCTGAACCGTAGCAGCCTCGGCAACGGCAAAAATAATCAGCAAAACAATCCAGCATACCGTTGTTATGTTTTCCGAAATAAACTGCATAATTCTCACCTTCTTTATTTTTGACATCACGTGTGATGTTGGCTTTATTATAAATATAATTTTGCGTTTTGTCAAAAATGTCAGGAGAAGCAATTTTAAGCTGAAATTAACGGTTTCATCCGTTTTATGACCTCAAAAACGTAAAAATAAGGAGTAAAAAGAATATTAAACGGTTACAGCTTACTCGTTTCTATGTCAAAAATACTTATTCATATAACAAATTTATGAAAAAACATTATTTTAACGGTCAAATGAACCTTAAAAAATTTTTTGAAAATATCATTTAATGTATCAAATAAGACATTATTATTTGAATTTAAGTAAAATATTGCAGTAGGGGCAAATATCATTCGCCCGTCTTTCTTTTTATTTTTATACGTAGGGCAGGCTTCCGAGACGCGCCGTTTTGAAAACTCACTCAGTCAAAAATTCAGGGGACGCTGTTATCGGCGTCCCCTGAAATAATCCGAATTATAGAATTAAGATAATAACATTCTGTCGTTGGAAAGTTCTTCGCCTACCGACTGCTTAAAGCGTTCCATCAAGTCCGCAACCGTGCAGCGGTCTCTTTCTTCGCCGGATATATCAAGAATAATATTTCCCGAATCCATCATAACGGTGCGGTTGCCTAAATCCAGAGCCGACTGCATATTATGCGTAATCATAAGGCAGGTAAGTTTTTCTTCCGAAACAATTTTTTTTGTTAATTCAAGCACCTTTTCGGCTGTACCCGGATCAAGCGCCGCTGTATGCTCATCCAAAAGCAAAAGCTTCGGCGGGTTCACAGTCGCCATCATAAGAGTAAGCGCTTGCCTCTGACCGCCTGAGAGAAGTCCTACGGGCTGCTTCATCCTGTCCTCAAGTCCCATACCCAAAAGCGAAAGCTGTTCTCTGAAACGCTGCTTATCCGCTTTTGATATACGGCTGAGCCAACCTCCGTGCCCTGCGGCAAGAGCAAGATTTTCTTCAATACTCATTCCCGGAGCGCTGCCGAGCATCGGATCCTGAAAAAGTCTGCCGATGCTTCTCGCCCTCTTAAATTCGGGCATAAGGGTTATATCCTCGCCGTCAAGCGAAATAGTACCGCTGTCGGTTATAAACGAGCCGGAAATCGCATTAAAAAGCGTAGATTTACCTGCGCCGTTTGCGCCGATTACGGTTATGAAATCGCCGTCCTTTACCTCAAGAGACAAATCCTTTACAGCCGTTTTTGCGTTTACCGTTCCGATATTAAATGTTTTTGAAATATGAGATAGCTTCAGCATCAGGCTCTCCCCTTTCCCGAACGCAAGGACAGCCTGCGTTTGATAATAGGCGTCTGCTTTTTAATGTAAGGCGCGGAAATTGCAATTATAACGATTACCGACGAAACAAGCTTCAGCATATATGCGGGCATATTGAACCTTAAAGCTATTGTATAAACAAGTCTGAAAATGAACGCTCCCGCAACAGCGCCGACAGCCCTTACAGGTATACTCTTTTTGCCCGATATTGCGTTGCCGATAAGCAGTGACGCAAGAGCTATTGTCACCATACCCGTACCAATATCTATGTTTACGGATTTCTGAGACTGAGCAAGAAGACAGCCCGAAAGCGCCGTAAAGGCATTTGCTATGCAAAGACCGATAATAGTCATAACCACCGTATTTATTGACGATGAGCGAACCATATCGGGATTATTACCCGTGGCCCTTATTGCAAGACCGAGCCTTGTTTTAAGGAAAAGCGAAAGGAATAAAACAACCAAAACAACCGCCGTTACGGCGACAACCAGTTTATACTGTTCAGCCAAAAAGGTATTTGAAAGCAAGTCCTTGACTTTTGTAAAGACGGTTGTTGTTTTATTCATATTTAAAAGGGATGTGTTTCCCATTACGGCTATGTTGACCGAATACAGCCCCGTGTTGACAATAATTCCGGCAAGCAGGCTGTCAATACCCATTTTGGTCTGCAAAAACGCGGTGATAAAGCCCGACAGTACGCCTGCCGCCATAGCCGCAGCAATTGCAAGATAGGGATGTCCCGAAATAGCGACTACCGCGCCCACCGTTGCACCGAGTGTAAAACAGCCGTCGGTTGACAGGTCGCAGACATTAAGCATTGAATAGCTTAAGAACAGCGCAAGAACCGTAAGCGAGCTTATAAGCCCCAATTCGAGCGCGGTGCCGACAAGCCCGAATATCGAATCAATAGCCATAAATCAGTCACCCGTTATTCCGCTTCGGAAAAGTTTTCTGCTGTTGTAATGCTCTGAACCGATGTGCAGTAGGGAGCGAATTTTTCGGAAATGTCATTGTAATCATAACCGAGCTGCGCGCATATTTCCGTATTGACCGTTGCAATACCGTTGTCAAATGTCATTACGGCAAGCTCTGCGGGATTTTTGCCGTCAACAAGGATCTGCTTAACCATATTTGCGGTTTCAACGCCGAGATTCGCATAGTCAACGCCGTAGCCGAGGAACGCGCCGTTAAGGGCAAAGGAATCAGCGCCCGTGAAATGAGGAATGCCCGCTTTTGCAAGAGTTTCGTAAATTGAAAGCTCAGCAGTCATAACGGTGTTGTCCGTAGGAGTAAATACAGCGTCAACGCCGTCCGAAACAAGAGCCTGAGCCGCTAAAACGACCTCGTCAACATTGGTGCCCGTGCGCTCAACATAGCTTATGCCCTTACTGTCAAGATATTCCTTAGCGTCGTTAATCGGAGTTGTTGAAGAATCCTGACCTATATCGTAAAGCAATCCGATTTTATCCGCATCGGGATTTGCGGCGAAAATAAGATCCATAACCTTGTTGGTATCAAGGTAATCCGAGGTACCTGTTATGTTTGCGCCGGGAGCTTCAAGCGAAGCGACAAGCTCAGCCGAAACGGGATCCGAAACAGCCGCAAAAACAACGGGAATATCAGTTCCCTCTGTTGCCGACTGCATAGCCATTGCAACAGGTGTTGCAACGCCGACCATAAGGTCAACATTATCCGCTTTAAAATTCTCTATAATCTGTGCAAGAACATTGGCGTCTGCGTTGCAGTTGTCGTATGATACGTCAAAAGTAACGCCGCTTTCTTCGCCGAGGACTTTAAGCTGAGCTTCGATATTTTCAACTATCTGATTAAGAGAGGCGTCGTCAACATAGTTGCAGATGCCGACTTTATAAACCTTACCTTCGGTGTTTGTGCCGTCATTTGAGCATGCGGCGAATGATAATACAAGTGCGAGAGCTGATATTACAGCTAAAATTTTTCTGATTTTCATAATTTTTAATTCCTTTCAAAAATAAATTCAATAAAGCTTTTAATAGGTTTCGGTTTTAAGTACGCCATCGTTTTGAAAAAATAAACATTTTAAATTCCTCCAGAAAAAATAAAAAATCCTGCCTCAGCAACAATGCTGGGACAGGATGTAATAAACCCTGCGGTGCCACCCGGCTTGACGCTTAAAGCGCCCTCTTTACGCATACCGACATATGCAGACCTTTGTTTACGGAGAGCCACACTCCGTCGCACATACTTTGTAAAAAACATTTCTGATTGCCCTCAAAAGCCCATTCGGTTTTATGTTTTCTGCCGTATTCACACCGCCAACGGCTCTCTTTGAGAAAAGTGATAAAACTTACTTACTCTTTTTCAACGGTTTACCGTATTAAAACATATTTTTTTGATCTTGTCAATAGTTTTTTTAAATTTTTTTCTGCGTTGTAAATAGATGTGACCCAATTTAGGTAAAAATAAAGTCAAAGG
>CAZLCG010000003.1:0-73244 GCA_964557975.1 uncultured Eubacteriales bacterium
CGAGACTGAGGGATTGTAAATAAAATCAAAAAACGAATTTTATTTTTTCTAACATATCAATTCCTCTGTCAAACGCAATGCGTTTGCCACCTCCCTTTACACAAGGTAGGCTGAAAAGGTGTATACCTTCAACAAGAGAATAAAAACGGCGCGGCATCCCTGCCGCGCCCTACGCACGAAATAAAATTTGCGTAAAAAAGGCTCCCTTGTGCAAAGGGAGCTGTCGAGTGAAACGAGACTGAGGGATTGTAAATAAAATTAAAATGTCAGTCTAAATTATTTCTAAAATTTCAATCCCTCCGTCAAACGCAACGCGTTTGCCACCTCCCTTTACACAAGGGAGGCTTAGAATGACTGAGGGATTGTAAATAACATTAAAATGTCAGTTTGAATTATTTCTAAAAATTCAATCTCTCCACCGCCGAACGGCGGTCCCCCTCCTGCTTACAAGGGAGGCATAGAATGAGTGAGGGATTGTAGATAAAATAAAAAAACGAATTTTATTTTTTTAACATATCAATCCCTCCGCCAAATGTAAGACGTTTACCACCTCCCTTTACACAAGGGAGGCATAGAATGACTGAGGGATTGTAGATAAAATAAAAAACGAATTTAATTTTTTTAACATATCAATCCCTCCGTCAAACGCAATGCGTTTACCACCTCCCTTTGTGCAAGAGAGGTGGTAAAACGGGACAGATGAAAATTTCGCCTGTTCGTTTTTTGCAAGTTGGAACAACATTCTCAATATAAATACAGCATAACGGCAATCCTGCTTCTCTGGCTTTCGACAAGTGATTGAACTAATGAAAAAAGCATTAAATGTTATACGATTTTAAGGCTGTGACAATTGTTATATATAACATGCTTTAATTATTAAATCAACTGTTAATTCCCAATAGCCACATAAACCAATCTACGACATCAATTTTTGAATCAATTTTCTTAGTAAATTAAGTCATCCCGACATCAATTGCTTAAAAAAGCCGTCCTATTTATGCTTTTTTTAAAATTACAATTAAGTTATGCAAAAAACGTTACGGTGATTTAAAAAATTATAATACACAAACACAATGTATACGCAATCCTGCATATTCTTTTATTGTAATTCTATTTTGCAATCTTCATCACCCAAAATCAATACGCTGCCGCCCTGTAATTCGGTATAGGCATTTTTAATCAGCCTATGTTTTGACAGAGATGATTTAAGCGGAGCCGTTATTTTATCCGCATAATATGTACCGTTAGATGACATATCAATTACAGAATATAATTGCGTTTGTCCATTATAAGAAATAACACAATGCTCACGACTAACTTTTTCATAATCATATGACAGAACAATCTGCGCCTTAATTACGTCTTTACCTACAATATAACCTTTTCCTGATTCTAAAACAAATTCTTTTCCAGCCATAGAGCCGTTCATTACATTTATTTTTCCGCATTTTTCTTTTGATTCGGGATCAATTACAGGAATGCTATAGGATTTATCATTATTCTTTTTCTTGTTACTTGACGTCAGCAGAACAACGATCAGAATCACTCCCAAGAGAATAATAACAAACACAACGGCCACCAGCACTGTTACCCATGTGTTATCTGATTTTACGGGTTCAGTTTCCTCAACGACCTCAACCTCCACCGGATCATCACCGTAGGTTAACTCGGCAACACTGTTTACCGCAGCGGAATATACCTTATCAACCGTTCCGTCTCCGTCTTCGTCAAGATTAAGAGTTATATCGCCTGAGGAATTATTTGTGTTTGAATCTATCTTAGTGGTCGGGGTTATCGGAATAGATTCAAATGTTCTGTAATCTATAATCGCATCAGTGTCATCAAGATAATTGACAGAATAATTCATTGTGCCGTTTCCTGTTCCGTTCAGTAAAATATCATAAACAGCATTAGGATCAAGCGACAAAACTTTAATATCCTTGTTTTTCCCAAGTAATTGAAGTGATCCGAAAGAAGCTGTATCGGAATACGAAGACAGAGCGCTTGATAAGGCTTCACCGTTATATGTAACGGTTACGTCAACAGGACAAGCAATATTTATTACAACCTTTGAGCCGTCGCTGATTGTTTCCTGAATATCACCGAAAGCGAACTGTAGGTTTTCCGCCGTATCAACCTGATGATAGCCATCAGGCATATTGGTAAGCAGTTTCATCAAATCTACCGCAAAGTCTTTTTCGACACCGCTTAAATCATGGAAAAAGCCAAGACTGTACATGTTATAGTTGCTCATAATATCTTCAGCAGTATTTACAACAGCATTAGCATAGGCAACATCACTCAGATAAGAAGAATATTGTGACAATTGACTCATTTTACCGGTATCACTGGTTTCACCTTCATTTGGAAGTCCATCAGCCATTACAACAATATTTTTAATATTGTCGGCTTTTCCTTGAGTGTCAAGCATATTACCTGCAGTCGCCAGAGCTTCCTGCATATTTGTTGTGCCACCGGATGATATGCCTTCAATATAATCAATCAGTACATCTAAATCATTTGTCAGATCAACGCTGTCAATATAATCATCATATAAAACTAAGCCAACACGGTTGTTATATTCATCTGCTAATAATTCGTTACAGAAATTAATCGCCGATTTTTTCATTTCATCAATAGGAGTACCTGACATACTTCCAGACACATCAAGCACAAGAACAGTATCTCTGCCCTGAGATGCAACACGAACATTTGTTGATTTAGTGATTGTTTTTCCATTAGAAACAAGTTCGCCCGTAATCGTGGTTGTTCCCTTACCTTTTGATGTAACAATGCATTCCTCGCCTGTAGGTGTAACAGTTGCTACCGATTCATCTGATGATGTCCATTTGATTGAATATCCTGTAGCATCTGCCGGTACTGTTTCAGGCTCAATAACATCAACTTCACCCAAAGTCAATGTCATATCTTTTGGGATAGTGAAATCATCAATTTTAACACTTCCAAAATTTGTGTAAATTGAAACAGGTTTCTCATATTGCTTGTATTTACTATCCCATATAGTTAATATTAAATAATACTCATCGCCACTTGTATTAATATCATTATCTTTAACCTTTAATCTATATCGTCCTTCATTGAGATTCAAAACATAACTGTCAGTTTCAACATCTTCATCTATAATTGTTTTCGGATTTCTTAAATCTGTCATATCACTTATAGTCAAATGATAATTTGAATAATTATTCAGATTTGTATCTTTTACATATAACTTTGAACCTTTAAATGTAATTGATGAATTAACTGTGCTGACATCTATTCCGACCATTTCAAAAGCTTCAATAATACAATTTAATTGCTCATCTGTAATGCCTTTAAGAGTTTTTGCAGATTTATAAACACTATCTGCACACTGATTAAAAGTTGCATCGGAATGGAGAAAGTTTAACGCACGATACCAAATTTTTGCTAAAGTATCGGTATCAATTTTTTTATTGTCTGTTCCATCAATACCATTCCACATTAAATAGCCCGCATGAGAAATAACCGTTGAATATGCATGAACATAATCTTCACCACTTTTATTTTTGTCTGATACATTTTCAGGATATTTAGTGGATTTTGGCGAAGCTATATTTCTTTTAACGCTTATATTATCTCCTTGCATTATCCAATCAGGTTCTTTGTTATTAATCTGTCCCTCTATAATTTCTCCAAATAAATCAGAATATCCTTCATTTATTGCACCAGTTTCATTACTACCATTCCAATTCACAATGCTTCTTGTTACAATATGAGTATATTCATGAGCCATAACATCGATATCTTCTATACCTGTTTTATATCCCATACTCATATATCCAACAGTATTTTTATTTGCTGAACCACCAACAGCATTCTGCCCATTACAATACCCATCATTGTAATATATATAAAATTCTTCATAAGGAATTTCATCATATTTGCTTTTATAAAAATCATATATTTTTGAAAAATTATTTATATATGTAACACCTTTTGAATATTCCTCATTGATTTCATTCTGATTATTTCCAAAAACATTATCAGTACTTGTTAAAAATTCTATTTCTTTGCTTTTTTTATGTGAATTAGTTTTTTTGTATGTTGAGACATATGTATTTCTTTCATCATTATATGCCACATATTCATTATCCTTAGAATAAAAATACCCATCAAACTTTTCCGATTTATCACTATTGTAACAAGTAGCAGCATAATCGTCTTGAACCACATCAATACAATCAATAACTCTACAAGTTTTAACATCTATTACAAAATCATAGAATCCCACAGGAACTAACGCAACTAAACAATTAACAAATTCTGAATTTTGGTAAATATATAATTGACATTCAGCAATATTAGGAATATCTATATACACTTCATCAGAATCCTCAAAATTTGAATTAATATAATCTAAAATTTCATTACTAACATCCTGTTGACTCATATCATTATGCTTGACATCAAAAGTATCACTAATATTAATCATATTAGATGTCAAGTCTGTAGCATTTCCATTTTCATCTGCAGCCACAACTACAGTCTTTCCATAAACAGGAATGTCATTATAGTATTGTTGAAAACGATAAAAACTATCACCGTCAACTGTGTTGACGTCACAAATTTTTAATTCCTTGTCAACATCTTCAATTCCTAATGTATCTGCTACTGATGCTATTGCTTCCAAAGCTGATTTTTCATCTTTAACTGCAACATCAGTAAAGCCTTCATTCAATGATACATAATTTAAATCCGATAAATTTTCAGATGAAGTTGTACCTGAGTTTTGACCGCTGACAGCAACAGATGAATCGCTACACCCTGCAAATAACGATGAAAACACCAGCAATACGGATATAAGCACAGGTATTGTTCTTTTTAAATGATTATTTTTATTCTTCATAAAACAATCCTTTCATTAAAAATGCCGATTGTGTGAAAAGTCGCACAATCGGCAATATTCAGTCAAATACAAACCAACTGTTTGCAAATAAGTATTTGTGCAATTACTCCAATCGGAAAGTATTTTTATCGTTGGCAAGCTTTAATACCGTTCCCTTTGGGAAGTAGGCAATCTCACCTCTGCTGAGCTTAATATCGTTTGCCCATGTCCCGTTTGATGAATAATCGATAACGGCAAAGTTATCCGTTGCGGAACTGTATGTAACCCCACAGTGCTTTCGGCTTATTTCCTTATAGGATGGGTCTATTACAATGCTTGCCATTTTCGCGTCTTTGCCTATGATAAATTCTTCATTTGGATTAAGCTCAAAATTGTATCCACCGCAGGAACCCCTTAATCCTACAATAGTGCCTTTAAAAACCGGCAGAGTTTCTTTCATCTCGTTATTGTTTGAATTTAAAGGCTGTAAAGCAACATTTCCGATAATACTTTCATTTGAGGGATAATACTTGTATGCCATTTTATCATACGGTTTGGCTCCGTTTGAAGCAACATCCGCAAATCGGTTTAAGTTTTTAAAGACAAAATATGTTGCAAAATTCGCACCTGTTGTAAGCTCCATGCCGAAAAGCATAAGTGGAATGGAGAAAACGAACACAAGAATAGCTGCGAAAACATATGCTCCTTCGCTGTCAGCAAGCGTAATAAGCCAAACAAGAAGCGCAGGAATAATAATTGACGAAACAATAAGAACAACCGTAACAGGTAATGTGAAAATTTCTGCAACAGTGCGGAATAAAACATTATCAGTTCCCGATTCTTTAACCTCAATATCATATCTGCCCGCATTAACCTTTAAGCGATTTGCCTGCTTATACCACCAATATTTGTGATAAATGCCGCTGATTATTGATCCCACTGCTGTAAAAATCAATCCGAATACTGCCATTGAAATAAATACACCCGCCGCTTTTATCTCTCCGTATATGTCAAAGAAATCCAAATAGCCTCCGATTCCGTCAAATGCAACAAGTCCGGCAACAAGCCCGAAAACAATACCGATAAACGAAGCTATTCCTCTGAGCATAACAGCTCCGACATAGTTAAACCTCGGCTCCTCATTATCACCGCTGCAAACGGCATCTATTTCGTCATTCACCATCATCATTTCAGCAAAGCCGTAAATACCTATTGTAATACAATTAAGGAAAATATAAAGCGGCATGCTTCTCTTTTTTATCTGCATTACAGAACACCTCCTTCACTTAAATCCGCAAGACCGTTTTTATTGTAAACCTCAGCTGCTTCATTGGTATTCTTGATAAGTTCATACGCCGAAATAAATCCAAAGCAAACTATTTCAAGCGCGGCAATTTCCTTACCCGTGGTTTCCATTTTAAAGCCGTAACGCGGAGCGTTTGCCCTGAGACGCTTTGCAAGCTTGTAGGTCCAATAAATACGATACATACCGAAAGTGAACAGACTGAGTAAGAAAGCAGTCAAAAAGCTTTCCGACTCCTCGCCGTCACCCTCGCACATAGTATTGATGTCGAGAGATAAACGGTAATTAAAATAAATTTTATACAGATTTCTTGTAAATAAGGTTACAAACGCAGCCGAAGCAAGCGTAACAAAAAGCATGGTTGCCTGCGCGGCGATTCCCTGAGTGATGATTGTAGCGACAATTCCCACTACAAGTCCGAAGCACAAGCCGATGCCGAGATTTATAAAGGATGACAAAATGAATTTTGTCATGCTTCTCTCTTCGATTTTTTCCATAATTTTTCTCCCTTTATTATTCGTCTTTATCAGTTTCTTTTTTTACGCTGTCCCAGTTAAACTTCGCGGAACAGCAGGGAATAAACAGTAAATTAGTTTCACCGAGCGATAAAACATCATAAGAAGAAATTTTTGTCGCCTCTAAAACAACTTTTTCGTTCAAATAAAACAACTGCTTTGCTTCACCGGGCTGAACCAAAAACATATTACTTTTCGGCTCATAAAGTATTATTGCATGCTTTTCTCTTGAAATTGAATTATCCTTTTCCAAGGCAACATCCATTTCCGAGGAACGACCGATAAAGTTTCTTCCCGCTTTAAGTTTAAAATCTTGTCCCAAATGCTTTCCCGAAATTGCTACAAGCCAACCTACAACAGGTTCCACATCTTCGGCACCGAGATCATCGTAAATACCGACAGTTTTTGAAAACTCTTCAACATCGGGTTCGGGAATAGGTTCGGTTATTTCGGGCTCAGGAGGCGTTAAAGGCTGCGTATAGAGATTATCTTCTCCATTTTCGCCCTCAACAACGGTACTGATCCTTGTCTGATTGCAAAACGGACATTCCGAGAACCGTTCCGCATCATAAAAATGACCGCTTTCACATCTGATTAAATTCATTTTTTCCTTCTCCTTTTTTATATTTTTATAAAAACAGTATTTGACTCCAATACTGTAATTAACTGAAATCATTAAACTTGATAATTATTACAGATGTATTATCCTGACCGCGCAAATCCTTGCTTAATACGCAATCGGTAAGAGCAGCCGCACATTGCTTCATATCTTCGCTCACGGAAGACACTACTGCCAACATTTCATCCATGTCTAATGCACGGTACAGACCGTCGCTGCACAATAAAATACAGTCACCGTCAAACAGCGGAAAAGGCTTGGTATTTATATCAATATACTTTACTCCACCCATTCCGATATAACTTACAAGTGCGTCCTTTTGGGGATTTTTATCAGCCTCATCCCGTGTTATTTCACCTTTAATAACCTTATCATTCAGTATCATTGAATAATTATGGTCATGTGTTATACATCTTATTTTATTGTTGCGAATAATATAAATCCTGCTGTCCCCTACAGATAACCAGTTCAATTTACCGGAATCAACAGCAATGCTCACCAATGTTGTTCCCGAATTTAACAAACTGCCGTCATCGCTTTTCAAGCACCTCACCGACAAATCGAGATCTTGAACAATTCTTCTGTAAAATGTTGAAATATCATCATTCTTTCTTATTTTATGAAAGGAATCATTAAGCAAAGACGCACAGGTGAAGCTTGCTTTTCTTCCACCGTTAAGTCCGCCCATACCGTCACACAGAGTAGCTATAGCACGTCCGTTTTCGTAATACATATACTCATCATCAGCTATAACGGTATCCTGCTGTTCTTTTCTTTTTCCTATAACAGATGAAAGACCAATATCCAGACTGTTCGCAACACCCGCAAGCTCAATTGTTTTTAACCCGTCGAAATCCTCAAAGTCGTTATTAACTTCTGTCAATAAAACATCTCCAATCAATCAAAATCAACAACAAACATATACTGTTTTACCGCTGTATAAAACTTAGTGCCCGGAGTGATTTTATACTCAACATTTTTTTTGAGCCTTGTTCCGTCCTCAAAATAAGTTCCGTTTGAGGACGTATCGCATAAAAACAAATCGTTTCCGCTGAATCTTATGTAACAATGATTCCTTCCCGTTACATTCTTAGAGTCGTTAATAACATAACTGCACCCCATGGGAACCCGCCCTATAATAAATTTGTTCTTTCGACCAATCATTGTTTTGTTGTATCTTTTATTACCTTTTATTTCTGCAAGATACGGATATTTTGTAATTTTAAACTCCGGCGTGGATTTAGGAAGCTTGACCGGCTGCAACAACGGCTTTGAGAGAGCAGGCGGCTTGGGAGACGTCGGCGGAATTGGGGGCATTGACGGTTTAGAATGAGCCGACGGCTTGGAAGGCGTAGCAGATTTAATATTTATACCGCTCAAATCGTTAAGCAATGAAACAAAATCCTGATACCTTTTTTTATAATCCAAGGAAAGCCCTTTATCTATTACATCAGATATCTTCGTTGAAACATTGCATCCCATGCTTTTAAGCGTGGGTTGTGGAGTCCCCCTGTATCTGTACAGAGCGTCAACCAAAGGTTGACCTGAAACTATGTTATAAAAAGTAGCGCACAGAGCATAAACATCACTCCAGGGACCTTGATTTCCATTTGTGCTGTATTGTTCCGGAGGAGCAAATCCGGGCTTGAGCAATATAGACATACCTTTATTCTGTAGACTTACATAATTCCTCGCAGCACCGAAATCAATCAGCTTTATTCCTCCGTTACTCGTAACAATGATATTTTCCGGGCTTATATCTCTATGTAATATGTTCTTTTTATGAATTTCCATAAGAGAACTGGCAACGGTTACAAACACCTCATATGCAAAATCGGGATCAAGCTTTCCTCCATTTAAACGTGCCCTTCTTCTTAAATCCATCCCGTCAAGATATTCCATTACCAAATATGCTGTATTATTCTGTGAAAAATATGCGTATATATTAACAACTGTCGGATTACCCTGCAGATTTAACAAGGTTCTTGCCTCATCCATAAATTTTTCGCGCCCGTGTGCAAAAACGTTTCGTGATTTTGTATCGGAAAAAGGCTCAATATTGAATGTATTATCGCATCTTTTTGAATACTCGGACGGCATATATTCCTTAATCGCACATAATTTACCGTATTGGTTATCCAATGCAATATAAGTAATACCGAATCCGCCTCTGCCGAGGACACGTCCAATTAAGTATCTATTATTAAGCAGAGTAAATTCAGGTAATACTCCCGAAAACTTTTTTCGATTAATCAAATCGTATCCGCAGTGTGAGCATCTTGATTCATTTGTTAACTTTTGAAAACAATTAGGGCACAATTTTTCCATAATAAACACTCCCTTAAAGCAACGTCATTTTATGTTAACAAGAATCGCCGAATAATTATCCATTCCGTTACCGAGTCCTTTCCCTTTGACTATATCAATCATTTCATTCAGAGCGTCGTAAGTGCTTAAATCTTTTTTTAGAATCGACAGCATATTCTTTTCGTCTATCCAATCCCAAAAGCCATCGGAACAAAGTAAAAAAGAATCTCCTTTTACTGTTTTAAAATTCACAGAATCCACATCATAATTAACTGTATCATCGTCCATACCCAACGCGCTGAGCAATTTATTTCTGTCAGGGTGACGTCTAATCTCCGATTCCTTAATTTCACCGCTGTCCGCCAACATCTGCACAACACTGTGATCCTTAGTTCTGGAAATCATCTTACCTTTTCTGAAATGATACAAACGAGAATCTCCTATATGACCCCAAGTTGCATTTTTCCCTTTAAGGATTAAAGCAACCATGGTTGTCTTAATTGAAGGCAGACCTTTAAGCTCCTTTTCTTCAGTAAGCATAGAATTGGCAATTTTAAAACAATCGTCCAAAAAGTTTTCCGAAATTTCTTCAGAGTTCTCAATAACCGCTCCAAAACAATCCGTAACAAGATTTGAAGCAATATCTCCGTTTCCATGCCCTCCCAACCCGTCTGCCAAAACGAAGCCATAGGTAAATTCATGAGGATTAACGAAAACTTTTACTGCATCCTCATTTTTTTCTTTTTCACCAATATCCGAAAAAGTTGCATATTCAATCACAGCAAAACCTCCGTTAAATATTGCTCCCGAGGCTGCATTTCAGCAGCCCCGTTTTATTTTGATTACGCTTCTTCCTCGTCTTTATCTTTTTTTCTCTTAAACACAATCAGCAAAATCAAAAATGCAAGAGCTAAAATTCCCGCAACGATTGCCCAGAAAACTACGGTGTATGAATAGTAGAAAAGAACAAGAGGTGATGTTGAAACTGTGATTCCGCTTATTTCATACTGTTCGGAAGGATTACCCGCCAGGTCTTTTGAAGTTATGCTTATGCTTTGCTTATTGCCTTCGGACATTTCAACATTGTAGATATTTCCGCTTATATTTATAACGGACTCGCTCGGAACAACTTCGCCGTTAATTGAAACTTCAACCGTATTAACATCGGGATTCGCATCGTTAATTTCAAATTCAACAGTATGACTTTCCGCTTCAACAATTTGATCTTCGTAAATATTTGATGTAATTACGGGATTTGTTCTGTCAACAGTAAATTTAATAACGCCCGAATCGCTTTTTGTGTTAAGGTTGCTGTTGCCTGCACGGTCAAAGCTCAATATACTGAATGAATAAACGCCGTCATCGTTAAAATTACCGTTTTCATTGTTCAGAGTATAGAGAGTTTCGTACCATCCTCCCGCTCCTCTAAGCGTGTTCTTGACATAATTGTCAGCCGAACCTGTTCCCTCCGAAAGCGTAATATAATCTGTTTCAGCGCCGTTATACATAGCAAAAACAGTTTGCTCGTCAATGTTATCTGATATATCAACCGGATCGACATTTAACTCATGAACAATAATTTCCACCTTGTCATTGGCATATGCGTTATCCAATTCATTCAAAAATACATTATCGGTATATTTATCGTTGTAAGTTGTTTCTATCCAGAATGTTGAACCTTCACGGTTGACCGAGAAATTTAATGTTTCTTCGGAAGACGTTGTACCGTTATCCTGCCCGGAGTTTATGATATTTATGCTGTGATTTGAATAGTCAACAGCACTGCAAATCAACGAATAGAAGCCGTCGACGGACAGGTTTTGTATTGTGTAAGTGTAAACGGTTTCGCCCTTGTCGTTAATACTGATCGAGGGATCGCCCAAACTGATTTTTATAGTTTCAAGCTCGCCGGCGGCATTTCTTATAACCGCCGATAATTCCGGTTTAAACGCGTTCACATCAATATTTTTGTCGGTTACTGAAACATTGAAGCCTATTGTTTCATCATTATTTGCAGATTGATGGTTAATGCCCGATACGGTGATGACCGGATCCACTGTGTCAATTGTCAGTTGATTTGATTCATATGTCACCATATCGTTTCCTGATCTGTCAGAATAAGCGATTTTAACAATATAGTCGCCGTCCCCCGTAATTCTGAATGTGCCCGTATGCCGGTCGACGCTGTTGTCAACCCAATTAACCGAAACAGGATAAATTGATCCGTTATTGGTAACTGTAACTTCAACATCCTGAGAATAAAAGTTAGCCTCATTAATTGAAACGGTCGCATTTATATCCCCTGCATAATATGATATATTATTGACGTTTTGAACAGGTTCGTTGAATGTTATCGAGGCAGTCGGTGAGATATTATCAACAATCACTCTCTTGGTATCAGCCTCATAAGTATTATTTTCAGCATAGTCATACGCTGTAAATTCTACCGTACCGTTAAACTGACTGTTTCGCTCAAGACTGCTTTTAGGAATGGAAAATACCGCTGTAGAGGTTCTTCCGTCTCTCGTAATTTCGGCTTTGCTGATTGCATCGTTTACCAACTGTGCGTTAACGTCGCTTACACCTGTTGCAGTCAGATAACTGTACATAATGTGATACACACCCGTAGTGTCATCATCAGCTGAAACTGTAACTTTCATTATGCTGTCATAATAGCCGAATGTTATAGCGTTTATTACGGTTTCAAAAACATTTGAGCTGTATGAAACGCTTAAATTTTTCGGTGATGTTTTATCAACCGTAAACAGGTATGCAGGATAGTCGTTAAGGCTGTTGTTTAAATCATCCGTAAATACAAAATTATTTTTAGCTAAATCCACAAAATCAAAGTCAAATGTATAATTTGCGTCTGATTTAAAGTCAACTTCGATAGTGTGTGTATTTCCTGTGGGATCTGTTGTATCTGTTTCCCAGTTGTCTTCCTTTTTAAAGTATTCATTATAATTTGTTACATTGTTTCCGAGAATATCCAGAGCTTTTAAAATATCTTCTGTATCAAAATATTCAGGGGAGAAATTATGCTCTGTTACTTTAATGATAGCTGAACGGTTGGTGTCGTAATATTCACGACCGTCAATCGTATGAACAGGACTGATTGAATCAAACTCAACACTTACAACAGGCGCGGTTTTGTCGATTGTAATAGGATAGTCTGAATTTGAATAACTAACTTCATTTCCCGATTTGTCGGCATAAGAAATCGAAAGTGTATAATCGCCCTCTGTTGACAGAGTAAAGCTGCCTACCCACTGATTGGTATCATCTCTTGTCCAATTTTCAACCACATATGATTCCTGTGTTTCAGTTTCATCATCGCCAAGTATATCAGCAGTGATATTCATATCTATGACATCTTCAGGATACTCGCCGTCCATAAAGTTTTCTTCATTGACTGTTACTGTAACGGTTACATCATCGGAAAAATAATTTATGCCCTTTGAATTATCTTTTGCCGCATTTGCAGGATCTGAATAGTTTACTGAAATTTCAGGTGCTTCACTATCAACAATTATTGTTTTTTCACTTTCCGTTTCTTTTGCTGTTGTATTTCCTGCATTATCGGTTGCACTCGCGGTTACTTTCCCTCTGAACTGCGCAGGAATTTCAAAACTGTATGTGAACTCGGAAGGATTACTATCGTTTACCTCAAAGCCTTTTTCCTTTGCAACATTTTTATCTTCTATATTCTCTGTCTGAATATCTATATCTGTATAATTTCCGTTATACGAATATGTGAAATATTGAAGTCCTGAAGTCATATCAGTTGTTGTGAGTGTAACTGTACATTTCCCTAAGTTTTCCTCATCTTTTGAAGGATTAAAGAACCAGAATACTATATTTCTTATTGTTTCAAGAACTGTATGATTTTCTGAATAATCAATAACCACATCACTTGGAGCTTCCGTATCTACAACAAAGCTTTCGGGTGAAACTGTGCCGTCTGCATAAATCACCTTGTTTTCGTTGTCGGGATTCATCTCATTTTTGGCATAATCCTTAAAACTGATTAAAGCAAAGTCATAAATTGCATCATCCGTATAATCAATTTTATATGTATACGTATTATTTTCTTCTTCCTTATTCCAATTATTTATATCAGTAATTTCCGCAAGTTTCTCGGTTGCTTTTGTGCTTATCTGTTCGTTTTCATCATTCTCGGTTAAAATACTGTTTGCAATTATGCTGATATTATCTTCCAAATACTCAGGTGCAAAGTTATGTTCTACTACTGTGATTGTTGCAGTTCTGTTTGCATTAAAGTATGTTTCATTCAATGCTTTTTCCGATACATTATTGTTATCATACTCAACACTTACAACAGGCGCGGTTTTGTCGATTGTAATAGGATAATCTGAATTTGAATAACTAACTTCATTTCCCGATTTGTCGGCATAAGAAATCGAAAGTGTATAATCGCCCTCTGTTGACAGAGTAAAGCTGCCTACCCACTGATTGGTATCATCTCTTGTCCAATTTTCAACCACATATGATTCCTGTGTTTCAGTTTCATCATCGCCAAGTATATCAGCAGTGATATTCATATCTATGACATCTTCAGGATACTCGCCGTCCATAAAGTTTTCTTCATTGACTGTTACTGTAACGGTTACATCATCGGAAAAATAATTTATGCCCTTTGAATTATCTTCTGCCGCATTTGCAGGCTTTGAATAGCTTACTGAAATTTCAGGTGCTTCACTATCAACAACAATGGTCTTATCATCAATTGTGTCATTTGATTTATTGCCTGCATTATCGGTTGCACTAGCGGTTACCTTCCCTCTGAACTGCGCAGGAATTTCAAAAATGTATGTGAACTCGGAAGGATTACTATCGTTTACCTTAAAGCCTTTTTCCTTTGCAACATTTTCATCTTCTATATTCTCTGTATGAATATCTGTATAATTTCCGTTATACGAATATGTGAAATATTGAAGTCCTGAAGTCATATCAGTTGTTGTGAGTGTAACTGTACATTTCCCTAAGTTTTCCTCATCTTTTGAAGGATTAAAGAACCAGAATACTATATTTCTTATTGTTTCAAGAACTGTATGATTTTCTGAATAATCAATAACCACATCACTTGGAGCTTCCTTATCTACAACAAAGCTATCCGGTGTTTCTGCATCTTTATCATAAATACTGCCTTCATTTTTTTCATTGGTTAAATAATTATTCCCTGCAAAATCCTCAAGCCCATTGAGAGCAAATGTATAGTTCGCATCATCTGTATACGAAATTACAAGTGTATGCGTATCACCATCGTCACGCCATTGATTTGCTTCTAAATCTTTTTTTGCAGCAGTATCACTAATAGTAGTATTTCCTGCAATATCTTTTGCTGTTATCTCTGCACTGAAAGCAGACTTATCAAAATTGTGTTCCTCAACGGTGATGGTTGCAGTTCTGTTTAAGAAATAGCCTTCGCCTACTCTGTCATCACTTTTTTCATCTCCATAAGTGATTTCTATTTCCGGCGCGGTTGTATCAACAGTAATAAGTTTGGATTTATAATCAGCATTATTTCCCGAATAGTCTGTGTATTCAACAATAAGCTTATAATCTGCGTCGTCATTAAATTCTAGTTCAGTAGTATATGAGGTTTTGTTTGAACTCCATTCAACATAGTCAACTTCATATTCATCACTGTATTTTCTTTCTGCCTGCTGTGCTCCTTCTTCATTTTTCGGCAAATATTCAATATAAGTTATTTTATCACCTATTGTTTTTTCAACAAGAATACCAACTTCGTGAACCGTTCTATTTTCAACAACATTTCCGTCTTTATCTTTTACGGTCTCAACCTGACCTTCAAAGAAATTCTCTTCTTCTATTATTATAGTTGCTGATACGGAATTGTTATAATACACCCGCTCGGCAGATGCTAAATCTTCAACTGATTTATTATCCTTATCAACATAATTTGCATTGCCTGCCTGAGAGGTATACTCAACTGTTATTTCAGGTACTTTACTATCAACAACAATGGTCTTATCATCAATTGTGTCATTTGATTTATTGCCTGCTTTATCGGTTGCACTAGCGATTACTTTCTCTCTGAACTGAGGGTCAATTGAGAATGAGGCTTCTGCTGATTTTTCTGATTCAATAAACTTATATGAGTTACCATCTGATTCTTTATCAATAGTAGTAAAAGTCTTTCCGCCGTCGAGGCTGTACTCAAAGGATTTGATGCCTGACAAATTATCGGTTGAAGATAAGGTAACCTTACAAGACGTCTGGTAGAACCAGAATAAATTACTGAGTATTTCTTCAATTACACTGATATTATCACCATCATAATTGATTTTTACATCGTTCGGAGCAGTAATATCCATTTTAACAGCAACTGTTTTTTCTTCTGAAATATTACCCGCCTTGTCAACTGCATATATTACATAATTTCCTTCATAATTATCTTCATTTTTAATTGTAAATTCGTATGTATTTTCAGTCTCATTAAAATTCGCCTTCGAACATTTTGCTTCTAAATATTCTAAAGTTAATTCATCAATAGTTAATTCATCAATGCTGTTTTCTTCCGCATAGTAAACAGCCTTAATATCCGAAAGATTGTCTGTAACAGTTCCGCTTACGGTTACATCTTCGTTTGTCCATTTTACATCCTCTTCAACAGGATCACTAACGCTGACAGTAGGGATTTCATTATCCATATACAAATCTATTGACAGACTACTAATACCTTCGGCGGCTTTAGCTCCGTTACCCGCATTATCATAAGCGTTTACCGTTAATTGGCCTTCATAACTCCGTGCGAATACGGTAATTTTAAAATTGCCGTTCTCATCAATTTTAAAATTGCCGTTCTCATCAACATCGCTATTTATCGTGCTACCATCTTCAAGAACAGCCTCTACTCTTTCTACGCCCGAATGCTCATCTATCACCCTGCCTTCCACAATTACATCTTTATTCGTAAATTCATTTTCATTACAATTACTGCTGAGCGACATAATAACACAATTTGTATTATCCATTTTAACGCAAAAGCTTGTTTCCGTTTCATTACCTGCTTTATCTGCACAAACGAGATAAATATTACCTTCATATGTCTGCGCATTAATAGAAAGGGTGTATTTACTGTCATCTTCATCATATTCTAATGTCGCACCATCAACTGTCGCACCATCAACAGCTTCTTTAATTTCAACGCTTTTAATTCCCGAAAGATTATCGGAAACATATCCTTCAATTTTTATACCTTTATTGGTCCAATCCGTAATTTTAAATTCAGCACCATCACTGTCCTTAATCGTTAAACTTTCCTCATTAAATTCAGGCCCGGTTTTGTCAACAAGAATTTTAACTTTATCTTCTGCAATATTTCCCGAGAAATCAACAGCATAGATATAATAATAATTCGTTTCATTATTCGTTTCATTGCTTACAATAATTTTATATTTACCGTTTTCGTCCACTTTTGCCGATTCAAGTTTAGAAATGTTTTCTATGGTTACATTTTCAATCTCTTTAACGGAGTAATACACACCGCTGATGCCGGAGATATATTTAACGCCGTTACTTTCCGTACCTTCGTCAATCACAGAAAACTCGACCGTAACATCACTATTTGTATATTCCTCATTATCTGTAAGTTCGCTGATTATGGGCGCAGCATTATCCATAGCATATAGATTTGTTTTATCTAAAGTAATGTTTTCTGTATTAAGAGAAAAACCTATAAACTGCTCGTAAACTCCGTCAGCATTCCAGTCAAACATATAGTAATTATTAACAGAAGAATAATTATTAAGAACGTCCTCATTAATAAAAGCCCACATGGTTATGTAGCGTTCAATGTCTTCCTCTGAATTTATGTCAGAGTCCTGCGCGTTCCAAAAACTCTTTTCATCAGACCACTCATCATAACCGTTATACAGAGTCTCGTACTTTACAGCTTTAAGTTCATCAACAGACATACCTTCGGGCGCGGTTACCTTAATACCTGCCCACCAGCCGTCCGATGTCCTGCCGATTGAGGCGTCAGCCTGTGACCATTGAAGGGTCAACTCACCGTTATTTGTAACAGTAACAACATTTCCGGCCGAACCTTCAACTTCCATAACATCTGCGCCTGTAATTGCTTCAACATTACCGAGGGAACTTGAAGAGTATACCTGCTCGCCGTCCTTATTCAGCGCTACACAATTAGCGTCAATGCTAAAGGAAATTTCTTGCTCATAGATTCCGTCATTATCCCAATCGAATTTATAGCAATTATCAATATATTTGTCGTTATATATAGCATAATTAAGCACTTTTTCATTTATAAAAGCCCACATAGTTATATAGCGTTCAATTTCTTCCTCTGAATTTATGTCAGAGTCCTGCGCATTCCAAAAGCTCTTCTCATCAGACCACTCATCATAACCGTTATACAGAGTCTCGTACTTTACGGATTTAAGTTCATCAACAGACATACCTTCGGGCGCGGTAATTTTAATTCCTACCCACCAACCATCGGACGATCTGCCGATCGAGGCATCAGCGGCCGTCCAGTCAAGGACAATACTGTCGTTATATATAACAGTAATATTACTCTTATCCTCATCATTAACCACCGCGCAGGACGGTTCGGTTATTGCAGAGACTTGTCCTAAATTAACATCTTCCGCAGCATATGTATTTACAACAGGAAATGATGTAAACAACATAAGTAACGCTAAAGAAACCGTTAAAATCTTATGACCTAATTTAAAGTTTTTCATTTTTTTCCTCCGTTAAGTTATTATATATATTTGCTATATTTTTTAGCTGTGTTTGAAACAGAATACCTATCTCTGATTTGATTCGGCTCCGGTGCTTAATTGATTTGTACCCCATCTCGAAAATACAACAAGAACAGATTGTTTTTTGCCGCATTTATGACAAAACATAATTATGTTCTAAATTGAGGGAATTAAACAATGCGGCTCTTTCTGATTGAGAATCTGCATCGCCTTTGATTCAACGTTATTATTAACATTTTTCTTCTTTTGGCAACTGTTATGATGTTTAAACAGTAATAATATTCACATTGATGTTTTGTAAAACTGAAACCAATATATCAAAAGCAACAATAAAAATTATTTACTGTTTTTATAAAATGAACTGTTATACATTTTTCCGTTTAAAATACAGTGCATACAAAATGAAAATGAAAATAATGAAATCAAAACATAACAAAAATATCCCGTCGCATCCGTAAATATAAGCATAATTATGAATAAAACCAAACTAATAACAAAAATCAAATCAAAAATTGCGGCAAGCTTGTTTTTAAAAAAAGATATCGCACCAAAAAATTTACAATCAGTTAATTTTCTGTTATTTGATTTTTTTTTGTAAAATGAATACAATATTATTTGCAAAACGCATCCCGAAATTAACGGAAGCCAAAATAAAGTACCCGTTAACACTTTAAACAAACTCATATTCTTTTCAATATTGTTTCCTATCGGCATTATTAAAAAATCACACGCCATTAAAAGAAAACATATAACGGAAATCAATAAAATAATTCTCTTTTTTTGTGCAGTCATCTATATCACCTCGTTGGTACAAACAAAAGTAATATCTTTTTCAATAATAAAATCCGAATTAATTGCTTTCGCTTTATTTTTTAAAACAACAGTCTCTGATTTGTTTACGCTTGTTTGATTACCGCCGTTTTCGTCCGTCAATGTCTTTATCCTGATGCTCTGTGAAGGTGTTTTTCTCGGCTTTGCTTTTCTTTCCAAATCTTCAAAAACATTAATTTTATTCCTGCTGTCAGCATTATTTCTTCGCATAGCACGAATTTCATCAATCTGCTTTTGCTCCAAGGTGCCGTGAGAATCTTTCCATAATGTAGGTATTTTATAAGCAATAAACATCGTTACCGATGTAATAAAAAAGCAAACCGCAAGAATAACACTTACTATACCCAATGTCAATAAATTTTGCATTTATATACCTCTATATTTTCTCAATGTTGCATCCGTAAGAGCTGTTGACCATTTTTATTGTGTTGTTAAGGCTATTCCTTATCCCATCAATCTCTTGCAGCTTCGATTCGTCATTTTCAAAATTTTTTTCCGCGTTGCTTAAAGCCAACGAAAACTCTTTGAAATATTCTGACATTTCATTTTCGTCAATCTTATTTGTTTTGATTTGGAAGTCAGCGCGATTTTCTTCTAAGATATAAGCCAACCTTTTAAGTGTTTGTATCGTTACGCTGTCGTACATTTCCGCATCGCTGGTGACAAGTGATAATAAATTTTTGTTGGTAACCCAAAATGAATAATACGGATCTTCAATGGTGTTATCATCAAGTATCCCGTACGCTCCCGCATACCTTGCAGCTTCATCAAACTGAAATTCATCGCTGTCATCATTGTTAAATTTATCCTTATGATTTTGAAAATATGATAACAGATAATATGACTTGACTAGGTTATATTTTTTTTCGGATAAGCCTCCGTATTCAACATCGCTTTCTTCAGCAGACAGAATTATGTTTCTAAAATACTCCTCCGCCTTTTTTTCACCGATGTACGATTGGTCTGACGCATCCTTAAAATCATTCCAATAAGCTCTTCCGACTTCATACAAGACCGAAATATATGTTTCGAGCGAACTTTCTTTTAATTCGCTCAGATTTTCGGTTTCTATACATTTTTTTATACTGCTTTCAACTATTGCGCCCGCAGGGAGGGTTTCGGCATCATAACCCTCAGGCATAGATGAATATATAACCGAAACATCTTTTTTCAGCTTGTTTGCAAATCCGATATATGCATCTGTTTTACTGTTATCTATTTCTATTGCAGACTGATAGCCCTCAAAAGTATTAAGGTCAACATATGCTTGATAGTTGTTATTTTTTACAGAATTTGCTCCTGTCAAAAAGCCAACAGATAAAACAGTAAAAACGAAAGTAAGGACCGTAACAGCCAAGAACTGATTTATACGTGATTTTAATTTTTTCTTATATGCGCCTTCAAATTTTTCCAAATTCTCAAGGACATATGTTACTTCCGCAAACGACTGATACCTGTCTTTCGGATTCAGCTGCGTACACTTTTGTATAAGCCATTCCAAACCACTTGACAATGAAGGGTCCCAATGCCTTATCGGATAAATCTCATACGGCGGCTCTGACGGGTTTTTTCCTGTAACAAGATGATAAAGCGTAACTCCGAAGCTGTAAATATCCGTTCTTGCGTCAGTCTGCCCCTTTCCTCCGAACTGTTCCGGCGCCGCATAACCCCTTGTGCCAATCCACTCGGTATCGCCCTCCTGCCCCTCCTTATATTCGCGTGCAATACCGAAATCAAAGAGTCGTATTGTTCCATCCGGTTTGAGCATTATGTTGGCAGGCTTCATATCGCGATAGATTACAGGCGGATTTTGAGTGTGTAAATAGTCAAGCACCTCGCTGAGTTGTTTTGCCCATTCTATAACGGCATCCTGCGGTTGAGCGCCATATGCGGAAAGCACCTTGTTTAGCGGTTCGCCTTCTATATAGTCCATTACAATGTATACGCTTTTATTTTCCTCAATAATATCAACTATTCTGGGTAATGTCGGATGATCGAGCTTTTTCATTATATTTGCTTCGTGCAGTAATGCTTCCAAATTCATCTTATTAACGGCATCGTGCTCATCCTTACGGAACTCTTTTATTGCCCATTGTCTGTTAAGGCGCTTATCCATTGCCAAATAAACAACAGACATACCGCCTCTTCCGATTTCACGGATGATTTCGTATTTACCATCAATAACATCATTAATATGAGCCAAAATAATTTCTCCCTACAATCAGTAAATTGTTTTAATCAATATTGCCGTTATGTTATCTTTCTCGTTTCTCTTCTTGTTAAGATTTACTAAATCAACAAGACTTTTTCTCATTATTCTCTCACTTGACATAAGCTCAGGCGCTAAAACGCCGAATATCTCTTCGCTCGAGATCTCATGTCTAAATCCGTCACAACACAATAAAAACTCATCATTTTCTCTTATATCACCTGTTTTAAATTCACAGTCTATATTTTTTGACGCGCCTATACATTGAAGCAATATATTCTTTCTTTTATCTGTCTTAGCTTGATCCGCAGTCATTCTGTTATGAACCACCTCATTAGCTACAAAGGTGTGATCGGTTGTTATTTGTTCAATGCTATTGTTTAACCTATATATTCTTGTATCACCGATGTGAATTAAAATAAATTTATTATTAACGCACAAAATTGCGGAAAGGGTCGTTCCTAAGGAAATACCTCTTGCGTTTCCGTATTCCGATATTTTTTCACTCTGTGAAATCGCTATACTGTTCCATTGCTTCTTTATCACTTCAAAATCCAAGCCTGTTTTTAATGCTTCTGGGAACACCTGTTCAAACCAATTTGAAAAAGCGTTAACAACAAACGCACTCGCAAGTTCCCCGTTTTTAAGGCCTCCCATCCCGTCGCACAAAACAACAAACGCAATATTATACCTTGATGTTTTTGCAATCTTCAATGTAAATGAATCCTGATTTATTTTTTTTACTAACCCTATATCTGTATGGGCGGCAGATAAATATCTCATTATACAGTCCTCACTTATTCTTCAATATAAAATTGATACAGCTCATCTCCGAAAGCAATTAAATCACCGTTATCAATTGAAATCATTTTCATAGGTTCAATCGTTGCGCCTTCAACTTGAGTTCCGTTTGTCGACCCATTATCAGTAATATAAAATTCATCGGGTCCTTTTATAAAAATCGAAGCGTGGTTATTACTTATGCTTGATTTGCAAATTCTGAAATCCGCATTGTTTCCGCTGCCTACAGTAAAAATTTGCTTATAAATTCTAACTTTTTCTCCTGATAACGGATTTATAATAAATATATTGCTTGAAGATTTTGCAGCATTTTTTTCGATTGCTTTTGTTTCAATATTATTAAGCAAAACCGTTTCGTCAGAATTACTCAAATCATTACCGTTAAGCAGAACAGTTTCTCCGAAATTCTCACTTACAAAACCGTTTAATTTGACAGTATCGTCAAAATTGTTATTATAATAAGAGGAAACATTTTCAGAATTATGATCAGCGCCCGAATTTTTTTGTTTTTTTGAAAATAAGTTCTTAAACATATTCATATTTCACTCTTAAACACAAAAAATTAAGATACAGACAAGGAAAATACATTTCGTAGAACTGCAAGTTCTGTAATAAAAAAACGAAGATGCCGAAAATAACAACATCCTCGTTTACCTTGACCATATTTTTGACCATAAATATACTAAATTACGCTATAAGATTATTCAACTTTTCGATTTGTGACTTTTTTAATTTTATTGATGAATGAACATAGGTATTCAATGTAATCGAAACATTAGAGTGCCCCAAAATTTCACTGAGTGATTTTATGTCAACTCCGCATTCAATACATCTGGTTGCAAAAGAATGTCTTAAAGCGTGGTAATTGATATCCTTTATTCCCGCTCTTTTTAAAATCTTATGATACCTGTATTCATAAGTCCTTTTCTTTACAAATTCATTTTTTGTTGAAATTACATATGGCGATTCGCTTGTCTTTTTCATCTCGGAAAGTTTAACAAACAGCTTATTTATTATTGGTACAAGCCTTACTGAGGCATCTGTTTTTGCCGCACTGATTTCATCATGACTCTTACCGTTTTTGTCATTAACTCTGATTACCGTTGATTTAACTTTTATAACTTGATTTTCAAAGTCGATATCGCTCCACTTCAGCGCGCAAATTTCTCCTATGCGCAGACCCGTATAAAGTGAGATATATATGCCAAGCGCCGTATAATCAAAATTACTCAGTAAGTATTTTTCCAATAAAGCATACTCTGTTGTTGATAATATACGCAATTCCTGCTTTTGCTGTTTAGGCAGATGAATGTCAAAATTAGAAATAAAAATGAAGTTTTCTTTAATACCGAGCTCCAAAGCGGATTTGATAATAATTGCCATTGTCCGAACATAAGAGTTTGAAAGATAATTGGTTTTTTCGTCTATAAATTTATTAATCATTACTGATGAAATTCTGCTTATCTTTACTTTTCCCAGATCCGGCTTAATATGCTTATTTATAAGAAAAGCATATTTATCCTGTGTTGTTTGCCTGTTTTTTGAACAATTAAATTCGAGCCAATAGTAAAGCAAATCTTCAAAAGTATTGATTATATTTTGACTTTTGACTTTGGAACATCTCGTTTTTTCTATGTCAAGCTTTCTTTTGGTTTCAGAATAAGTCTTGCTGTAAACTGATTTATACAACGCTTTACCGGTTTCGCTGTAGGAATATATATATCTGCCTTCCCATCTTCCGTCGTTTCTTTTATAAATGTTTTCACCATGTCTGGGCATATACCTCACACTCCCATTTATTTAATAACCGTTTATAAAGCGACCATAAAAATGACCAAGAATATGATAAAATCGTTAATTTAAAAACGGCTTACATTGATTTTATTTGATTTTGCCGACCGATAAATTATTAAATATATATTGACATATAATAAAAACATATGATAAAATATGACAAAATAATACAGATTTATATGCGTTCAGAACTTGCAGTTCTACGAAATATATTTATGTTTTCAACGTAAGCGTGAATGTCACTGAAGCGGTTATAAATTATGCGATTATACCCCTCGTAATTACAGTATATTCAGCGGTGAATTTTTCAAAAATTTTACTGACCTCCCGAAAGATGTAAAATAAAACAGCTTTCGGGAGGCTAATTTTATGTCCGATATAAATAAATAAGTTTAATAAAAATATGACATACCTTTTATATGAAAATAACGATGACCGATTACGCCACGCCGTACCAGCCGATGCCTTCATATCTCCAGCCGTAGGAAACAAGGCGGTCGTTTTCTGTCTTGCTTGCCGTGTAGTTGTGGTTGTTCGCAAAAGCGTTCGGGTTATACTGTCTGTAAATCGGAACGCCCTGCGCGTCATCCGAATTCCAGCCGATACCCTCATAATTCCAGCCGAGCGAAACGAGCCTGTCTCTTTCGGTTACGCTTGCAGTGTAATGATGCTCGCCGCCGTTCTTGTTGTACAGTCTGTAAACGGGAGTTGCAGACTTCGAGGGCGCGTACCAGCCTATACCTTCATAATTCCAGCCGAGCGAAACAAGATTGTCTTTCTCGCCTACGTTCGACGTATAGAAATGCTCGCCCGAATTGGGATTGTAAAGGCGGTACATCGCGATCCTTTTAACAAGCGAATTAAGCGCGTCGGTTATCGCTTCGGTCTGCGCGTCGATTTCCTCCTGCGAAGCGCTGCTTACATCGACCGCCAAAGCGCTGTCGAGAGCCGCAAGGCTTTCAGCCGTATATTGGCTCCTGTCTATCGCGTTCGCCTGTTTGACTGCCTTGTCATATTCAGCAAAATAAACAGTATCTTCGCAAATCACAAATGTTCCGAGCTTACTGACGCTGAAGCATATCTTTCCGTCGTTAAGACTGCATTCAACCGTTTCCCATGAGCCCGATTCGTTAAGCGCTGCAACCGTAGCTTTTTCAAGGTCACAATCGATTTGAACCTCGACCATACCCGTCGGCTGTATTTCTTCGCCGTCGCTGTATAGGGTAATTTCATATTGCTCATAGCTGACCATAGTGCTTCCGTCGTCAAGCAATATTGACTGAGCATTGCCGTTAACAACCTTATGACTTTCCATTACCGCATTTGCGGGAGCTTTGCTCAGCGTGTCGAGAGTTACAAATTCATTTTTTAAAACAGTATTTGAGGAATATTTCACAGGAGTATAGCATCCGAATTTGACGCCGCCCGTCATTCTTTCCCTAATATCGTTTATATCATTTATGAAATCCTGAACCTCCTGAACAAGGAAAATAGATTTTAACACCAGCCCTACCGGTCCCGCCGCTTTTTCAAACAAGCCTTCGGCAATCCCCGCACCCGATCCGAATACCGTTTTAAGCAGACCGTCCAAATCCAAATCCATTTCCTCAAAAACATCCTCTAAATCCAGCAAAACTCCGGTTGTGAGTGTGTTTATGCTTGCTTCGGTCATGTTTTCGTATAATTTTTTCGTATACTTTTCCTGTATTTTATCGCCTATTTTAATATATTCTTCACTTGCCAGCCATTTAGCGAAAACGGCGGCTTTGATCTCCCCTATACTGTCCTCGTTAAAGCTGTCCACGCCTTTTACAAAGCTTTTTATATCATCGCTTAAAGATAATCCCGTAAACAATAGATCGATCATATTATCAATAAGACAGCTCTTTGAAGAGGTTATGTCGGCGGTTATTTTAATCATACCGTCCTGCGGCACATAAAGATCCTTTATTTCCGTGCATTTTGAGGTTGCTTCGCTCCTGAATGAAAACGTATCGCCCTCCACAGCGTCCTTAATAATCGTATAACCTGCCTCAAAGGTCTCGTATATGCCCTTTGTAAGAGACTCAAACTTTTGAATGTCTTTAACATTTATAAGCTTTCCGTCCGCATCGTATACCTCAACTACGCCGTTGCAATAATTTTCGTTATAAAGGTTCATCGAGAAGTTGTAGCCGCCCGAAACCTCTTTATATTCAAAGTCCGCGATATATATGCCGTCGACATATCCGTTATATGTATCCGTTTCCCATGCACACTTATATGTTTTTACAGGGACATTGTCAGCTCGCAATCCCGCCTTTGAATCCTCCGCGACGCTTATCGGTATTTTTCTGACCTCTCCCGTTTCGGTATTATTTATCGTTACCGTTGCCGCTCCCGCCGAAACAGCCTCAAAAATAATGTATTTACATTTTTTCATTGCTTCGAACGTTTGCCGTAAAAGCGGAAGATCCGAAAAATCGTACATATCTTTATATTTCAGAACAGTCGAGTCCGATGAATATACCACAAGCCCCTCGGGCAAAAATTCCTCACCGTCTTGAAAATCCGAAACGCAAACGGCAACGGCGTCTCCGACATAATACGAAAGGCTGCTGTTGTTTATTATAATTCTCATTCCGTCCGATTGTTCGGAAAACGAATTATAATGTATCTCAGCGTTTATCAGGCACTCGTTATTACTGCCAATAGATATATTGTTCCATTGTGTTTCTGTTCCGGCATAATAAACATCCGTTAGCGAGGTGCAACCGAGGAAAGCCTCATCTCCTATACTCGTCACGCTGTCGGGTATTGTTACGCTTTTAAGTGAGGAGCAATTGCCGAAAGCCCACGAGCCTATACTCGTCACGCTGTCGGGTATCGTTACGCTTTTAAGCGAGGTACAATTCTCAAAAGCACACCATCCTATACTCGTAACGCTATCGGGTATTGTTACGCTTGTAAGCGATGTGCAACCGGAGAAAGTTCGACTCCCTATACTCGTAACGCTGTCGGGGATAGTTACGCTTGCAAGCGAGGTGCAAGAAGCAAAAGCCCAATCTCCTATACTTGTAACGCTGTCAGGTATTGTTGCGCTTGTAAGTGATTTGCAATAATAGAAAGCCCAATCGGCAATTGTAAGTGTTCCCTCTTTAATTTCGCAGCTGCCCGATATATCTGTATAATTTGTTTCAATTAAATAATTACCAATGTACAGTACGCCGTTTTCCCAATTATCACTGTTGTTATAGTACGCGGTATTATCGAAAGCATAACTTCCTATGCTCATTACGTTGTCGGGTATTGTTATGCTTTCAAGAGAGGTGCAATACCAGAAAGCAAAACTTTCTATGTTCGTTACACTGTCAGGTATCGTTACGCTTGTAAGCGATGTGCAATGAGAGAAAGCATATTCTCCTATACTTGTCACGCTGTCGGGTATTACATAAGATGTATCCGTTTTGCCCGCAGGATATTGTATAAGCTCTGTTTTATCCTCATTAAATAATACTCCGTTATCACTGCTATAATATTTATTATTAACATCAACATTTGTGCTTTTAAGCGAACTGCAATCACAGAAAGCGCTGTCTCCTATCCTCGTTACGCTGTCGGGGATAGTTACGCTTTTAAGTGATTTGCAGCCATAGAAAGCCTCATCGGCGATTGTAAGTGTTCCCTCTTTAATTTCGTAACTGCCCGATATATTTGTCTTTGCTTCAATTAAATGATTGCCTATGTACAGTACGCCGTTTTCCCAATTATCCTCATTGTTATAGTAAGCGGTATCATAGAAAGCACCGATTCCTATACTCGTTACGCTGTTGGGTATCATTATGCTTTTAAGCGAGGTGCATCCGGAGAAAGCACCATATGCTATACTCGTAACGGTATATCCGTCTATCGCCGACGGGATAGTCAGTTCCGTTGCCGAGCCTGTGTAATCAGTGATTCCGCAGGTCTTATCGTCCTCCGACAAAACGGAATACTCATAATCTCCGCTTGTCGCGGCAAACGAAACAACGCCCGCCGTCGGCACGATTGACAGTACCATAATCACCGCCAAAAGAACCGACAAAATTTTTCTTGATGTTTTTTGCATAAATTTTCCTCCCAACTGATTTTTATGTTATTCTACAGTTTGAAATTTAAAAAAACAATTGCTACCGTTGTTGTTTATTTTTTGACAAGTTCGGTAGCAGGGGTAAAAATGCCCGTAAACGTGGATTTCTTCGATAAAAATTGTTACATTTATTCACACAGCTTTTAAGTGTTATAAAGAAAAAAAACTGTCTTTTCCTCATATACAGCTTTTAAACACGCAACACATACCGAACCCGCAAAATTTTTATTTTTTTTGCATAAATATACCTTTTTTCATTGATTAACATATTTTATGTTAGAAATAACAACATACTGATAAGACTATACCAAATTCGTAATATATTTTACATAGGAGATATAGATAATAAAAAATTCCCTTATTTCGGCTCATAAGAGCAAAAACAAGGGAAATAAATTATGTCATAGCGCAAAACATACGAAACGCCTTGAAAATACAGCGTTTCCCGAGAGATTGAAAGATTTGAAATGCCGACGGGCGGGCGCATAGGTTATTTTTTATTCATAATCCACAACATCCACCCAGCGAAGCAGAAATTCTCTCTCGTCAGGGTTACCCTTAACCGTCTGCGAAGCGGCAACAATCGGAAGCCATTTTTGAACATACTGCTTCGCTGTATCGCTCTTTTTGCAGAACAGGTCAAGATATTTTTCAGCAAGCTCGTTATCGCCCCTGAGCATTAAAACAAGGTAGGTTCTTGCCGCGTCCGCGGAAGCGTTGCCCCTTGTGGCATGAGCCCAGTCAATAACGAAATAGTTGCCGTCCTTATCAATAATAACGTTACTGGGTCTGAAATCGCCGTGGCAAACCTTATCGTGCTTCGGCATACCCTCAAGCCTTGTATGCAGATCATACCTTGTGGTAGCGTCAAAATCCGTCTGAGAAATCTTTCTGTTCATCTTATCCTTCAGCTTGTTAAGCATAGGCATCTTTTGGTTATGGATATTAAGCTGAATGTCAACGAAAAGGTCAAGATACCCGTCGATTTTATCGGGATTTTCGTCCATAAGCTGCTGTAAGGTTTTGCCCTCGATAAACTCCGAAACAATAGCCCACTTGCCGTCGATTTTATTGACCTCAAGCAGCTTAGGAACGGGAAGCCCCGTTTCCTCAATTCTCGCGTGATTAAGCGCTTCGTTGAGTATGTCGGACTTCTTATAAGCCTCGTCAAAGACCTTAATTGCCTTATCGCCGTCTCTGTAAACGGTTTTTGAAGCTCTGACCGCTATAACTTTTTTAAGTTCCATTATTATATCCTCCCTTATTTACCGTAATATGCTTTAAGATACATGTCTTTAATTTCGCTCATAAGCGGATATCTCGGGTTAGCGCCCGTGCATTGGTCGTTGAACGCCTGCTCAACCATATCGTCAAGAGTTTCAAGGAAGTATTTTTCGTCAACACCGTAGTCCTT
Source organism: uncultured Eubacteriales bacterium (assembly GCA_964557975.1). Classification (GTDB taxonomy): domain Bacteria; phylum Bacillota; class Clostridia; order Oscillospirales; family Acutalibacteraceae; genus Fimenecus. The sequence continues at coordinate 29,540 of CAZLCG010000003.1, forward strand.
AATCGTCTTTTTAATTCCGATATGCTCTTTAAGCTCGTCAAGCTTTTTAATAAGGTTTTCAAGCTTTGCCTCGTTTGTTTCGCCCGATACGCCGAGAGCGTCCGCAACCTCGCAGTATCTTTCAAGCGTATGAGGATGGTCATACTGTGAGAATGTACCCATTTTTGCCGGAACCTCGGCGGCATTGAAGCGAAGAACGTTATCAATCAACAGAGCGTTAGCAATTCCGTGGGGAAGATGATGGAAAGCGCCGAGCTTGTGAGCCATAGAATGGCATACGCCCAAAAAAGCATTTGCAAACGCCATACCTGCAAGAGTAGCGGCGTTAGCCATTTTCTCTCTTGCAACGGGGTCGTTGGGTCCGTTGTCATATGCTCTCGGGAGATACCGGAATATCATCTGAAGCGCACGGATCGCAAGACCGTCGGTGTAATCGGTAGCCATAATTGAAGCATACGCCTCAAGCGCGTGAGTAACAGCGTCAATACCGGAAGCGGAGGTTAAGCCCTTCGGAGCGTTCATCATCATATCAGCGTCGACGATTGCCATATTGGGCATAAGCTCATAATCCGCAAGAGGCCATTTTACGCCCGTATCGGCGTCTGTTATAATTGCGAACGGCGTCACCTCGGAGCCTGTTCCCGCAGAGGTCGGAACAGCAATAAAATATGCTTTTTCGCCCATCTTGGGGAAGGTGTAAACTCTCTTGCGGATATCCATAAAGTCCATAGCCATATCCGAGAAGTCAACGTCGGGATGCTCGTAAAGAACCCACATAATCTTTGCCGCGTCCATCGCGGAACCGCCGCCGACAGCAATTATCGTATCGGGTGCGAAGGCCGCCATCTGCTCAGTACCCTTTCTCGCGCACTGAAGCGTCGGGTCGGGAGCGACCTCATAGAAGCAAGCGTGCCGAATACCCATTTCGTCGAGCTTATCCTCAATCGGTTTTGTGTAACCGTTATTGTAAAGGAACGAATCGGTAACTATAAAAGCCTTTTTCTTGCCCATAACGCTTTTAAGCTCGTCAAAAGCAACAGGCAGGCAGCCTTTTTTGAAATAAACCTTTTCGGGCGTTCTGAACCAAAGCATATTCTCTCTCCTCTCGGCAACAGTTTTAATATTCAAAAGATGTTTGACGCCAACGTTTTCCGAAACGGAGTTACCTCCCCATGAGCCGCAGCCGAGAGTAAGCGACGGAGCAAGCTTAAAGTTGTAAAGGTCGCCTATACCGCCGTGCGACGACGGGGTGTTGATAAGAATACGGCAGGTTTTCATTCTCTCACCGAACTCGTCAAGCTTATCCTTTTCGGTCACGGCATTGACATACAGCGATGAAGTATGACCGTAACCGCCGTCGGCAATAAGATGCTCAGCCTTTGAAAGCGCGTCCTCAAAATTCTTCGCCTTATACATGGCAAGAACGGGTGAAAGCTTTTCATGCGCAAACTCCTCGGACAATTCAACGCTTTCAACTTCACCGATAAGAATTTTTGTATTTTCGGGAACTTTAACGCCCGAAAGCTCGGCAATCTTGAAAGCCGACTGACCTACGATTTTAGCGTTAAGCGCGCCGTTGATGATAATGGTCTTTCTGACCTTTTCAAGCTCTGCGTCTTTAAGGAAATAACAGCCCCTCGCCTCAAATTCCTTTTTAACTGCCTTATATACCTTATCAAGAACTATAACCGACTGCTCTGAGGCGCAAATCATACCGTTATCAAAGGTCTTTGAATGAATAATTGAGTTAACCGCCAAAGGTATATCCGCCGTGTCGTCAATAATCGCAGGGGTATTGCCCGCACCGACGCCGAGCGCGGGTTTACCCGAGGAATAGGCTGCTTTAACCATTCCCGGACCTCCCGTTGCAAGAATAATGTCGGCTTCCTTCATAATAAGGTTGGTAAGCTCAAGCGAGGGAACGTCAATCCAACCGATTATGCCCTCGGGAGCGCCTGCCTTAACAGCGGCTTCAAGAACTGTCTTTGCGGCGGCAATAGTCGAACTCTTTGCCCTCGGGTGCGGGCTTATAATAATACCGTTTCTTGTTTTAAGCGAAATGAGAGTTTTGAATATTGCGGTGGAGGTCGGGTTAGTTGTGGGAATGACAGCCGCAACAATGCCTAAAGGCTCGGCAATCTTTTTTATGCCGAATGCCGAATCCTGCTCTATCACACCGCAGGTTTTGGTGTTTTTGTATGCGTTGTAAATATATTCGGCGGCATAGTGGTTTTTAATAACCTTATCCTCAACTACGCCCATACCCGTTTCGGCAACAGCCGTTTTGGCAAGCGGAATACGAGCCTTATTAGCCGCAACAGCGGCGGCTTTGAAGATTTCGTCGACCTTCTGCTGAGAATAGGTTGAAAAAATCCTTTGGGCGTCTCTTACTCTTGAAAGCAGCTTTTCAAGAGCTTCAACCGAATCAACAACTTCATAATCGTTTGAGTTTTCCATTGTCATATATCTCCTTGTCTGATAATACGGTTTTACAAAAGCCGCGCTCGGATAACTTCGGCGCTTAACCGATAAAAAACATTTCAGCCCGTTTTTTATAGATTGTTAAACTTTTGTCATTGATATATTATTACTCCGCTTCCGAAAAGTCAACAGCAAATTGTTAAAAAATTAACATTCGTATATATATACAAAAAATCACTTCGGTTCATTCTGCTTTTATTAAAAAAAGCAACCTATAATTAGATGTTTTGTTCATATATACGATTAAGAAAAAGGGTTATTTTTATGAGATGAATATAAAAAATCCGAATAGGCGCAGACGCTTATTTTATCTTTTCGATGATAAAAAGCCAAGCCGCGTCTGCTTAGCAAGCAAACGCGGCTAAAAGACCTTCGGTATTCGGCGCGCCAGAGCGATACAAATATGCCCTTGCGCCGTTTTTATTATGCACAGCCGATAAAAGCAGAACATAATTGCTAAAAATCAAACCGTAAGCGTTTCCGAACAGCTCTGTAATAAAAAATTCATTACAGGAATGTTTTGACGGCGGCTTTCATTATTCGCCCGCGGATTTGTTAAACAGCGGTTCAAGCACATCCGCGTGCTCTTGGAATATTTCAAGCAGATATTTGTTCCAATGGCGCGCGTCTTTTTCGCTGCTGCCGAACACATAATCCTCCTGACCGTAATCAATAACATCAAAGCCCGGCATTGCCTTGCTTGCGCCCGCTGTTCTGTATGCCGCTATGTCGGCAAGGCTGAATGATACTGCGGAGTTACCGTCAAGACTTACCCAACTGCTGATGTCCTTGCCTGAGGCTTCTTCGGAATCGCCGTTTTCGGTTTGCCTGACGGCTTCCGCCTTAGTAACGCTTACCGCGCCGTCCACGTATTCTCCGTACATCCTATCGAGGTAAAGCGAGAAGGATTCGCCGAGTACCTCGGACGGGACGTGACCGCCGTCCCACTGCCATTCAATTTCAGCGTCTACGCCGGCGTTAAGCCAGGCAATCTGCAAATTCAATGAAGTGAACATGGACATATCGCCCTCGGACGCGCCCATGATAATTCTTGTCCAAACAGGATTATTCGTACCCTCAGCGCCGATATAGTTCAAGGGGTTATAAAGCTCGACAATGTTGTTGCCGTATTTATCCCCGTCATAAACCTCTTCAATATCAGCCTCATACGCGGCAACCATATCCTCGTAGGTTTCGTAGTTGTCGGAGTCGCCGCTGCCGCTTGCGGACTGGGTAGTTCCGCTGTCGGGCGTTCCTACGGCATTTTTATCGAAAGTTTCGCCGTCGGGAAGTCCGCCTTTCTTAACCGCCCCATCGGGAATTTCTCCATCGGGAGCTGCTCCGTCGGGAAGTCCGTCCGCGGCTTCAAGGTCATCTTCCGGCAGCTCACCGTTCAATAAGCCGCCGTCAGGACGCCCTCCCATACCGCCGTCTGTTTTGTCCGCCATGCCGCCGATACCGCCGCTGCTGCTCTTGGTATAACGACCCTCTGTAAACGCCTGCGCCTTTTCGGCGCTTGTCATAGCGGCAACCGCGTCGTCTCTCAGCGCGTTTCCGTCCTCATCAAACCAAGTCCAGCCCTGCGCATAGTCAAGGTTATCAATATACCATTGCAGGTTTTGAGTAAATTCCGCCATATACAAGTCAAGATAAGTTCCGTAATATCCGTTTGTTTCGGGATACGCTTCGGGATCGTATTCAATAGTAAGAGCAACTGTAGAATTTAATTCCCCGTCGCCGTCAAGATCAAAGCCTACGTCACTTTCCTTGACGGAAAGGTTCTTTGAGTTAATATATTCCGCATAGCTTTCGGACAGATATTCCGCAAGCTTTGCCTGAAAGTCGGTTTTGAAGGAATATTCGGTATCAAGATTATACTCAAAGGCTAACGCCATATCCGCTTCATACAGCGAGGTAATGGCGGAATATGCAATACAGCCCCACGCTCCGTCGGAAATTTCGTAATCCTTACCGTCGATAGTAACGGTTGTGGAATAAGAGCCGTCGCTGTTTTTATACACGCCTACCGCACCCGCTTCGATCTGATAATCATAGTAATCCGAATTATCGGAGGTAGCGGCAAACATAGTCGCGTGAGCGCCGCCGCCCGAACCGCCGGTGGATACAAAATAATCCACGCTGCCGGGCAAATTGCCGAGAAGAATGTTATACTTCACATAACGTGCCGCCGCCTTCTGGTCGACAAGGCAAGATGGAGCGTCACCGGTGTAAACGGTATTTCCGTCCTCGTCGGTAACCGTATCCTGCTTACCGCGGTTGCCGCAGGAAACATTGATATAACCGTCCGACGCATATTCCGCAGACGCGGCGGAATTGCTCTGCGAGCTGTAGCCTGCCGCGCCTGTGTTTAAAACAACGGGAGCTGTCGCGGCAGTGTATACCTGACCGTTGGCGCTTGTGACTGCCGCGTCATAATCTATAACGAGCGAACCGTTAACGGCTTGTGTTACTGTATCGGATGTTATATCAGCCTTGCCGTCGGAATTTGTGTCAATACCGATTACATACGCGCCGGGGACGCATACGGAAACGCCCTGCTGATCGGGAAGCTCGGGATACGCTACGGCGGAAACGACGGAAAGCACCCAAGCGTCCGCGTCCGAAGAATAAGTCCATTCCTGATTTTCATTGTTTGCCAGATTCAATGTTTTCTCAATGTAGTCTTTTGTTGAGCCTGCGTCGCTTGATTTCAGCGAGCAGGAGCAAAGACCCGCCAACATTGTAAAAGACAGAATCAGAGCGTTGATTATCTTGTATTTTTTCATAAAATCCCCCTGTATTTTATTTAGATTTATTATACAGGAGAAACATTAAAATTACTTTAAATGTTTTCAAATTATTTAAAAAATATCCTTGCTCCGATTTAAAAGGCGGCTAAACCGTAGGAATCAGAAGCTTGCATTTTTCCTGTAAAATATTATCGGTAAGCTTGTTTTCAGCCCTCACGGCTTCAACTGTGGTGTTATATTTTCTTGCGATGTTCCATATGTTTTCGCCCTGTTCGGCAAAATAGATTGTAAGCGAAGCCGTTTTTCTCTTTTTAGGCTTGGTCAAATCAGGCTCGATATCGCAGATAAGCGTTTTGTCGGCTACGGTGAAAATCACCGCGTTTATATCAATTTCAACCCTTGCGTCCACCCTGTTTTCAGCTCCCAAAAGGAAGCTTGCGCCCGTGACCGTAATATCCGGAACACATTTTTTATTGCCGTTTGACTGAGATACCGTTCTCTTATATTCGTAATCAAACTGCCTTTCAAGTGAAAGAGGTTGGTTTTCTGCGTCGCAAAGCAGCAGATTAACCGTTACCGTACCGTTAATTTTAAGCTCATTTTCAACAATTTCGCACTCTGACGTAATTCCCGTGCAATACATATCAAGAACAGACGATATACTGCCGCCCTTAAAGTCGATACTGCCCCTGCAAAGGTATGTATCATAGAATTTCTCGGAAACCGACTGCAACAGAACCGTTGATTTTTTACTGTCAAGCTCAAATTCGGTGGAATAGCAGTCGCTCGCGCATTCTATTTCGTCATCATCGTAAATTTCGATGTCCGCTCTTATTACCGCCGTCATATCAATAAGCCGTAAAGCTCCCGAGGAATCCGTTTTTGCAAAAACTTCAAGACTTGAAACGCCGAGATTAAGCATCGCGCGGCTGTTTTCGTCCGTATCCGCCTCGACAATCTGACTGATAGGCATTGAGGATTCAATATGCTGTAATTCAAGCTCGTTTTCGGTTAAATAGACAGTTTTTATCTTAAATTCGCCTTTAATTAAAATCTTACCCGAAACAATTTTTGTATCCTCGATTATTGCTGCGGCTTCGTTTCTTACTATCTGACCGATTGAGCCTTGAGAAGCGCCGATTTCAAGCGTTTCGCTTATTGTAAAGCATTTCTCGCAGCAATCCCTCAAATTACAGATTGAATATTTTTCTTTCTGCATCTGAACCGTTGCGTCCTCGCACGAGCAGATAACCTCAGTCGATTTTTTACAGAACGCCTTAAAGTTAATTGAAATACTGCCGTGAATATCGAGCCTTCTCTGGCTTACTGCCCGACAGTTCACATATTCCGTTTTAGCCGAGGCGCATACGGCGCAGCCCTCCACCGCCTTTGACTCAACAAATTTTGAATAGGAAATCCTTTGCTCAAAGCAATGCATTTTACCGTCGTCGCTTAAATAGAGTACGGATAATACCGCGTTTCCCTCCGCCGTTATTCTGTCGCCTGTCGAATTAACCGACGATACGTTCGGCAAAAGCGAGCATTTAAGCAGCTTTACGATGTCGGGAAAATAATCCGGCAATGTTATATCGCTTTCAACGGTCTGCTCAACCGATCCGTCAAAAGCAGTATCTTTTATAACGATATTATTTATATGCTTGTTAAGCTCCATTTACTGCTTCCTCCCTGTGTTTTTATTGCCTACAAATATCTATTCCGAAACAGCCTTTCATATTCATAAAAAAATATCAAAAAATATGAAAATGACTTGATTTTTTAAAAGTATGTGATATAATAACAGTAATGATTACTGTTATTGTTATTGTGTGGGGAGATGGAAGAAATAAAGACGGTCAGAAAAAGCAAACAGCGTCAGGCAATACTTGACAATTTAAAAAGCAGATACGACCATCCTACCGCCGCAGAAATATATGAGTCGGTTAAAAAAAGCATTCCGTCTATAAGCCTAGGAACTTTATACAGAAATCTTAATTTTCTTTGTGAAAGCGGCGAAGTTAACAGGCTCTCTACGGGCGCGGAAGAGCATTACGACGCGGTCACATCATTACATTATCATTTAAAATGCGGCTGCTGCGGAAGGTTCTTTGACTTGCCTATGTCCCCTATTTATGAGCTTGAAAAATTCACCCTTCCCGAATATAAAGGAAAAATCGACAGCTACAGCTTGGTTTTTTACGGTGTTTGCGAGGATTGCTTCTCAAAACGCCGTTGAAAATAATCTATTTAATATTTTTTATGAATCGGAGGAATTTATTATGAAAAAATGGGTTTGTCCCGTATGCGGTTATGTTTACGAGGGTGACACCCCTCCCGAAAAATGCCCGCAGTGCGGTGTTCCCGGCTCAAAGTTCACAGAGGTTAAGTCTGAGGAATTATCTTGGGCGGCCGAGCATGTTGTAGGTATCGCCAAAGACGTTCCCGAGGATATTCTCGAGGGTCTTCGCGCAAACTTCAACGGCGAATGCACCGAGGTCGGCATGTACCTTGCAATGGCAAGAGTAGCGCACAGAGAGGGTTACCCCGAAATCGGTCTTTATTGGGAAAAGGCGGCTTATGAGGAGGCGGAGCATGCGGCTAAATTCGCAGAGCTTCTCGGCGAGGTAGTAACCGACAGCACCAAAAAGAATCTTGAAATGAGAATTGAAGCCGAAAACGGCGCAACACTCGGCAAATTTGAGCTTGCAAAGCGCGCTAAGGCGGAAAACCTTGACGCTATCCACGATACCGTTCACGAAATGGCGCGTGATGAGGCAAGACACGGCAGAGCCTTCGCGGGTCTTCTTGAAAGATATTTCGGCAAATAATTTAAAATTTATCTGTAAATAAAGCGGTGCCGAAAGCGCATCGCTTTATTTTTTTATCAAAAGAAAACAATGCCTTTGCTTCTTCCGCTTTTCCCCTGCCGCGGTTGATTTTTTTCGTTTTTTATGTCATAATCATATCTGAACAAGGGGTGTGCAAATAATGGATGAATTTTTTGAAAGAACCGAGCTTATTTTCGGCAAAGAAAACATTGAAAAGATAAAAAACGCCCATATAGCCGTGTTCGGCGTCGGGGGCGTAGGCTCGTTTGCCTGCGAAGCGCTTGCAAGGTGCGGCGCAGGCAAGCTTGATCTTGTCGATTTCGACACTGTTTCAAAAAGCAATATAAACCGTCAGCTTACAGCTCTTAACAGCACTGTCGGGAAATATAAAGCCGATGTTATGGCGGAACGTATTCGCGATATAAATGAAAATGCCGAAATAAACGTTTATAAAATAAGGTTTTCACCCGAAACCTCGTCGCGGTTCGATTTTTCAAGATATGATTATGTAATAGACGCAATAGACTCTGTCACGGGCAAAATCGAGCTTGTTATGTGCTGCGAAAAAGCGGGAGTACCGATTATTTCGTCAATGGGAGCGGGCAATAAGGTTCACCCTGAAATGTTTGAATTAGCCGATATTTACAAAACCTCGGTCTGCCCGCTTGCAAAGGTAATGAGAACGGAGCTTAGAAAGAGAAATGTAAAAAAACTAAAGGTAGTTTATTCAAAAGAACCGCCGATAAAAAATGAAAGCGGTACAAAAACAACGGGCAGTAACGCATTTACGCCGTCTGCGGCAGGTCTTATAATTGCAGGCGCGGTTATAAGGGATATTACAGGTTTTGGGGATTGATTTTCCGCCTTCGCAGGCGAGGCTGTCCCGAAAAGATTTATTATAAAATCAACGTATTGTAAAAAATCATATTGTAAATAAAAAAGCAGGCGTATCTCAGCCTGCTCTTTTTGACGTTTAAATAATTTTCAAATTACCTTATACCTGCTTTATTGCCGAATAAACCCAACATACGAAATCTAACTCGCAGCGCCGTACCAGCCGACGCCTTCATATCTCCATCCGTAGGAAACAAGGCGGTCGTTCTCTGTTCTGCTTGCCGTGAAATTGTGGTTATTGGCAAAGGCGTTCGGGTTATACTGTCTGTAAATCGGAACGCCCTGCGCATCATCAGAATTAAAGCCCACTCCCTCATAATTCCAGCCAAGAGAAACAAGCCTGTCTCTTTCGGTCACGCTTGCCGTGTAATGATGCTCGCCGCCGTTTTTGTTATAAAGCCTGTAAACGGGCGTTGAGGATTCAAGCGGAGCATACCAGCCTATGCCTTCATAATTCCAGCCGAGCGAAACAAGATTGGTTTTCTCGCTGTAATTAGACGTATAGAAATGCTCGCCCGAATTGGGATTGTAAAGACGGTATATAATATTTCTGTCGCCCGTCTGTAATGAACTCATCGGATTGGCAACGACCGAACCCGGATTAACAGGGTCTGTGTCCGCCGCAAGGTTGGGGCTGCTTGACGCCGCCGGAAGCGAACAGACGTTAACGGGCATATTTCTGTAAACGGGGATTATAAAAACAAACGAAGAATCAAGAGCGTCGATGCTTTTATAATTGCTGTATATTTTTGAAGCCTCGCTTTTGGGAGCTTGGACATTCGACATATATTGATGGTTATACAAGCCGCCGTTCGGGATTATATCAAATTTCTGCGTATAAAGCGTATCCTGCCCGACGCTTATGTAATTATTCGCTATGTAAGCCGCGCCGTAGAATATCGACTTGTACGGGGTATCCCACGGTCTGCCGTAATTGTTTTTTTCGCTCGTACTGCTCGCCCAGGAAAGGCCGTCCCTTATTCCGGTATTCGCGCCGATATTGTAGAAATTGTATATTCCGACAAACTCACCGTTCAAGCCCGCGCCCGTAGCCGCGGCAGTCGGGGAGGTTTTGCCTACCTCCTGAATAATTCTCGATGCGATATGATATGGACTTATGCCGTTTTGCACTCCCGCCTCCGTAATAGCCTGCGCGTAAGTGACGGTTCTGCCGTCGGTCGACGTAATCGTCTGACCGTCCATAAACGAGCCCTTCAATATAGCCTCTACGCCCGCAAGAGTTTGGCTTGACGCGTCATAAGAAAGCTTTTCAAACTGAAATACGGAGTCCTCCGTCAGGAAATTTCTCGGGTCCATATAATACTGAATAACCTGCCCGTGAGCCTGATACCATGATGAACCCTCGATGGGCGTGTATCCAACAGAGCTTGAAACGATACCGCCGACATATGAATTGTATAAATATCCCTCGCCGTAACTGCAATTAACATGATACCAGTTGCCCGAAATGTCGTAAATTTCAACCGTAACTCCCGAGGGGATTTCGCAGGTAGGCGAACCATTTGTACTCGCGTCGGAGCGAAGATTAACGTTACCCGTTGTAACCCCCGTAACGCCCGAAAGATATTCGGACTTAACATAGCCCGTACCCGAGCCGCAGGTAACATAATACCACTCGCCCGAAATATCCAACAGCTTAACCTGCGTTCCGTATGAAAGCTTCGCTATGATGCCGGCGGACGTGCTCGGTGACGAACGAAGATTTAAATTGCTGTTTGACGTGTTAACGGTTGCCCATTTTTCACTCGCCGAGGCGTTATAGTTATAAGACGTCGAGCGGTATGAAATAACGCTTGTCTGTATAGCGTTAAGTCCCGGCGCGGATTCGCCCGAAATAACGTCCGCCCAAGAAAGACCCGTATCGTAAAACTCAAAGGTCCAATTGGGATGCGCCGCTTTCAATGCGGTTATGTACTCATAATATATTTGAGGAATACCCTCCGTGTCCTTTAAATTAGCCGCGCTTGCCGAAACGGAGAATACCCCGAAAAGCATAATGCAAATAAGCGTCAGGCATAAAAATCTTTTAAACTTCATAGCAACGCTCCTTAATCGGTTAAAAAAGAATCCTGTAACTGTTTACGACAAATTATAACATATTACGGTATTCAAGTCAAATTACAGTTATTTCCGTCAGGCTAAAGGCTGTTAAAATAATCGGCTATGCCGTTTGAAATCGCGCTCGCCATGCTCGACTGAACGCCGCTGTTGCAAAGCATTGAACACTCGGTCGGATTTGAAAGATAACCGCACTCGACAAGAACCGCGGGACATTCTTCAAGCCTTGTTACCCTGAAAGGATAGAACCTTACGCCGCCGTCGGCTGCAACAACGCTGCTTTGCATTGATGAATTACCCGAATATATATCTCTCCAAGCCGACGCGAGACGGGAATGAATGCTTGAAGCAAGGCTCTTTGACATAGCCCTGTAATAATAGACCTCGGTTCCGCTCAATTTTGACGAGGTAGAGGAATTACAGTGAATTGCAACGAAAATATCGCCCCCTGCCTTTCTTGCGGCGGTTCGTCTGTCGTCAAGGCTTATATAAACGTCGCTTGTCCTTAAAATAATTACATTGTACCCCGCCTGCTCAAGATTTTGCTTTACCTCAGCGGCTATTCTCAAATTTATTGAGGACTCGTAAGTTCCGTTAACCGCGACGGCGCCGCAGTCCTGTCCGCCGTGACCGGGGTCGATAATCACCGTCGCGCCCGAAGCGCTCGGCTTTTCGTTAAACTGCAAAACAAGCCTGTTATCGTTTGAATAATAAGCGCGGTAGCCGTAGAACCTTCCGCCCGCGCGGAAATGAACGCGCAGAGTTGTCGTGCCTTCATCACCGATATTTACCCATTCCGCAGAGCTTACAACACTGCTTGATGAAAAATCAAAAGAGCCCTCGGCGGCATTAGTGTAATAAAAGGTGAAATCTATGTAGGAAGCGGTAAATGAGGAAACATTAAACGCTCTGCCAGAATAACCCGTGTAATAAGACTGTTCCTTCATTTCCGAATAAAAAGGTACTTTCCAGTTCATTGTAAGAATAGCATTGGTATATCCGTCCGAGGTATAGGATTTATAAACCGATATGGTGTTGGTCGGCATAACAAAGCCGTTAAAGGCGGCGGCGTTTTCCTTTTTGACCTTAACACCCGAAAGAGTTACATAGTATTCGGTACCGTCGTAATTGACCTCGCTCTTGATATAGTCGATCGTTCCCTTTATCTCGGGAGTACAGCGAGGGTCGGATTTGTCGTCAGCCGTAGACGCGGGAACGGTTTCCGCATAATCGGAGGTTACACGCAGCATATAAGCCGTTCCCCTGCCATGGTCTGTATCAGGCGACAAAACATTAACTGTGTCGTCGCCCGTAATCTCAGGCGCTACGACCTGACCCTGACCCTGCTCGATAATAATATCCTCCGTTTTATACGCGTTAACGGTAATCTTTCCGCCCTGCTTTGAAGCCTTATATCCGTTATAGTCGGCATAGAATTTCACTCTGCCCAAGCTCACAGGCTCGCTTGACGCAGCGGGAATTACATATGTTCCGTAATACTTTATAAACTGACCGCCCTCGTCGGAAGCGGAAAGCGAAACCGTGGTACCGTTGATGACAGCGTATGCGGACGAGCCTGCAAGAATATCCGCCGAAATTTCAAGCACCATTCCGCCGTCAACGCTCATATTTTTAGACGGCGAAACCGCAGAGATCACCTGTAAATCATATGTAACATTATAGACCGCTGTTTTAACGCTGTTTGCGACCGTTATTGTGTTTTCGCCGGGCGTAAGCTCGCAGTCGTATTCAAACGAACCGTCCTGCGTAACGTTTACGGAGCTGCCGTTTACGGTAAGCGGATAATCGGTATTATATGTACCGCTGACCGTTATTACAGGTACGGTAACCGTGATCTGCGTCTCGGAGGGATAAACAACGGTGAAAGTACTGTTGTTAAATTCTTCAACAGAGGTTGTGCTTTCTTCCTCCCGATTTTCAGTCGTTTCGGGGACGGCCTCGGCAACAGGCTCGTCCGCCTGTTTTATATATGAGCCGATTTTAAAAATACCGTTAACTGTAAAGCACAGCAAGACGCTCAGCAGTAAAAGAACAATACACGGAAAAATTCTTCCGAAAAACTTTTTCATAAACAACATACCTCAAAGAAGCTATTTATGGCTATTGTATCATACTTTCGACAATTTGTAACTCCTTTTTTGCATTTTCCGTCATATTTTCGGAGAAACAGTAGGAATACGAGTAAAAAGAAAAACCGCCGTAATTTCGCAGACCTTTTACATATGAAAGCTGTCTTGAGATTATATCGGTACAGTTTATCCACTCGTCCGCTCCCGTGCCTGCGTAAGCGTCTGCCTTTCCGCTCTTATATACCGCAAGCCCGAAGCAAAGCTTAATATTATCATTCGTCACAATATCGGACCACTCGTCCGCCGTTTTTGAAAACGGCTTCCCGTCATTAAGAAAGCCGTAATAGAGCTGAGGCATAATTATGTCAATATACCCCTCCTGAGAGCACCACAGCTTTACATCGGCATAATAAAAGTTACGGTCCTTTTCAATATCTCCCGACGGGCTGACGCTGAACAGCGCTTCGGGGTTTACCGATTTAATGACGCAATAGAGATTTGATATAAGGGAATTTACGTTTTCACGCCGCCAGTCATCCAAACTCAGTTTACCGCCCGAGCCGAGATAAGCGTCATATTCCGTTTTATCGAAGCTTTCATCTGCTGTCGGATAAAAATAGTCGTCCATATGTATTCCGTCAATATCATAGTTTTCGAGTATTTCCCGAACGCCGTCGGCAATAAGCTTTTTGACCTCGTCACGGGCGGGGTTATAAAAAATCCCGCTCTCCGTTATAATTACATTGCGTGTTTCGCCGTTTTCGTCTATCCACATTTTTGCGGGATTATCCTGCGAAAGCTGTGATATATCCGTGCTGTAAGACACTCTGTACGGATTTATCCATGCGTCCGCCGAAAGCGAATATTTCTTCGCGTATTCAAGCAAAATATCAAGCGCGTCGTAACTGACGCTCACGCCTTGTGTTCCGCTTAAATATTTTGTCGCGGGAAAAAGAGCGGAGCTGTAAAACGCGTCGGAAAACGCCCTAACCTGAATAATGACCCTGTTACAGCCGAAGGAGCTGATATTTTTCATAATTTCTTCGGCCTTCGCGCGAAAGGTCTGTTCATCCCCGCCGTTCAAATCCTTCATTGAAAGCTCGTTATAATTTAACCATACCGCGCGGATTTCCGTGCTTTCGGATGTTTGCGAATCGTCCGAGCCGTTATCGTTTATTAAATTTTTTTTAATGTCGGTTCCGCCGCAGGAGGTAAAAAGCAAGACGACCGATAACATAACCGATAATATTTTCAGCATTTTCATTTCATCATCCCTCGTTTGACAATATTTGTTTATTACCGTAAAATATATGCGGTGATGAAATGTATTATATTATCGGATATATTATTTTAATTTCTTCGGTTGCCGTTATTATGACGGTAACAGATAAGAAAGCCGCCGAAAAAGGCAAACGCAGAATAAGCGAAAACGCTCTTATTCTGACAGCCCTTCTCGGCGGATCGGCGGCTATGTTTTACACCATGAAAGCAATAAGGCACAAAACTCTTCACAAAAAATTTATGATAGGTCTGCCCTTGATAACGGTTTTGCATATTATTGCAGGCGTTACTCTGTATATGTATTTTTTTGGAATTATGCCTATATAAAACAAGCGAAGTCCGAGCGTTTCCGCAATAAAAAACCGTTTCATTTTTGATGAAGCGGTTTTTTATTGCAGGCTTATTTCTTATTATAATCGGGCTGTTCTTCGTCAACTATTATTTCAAGTATGCCCTCTTTTTTCGGCTTCGGCGGCTGCGTTTTTTCAAAAAGCTCTTTATTTGCGGGGTCAAGAAACTCCTTGAAAACATCAGGTCTTAAAACGCTGCTGTAAATTATACTGCCGCACTCCCGACAGATAATATGCTGTATGGGAGAGCCGAAAACGCCGCCTCTTACATCCGTATATGCGGCGGCATTATCGCATTGATAGCCGTAAACAAGAAACCTTGAACCGCAGTACGGGCACTGCTCAAATACGATTTTTTTCATAATCAGTCCACCTCCGACATTCCTCGCTTTTTTACTAAAACCGCAACGGCAATGGCGACTAAAAGAATACCGCTGACGCCGAAAACAATACCGAGCTTTATATATTTGTTAAGACCTGCGTCCTCGCCCGGAACGGCAGCCTGCTCCTCAATCGGCACTGTTGCCGCCGCCTCGGTGACAGGCTGTGTTTCAATTGCAGTTTCGGGAACGGTTGTCTGCTCCTCGGCAGCAGTCTCAGCCTGCTCTGCTCTTTGCGTATTTATTTGATATGTTCTTCTTACGCCGTTTTCGGCAGTTACATAAACAAAGGATTTATTTGCGCCGACGTCAAGCGTAAGGTAGCCCTCGGGAATGTTTATTTTAGCCTTTGAATCAGCCGCGGAGACAGTGATTTCAAGCCTTACGACTTCAAACGGAACGGACGCCGTATAGGTTCTCGTACCCGATTTGAACTCGGGTGACAATGTAACGCTTACACTCTCGCCCGTCTCGGTTTTACCGACAACGTCAAGAGAGGAAAGATTTGCGTTCGACGAGCGATTATCCGCCTGAACGCTCGTCTGATCAGCGTCAGACTGCTGTGTTTCGGACGGGGAAGCGTCTGACTGCGTATTTTGAGCGTCGGTCTGAACTTCCTGCTGTTGAGTCTCGCTCTCACCGTCGTTAACCGCCGAAGCTATAACGGAAAAGCACATAAGCATTATCATTAGCAGCGTAATTATTTTAAAGGCTTTTTTCATATTTTACCTCCGAAATTTTCTTTACAAATAATAACATATGGAGAAAATTATTGCAACATAAAAAACCGCCTTTAACCATCATAAATTTCATACGATTTAAAAAATCCGAAATCCGCGTTTTTTGCGAATTTCGGATTAAATTTGCCTTTAGCATTATTTAACGGCTACATTCTCAAGGTTGAATTTAAGAAGCTTTTAAGCCTTTCGGATTTCGGATCGTCAAAAATATCCGAGGGCGTACCCTCCTCGGCAATTATGCCGTTATCCATAAATATGACCTTATCCGAAACCTCTTTGGCGAAGCCCATCTCGTGGGTTACTATAAGCATGGTTCTGCCCTCTTTGGCAAGGCGGGATATAACGTTTAATACCTCTCCTGTAATTTCAGGGTCAAGCGCCGAGGTAGGCTCGTCGAAGCAAAGGATCTTCGGCGATAAAATCAACGCTCTCGCAATGGCAACTCTCTGCTGCTGACCGCCCGAAAGCTCACAGGGATAATTCCCGAGTTTATCGCTCAAACCGACGCTTTCAATGATTTTTTCAGCCTCTTTTTCAATTTCGTCATAGGCCTTACGGCGTTCATCCTTTGAAGCCTTTTTCTTTTTTAATTCATCCTTTTTCAGAAGCTCCTTGGCAAGCGTGACATTTTTAAGCACCGAATATTGAGGAAAGAGATTAAAATTCTGAAAAACAAGCCCCGTCGATAGCTGATTTTCTCTCTTTTCCTCTTTTGAAAGCTTTTCCTTCCTTTCGCTGTCAAAAATTTTGCGTCCGTCAACCGTTACAGTCCCCCTGTCAGCGGTTTCAAGCCCCGTAATACAGCGCAGGAGAGTGGTTTTACCGCTTCCCGACGAGCCGATTATCGACAGCACGCCGCCCTGCTCAAGCGAAAAATCTATTCCCTTGAGGACCTCGGTTTTTGCAAAGGATTTATAAATACCTTTTACTTCAAGTAAACTCATAACGCACCTCCTCAGCTCTTAAAATAGCTTAATTTTTTCTCGATAAAGCTAAAGAAAACCGTTAAAATTCCGCTGAAAACCAGATAGTAAACACCCGTGAAGAACAGCGGCCAGATCTGACCCGAGATGCCGTAAGAGCCTTTCATAAACGCCTGTCCCGCCCAAATAACCTCTTGAAGGGCGATTATTCTCGCAAGAGAGGTATCCTTGACAAGAGTTATAATTTCATTTGACATCGGCGGAATTATACGCTTAATCATTTGCAGTAGGGTGACCTTAAAGAAAATACGGCTCTTTGACATACCCAACACCTGCCCCGCCTCCTGCTGACCATGCGGCACGCTTTGGATTCCGCCTCTGTATATTTCGGAAAAATAGCAGGCGTAATTTATTATAAACGCAACCGAGGCGGCAAAAAACCTGCCGTCCTCGCCGCTTCCCCAAATAGGATTGTGCAGTACAAGACCGGGAAAATAATAAATTATCAAAAGCTGAATCATCAAGGGCGTTCCTCTGACAATCCAAACGACTGTTTTGGTCAGAGCGCTGAGCGGCTTAAAGCCTGACATTGAGCCGAAGGAAATTATAAGTCCGAGAGGCAGCGCTCCCGCAAGAGTCAGAACAAAAAGCTTGAGCGTCTGTAAAAATCCGACGTTAAGCGCCTGAAAGACAATCGGAAACTGTTCCGAAAAGGACATATTTACACCTTCTTTAACACTAAAAGCAGAGAGTACCCCAAAAAAGCACTCTCTGTCTTTTAAGATGAAATAATATTTAATTATTTGATAAGAGAATCCTGAATGCCGTATTTTTCGGCAGTTTCCTGCATCTCGCCGTTTTCGGCGCTCTCGGCAAGGAATTTATTAAGCTCCGCCGCAAGATCCGAGCCCTTACGGAAACCTACGCCGTATTCTTCGCTGTTAAGAGAAGCGGTATGCGTAAGCTGCGCGTATCCCGTACCCTCGCCCGTCATGGCAACAGCCATAAGGAAGTCGATGATTGCGGCATCGCTCGTACCCGAAGCAACCTCCTGCAAGGCAGTTGCCTGATCCTTAACCTCGGTATATGTAAAGCCGTAAGCCTCAGCCTGCTTCATTCCTGCGGAACCCACTTCAACAGCGAAATTAAGCTCCTTGCATGCTTCTGCGGTTGCATAGCTTTCAGCCTTGTCGGCGGGAACGATAACGACCTGCGCGTTATTGAAATACGGATTTGAACATTCCATAGAGGATTTAACCTCGTCAACAAGCGTCATTCCGTTCCATACGCAGTCGATGCTCTTGCCGTCAAGCTCCATAACCTTGTTATCCCAATCAATTTCAATGAACTGAACCTCAACGCCCAAATACTTTGCAAACGCAGTTGCCATATCGGCGTCAAAGCCGATCCAATTGCCGTCGGCATCCTTATAATCCATAGGCTCAAAGTCGGTGATTCCGACAATAAGAGTACCTTTTTCCTTAACATACTCCATATCGGTCTGTTCCTTGGTTTCTCCGCAAGCAGAGAAGCAAAGAGCAATCATAAGCACCGCCATAATGACGGCGACAACCTTTTTAATTTTCATTTTAAAATCTCCTTTTAGTTTATTAAAGTGTTAATACGGTATTATATTACTATAATAAATCTTTTTTGTCAATAAAAATCGAAATTAAACGTCATATTATTGACTTCCATCCCGCTCATAACAACGGTTTCGGTCTCGGCGGCGTCCTTATCCTCATTCATTCCGAAAATACCGTAAAGCAAAAAAATAATACCTAATACGACAAGAGAAAAGCCGAGAACAGCGGAAATTGCCCTTCTTAAATTTATAATCATATTACAAAACGCCTCTTTTAAAGCTTTTGGTAATATATATTTAATAACCCGAACATAAATAACCGCCTGCAATGCATGGGACGGCTGATTTTTTATTATTTATCGGATTTTGAGCAATTCATTTGACATTCGGCGCAGCATCCGCTGCAGCCCGAACAGCAAGAGCCTCCGTTTTTCTTCTGACGGCGGATGCTTATAAGTGCGGCAGCGATAAGGACTGCAATTACCGCTATAAGAATATAATCGGCGGTTTTCATAATATCACGCTCCCTACCGTATAAACAAGACAAGCCGCAATCCACGCGACCAGACACTGCATAAACACAACCCCAGCGGTAGCCCACCTTGATTTAAGCTCCCTTTTAATCGTCGCGACAGCCGCAACGCAGGGCGTGTAGAGCAAGGTAAACACAAGAAAGCTTACAGCGGCAAGCGGAGTAAACATATTTGAAAGTACCGAGCCTAAATCGGACGTACCCGTATTCATAAGCACACAGAGCGTTGAAACGACCGCCTCTTTTGCGGAAAAGCCCGAAATAAGCGCAGTAGCCGCGCGCCAATCGTTAAAGCCCAAGGGCGCGAATATCGGGGCAATCAGCTTGCCTATCAGTGCCAAAAGGCTGTTTTCGCTGTCCGAAACCACATTTAATCTTGTGTCAAAGGTCTGTAAGAACCAAATAATTATCGTAGCGACAAAAATGACAGTAAACGCCCTTTGCAAAAAGTCCTTCGCCTTTTCCCAAAGCAGCAGAGCAACGCTTTTTGCCGACGGCAAGCGGTAATTCGGAAGCTCCATAACGAACGGCACGGGACTGCCCGTAAATACCGTTTTTTTAAGAATAAGAGCAATAATTATTCCGAGTATAATTCCGAGCGCATACAATCCGATCATAACAAACGCCGCGCAGTCGGGGAAGAACGCCGCCGAAAAGACCGCGTAAATCGGTATTTTTGCCGAACAGCTCATATAAGGGGTTAAAAGAATTGTCATTTTGCGGTCACGGTCGGAGGATACCGTTCTTGTAGCCATAATTGCGGGAACGGTACAGCCGAAGCCTATCAGCATAGGCACAAAGCTCCTGCCCGAAAGACCGATTTTACGAAGAAGTCTGTCCATAACAAAGGCAACGCGAGCCATATAACCCGTATCCTCGAGAATTGAAAGGAAGAAAAACAGCGTTACGATAATAGGCAAAAACGACAGAACACTGCCGACGCCCGCAAAAATACCGTCAATTATCAGGCTATGTACGACAGGGTTTATTCCGTACGCGGTAAGCCCCATATCGCAAAGCTCTGTGAGCCTGTCTATTCCGAGGCTTAAAAGATCTGAAAGCGCCGTTCCGATTACGCCGAAGGTAAGCCAAAACACAAGGAACATTATTATAAAGAAAAAAGGTATTGCCGTGTATTTGCCCGTAAGTATCTTATCTATTTTAATACTGCGGCGATGCTCCCTGCTCTCACGGCACTTAACTACAGACGAAGCAACAACGCCCTCTATAAACGTATAACGCATATCGGCAAGAGCGGCGTTGCGGTCAAGCCCCGATTCATTTTCAAGCTCAACTATACAATGCTCCAAAAGCTCCTTTTCGTTGTCGTCAAGCTGTAATTTATCAGCAAGCTCTGCGTCGCCCTCAATAAGCTTTGTCGTGCAAAATCTTGCGGGAAGTCCGAGTCTTTGCGCGTGGTCATCAATAAGATGCACAACAGCGTGAATACACCGATGAACGGGAGAACTGTTTTTGCAAAAATCCCAAACCTTTGGGTATGTCCTGCTCCTTGCCGTTTGAACCGCTTGGTTTATAAGCTCCGAAACGCCGTCGCCCTTTGAAGCGCTGATAGGAACAACGGGAATACCCAATTCCTCGCTCATCTTTTTAATGTCTACCGTTCCGCCGTTTGAGGCAACCTCGTCCATCATATTAAGAGCGAGCACCATAGGCACTCTAAGCTCCAAAAGCTGTAAGGTTAAATATAAGTTTCTTTCAATATTGGTCGCGTCGACAATATTTATTATGCCGTCGGGCTTTTCGTTTATTATAAAATCACGGGTTACCGTTTCCTCCTGAGTATACGGCCTTAATGAATAAATACCCGGCAAATCTACAATCGAACATTCTTTTTCGCCTTTTATTTCACCGATTTTCCGGTCAACGGTAACTCCGGGAAAATTACCGACGTGCTGATTAGAGCCGGTAAGAGCGTTAAAAAGCGTCGTTTTACCGCAGTTCTGATTTCCTGCAAGCGCAAAAATCATTTTTAATTCTCCTCTTGCTTTACTTCAATTTTTTTAGCGTCCTCAATTCTTAACGTAAGCTCGTATCCCCTTACATGAATTTCAATAGGATCGCCCATTGGGGCAATCTTTCGGAGCGTTACCTCAGTGTGCGGAATAAGCCCCATATCGAGAAGCCTGCACCTGAGTGCCCCCTCTCCGTTCACAGCGGTAATGGTTGCCGTACTACCTATTTTTATTTCATTAAGTGTCACAATATTACCTCCAAAAAGTTAGTATACGCTAACAATTTAAAATATGTTAGCACTATCAAACTTTTTTTGTCAAGATTTTTCGGCAAAATACAATTTTTTTCATTCAAATATTTTAATCAAAGCAACGCTGCGGAAAGCTTGATTGAAACATTGCCTGCGAACGGCTGCAGCCCGCCGCCTTGGCGCAGGTGGGTTTTATGTCAACATAAATAAACCAATATCATTATATGCCGGGTCAGACGTCAAAAAACAAAGGACGGTCATTTTGCCCATAACCGCCCTTTTGTTATTTTTTACTTTTACTTTCTCTTTTCTTCTCGCGGAAGCTTTTTCCGTAGTATTTTTTTAACAGTCTTTGGGTTTGCCTCTCGCACAGACCTATTTTGCGGGATAACTCCGTCAAGGTTATATCGGGCGTATATAAAAGCGCCTGCTCGATAATAACAAAGCGTCTGTCGTACAGTCCCGTATAAGCCGCGTTTTCAACAAAGCCGCTCGGCATAAAATGTCTTGTAATATCAGTCAACAGTTTCATTGAAAGTCCGCATACAACGCTTTCGTAATCCACATTTTTTTGTCTGTATTCCTGTAAAATCTGCTGCGCTGTCGACACGTCAAAATCCTCAAAAAAGCAAAAGCAGTTTTCTAAAAATACCGATGAAACCGCATTAGCTTTATCGGTGCGGACAGCCTGATACATAATAAAAATATCATTTACGGGATTGCTCTTATCGGCAATTTGCTCGTGATAAACATTAGGTCCTGTAATGAAAAAGTTAGGCTTTGTAAGCTCGTATTTGTTTGTATCGGTAATCAAAATTCCCTTGCCGCCGGTAATAAAATGCAGCTCATAGCTGTTTATTGAGTGGGCGTGCCTCGGTATATCCTTTCCGAGCGTACCGCCGCCTATATCCGTCATATTAAACAAAACGTCATTCCAATAAAATTCAATCATTTTTTCCCTCTTTATTTCAGTAAAATTATTTTACCGCAAACACGACATTTTTTCAATCATTATGTCGTATTCATCCGAAATTTATATGCTATAATTTTTTTGAGGTGACAATTATGAAAAAAACTTTAAAAAGGACTTTGAGTATAATGCTTTGCGGTTCGGTTATTCTCTCCGCGTCGGCATGCGGCGGCAGTAAAGCCGACAGCGCTGATATTGAAAAAATTTTTACCGATTTAAGCAAAATTTCGTACAGCGAAAGTTACACCGAACTGTCAGCGTCAGAAAAAAATAAAACGGACGATTGGCGGCAGGGTATGGTATCGGGCAACGGCTTGCAGGGCTTTATAGAAAGCGGTTCGCCGTATTCCGATACGTTTATTTTTCAAAATATGCATTTTATTATGCCGAACGATAATGTCAGATACTGCCCCGAAACCTTTGATGAGCTTGAAAGCGTTAAACAGCACATTGTTAACGGCGAGGATATAACGGACAACGCGAGCTACGACGACGTTTACCGTTTCCATCCGGGCGGTCAGCTGAGGCTCAGTATTGACGGTGCAAGCGCTGCAAATTATTTAAGATATACCGATTACGAATCCTCTCAGGTCGGTGTGCATTATACCGACAAAAACGGTACATGGGACAGAAAATCATTTACCTCCATGGCGGACGGTGTTGTAATTACACAGCTTGCCTCCTCCGATACGGGCACAAAGGTGAATGCTGTTCTATCCTTTGACGATATATCCACACTTGCCAATTTCGGCGACAGCGACGAGGTAAATATTGAATACAAAAAGCTTGTGTCGGATAATGCGGATTCAATAGCCTTTGTCGCTCATTACCCCGATTATGATAACAGCGAACTGAAAAACGGCGGCTATGCAACGCTTACATATGTCGTGACGGTAGGCGGCAAAAAAGAAAAAACCGTTCTTAATAAAAATACGGAAGAAAAGCAATTCTGCGGCGAGAACAGCGGCATCAGAATAACCGATGCGGACGCCGTTTATCTTATCACGGTTTCAGACCGTACATATGATATAGGCGCATTTGCCGAATTTGAAAATCGGCAAAGCTTTGCCCTTGTCGATGAGCTTTACTCCAAAACAAAGGCAGTTGCCGACAAATATTCAAACGGCACAGGCTTTGATTACGAAGCAGCGCTTAATAATCATCTTGAAATTTACTCTCCTCAGTTTGACGCAGTAACATTAACTCTCGGCGAAAACAGCACGGAATCAAACGAAAGTCTTATCAATTCGCAAAAAAATAAAAATAAAATAAACTCCGCGCTTGCGCAAAGGGCTTACTATTCGGGCAGATACGCCTATCTTTGCTGCAGCGGTTACTCAACGACCCGACTTTACGGTATGTGGACGGGCGAATGGAATACAGGCTGGGGAAGCAAATACACAATGGATGCAAACGTCAATCTGCAAACCTCGTCAATGAACACGGGAAATATCAGCTCAACACCCGTCGGGTATGCATATTTTATACTGCGGCAGCTCCCCGACTGGGAAGAAAACGCTTATGCAACGCACGGCTTTACGGACGCTATTCAGGCTCCCGTAAACAGCGACGGCGACAAGGCGGTAATAACCGAAACCTGTTATTCGTACCCGTTCAGGTATTGGAATGCAGGCGCATCGTGGATGCTTCAGCCCTTGTATGAAACATTACTGTGCTACGGTAATATAAATATTCCGTTAAGCGATGAATTTGACCTTGAAGAGCTTAAATCCGTCCTTTCCCCCACCGCTGATGATTTGACGCAGGACGATATAAAAGAAATTACCGACAGAGGTTATTTAAGACTTCAGGAGGATATTCTGCTTCCGCTGCTTACAAAATCCGCAAACTATTGGGCACAGCTTGTTTCGACCGAATATTATACGGACAGTGACGGTGCAATACATTACGAAGCAGGGAAAACCAATTTAAAGGAGGGCGAAAGCTATTGTATACTGCCAAGCTACTCGCCCGAAAACAACCCCTCGAACTATCCCAGCCCCTCGGATGCAAACTGTGCAATCGACATAGCCGCTTGCAGAGACAACCTGAATATGCTCATAGATATAATCAACAGAACCGAGCCTGATAAAGACACGTCAAAATGGCAGGAACTGCTTAACAATCTCCCTCCCTATCTTTATGATGAAACAGGCGCGTTAAAGGAATGGGCAACCACATCGTTCACCGAAAACAACGAGCATAGGCATTTAAGCCACCTATACTGCGCATGGCCGTTATTTGAAACGCAGAATAATAATGAGCTTACAAATGCGTGTAATCAGGCAATCGCAAACCGTGAAAGTGAAAACGAGGCAAGCCATGCGCTTGTTCACAGGTCTTTGATTTGCGCAAGGTTAAAGGATAGGGACGGTCTTACCGACGCGTTGACGGATCTGATGTCCTCAAAGATTTATTATGATTCGCTGATGACAAATCACCATATGAATGCAAGCAGCGCTTACTGCACAGACTTCACAATAGGTTATCTCGGAATAATTAACGAGAGCCTTGTTTATTCAAACATAGGTGAAATAGAGATTTTGCCTGCTCTGTTAAACAGCGGATTTGAGAAAGGCGCGTTAACGGGAATCAGGGCGCGCACACAGGCAACCGTCGAAAAGCTCGAATGGGATATTGAAAACGGCACTGCGACCGTAACGGTAAAATCAGATATTGCGCAAGAGATTAAAATCACCTGCGGTCTTTCAAGTGATGAACAGACAGTAGGCTTTAACGCAAACGAAGCAAAAACAATAACCTTTGAATTAAACAAATAAAGCGTTTCGTCAAAAGAAGCGGCAGGATTCATATGAAATCTGCCGCTTCTCTGTTAATTTTTAAATTAAAGAATTCTTATTTTCATAATTTTATACTCACCTCACCGAAATTACGAAATTTCCCCCGCCGCTAAAGCGGCGGGGGACGTCTGCATTTTGGTTATGTTTTGGTTATATTGCCTTGGTGCCGCTGACCGGACTTGAACCGGTACGGTGTTGCCACCGAGGGATTTTAAGTCCCTTGCGTCTGCCGATTTCGCCACAGCGGCATATTTTTAATGCTTTGATATTATATAAAATTTCAATCCCAAAGTCAATACCGAGAATAAACAAATTTTTTAAATCGGAGCAACGCTACGGCAAGCTCGCTCGAACCGGCGCCTGCGAACGATTGCAGCCCGCCCTCAGAGGCGGTGGGACATCCGCGCTTAGGTTACATAAAAACCGTAACAGAGTATGTTTAAGGCTTGAAAATTAAAACCAATTTCCGATTAAAAAACGGGCTGCCAAAGCAAATCACAGACAGCCCGTTTGTTTATCCTGTTAGGTCTTTAAATTTCCTGCTTATTCTTCGGAGGCTTTGCCGTCGGCAGAGGATGACTTACGCCTTTCAATAAGCTCGTCAAGTATTCTTTCATGCTCATCGTCCGTAAGCGGATATTTAAGAGTGGGAATAACCGAAAGAATCATTCCTATTGCGGGAGGAATTGAGATAAGGAAGAACATAGCCATCGCATATTTGCCGTCGTTCGCCTCATAGAAATGATATTTGCCCTCGGCAAGGTCAAGGTTGAGCGTTTCAATATATTCCTCCGAGTAATGAACGATACTGTAAACAATACCCGAAATAAGCGAAGCAACGCCCGCTGAAAGCTTTGTAATAAAAGACTGACCCGAGAAGAACACTCCGTCGGTACGAACGCCGTTGGTATATTCCTCATAGTCAACGCAGTCCGCAATCATAATAGACTGGAGAATGTTAATCGAACCCATAGCCCATGATGAAGCGAACATCATAACAGCCATGAGAATAACATAGAGCCAGCTCTTTTCAAGATTTCCGCCCGAAAGCATGAATACAACGAAAATCAGAGCGTACGGTACAGCGCCGCCGAGAGAATAGAAATTATAAAGCTTCTTCTTGCCGAACTTCGGAACAAGCGACGGCGTAACGGCAGTGCCGATGATAAGACCGCCGAGAATACCGATCGCCATAAGAACCAGCTTGATAATTTTGTCTATCTGAAGCTGCCCGTCAACAATTATATTCGCAATATTGTTGTCAAGGAAATAATATATAACAAGAGTAAGACCGACTATTGAAAGAAGCTGGATAGGGCTTCTTAAAACGCCCGAAACAAGAATTTTTCTGAACGGGACGTTGCGGAACATTGTCTGAAAATTCTCTTTAAGAGTATAGTGCTTTTCGGACTGTTTAACTCTTTCTTTAACGGAAAGACCCGAAAACTGGAACAATATTGTCGCAAAAACGGTAAGTATAACAGCAATAATCAAATATGATTTTCTGTCAGCGTGGATAAGATCCATACCCTGACTTTGGAATGTGGGAGAAAGCGCCTTGCCCGCAAAGGTGATAAGCATACCGATAGCGCCGACATTGGCGACGATACGGGCAAGAGAAAGAGCCTTGGATCTGTCTTTTTCACTGTCTGTCATAAGAGAGGTTACGCCCCAAAGCGGAATATCGCCGATAGTGTAGGTCATACCCCAAAGAATATACGAAACCGCCGCCCAAGCGATGATAAGCGCATGCGCCGCAGTAGAATCGTAATCGGTGTAAACGGCGTTGCAGAAGGTCAGAACGGTTATAATTCCGATCGGTATTGGTACAAACATAAGATAAGGCTTACATTTGCCCCATTTTGTTCTTGTTCTGTCAACAATAGAACCCATCATAGGGTCGTTGACGGCGTCCCATACTCTTGCAATAAAGAATATGACCGAAATCGCCATCGCAGGCATAAATATAATTGACTGCCAGAAATACTGAAGTCCGCCGGAAATGATGTTGTAAATGATGTTCTGACCGGCAAGACCGACAAGATAGCCTGCAAGCTCTTTGCCCGTGTAAGTGCTGTGAACGACAGCGCCGGCGGGAGCCTGCGATTTGTTTTTGCTCATCTAATCCTTCCTTTTTTCACGCCGTCTCGGCGCGGATTTTAATTGCAATAACCTCACGTATCTCTGAGAAATCGAAGATTTCGGGAGCTGCGGAGAACATTGTACCGTCAATTCGGGCTTACGCCGCCCATTGTGCATTAAGCACAATGAGATTATGATTTAATATATTATACCATAATGCAAATAAATTATTCAAGTAATTATTTGATTTTAGGCAATATGCACAAACCGAATATTTATATTTTATTAACTTTACCGTCTGCTCACACCCTCGGGCAAAAGCAAATGCCGTTCGGCATAAGCAAAACGGCATAATCGGCACATCAATATCCGAACTGTCCCGAAACAGAATCGTCGTTGTCGATCCATTTTTTTACGTTTATTATTCTGTATTCATCGGAGGTATCTCTTATAATTATATGCTCGATACCCGCGTTGATTATAAGCCTTTTGCACATTGAACAGCTGTTTGCGTTTTCAACGTAATTTCCCGTTGCGCAGTCAACGCCGACAAGATACATAGTGCTTCCGAGCATTTCATTCCTCGAGGCGCTTATAATTGCGTTAGCCTCGGCGTGAACGCTTCTGCAAAGCTCATAGCGCTCACCTCTCGGGATATTAAGGTCGTCGCGGATGCAGGAATTAAGGTCGCAGCAGTTTTTTCTGCCGCGCGGCGCGCCGACATAGCCCGTTGAAATTACCTGATCGTTTTGAACTATTACAGCGCCGTAATGTTTGCGAAGACATGTGCTTCTCTGCGAAACCGCCTCAGCCAAATCAAGATAGTAGTTAATTTTATCCCGTCTTTCCAACGACAACACCTCTTTATTTCAGATATATTAAATATAACATTTAATACGGTATTATTCAATATGGTATTTTTTACAAAAATTATCTTTTAATTTGTAAAACTGTTCTCAGCGACGGTATTTTGTTATTTGTCAGCCTTTTCTTTGTCAGAGTCGGAGTTAGGCTCAAGAGAGGTGAAAAATTCAAATTCCTCGCCCTTTTTAAACGCCTCCGTGCTGTCGGAAGCCTTGAAAAATACCGTAAGCGTGCGAAACATAAGCTTTATATCGAGCCATATGCTGTATTTTTCAATATACATTAAATCCATAACGAGCTTGTCCTTGGGCGAGGTGTTATATTTGCCCGCAATCTGCGCATAGCCCGTCAGCCCAGCCTTTACGCGGAGTCTGTAGCTGAACTCGGGCAATTTATCGGTATATTCGTCGGCGTTTTCCACCATTTCGGGGCGCGGACCGACAACGCTCATTTCGCCTTTAAAGATATTGATAAGCTGCGGAAGCTCGTCAATTCTGAATTTTCTCAAAATTTTGCCGACCCTTGTTATTCTGTCGTCATCGCTCGTAACGGATTTATTTATAGCGTTTTCCTCTTTCATGGTGCGGAATTTATAAACATAAAATATTCTGCCGCCGAGCGTAGCTCTCTTTTGCTTAAAAAAGACCTTGCCCGAGTCCTCCGCCTTAATTAAAGCAGCGCACAAAAGCATAATCGGGCTTAAAACGACAATGCCCAGTGTTGAAATAAGAAGATCCATAAAGCGCTTAAAAACCTTTTGCTCAAAGGTAAGACTTTTTACCTGCGAAGCAAAAAAAGGCTTATCGTCAAGAATTGAGGAATGACCGCGCAGGGCAACAATATCGCACATTTCAAAATTGTAGTAAACATTCTTATTGTTAGCGTAGCAGTATTCAATAAGTGTGGTTCTTGACGGAACGGGAACGTCGTAAACAAAGACCGTATCGCACCTGTTGATAATATCAAGCACATCGGGCGATGTAAAAAGAACCGTGTCGGTTATCTCATACTGCTTACTATATTTCTTTATTTTAGGCATTACATTATTTAGCGCGTATTTTGAAGTCGTTATTATACAGCATTTTTCAGGAGAATTTATTGTAAAATAAACATAATTGCCAAAATAGGAAAATGCAACGATTATAATAAACTGAAGCACAAAAACAAGCGCTAAGAGATCCAAATTTTCAAGCTTAAACGTCTGGTTGTTAGCGTCGTTGGTGTTCATTATGCAAAGCATAATATAAGTTATAATATCTGTAAAAAAAACAGAAAGGGACATTGAGCTGATTATCGGCTTGCTTTTATAAATACCTATTCCGTAACCGCCGTATATTGACATTGAGGCAATACCCATAACAGCAAACGTCAGCATGGTTACAGCGGCGGTTCTTGAAAGATGCAAAAGCCATTCGTTTTCAATTCCGAAGGTAAGAAAAAAAATCGCAAACAAAATTACAAATAAAGTTAATTTCAAGAGCATAACTACCGTACTCTTAAACCTTTTTAAAGCTTTCATAAAGACCTCCGTAAAAGGCTTTTAATTTAAACGCCCCCTGCCCTGCTTGCAGGGAGCGGTGTCTGCGGCAAAATGCAGCCCGCGCTCGGTTTACAGAAAAAAATAAATACAGCTCACTTAAAAATCGTTTTAAATAATATAACCCTTTTTTCCAAAAATGTCAATAAAACGCGCGCAGTCATTCCGCAATTGCAAATTATGAACGAAAAAAGCGAGAAAAACAATATTATTTGTAAAAGTGTTGATTTTCTTAAATAAAAAACATAATGATTTAATTTTATATTGAATTTTACAATTATTTTAGTATAATATCAGGTAGTAAATCTTGTGTGACTTTCGGAGGGAATATGGATATTGTTATTGTAGGCGCGGGAAAGCTCGGAACGGGGCTTGCCAAAAGGCTGTCCGAAGAAGAACATAACGTAACCATTGTTGAAATAGATTCAAGACGTACGGAGCGTCTTGTTGAAAAGCTTGACGTTCAGGGCGTCTGCGGAAGCGGAACTCATATCGAAGCGCTTAACGAAGCTGGCGTTCCCGACGCGGATCTGCTTATATCCGCCACCTCGTCCGACGAAAACAACATCCTCACCTGCCTTATTGCAAAAAAGCTCGGCGTAAAGCACACTATCGCAAGGGTTCGCAATCC
The DNA here is from genome assembly GCA_964557975.1 of uncultured Eubacteriales bacterium. GTDB lineage: Bacteria > Bacillota > Clostridia > Oscillospirales > Acutalibacteraceae > Fimenecus. The sequence goes on from CAZLCG010000003.1 coordinate 59,559, forward strand.
CGAATACAATGTGCAGTTCGACTTTATGCGCGATCAGCTCGGAATTTCAATGATGGTTAATCCCGACTTTGCGGCGGCGCTTGAAATCGGGCGTATTTTACAGTTCCCGTACGCCGTGGGCATTGAGTCGTTTGCAAACGGTTTTATTGACATTGTTGAATTTAAGGTATCCGAAGCCTCTCCGCTCGCCGGTAACGAAATAAGCGGCATTCTTTCAAGCCACAAAATAAAAATGCTTATCTGCGCGGTTGAACGCGGAGACGACGTATTTATCCCCAACGGCGATTTCGTTTTGAAGCCTGACGACAAGGTTTACGTTACAGGCGAACACAAGGCGCTTTTCGGTATCGCAAAGGTCCTTGTCGGTACAAAAATACGTCCTCTTAAAAATATAATGATTATCGGTGCTTCGAGAGCGACCACCTATCTTTCGCAGATTTTGACGGATATGGGAAAAAACGTTATCGTGGTCGAAAAGAACCGTGACGAATGTAAAGCGCTTTTAAGTATGGTACAAGGTATAACCGTAATCAACGGCGACGCAAACGATCACGATTTGCTCATTGAAAACAATATTGAAAACATGGACGCTGTTGTGACGCTTACAAACACCGACGAGATTAACTTTCTTGTTTCGCTTTACGCTAAGAAAATCGGCGTCGAGAAAACGATTACAAAAATAAATAACCTTGACTTTCAAAAAATGCTTGACGATTTAGGCCTTGATTCAAGGGTTAACGTCAGCGAAATTACGGTTGATATGATAACTCAGTATGTCAGGGCGAAAAAGGACGCGAACTCGTCTTATATGAAAACGCTTTACAAGCTTGTTGACGGTAAGGTTGAAGCAATAGAGTTTGTCGCCGGTGAAAAAACCCGTTTCCTTAATAAGCCCCTTTCTCAGATTAAATTTAAAAAGAACGTTCTTATAGCGGCGATAAAAAGAAACAACACGACCCTGTTCCCGTCGGGCGGCGACTCGATACTCGCGGGCGATACGGTCATCGTTGTTTCAAAGGACAGAATAATCGAAAGCCTTAACGATATTATTCAGTAGGAGTTAAGCGGTCATTATGAATTATAAAGCGGTCTTATATTATCTCGGCAAAATGTTCTTAATTCTCGGTATTTTGATGTTTCTTCCTCTGTTTGTCTGCGTTTACTACAAATTTCATTCAAATCCCGAGACAAGCTGCCTGTCTTTTTTAATACCCATAATCGTATTGATGATTTTGGGCACGTCGTTCTCATTTGTCAAGCCCAAAAACGTAAACATTTTCGCAAGAGAGGGCTTTGTTATCTGCGGGCTTGCGTGGGTGCTTTTTTCCGTATTCGGCTCGCTTCCTTTTATTATAAGCGGTTCTATTCCCGATTTTATCGACGCGTTCTTTGAAACGGCTTCGGGCTTTACGACAACGGGCGCTTCCGTTCTAACCGAAATCGAATCCCTGCCGAAATCCATTCTTTTTTGGAGAAGCTTTACGCACTGGATAGGCGGTATGGGCATACTCTCGTTTATGATTGCAATTTTACCCCGCGCAAAAGGCAACGCTATGTTCATAATGCGCGCCGAGGTTCCCGGTCCTACAACGGGCAAGGTCGTTTCCAAAATAGCGGACAGCGCGAGAATCCTTTATGTAATCTATTTTATAATGACGCTTGCCGAAATTTTTATACTTTTCTTCGGCACAAAACTCACAGGCGGCAATATGCGCTTTTACGACTGTGTTGTAAATTCCTTTGCAACAGCCGGCACGGGCGGATTTTCCGTGCTTAACAACTCAATAGCAGGTTATAACAGCAGCTTCGCGGAAATTGTAATTACAGTATTTATGTTCCTTTTCGGCGTTAATTTTAACCTGTATTTCTTTGTCATTATGAGAAAGTTCGGTTCCGTATTCAAGGATGAGGAGCTGAAAGGTTATATTATAATAAACCTTACGAGTGTAGTTTTAATTATTATTAACATACTCCCTTTGTATAGAAATGTTTTCGACGCTGTTAAGGACGCGTTTTTCAGCGTAAACAGCGTTATGAGCACAACGGGCTTTTGTACGGCGGACTTTAACACATGGCCGACATTCTCAAAGTGCGTGCTTTTAATTCTTATGTGCATAGGCTGTTCCGCGGGGTCTACGGGCGGCGGACTTAAAATTATAAGACTTGAGCTTTTGGCGAAGCAAATCACAAGGGATTTTAAACAGCTTTTGCGCCCTCACTCCGTTGTAAGCGTCAGAATCAACAACAAGACGGTTGACGGGCATATACTTAAAGGAGTCAACTCCTATCTTAACGCGTATATTTTAACGATGGTTGTGTCCTTTCTGCTTTTGGCAATTGACAACTTTGACATAGTAACCTCTTTTTCTGCGGTTATCGCCTGCTTTAATAACATTGGTCCGGGGCTTGAACTGGTAGGTCCCGTCGGGAATTATTCCCGGTTTTCGGCATTCTCTAAGCTTGTCCTTATATTTGATATGCTCGCGGGCAGGCTTGAGCTTTTCCCGATGCTTTTGCTTGCAAGCAGAAGCACTTGGCGCAAGGCAAAATAAAAAAGTGTTGACAAACAAGCCTTTAAGTGTTATTATCGACAAAACGAGGTACAACAATATGCTTAATTTATCAAGAAAAATGAACAGAGCCGATATGTCCGTGCGCGATTACCGTATGGATTTTTTACGCTGTGTTCATCTTTGGTAAATATAAGATATTATATTTTAACCCTTAACCGCTGATGAACCTTCATCGGCGGTATTTTTTATTTTTGGGAGGAAAAAGAAATGAAATTCGTATTATTGTTCGGCAACGCGGCAGTCGGTAAAATGACAGTGGGTCAAGAGCTTACAAAAATTACCGACTTACGGTTATTTCATAACCATATGAGCATTGAACCGATTCTTGAAATATTCGGTAAATTTAACGGGGAAGCAATCAGACGGTTCAGAGAGCTTGTGTTTGAGGAATTTGCCAAAAGCGACGGCTACGGTCTTATTTTTACATATATGTGGGCTTTCGACTGCAAAGAAGATTGGGAATATGTCGAGCATATAAAAGGTATATTTGAGCCGTATAACACAGATTTTTACTATGTTGAGCTTGTCGCGCCGCAGGAGATACGGCTGAGACGTAACGTTACCGAAAACAGGCTTAAAAACAAGCCGTCCAAAAGAGATATTAAATGGTCAAACGCCCGTTTGATTGCCGATGACAAAAGCCACAGGATTGTAAGTAATGACGGCGAAATACCTTATGACAACTACATAAAGATTGACAATTCAAGCCTTTCGGCAGAAGAAACAGCAAAAATAATTAAGGATAGGTTTAACCTATAAGTAAAGGATTGATACTAAATGGACTGTGTAATCGAGAAATTAAATATTGGAAATTACAGCAAAAGCAACAAGGTATGGAATATGAAAAGCTGTCCGTTCACAGACAAATTCAACGAACAGGTTGCAAACGGCAGCCGTGACGCATATTTAATGAAAAAGGATGATAAATACATTGCAAGCTGTGATTTGGTATATGATTACGGCGAATACACCGAAAAGAATGTAAAGGTTTATTTATCAAGGCTTATTGTGAAAAAGGAATACCGAAACATCGGCATAGGTCAGGAATTATTAAAATATATGATTGGTTTGTGCAGGGAAAAAGGCTACAGGCAAATAACGGTCGGCGTTGATACCGATAACCTTAATGCCGTTCATATTTATAAAAAATTCGGCTTTGCTGTATATGAAACCGATACGGATGAATACGGCGAATACTATAAAATGATAAAGGAGTTATAAAAATGGGAAAGATAGTTGCAATCGGCGGCGGAGAAAACGGACACGGAAAAACAAAATACGAAACAGCGCCCTTTGACAAGGAAATAATCAGTTTAACGGGCAAAGACAGCCCGAATTTTTTGTTCATCGGTTTGGCTAATGCCTATCCCGATTACTATTTTGAGGTAATGGACGGCATATACAACGGTATGTACGGCTGTAAAACCGATTACCTGCGATACGGTGAAATCAAAAATAAAGACTTAACAAGCCGCAAAATAAAAAACGCCGATATTATCTATGTCGGCGGCGGTAATACATATAAGCTTATGAGATTGTTAAAAATGTACGGGATCGATAAAATGCTTATAGAAGCATATAACGAAGATAAGGTGCTGTGCGGGGTCAGCGCAGGCGGAATCTGCTGGTGCGACTTCGGCAATTCCGACTCACGGGCAATATCATCAAATGGGAGTCAGATTATACGGGTGTCGGGTCTTGGGTTTATTAACGTTTTATTTGCCCCTCATATGATTACAGAACCCGAAAGAGTTGAGTCTGTAAAACAAATGATGAAACGAACTTATAAAATTCCCGCCGTTCAGCTTGATAACGCCGCGCTCGAAATTGTTGAAGATAAATACAGAATACTTGCTCTTAAAGATAACGCGGTTGCTGAAAAGTGCTATTGGAAAAACGGAAAATATATTGTCGAAAACATAATGAGCAATAAATTCGGAAGCATAGAAGAGCTGTATGACAGAAAATAAACAATAATATCATTTTATCTGTGCTTATAATAACGTCTTAAAAATCTCTCAGCCGCTTTGCGGCAGATTACAGCCGTCGCAGGCAGAAGCTCCGACATAAGCCGTCGAACGAGACAAACGCGCATAGGCACATTGTGTCGGGCTCCCCTCGCCTTAATCCGAATTAGCCAATATAATCTTTGTTACATATTGACCGTTTTGGGCGTTAAAGACGGACTTTCCGTTGTACTTCTTTACTATATCCTTAATAATGCTCTTGCCGTTTCCTCTGTTTGTTTGTCTTTTTTTTATTTCCGACGAATCGTATTGGTTTTCCGTCATAACAGTTACCGTATCGATGTCTGACAAAACCGAAAATTCAATCGTTTTTACTTCAGCATTTTTGACTCCTTCAATAGCATTATCAATCAAATTGCCTACAACTCGGCAAATATCGTAAATATCTGTTTTAATGGGAGCAATTTCCGAAATATCAATTTTCAGAGCAGCGCCGTTTTTTTCAGCTTGCTCTTTTTTTATGGACAGCAGAGCGTTAAGCGTAGAGTTTGAAGAAAGCATTATTCCGTCGACGGAAGAAAAATCGTTGACGGTCTTATTTAACATCTCTGTGGCTTCTTCATATTCACCCAAAGAAATAAGCGATTTTACGGTCAGCAGAATATTGCAAAGATCGTGGCGTATTCTTCGCAGTTTGGTTTTACTCTTGTCCGCTAAGACCGCTTCTTGATAATCAAGCTTGTTTTTTATTATATCTTCCTCGTATTGCTTATTTAATATTTCAACCTGCTCGATCTTATCCAAAAATAAAAAAATCGCGAAATTCATAACGCAGGTAAATATAATAAAACCGCCAATTATGTAAGTCATCCAAGTCATATCGGTAAAGACCGGAAAGTAATAGGACAGAATAAAAATTATCAATATTGAAAACACCAAATTAGATATAGGCGACCAAAGCAGAAGAATATATTTTTGCATGTTAATTTTTTTTAATTTTTTATTAAATATCTTTACAAGCGAGCTGAAAAAAAGCGCGCCTGTCGAAGATAACAGCGCAAGAATAATTAAAGAAAAGGAATAATCCTCATATACGCGTAATTGGCTGTAATAGGCATCATAATTGCTTCCCAAAACAGTCATTAGAGTAATTCCCCCTGCCACTGACATAAGCAACATCATCAACAGCGGACAAATCAGGCTTACCGTAAGTTTAAATCTGTTTTCTTTCTTTTCAAAAAAAATCATAACAGCGGCGGCGACAGGCACTGCTGCGACAATAAAAAAAGAAATGTCAAAAAACTTAACAAAATAACACAGCAAGAGCGCAAAGGAATCAAGCAAAGCTATTCTCAAATGGCGTTCGCGGTAAATTGACTTTGCCATTATATAGAAAAAAATAAAGCCTATCAAATTTAATATTATAAAATACAATGGGTTTTTTAATGAAATGACCTGCCACATATATGCTTCTCCTTTTCGACATTACAATTATCCGATATATCTGTCGAATTTGTTTTTAAGCTCCGCATACTTTTTGGGATTTACAAAGATGCTTGTCCCGTTAATCATATCAAATTTATGCGGAGAGCATCTCGCAACACAGTCCATATTGACAATATAGCTTTTATGTATCCGCAGAAAGCAGTGCGGAAGCCGCTTATAAAATCCGCTGATTGTACCCCGCGTTTTTAAGGTTTTGTCTTTAAGGAATATCATCAGATAGTTGCCCAGAGATTCAATGTAAATAATATCCGCAGTCTTTATAATATAATCGACGCCGTCGGATCTAACATCAAGACGAACGGAAAAATCCGCGCGGCTTATAAGCTTTTCGAGAAGCTCCTTTAAATAATCCTTCTCGGTGCGTGATTTTACCATAAATAAAGCATTGTCGATTTTTGATATATTATAAGCTTCCTCGGGAAAGGACGTCATAATAACAACCCTTTTCGGAGTATCAAGCTTGTTTCGCGTAAGAAAATCTATGGAGCTTTGTTCTCCAATCATTATATCCAAGAACAAAATATCAGGCTCATCGTTCTCAATTATTTTTTTCAGCTCGCCGAGTTCGTGAATCAGCAAAAAATCAGCCTCTAATTCCATCTCGCCGAGAACCTGCGCACATTGCTTTTGAAGAAAAAGAGAATAAGAAACCGAATCGTCGCAAATTACAATTTTCAAACAATCCATCTCCCTCTGCGTTAAGCGTTCCTTGATAACATTCAAATCGGGGCAACGCCCCCGCTTTTCCCACCATGAAAGAGCCGAAACGAAACCCAATGCAAAAATTATAATCCCAAACCGAAGCTTTTTCAAGATTTCATCATAAAAAAACCGCTTTATATCACAGAAGAATTTACAAAATGAGGTTTATATTATAAATTAAAAATAAAAAAGGAAAAAGACGAACTGTACCGTCATAAAAAAATGCTTATATGTCGGAAAATAAATAATAATATCATTTAAGCCGTAATAACGTCTTAAAAATCTGTCAGCCGCCTTGCGGCAGATTGCAGCCTTCGGGCAAGACGGACGCGAATATTGTACCAACCTTCGGCTTTATTTTTATTCAAATCGGTAACCTCAATTTTAAACGAAAATAAATTAAAAGTGTACGCTGTCAGCGTATTGATTTTAATACGCTTTTGTGAGAAAATAGTCAAGTTATATTGTCATTTTTGAGAGTATTGCAAAGAATTTAAGTACAATAAATTATTTTTTACTGTCTGACTGTTTTTTCGCATTTAACCGTAATTACTTGAAAAAAGTGAACAAAAATGCTATATTAAATATTATTTTGTTTTAAGGACTGATAAAAATTGTCGAAAGAATGTCCGTTCTGTAAAAGCGTCGTTCCCGATGAGGCTAACTTCTGTATGCATTGTTGTAATGTTATAAGCGAACAGCCGTTCGGCGATGCTCCTCCTGCCGCAGGCAAGCGCGTAAGCGGAATTGATAAAATAAAAGTAAGCCTTCTTTCAAAAAAATATCATATTCAGGACTTTATTCATTTTCGCAGGTATAAAAGATTTTTTCCCGTTTTGGGTATGCTGAGCGTAACATTGGTTATATGCCTTCTTGTTGCCGCCAACCCTACCGATCGCAGCAATATAAAAACAGACAGCGAAAACGTAACCGTCACTGTTCCCGTAACCAATTCCTACGGCGAACACGTTACGGACGATAACGGCGAAAACGTCTACGAGGTCGTTGAGATTACGACAGAATCCAAGGGTTTTTTCGCGTCTTTGTTTTCTTCCGACGAAACAGGCGATTCAAACGAAAATGATAACGGCAGTTCGCTTTTTGACAAAATTTTTCATCAAAATCGGGACAGCGACGAGCAAACAGAATCGGGCGTAACAACCTCCGAAGCTTCTTCCGCTTCAAGCGAAAGCGGTAACACGGAGTCGACCGCCGCCGCTCAGCAAAGCTCCGTCTCGGAGCCTGAAACAACGACGGATTCAAACGAGCAAAGCACCCAGCAAAGCCAAAGCGTCAGCGAGGGGCTTGTATGGACGGAATCCGACGGTAAATTGACGATTACCGGTTATAACGGCAGTTCCTCCGTGGTAACAATTCCCGCATATATAAACGGAAAACGGGTTTCATACCTTGCCCAAAACGCCTTTTCCGACAACAGCAATATACAAAAAATAATATTTCAGGGTTCGTCTGACGGCTCGGAAGAATTTTATCTGCCTTACGGCATAGCTGTATTTAACAATCTCCCCAACCTTACGTCTGTTACCTTTCCGTATGAAACGGATATATGCATGATAAAAGATGACGGAAGCCTTGTTAAATTATATACGTTTTACATACTTTTCACAGACTGTCCCAAGCTCTCCCGTGTGGATTTCACGGAATATACAAACAGTAATTACGGTACCTCCCGCGAACAGTTCCTGATTTCCGAAAACGGCGTTATCCTCGGGCAGGACACACTGAACGATTCGAGATACAGAAGCATTGTCTATTACCCGATGGGAAAAACGGAAAAAAGCTATTCCGTTCCGAGCAGCTGCTCCGATATCGGTCAATATTCTTTTTGGGGAAATCCATATTTGGAAACGCTGACCTTTTCTGAAAAAGTGCGTTATATCGGCGGACCGAATTTCTGCGGCTGCAATAATCTGTCAAGCTTTGCCGTAAACAGCGCAAACGCAAAATACCGCTCCGAAAACGGCGTTATATACGGCGGAAGCGTAAGTGTAAACAGCGTACAGTATACAGGCGTTTTTTATCCGCCGGGAAAAACAGACACATATTTTGAATTGAGCAATACAACGCCGATTGTGCTTGATAAAAATTCATTCTGCGGCAATTCATACCTTCAAACGGTCAGATGTCCGAATGACTCTTACATCTATACTGCCGACATCAAAAAAAGCGAATGCGGCGCAAAAGCATTAAAATCAATTCAAATAAGCAGTAATCACTCATATCGTATAAGCGATAGCAAAGTATTCAGTATCGAGTATTACGAATAAATTTCAGGGGCTACGAAAAGGAGAAATACAGATGGATTATACCCGCACGGAGGATCTGTTAAGTTATCTGAAAAAAGAAAATATCTCATATGAAAGCTACCTTAAAAAGCATCAGAACTCATTTATTCAAAACGATTTATCGGAAATGTGGGCTGATATTATAAAAAACTGCAATATGAAAAAATCAGATATAATCAACGCCTCGGATATAGGATATACATATTTTTACGATATTATAAGAGGCGATAAAATTCCTTCGAGAGATAAGGTCCTAAAGATTCTGGTTGCTACGAAGACAGATCTGGTGAAAATTCAAGGTATACTCAGATTATACGGTTGGGCGGGGCTTTATCCGAAAATAAAACGCGACAGCATTATTATATATGCCGTAAATCACGGTTTTTCACTTCTTCAGCTTCAGAAGCTGCTTTCCTCAAATTCGGAGGATATTCTTAAATGATTTTTTCGCCCAATTTGAGTTCCTATGCCGAATATATTGAAGAAACGCTGAAAGCGGAATACGAACATATCAGCTCCCTGCGTGACACCGACGCGACTAAAATGGACGTATTTAAAAGCAACAGCACAGGCGATTATATTATACGCATCTTTTCCGTCAACAGAAACGATGATATTTTCCGCAAGCTTCAGGGCAAGCAGCATAAAAACCTGCCGCAAATTCTTGACAGCTGTTCGTGTGAGAACTGCGTTTGTGTGCTTGAAAGCTACATAAACGGCAAAACGCTTATAGATGTTATGAATGAGCGGAATATAACGGATAAGCAAGCGGTTGAATATCTTTCGCAAATCTGCTCGGCATTATCTTTTCTTCACGGCAACTGTATTGTTCACCGAGATATTAAACCCGAAAATATTATTATTACGCCCGAAAACAATGCTGTTTTGATTGATTTACAGTCTGCGTGTTTTACGGACAGCCTTAAAAAGAAGGATACGGTCAATTTGGGAACGGTGGGCTACGCCGCGCCCGAGCAGTTCGGGATTTCTCCTTCCTCCCCTACCACTGATATTTACGCTCTCGGCGTTTTGTTAAATGAAATGGTGCTTAAAACTCACCCGACAATCAAAACGCCCAAAGGAGCGCTCGGAAGCATTGTAAAGAAATGCACAAATACTCAAATCGCAAACAGATACCAATCCGTCAACGAATTGGAAAAAGCTTTAAAGCGCTATTTCGTATTTCACAGATAAGCGCTGCCGCCACCGAAGCATCTGAAATATATTACCCTTTTACGCTCCCTCCCCCCGAGGGAGTTTTTCAATTCAAACCGCTTCCGCTCCCTCCCCGAGGGAGCTGTCAGCGCAAGCTGACTAAGGGAGTTTTCAATTCAATCCTTTTCCGCTCCCTCCGTGAGGGAGCTGTCACGAAGTGACTGAGGGAGTTTTCATGGCGGCGCGTCAGGGATGCCGCGCTCAGCGCAGAATTTGAAATTTGTAAAAAAACTAACGGGCGGGCACAAAGACCCGCCCGATATTTTTTAGTTGTTTTTCATTCTGTTATTCATTTTATTACATCTTACATCGAAGCTCGGGTTAAATGCATAAAAGTTTTTCTCGTTAAGTCGGTCGGTAGCAAGGCGCAAGCCCTCGCCGAAGCGCTGATAATGTACTACTTCCCTTTCACGCAAAAACTTTATTGGTTCCCTGACGTCGGGATCGTCGACAAGCCTTAATATATTGTCATAGGTCGAGCGTGCCTTCTGTTCAGCCGCGAGGTTCTCATGCAGGTCGGTAATCACATCGCCCTTTGACTGCAAATAAGCGGCGGTAAAGGGCGTTCCGCTTGCCGCCTGCGGATATATACCCGTCGTATGGTCAACGAAATAGGTGTCAAAACCGCTCTTCTTAATATCCTCAACAGATAAGTTGCGCGTAAGCTGATATACAATAGCGCCTATCATCTCCATATGCCCGAGTTCCTCCGTGCCTATGTCGGTTAAAAGACCTTTAAGCTCTGCATAGGGCATTGAAAAACGCTGTGACAAATACCTTAACGATGCGCTGAGCTCGCCGTCGGGACCGCCGTATTGACTTATGATTATCTGAGCATATTTCGGGTTCGGGTTTTTGATGTTTACGGGATACTGTAATTTCTTTTCATATTGAAACATTTGTCAGTCGTCACACTCCTCTGTTCTTTCCCACGGCCACGGGTTTTTAAGCCATTCGACGCCTGTTGCGGGCATCATAATGGGACCGTACTTCTGCTCAAAATCCTCAAGCAGCTGCTCATAATGCTTAAAATGCTCATCATATTTTGCAGACGCGGCCGTATCACCGGGGTGAGTGTCAAGGTAAAGATGCAGCTCCAAAAGCGCAAACTGATGAGCGGAAAGCTTCATTAAATCCTTTTTTCTTTCATTCATATGCATCTGCCTCCCAAAAACGGTTTGTTTAGGTTCGGATAAAGCGTTCCGTTTTTAAGCGCCGTATCGAAATTATACATAGAAGTATCTGTCTGGAACGGTACATACGCCATTGCCGTTACAGGGCAGTCGGGCAGAGGCGAAGTGCCGAAATACGAGCTTTCGGTCACACTGTCAACACAGCAGGCTTCTTCTTTTACTTTTCTTTCGCAGTAATCAAGATATTCTTTCAATTATAATTCTCCTCGTATAATAAAGTAATAGTTATTATTTTTCCTTTTGCTCCCCGACATCATTATATGCCTGTTCGGGACAATGGTTAATATTGTTCGGAAAAAGCAGCAGAGCCGATAAACGTGATTTTCTCACCTTTTATCGGCTCTGCCTAATTGATTGATAACTTATTATTTTAATTTAACTGCCTGCTTTGCTTTCTCTGCTATATTCTCAGCGTCAAGACCGAAAATATGAAGAAGCTCAACCGCAGGGCCTGACTTGCCGAACACGTCGTTAACGCCGACGCGAAGCACGGGAACGGGAACGGTTTCGCAAACGACCTCCGCCACGGCAGAACCGAGACCGCCGATAATATTATGCTCCTCAGCGGTTACTATTACGCCCGTTTTCTTGGCGGAGTCAATTATTATATCACGGTCAACAGGCTTAACGGTAGCCATATTTACCACCCTTGCCGAAATTCCGTCCGCTTTAAGGCTTTCCGCCGCCGTAAGCGCCTCGTTGACCATTAATCCCGTGGCGATTATGGTAACGTCACTGCCCTCGGTAAGCACTGTGCCTTTGCCGATTTCAAATTTATAATTCCCGTCAAATACTCTCGGAACCGCAAGTCTGCCGAAACGCATATATACGGGTCCTTCGTGCTCGGCAGCGGCAAAAACGCACGCCCTTGCTTCAATATCGTCGGCAGGATTTAAAACCACCATACCGGGGATTGTTCTCATAAGAGCAATATCCTCACAGCACTGATGGCTCGCGCCGTCCTCACCGACTGAAATTCCCGCGTGAGTTGCGCCGATTTTAACATTCAGATGAGGATAGCCGATTGAGTTTCTGATCTGCTCAAACGCCCTGCCTGCGGCGAACATAGCGAAGGAGCTTGCAAAAACGGTATGCCCTGTTGCGGCAAGACCTGCGGCAACGCCCATAAGGTTTGCTTCGGCAATACCGACGTCGACAAATCTTTCGGGATGCGCCTTTTTGAACATTCCGGTCTTGGTTGCGGCGGCAAGATCGGCGTCCAGCACGATTATTTTGTCATTTTTATCACCAAGCTCAACAAGCGCCTTGCCGTATGCGTCGCGTGTCGCGCATTTAATTACTTCCGCCATATCTTACGCCTCCAATTCTTTAAGCTTTTTGTTAAGCTCGCTTACTGCCTGATTGTATTCTTCCTCATTCGGCGCTTTGCCGTGCCAGCCGACCTGATTTTCCATATAAGAAACTCCCCTGCCCTTAACCGTTTTCATAACGATGCAGGTGGGCTTATCTTTTGTGTTTCTTGCATTGTTAAACGCGCTTTCGAGCTGCTCGTAGTCGTGACCGTCAATTTCGACAACATTCCAATTAAACGCCTTGAACTTGTCGGCAATCGGGTAAGCGGAATTTACCTCGTCAATAGAACCGTCGATCTGAAGCCCGTTAAAGTCAACGATTGCAACGAGATTATCTAATTTTTTGTTTGCCGCGAACATAGCCGCTTCCCAAACCTCGCCCTCCTCTATTTCACCGTCGCCCAAAATTGTATATACCCTGTAATCGGCATTGTCGAACTTAGCGCCGAGAGCCATTCCGACAGCCGCCGAAACACCCTGACCGAGAGAGCCGGTGCTCATATCAACGCCCGGAATCTTATTCATATTGGGATGCCCCTGCAAATATGAATCGGATTTTCTTAAAGTTTTTAAATCCTCAACAGGGAAAAAGCCTTTAAGAGCAAGAGCCGCATAAAGAGCGGGAGCGGCATGCCCCTTTGAGAGAACGAACCTGTCTCTGCTCTCCCATTTGGGATTTTTCGGGTCAATCTTCATTTCAACATTGTAAAGGTACGAAAGTGCTTCGCAGATTGAAAGCGAACCGCCCGGATGCCCTGCCTTTGCGCTGAAAACACCCTCTATTATGCCGAGCCTTTCCTTAACGGCAAAAGCTTCAAGCTCTTTTTTTGTTTTTATATCCATAATCAGTCCTCCTTATATTGATACATTAAATATTCAAGCAAATCACCGACAGTGCCTCTGTCACAGCG
>CAZLCG010000003.1:73344-95528 GCA_964557975.1 uncultured Eubacteriales bacterium
TTTGTTATTGGCTGTCAAAAATCCTTCAGCCTCTCCATAAACCCTTTAAAATAATCGGGTAAATCGCTTGAAAACTCAATATATTTGCCGCTTCTCGGGTGAACGAAGCCCAAAAGCGCGGCGTGCAGACACTGACCGTGCAGCTCTGTTTCCGTTCCCTTCGGTTTACCGTAAACCGTATCGCCCGCAAGAGGATGCCCGAGATATGCCATATGAACTCTTATCTGATGGGTTCTGCCGGTTTCGAGCCGCAATTTAACATAATCATAATCTTTATAGCTTTTTAAAACCTCATAATGAGTTACCGCGTTTTTGGAATTTCTGTCGGTAACAGCCATTTTCTTTCGGTCTTTCGGGTTTCTGCCGATAGGCGCGACGACTGTTCCTGTCCGCTCTCTCAAATGCCCCGTGATTATCGCCCTGTATTCTCTTGTGAAGCTATGTTCCTTTATCTGCTCGGCAAGACCTCTGTGAGCAAAATCGTTTTTCGCTGTAACTAAAAGCCCCGATGTGTCTTTGTCAATTCTGTGAACAATTCCCGGTCTTAAAACGCCGTTAATTCCCGAAAGACTGCCGCCGCATCGGTACAATAAGGCGTTAACGAGCGTATTATCGTAATTCCCCGGAGCCGGATGAACAACCATACCCTTTGGCTTATTGACAACAAGCAAATCATCATCCTCGTAAACAACGTCAAGAGGTATGTTCTGCGGTTCGACCGAAAGACGGACAGGCTCTGACGGGGTGTATTCAACGCTGTCCTCCGCCTTAATTCTGTAGTTTTTCCGAACAGACCTGCCGTTTACGGTAATATTTCCCGTTTCAGCGGCTTTTTGAATGTATGCGCGGGAGGACTCGGGGAATATTACGGAAAGATATTTGTCAATTCTCTCCCCTTCGCTTTCAGAATCAACAAGAATACTGATGCTACTCATCATCTCTCACCGCTTCAGACTTTTCAGAGCCCTTTACTATATCGTAAATAAGATAGATTATAAGTATTGCCGCCCCAACGGTTACGAGAATATCGGCAAAGTTAAAAACGGCAAATTTGACGAATAAAGGTTCGATATAATCGACAACAAAGCCCCTTGCGATTCGATCGATAAGATTGCCCGTTCCGCCCGAAATTATCATAACAAGGCTTAAATATATGACCTTCGACTTGATTTTACCCGATAACACATAAATAAGCCCGACAAGCAACACGGCGGCGGTAAACGCGCTCAGCAAGGCGGTATGACCGCTGAAAGAACCGAATGCCGCGCCTGTATTTTCAACATATGTCAGGCTTAGAAAATTTTTGACTAATGTATAACTGCCGATGGGAGCAAGATACTTCAGGACAACGGATTTAATTATCAGGTCTGTCGCTACAAGAACCGCAACAACAAGCAGTATCAACGCCTGAAGCATTCCTTCACCTCAATTATTTTTTCTTAAAAAAGCTTTTAAAGGAAATTGCGCCGTCATCATCTTCGTCATCATCATAATCGCTCTCCGATTCAGGCTCGGCTGTCTCATATTCGGGTTTTTCCTCTTCAACGTCTAAATCCAAATCGGAAACGTCGAGTGAGAAGCCGTCGGCTTCCTCACTGCTTTCATCACTGCTGGAATCGGAGGAAATATCCTGATATTCGTCCTCACCGTCAAAAGCGGAGCTGTCAAAGGTAAAGCCGCTTTCATCATCTTCGGATATATCATTTTCCTCTGCCGCCTCGTATGTATCGGAATCGTCCAATATAGCATCAGTGTCATCAATCGTATCAATATCGGAAAGCGAGAAGCCGTCATCCTCCTGCGTATTTTCCGCGTTCTCCTCAACGGCCTCCTCGGGAGCTTCTTCCTCGGCAACGGGATCTTCCCCGACGGCGGCGGAAGGCTCTTCCTCGGGCGCTTTTGCAGTCTCGGGCTCGGAAGCGCTCTGCTCCTCCTCGGCTATTGAGGGAAGCCTGTCAAGCAGTGTTAAATGCTCTTTATACATATCCATCATTCTTGATTTGAATGCGGAGACCTCTTTTTGAAGCATCTCAAAAACAAGGCTTTCCTGAGTTACCTTACGGTTTACACCGCCGATAATTTCATCAGCCTCTTTTTTAGCGTCATGTATGGTTTTGTCAGCCTCTTTTTTGGCGTCGGAAGTGATCTTTTGAGCTTTTTGAGAAGCGTCGTCGACAATTTTTTTCGCCTCCTGCTCGGCGTTCGCCAAATCCGCTTCAACGCTCTTTTTAGCGTCGGCTACAATTTTGTCTGCAAGCTTCTGCGCGGACAAAAGCGCCTGACGCAGAGAATCCTCGTCCTTCTTATACACCTCAACCTTATTGGCAAGAAGGCTCATTTTTTTTATTATTTCGCCGTTCTCACGGAACACCTGCTCATATGAAGTATGAACCTCTTGAAGAAAGCTGTCAACGTCCTCGGCTCTGTATGAGCCTCTGCCCGTTGTCTGAAACTGTTTTGCTTTAATTTTATCGGGAGTCAACATAATTCCGAACCACCTATCGTATTGTTTTAATTATTTGTCAAAAACGAAGCCGTTATTGCCCAGCTCGCTTAATAAATCGCCGTTCACATCAACATTAAAGGGCGTGATCATAAACGTGTTGCTCGCGACCTGACGCATTGTTGCCTTGTTGGCATAGGTCGCTCCGCTTAAAAAGTCAAGAATCCTTCTTGCAGATTCGCCGTTGACCGCTTCAAGATTTAAAATAACGGTCTTTTTTTGATTGAGGCTGTCCGCAACACTGCGCGCGTCCTCAAGCGTTTTCGGCTTTGTAAGCACTACCTGAAGTCTTGCGGTGGTATTTATGCTGACAACCTTATTCTGCTCCGCCTTAGTATCGCGAAAGCTTCTTACCGTCCTCGGCGAAGGCTCATAATCCTCCTCCTCGGTCTCGTCATACTCATCTGTTTCAGGCTCATCGTAGTATTCATCCTCGGAAACTTTAAGAATATTACTAAGCTTATCTTTAAAACTCATCTTTTTATCCTCCAAAGTTAATATATTCTCGGTCCGAAAATTTTCGAACCTATTCTGACATGATTTGAGCCGCATAGAATTGCCTCGCGGTAATCGCCCGACATTCCCATTGACAAGATTTCCATAGATACATTATCTATTATTTTTGAGTCAATGTCAACATACATATTGTATATATTCTCAAAAAATTTACAAAGTTCGGCGGTTTTTTCACAAATCGGCGGAATACTCATCAACCCGCATACGCGGATTCCCTCAATTTCGGCAATTTCATATATATTTTCAGGCACTGCGTCAGGCATAAAGCCCGTCTTTGATTCCTCCGCGCCGATGTTAACTTCAATTAACACATCGGTTATTATGCCCTTTTTCAGCGATTGTTTGCCTATTTCCTTTGCGACCTTGAGAGAATCAACGGATTCGATCATATCAACCTCGCCGACAATCTGTGAACATTTGTTGGTCTGCAAATGCCCGATAAGGTTCTTTCTGACGCTGTCAAACTTTAAATTCGGTTTTTTTCTTAGCATTTCCTGAACCTTATTTTCGCCTATAAGAGTTATTCCGCAGTCGAGCGCATGGTTAATGTACATTTCATCGACGGTTTTTGTAACCGCCATAAAATCAATATCCTCGGGCTTTCTGCCTGTTTTAAGCGCCGCTTCGGCTATATCCTCACGAATTTTTTTTAAATTATATTCAATGCTTTCAAGCTTTTCCTCAATCAAGGACTTTTCCGTCATATAAATCAGTTCCTTCCACAATTACTTCATCGTATAATTCAATATACCCGCTTTCATTATCGGGGTTGTTGCAAATAGAATATTCCGAGTCGGAATAGATTATGTTTATCTTTTTAAACTCAACAATATTACCGCTTAAAACATAAACTCCCTTCTGCCCTTCGACCTCGCGTATCGCGCGGTTATTGACCTCGAAGCCGGTGTAGCTGTCAAAGGTGATTCTTATCTGCTCGTTACGAAGCCCCGCATATTCGGTATTCATAAGGTTCGATTTAAGAACCACTCCCGCCTTACCGTCAACAGTATTGCCTATTGCGGCTATTTCAGCGTCCAAAGGCTGAGCCGCCGTCATTGTAAACTCAACATAAGCCTTACCGCCTATCGACAGCTTAACGGCGTCCTCATAATCAATAACGCACAGCATATACCAGTTAAAGCCGTCGACCAGCTTACCCATATAATTTCCCGTTGGCTCCCTGAGGGCGTCGTTTTGATCAAACAGCGAGATTATCTGCTCCGTTGTAAGTGAAACCGCGTCATCGTAGCTTACGGCGCTTTCATACCCGTCGGCGACGCTTATATAATAGCCGGGATGGGGCGCTGTAATAGTATTATACCCTCCCGCCCTGCTTTTTAAATCGGCAAGCTGCGCTTCCAATGACGCAAGCTTTTCGGTAGGGTCGATAACAGTGCCCGTTGACAGCTGTCTTGAGGTAAACGCGTCGCGGATATTATCCTCATAATAACCGTATGTTTCGATTTTGCCCTGACTTATTGCCGAAACGTATTCCTCGCAGGCGGAATATATTCTTTCGTCAAGCGCGGTTACATCGTTCGTCTGAATACCTACCTTATTCAGAAGCGACGAATAATACTCTATATCCTCTGACACTGCGTTCATCTGATTATATATCTTAGCCGCTTCGTCGCTGCTGAAAACAACCGCGACATTGTCGCCGCTCGCAACCCTTTTGCCGTCCTCAACAAGAGGGACAAGCGTACCCGAAACCGAAGCCTCAATGGGATATTCGTCACGAACTATGAACGCTTCGGTAATCGCTGACGACGACACCGTTTTTTGAAGCGCAACCTCGGTTTTGACTGGCTCATAGTTTATTTTAAAGACCTCGTAAAGAAAGAAAACGATTACGGCGGCTGCAAGCGTAATATAGAGCGCCGTCATATATTTTTTATTGGTTTTGAATTTAACTATTTTATCCTGCGTATCCGCCCGAGCCATTAAATCGCCTCCCTTATTTTTTCATATACGTTGGTGAAAAGCTCCTCGGTGCTTTCATAATCATCGGGATAAAACCAAATGATATTCTCATTCCCGTTAAACCAGGTAAGTTGTCTTTTAGCATAGCGTCTTGTGCTTCTTTTCAGGTTTTCAACAGCCTCGTCAAAGCTTATTTCTCCCTCAAAATAAGGCTTAAATTCCTTATAGCCTATAGCCTGAGAGGCCGTTGCTTTTTCAGGCAGGCGGTAATAAGCCCTTGCTTCATCCAAAAGCCCGTCTGAAACCATTTTATCAACGCGCTCGTTTATTCTGCCGTACAGAATATCTCTGTTTCTGTATTTAAGACCTATATAAACGGTATTATAAGGCGACGGCTCAAGCCTTGACGCTTTTTCCGCTTCGGATACCGTCATACCCGTAAGCTCATATACCTCGAACGCGCGGATAATCCGTTTCCTGTCGGACGGATGAAGCCTTTTTGCGGTTTCAAAATCTGTTTTTGAAAGCTCTGAAAGCATTTTCTCAGCGCCCAGCTCATCAAATTTCTTTGAGAGCCTTTCCCTTAATTCATAATCCGTTTCATTTTTAATAAACTTAACGTTATTTACCACGCTGTCAATATAAAGCCCTGTGCCGCCCGCCATAACGGGGAGCTTATTTCTCGAATGAATATCCCGTATCGCGGAGCCTGCGTCCCGTGAAAAATCAGCGGCGCTGTACTTGACGTCGATCGGCAGAAAATCCATAAGGTGATGCCGAACGCCCCGCATTTCTTCGGGAGTAGGCTTTGCGGTGGCTATATTCATACCCTTATATATCTGCATCGAATCCGCGGAAACGACCTCGCCGTTAAACTCCAACGCGCAGCTTACGGCAAGCGCGGTTTTGCCCGACGCGGTAGGACCTGCAATCACAAGCAAAGGAGGCTTAGCCATATTACACCCTCCCGAACTGTTTATCTATTTCACGCTTTGTAAGTTCGACAAGCACGGGTCTGCCATGAGGGCAATATCTTATTGATTCGTCCGCCAAAAGCTGTTTTGTAAATTCTATAAGCTCATAATCGGTCGATTTGTTGCCGCCCTTTATTGCGGCGCGGCAGGCAACCGAATGATAAACCCAATCAAGCTTTTCGGGCAATATATCCTTTTTATTGCTGATAAGATAGCCGGCAATTTCGGTTATAAGTTCGGTTATATCCTCTTTTTCAAGGTTTAACGGGCAGGCTCTTACGATTACCGAGCCGTCTCCGAAATTTTCTATTTCAAATCCTGCCTGCGAAAAGGCTTCAAGGTTGCCGCAGACCGCCGTATATTCCTCTTTGGAAAGGGTGACGCTTACAGGTCTTAAAAGCATTTGACTGCCGTTACTGCCGTTATCCTTTTTGAGCTTGTTATATAACATTCTTTCATGCGCGGCATGCTTATCAATTATGATAAGCTTTCCGTTGTACTCCGCGAAAATATAAGTTTTAAAAGCCTCGCCGAGATACTTAAACGATACGCCGCCGTCGGTTGAAGCGACCTCTTTTTTCGGCGCTTCGGCAGATGTGGCTTCGGTTTCATCGGAAACAGAAGTTTTAACCGACAAATCGATCCCGTCCTCCGCGTTGTATGCGTCGGCAGGCGTCGAATTAAGCGTTATCTTTTCTTCGTTAACAGCCGGCAAAGTAAAGTCAAAGGTCTTTTTGGGTTCGACAGCAGCCGCTGTGTGTATTTCGGAAAACTCCGTCTGCCTTGCTTCGGGCAGAACGGCAGTTAAAATGTCCGCGCTATGTTTAGGCTTAATCTGAGCCTGAACCCTTGAGGTATCGTTTGAAAGCGTGCTTTTAACAGCGTAATAAACAGCGTCAAATACGGCCTTCTCATTTGAGAAGCGGACCTCGGTCTTGGCGGGATGAACATTAACGTCGACAAGCTCGGGAGCAGTCTTTAAAAACAGTACGCACGCAGGATACCTGCCGACCATAATGGAATTTTTATAGCCCTCGTTAATTGCTGCGGAAGCGGTTTTGCTTTTTATGAATCGGTCGTTTATATAAAACATCTGCATTGAACCGGAGCCTCTTGAGAAAAACGGCTTTGAAATGTAACCCTCGACCGCAACGCCGTTCAGCTCATAAGAGACAGGCAGAAGCGAGTCGGAAAACTCCTTGCCGAAAACCGCGTAAACGGCGTTTTTAAGTCCTCCGCCGTTTGTGCAGAGCGTTTCTCTGCCGTCCTTAATAAAGCGGACACTTATCTCAGGATGAGACAGGGCGATTTTATCTACAATTCCGGCGACCGCCATACCCTCGGATTTGTCGGATTTCAGGAATTTCATTCTTGCGGGCGTGTTATAAAACAAATCCCTGATAATTATTGTAGTTCCGTTAGGACAGCCGGCATCGTCAAGCGTAACCTGCTCGCCGCCTTGGATTTCGATCCTTGTTCCGAGAGCTTCATCGGCGGTTTTTGTCAGCATTTCCGTTATTGATACCGCGGCAACCGAAGCGAGCGCCTCACCTCTGAAGCCCAATGTGTCAATAGCGTCCAAATCGTCCGCCTTGGATATTTTGCTTGTCGCGTGGCTTAAAAAAGCAAGCGGTACGTCATCCCTTGCAATTCCGCAGCCGTTATCGGTTATCCTTATATATTTGATACCGCCGTTTGTAATTTCAACGGTTATTTTATCCGCTCCCGCGTCTATTGAATTTTCAAGCAGTTCCTTGACGACGGAGGCGGGTCTTTCAACGACCTCGCCTGCGGCTATAAGCTCCCAAATATTCTTGGGCAGTTTATTTATTTTTCCCACAGCCGTTCGCCTCCGTTTAAAAATTTTATGTTATTCATATCTGTTTTGCTTTATTTGAAAGCTCAAAAAGCTTTGACATTGCCTCAATGGGAGTAAGCGTATTCACATCAAGGTTCTTTAATTCCTCGGTTATCTCGTCCCCCGCGGCGGAACCGAAGGATACCTGCATAGAAGTCTCTTCGGGTATTTCAGCGGAAGTCTCGTTGTATTTCGGCGCAGGCGCAGTCTGCTCAAGGTTTCTTAAAATAACCTTCGCCCTTTTAACGACAGAATCGGGAACACCCGCAAGACGCGCGACGTCTATACCGTAGCTTCCGTCAGCCGAGCCTCTTACAATTCTTCGCAGAAAAATAATATCCTCGCCGCGTTTTTTTACGGCTATATTGTAATTCTTAACACCGTCAAGGCTGTTTTCAAGCTCTGTAAGCTCGTGATAATGCGTTGCAAAAAGCGTTTTTGCGCCGAGTTTTTTCCTGTCCGCCGTGTATTCAAGCACAGCCCTCGCGATGCTCATACCGTCGTAGGTGGAGGTTCCCCTGCCGATTTCATCAAGTATAATCAGGCTCTTATCGGTCGCGTTATCAAGTATTTCCGCAACCTCGCTCATCTCAACCATAAACGTTGACTGACCCGAAGCCAAATCATCCGACGCGCCGACTCTTGTAAAAATGCTGTCGACAAGCCCTATAGAAGCGTATGACGCGGGAACGAACGAGCCCATCTGCGCCATTATTACGATAATGGCAACCTGACGCATATATGTTGATTTTCCCGCCATATTAGGTCCCGTAATTATCGCTGTTCTGTTATCCCCGCAGTCAAGCTCAGCGTCGTTAGGCACAAACGGAGTATCCTTGAGCATTTTTTCAATTACGGGATGTCTGCCGTCCTTAATTATTATTTTATCCGAATTGTTTATATCCGGTCTTGTGTAGTTGTTTGAAACGGCGACCGAACTGAGCGAGCAAAGCACGTCAAGCATGGCTATCGCCTTTGAAGTTTTCTGCGTGCGTAAATACTGTTCTCCGATTTTTTTACGCACCGAGCAAAAGACCTCGTATTCAAGGCTGACTATCCTCTCCTGAGCGCCTAAGACCTTTGTTTCAAGCGCTTTAAGCTCCTCGGTTATGTATCTTTCACAGTTGGAAAGGGTTTGTTTTCTTATCCAATTATCGGGTACGATTTCTTTAAAGGAGTTCGGCACTTCAAAGTAATAGCCGAACACTCTGTTATAACCGACCCTCAGCTTCTTAATTCCTGTTTCATTCTGCTCTTTAATCTCAAGCTCCGTAAGATAATCCTTACCGCCGTTCACGATACCGCGAAGCTCATCAAGCTCGGCGTTAAAATTATCCTTAATCATTCCTCCCTCGCGAACAGAGAAAGGCGCGTCGTCGCTTACAGCCTCGTCAACAAGGGTATAAACATCTTCGAGCAGGTCAATATCGTTATAAATATCCTTTAAAAGCAAGGAATTTGAGCTTTTTAAAATATCTTTGATTTTCGGAAGCGGAGCGAGAGTCGTTTTTAAAGAAAGCAATTCTTTGGCGTTCGCCGTGTTATAGACAACCCTCGTCATCAGACGCTCCATATCATAAATACTTACCATAAGCTCGGTAAGCTCACGCCGTTTTTCGGTGCTGTCGCAAAGCTCCGCAACGGCGTTATGCCTTTTTGAAACGGCGGCGCAGTCGTATAGCGGACATTCAAGCCAATTCCTCATAAGGCGTTTGCCCATTGCGGTCTTGGTTTTATCAAGCACCCACAAAAGAGAGCCTCTCTTTTCTCGGTCGCGCATAGTTTCGGTAATTTCAAGATTTCGCCTTGTTGAAATACCGATTTTCATATACTTAGCGTCGGTGTAAAAATTTATATCCTTAATATTGCTCAAATCCGTTTTTTGAGCCTCATATAAATAAGAAAGCGCGGCGCCCAACGCGCACACGGCGCTTTTCTTGTTTTCAAGTTCAAGACTTTCGAGCGAGGATTTTTTAAAATGAGAAAGCACAATGTTTTTACAGCTTTCAAAATCAAAGCTGCTCTGCGGCAGAGTTTCCGCCGTAGCCTCCAGCTTTTTTGAGACAAACTCCGAAAAACGCTTCAGAGAAGCCGCTTCTTTGTTGATAAGTATCTCGCTCGGCATAAAACGCGCAAGCTCGTCAACCGTTTTTTCATCGGTATTATCCGAAAATTCGGTCAGGTAAACCGTACCCGTTGAAACGTCGGCAAAGCAAAGACCGACGCTTGAAAACATAAGACAGCAGGCGGCAAGATAATTGTTTTTTGTTTCGTCAAGCATACTGCTTTCAATTACCGTCCCTGCGGAAATGACCCTTATAACGTCTCTTTTTACAATTCCCTTTGCGGCTTTGGGATCCTCGGTCTGTTCGCAGACGGCGACCTTATATCCCCTGCTCACGAGCTTTGCTATGTACGAATCCGCGCTGTGGAAAGGAACGCCGCACATAGGCGCCCTTTCCTCCTGCCCGCAGTCGCGTCCCGTCAGCACAAGCTCAAGCTCTCTTGACGCTGTTTTGGCGTCGTCATAGAACATTTCGTAAAAATCGCCGAGACGAAAGAACAGAATTGTATCGGGATAATTCCGTTTTACCTCAAAATATTGCTTCATCATTGGTGATAATTCCGCCATTTCGTCCGACTCCTGTTTTTCCGTATTTTTTTATCAGTGGCATCCGCTGCACGAAGAACATTCGCCGCCGCATTCATGCGCATGCGCTTTGGGGTCGCAGGTTTCGGGATCCTCTCCGTTTACGCAAAGAGACAAAATACCCGTAAGATAGTTCATCATATCGTCAACCGCGTGTCTTGCTTTTTCAAATTCCTGCATATTTTTGTTCTGCATAATCTGATTGTAAACGCCCTGAAATTCCTGATTATAGGATTCCATTTTTTTCTCGTCGGGCGCGTCCTGAGACGCCTCGTGCTGATATGACATCTGAATAAGACGGATTTTGCCCATAAGCTCGTTTAATTCCCCGTCAGCCTCGTTTGCCTTTCTTGCATTTTCGTAGTCAAGGTAAACCTTGTCCTGCTGAATGGCAGCGCCGAGCTGTCTTGCGAGTTTTTCGAGTTCCATAAAATTCTCCTTAAATTCTTTTATTTTTGAACCTCACCGCGCAATATCCAATTAAGCGATTCGGTTACTTTAACATTTGTAAATTTGCCGATAAGAGCCTTGTCGGCAGGAAATTCAATTATTATATTGCCGTCGGTTCTGCCCGAAAGAAAGTTTTCCCTGTTTTTCGACAGACCCTCAACAAGCACCCTGTAAGTCTTGCCGAGCATTGAGCCCGTGCGTTTCGCGGCAATTTCCTCCTGCGCGTCGCAAAGCTCCTTAAACCATCTGCCCTTTTCCTTACGGGAAACGGGATCGTCCATAAGAGCCGCCTTAGTGCCTTCTCTTTTTGAATAAATAAAGGTAAAAAGAGATGTAAATTCAACCTCTTTAATAAGCGAAACCGTGTCGAGAAACTCCCCGTAGGTTTCGCCGGGAAAGCCGACTATAATATCGCTTGTTAAAGACAAATCGGGTATTTTCTCTTTAGCGTAATTGACAAGCTCCGAATATTTCGCCCTGTCGTAATGCCTGTTCATAGCTTTAAGCACTCTGTCGTTACCCGACTGAACGGGAAGATGTATGTGCTTTGCAACCTTATCGCAGTCTGCTACCGCGTCAATCAGTTCCCTTGTGCAGTCCTTGGGGTGCGAGGTCATAAAGCGGATTATAAAATCACCGTCAAGGCTGTTTATCTCTCTTAAAAGGCGGGCGAAATTCATATCGCTCTTATTATTCTTGCCGTAGGAATTTACATTCTGCCCCAAAAGCGTTATATCCTTATAGCCGTTTGAGATAATTTCCTTCGCCTCAAGAATAATATCCTCCGGCTCGCGGCTTCTCTCCCTTCCCCTGACATAGGGGACTATGCAGTAGGTACAGAAATTGTCGCACCCGTACATAATGGGAAGCCACGCCTTAACTCCCCTGTCGCGGTAAATCGGAAGCCCCTCCGCGATTTTTCCCGATTCATCGGGCGCGCAGACAACTCTTTTTGAGCTGTTGAGCGTTTCATAAAGCAGCTCGGGCAGCTTGTAGAGAACGTGAGTGCCGAAAACAAGGTCAACATAAGGATAGCTTTTGTAAATCCTTTCGCGAATATGCTCCTGCTGCATCATACAGCCGCACACGGCGATAACAAGTCTTCTGTTTTCTTCCTTATATTTTTTTAAAATGCCGATGTTGCCGAATACCCTGTCCTCAGCATGCTCGCGCACGGCGCAGGTGTTGTACAGAATAAAATCCGCCTGTGAAAGCTCGTCGGTAAACTCATAGCCCATAATTTTAAGCATACCTTTAATTCTTTCGCTGTCGGAAACATTCCCCTGACAGCCGTAGGTATGTATATAAGCCTTGGGCGTTTTCTCATAGTATCTGTACGAGAGAACGGATCTTACCTTTTCCGCAAAATCGCTTTGCCTTTGCGTTTCCTCAATACTTACGTTAACCTTTTCCGACACACGCAAAACTCCCGTTAAGAAACATAAATTGAATTAAGCCATGAAAGAATATCGTCAAACACCCTGTGCCTGTCGTCCTCGTTAAGAATTTCATGTCTGTCGCCGGGGTAGAGAATAACAGTAGGCTCTTTACCCGCCAAAACAAGATTATCGGCAACCGAAAGCACGCCCTTGCCGTTAAAACCGACGGGATCGAGCGCGCCCGCAATTATCATTATGGGAAGCTCAGCGGGAATTTTCTGCGCCCAGTCGTCCATAGAACACTCCGAGAAAAGCGCAAATATATCGCGGTAGCCGCCGAGCGTAAGGGTGAAGCCGCAAAGCTCGTCGTTTTGATAGTTTTCCCTGTTTTCCTTATTGCAGCTTATCCACGCGATCGGCGAATCCTTATCGGGAACGGTAAGGTTGCTTACCGCGTTAAACACATCGCCGAGAAAATCAACTCTCTTATCGGGACCGATTTTTTCGCACAGAGCGTTGATCGGAGTCTGCAAAGCGGCAGAAACCGACGGACCCTCGGTAGTTCCGCAGAATACGACGCCGTTTAATTCATAGCCGAAATGCGCCGTATATACCCTTGCGCAAAGAGAGCCCATACTGTGACCGAAAAGAAAATACGGAATATCGGGATACTTTTTTTTCATTATTTTTGTAAGTATGTGCATATCGTCAACAAGACGTCTGTCGCCGTTCTTTTCGGCAAAGAAGCCCAATTCGGACGGATCGTTTACGGATTTGCCGTGACCTAAGTGGTCGTTGCCGCAGACAACGAAGCCGTTTGAAGCCAAGAACCTCGCAAACTCGTCATATCTTCCGATATGCTCAGCCATACCGTGCGCAATCTGAAAAACTCCGATAGGCGTAAGATTTTCATCCTTCCATATTAAGGTTCTGATTTTATTTTTGCCGGTTGAAGAATTAAAATATGCTTCTGTGCGTACAATAGACATAGCTTTTAACCTCCATATATTTTTTCATATTCTCAGTTATTATACTATATAAAGCGGAATTTGTCATCATTTTTGGCAGAGAATAAATGGAAATTTTTTGTAAACGGAACAATGTGGTGTTATTACACAAAATATTGTAAGCAACTGTCGGAAATACCGTTTTTTTAACTATTTATTTTTCTTGATAATTCAATAGCCATATGCTAAAATATTAAAAAATTGCAAAGGAGATTATTATTATGACATACGAACAGATTGTTGCAAAAGTAAGAGAAAAGTTCGACGGCTGCGATACATCGTCCATCGAGGGTACTCAGGCAATTCAAATTAACCTTGCGGGCAAGAACGCCGAGGGTGTTTTCTATATTGAGGTTAAGGACGGAAAGGTCAACGTCGAGCCCTATGATTATCACGATAATTGGGCAACCGTTACCGTCGCGCCCACAAATCTTATGAAGCTTCTCGACGGTAAGCTGAACCCCGTTCTCGCTTATACAACGGGTAAGGTTTCCGTAACCGGCGATGTTCAGACGGTTTTAAGATTTATTGACCTTGTAAAATAATTTAATAATTTTAAACCGCTTCAATTAACTCAAGTTGTTGAAGCGGTTGTTTTTATATTTTACAAAAATCCTAAAAAAATAAAAATGCACTTTATTTTATCGGATTATTGTTATATAATCTCAATAACAATGAAAGGGAATGATTTTTTATGAATCCAAAGCCTATTACGGCGGTAATAGCAGGCGCGGGGCACAGGGCTTTTGTTTATTCGAAGCTTGCCTTAACAGACCCCGATAAATTAAAAATCGTAGGAGTTGCCGACCCCGATAAAATAAGACGGAAAAAGGCTATGGAAATGTTCGGCTTTCCCGAAGAAAACTGTTTTGATTCGGCGCAGGAGCTTGCAAAGAGAGAAAGGCTTGCCGACGCCGTAATAAACGGAACTATGGACGAACAGCACGTTGAAACCTCCGTTCCGCTTCTCAAAAAAGGTTACGATATGCTTCTTGAAAAGCCCTTCGCAACCAATGAAAAGGAAATGAGAGAGCTTGTCGAATGCGTAAAAGAAAACGGCAATAAGGTTATGATTTGCCACGTGCTTCGTTACACGCCGTTCTATCTCGGAATAAAAGAGAGAATTGCGGCGGGTGAGATCGGCGATATTATCAATATTCAAACTTGCGAGCATGTAAGCTATCACCATCTTTCGACTTCATATGTCAGAGGCAAATGGGCAAATTCGGACAGATGCCACACCTCAATGCTGCTTGCAAAATGCTGTCATGACATTGACCTTATGATGTGGTTTATGTCTGAAACAAAGCCCGTTTCAATTTCAAGCTACGGCTCGAAATTCCAGTTTAAGCCCGAAAACGCTCCCGAAAACGCAGGCACAAAATGCCTTGTCGACTGCCCTCTTACAGATACATGCAGATATTCGGCAAAGCGTCTTTACCTTGACCAACCGAAAAGATGGGCGTTCTATATTTGGGATAAGCTGGAGGGAATTGAAAACCCGACCGATGAGGACAGAATAAATCTACTTAAAGGCGAGTCAAACTACGGCAGATGTATTTATAAATGCGACAACAACGTCGTCGATCACCAAAGCGTGCTTGTTAACTTCGCAAGCGGCGCTACAGGAACTCACAATATGGTCGGCGGCTCGTCAACGCCGATGAGAAAAATACATATTATCGGCACGTTGGGCGAAATTTACGGCGATTTTGAGCAATCTAAATTCTATGTTTCAAAAATTCACCCAACCAAAACCGATGAGAGAACCGTTGAGGAGGTCGACTTAAATGTTTCGGGCGATATGGTCGGCGCTTACGGCGGTCACGGCGGCGGAGACGAAAAGCTTGCGGCGGACTTCGTTGAATTTTTAAGAGGCGGTAAGCCTTCGCTTGCCTGCACGTCAATATTTGACTCGGTTGCAGGTCACCTTTGCGTATATCTCGCGGATAAATCGAGAGAAAACGGCGGTATGCCTCAAAAAGTCGAATTATAACAGGCAATAATACAGACTGATTGCGGACGTTCCCCGTCTCCAAGGCGGCGGGTTGCGGTTCGCAAGCGCCGATTCAAGCAAGCTTGCCGAAGCGTAGCTCCGATTTAAAATTTCGGTAAAAACCGCGGACGGGAAATATTTTCCCGTCCGTCTTTTATTATTCATAACCGCTTTATTTCATTTCCGAACATTTCCGAATGCAAAAGGACCTTCACATCATTACTTAATTTTTATCTTTTTCTTAATTATGTACGCCGCACCTGCCGAAATGACGGCTGCCGCCGCGGAAACAGCTGCTTTTTTAACCAAAGGCATTGCCGATTCAACGCTCGGCGGAGCGTATGAGTAAAGCAAATACTTGACCTTATTGTTAATTTGCTTTGCGGAATTAAAATCGCTGTATAGAGTTGTGTGGGTAGAAAACGTGTTTAGATTATTTTCATCTAAATCAATTATCCTCACTCCCCTGTTAAGCTTAGGACCGTAAACATTAAAGCCACACCCCTGAGTGTAGCCCATTACAAAGCCCTTATATCTGCCTACAAAGCTGTTGTTATGGTCGTGACCGAAAAACGCGGCAATAACGTCGCCCTTTTCGCTTACCGCGTCAAACTCGCCCGTATTGACGCTCGGTGTTGCAGGCGTTTCAAGCAGGAAATCGCAGTTGCCCTTAATAAGCTTAGTTTCGTCAATATCGTAAAACCTGCCTGCATGCTCACGGAAGCCCTGCGCCGAAGGCTTGGTTCCTTTGGGGACTTCCTTTAACAAATTCCACATTTCGCACATAGGAATATGCTGAAACAGCAAAGATTTTACATATCCGCCGTTTTGCACGCATAAATAATCTCTTACGGATTTATACCATTCCAACTGCCCCTGCGACACAGCCGCACACCGCCCGTCAAGGCTTGTTGAAAGCGAATCTATAAGATAAATATTAAAAACGGTTTTTTCATTTTTACTGTCCCGAATTATCAGCGAATGGTTTGCAAGACCGTCAATGCTTTCGTCGCCCGCGACCGCAAGACAGCCGTCAAAGCTTTGATATATTTTAAGCTGTTCCTTCTTTGTAATACCGAATGCCTGATCGTCGTGATTGCCGAAAACAAAGGTAAACGGTATTTTTCTTTCAACAACGGGCTTTAAAAAATTGCCTATCGCCTTTTTGTAATTCTCTTTTCTGTCGCCTATTAAAAGGGAAATGCCGTAGCCCTTGAGCTGGTCGCCCGTAAACACAACCAGATCTGGCTTTTCCCTGTCAACAGCAAGCGTTAAAAACTCAATTGTATCCTTGCTTGTGTTTTGCGTATCCTGAATATCGGCAACCTGCATTATTCTGAATTTTCCGTCAGAGTTGAATTTAAGCCCGTTTACCGTTCCTTTAGGTTCTGTCATAAAAATACCGCCCAACATTTATTATGCTAATATGATATATCCCGTCCCCGCAAAAGTCAATATAACAAATAACGCAGTCGAAAAAGCAGCAACAGCTCCGAACATGGTTTTCATGTCGGGGCTGTTGCTTGGCGCGCTTGACAGGAGTCGAACCTGCGGCCTTCAGAGTCGGAGTCTGACGCTCTATCCAACTGAGCTACAAGCGCATAATTTGATTTTATTTAAAATCAGCTGTTAAACATTAAATCTGAAAAGAACAATATCGCCGTCCCGCATAACATATTCCTTGCCCTCAGAGCGAATTTTGCCCTTTTCCTTTGCTGCCTGCATAGTGCCGCAGTTCATAAGCTCGTCAAAGGAAATAACCTCGGCACGGATAAAGCCTCTTTCAAAATCGGAATGAATTTTACCTGCCGCCTGCGGCGCTTTGGTTCCCTTTTTAACAGTCCAAGCGCGCACCTCGGGCTTACCCGCAGTAAGAAACGAAATAAGCCCCAAAAGGCTGTAAGAACGCTGAATAAGCAAATCCAAGCCGCCCTTTTCAACGCCCAAATCCTCGAGAAATATTTCTTTCTCATCCTTATCGAGCGAGGAAATTTCAGCCTCAAGCTCAGCGCAGATAGGAAGCACCTGCGCCCCCTCCTTTGCCGCTAATTCCTTTACGGAATTGTATCTTTCGTTCGTTTCGATATTGTTCTTAAAATCGTCCTCAGACATATTGCAGGCGTATATAACGGGCTTTGCGGACAACAGACCGATTGAATATAAAATATCTTTTTCTTCCTCATCGGCTTCAACAGCCCTTGCGTTAACGCCGTTTTGCAATTCATCTTTAAGCCGGTTCAGGAAATCTACCTCTTTTTGAAGCGATTTATCGCCCTTTAGTTCCTTAGAGCTTTTTAAAATTCTTCTGTCAAGGATTTCGGCGTCGGAAAGCAAAAGCTCGAGGTTTACGGTTTCAATGTCGCGAAGCGGGTCAACCGAGCCTTCGACATGAATAATATCGTCATTGTCAAAGCATCTTACGACATGGACAATCGCATCGACCTCGCGTATATGTGACAAAAACTTATTTCCCAAGCCCTCGCCCTTTGAAGCGCCCTTTACAAGCCCCGCAATATCGACAAATTCTATTGACGCGCGTGTGATTTTGTCAGGCTCGTACATCTCGGCTAACTTATCTATTCTGTAATCGGGCACGTCGACAACGCCGACATTCGGTTCAATGGTACAGAAAGCATAATTGGCAGACTGAGCGCCTGCATTTGTTATAGCGTTAAACAGTGTGCTTTTACCGACGTTCGGAAGCCCCACTATACCTAATTTCATCTTTTTCAATCCTTTCGGAATTAAGCGTCCTCGGTATTATACAATATAAAACGGTTTATTTCAACAAAAAAATCATTGAAGCCCGTGAATGAACAGTCCGCTTAGCAGCTTCGGCTCAAACCATGTGGATTTGGGCGGCATTATTTTGCCCGTGTCGGCAATAGCCATAAGCTCGTCAACTGTTGTAGGGTACATCGAGAAAGCAAGGGCCATATCTTCTTCAGCTCTCTTTTCAAGCTCGGAAAGCCCCCTTATGCCGCCGACAAAATCAATTCTTTTATCGGTTCTCGGGTCGGTTATGTTGAGTATGGGGGAAATAAGATTGTTTTGCAGTATTGAAACATCAAGGCTCATTACAGGGTCGTTTTCGTTATATGTGCCGTCCTTTGCCGACAGGCAGTACCACTCGCCGCCCGAATACATACCGAAGGTGTGCGCTTTTTGAGGCTTGTATGCCTTGTTCCCTATTTTTCGGACGGTAAATTTTTCAGATACCCTGCCTATAAATTCATTTTCGGAAAGCCCGTTTAAATCCGCGATAACACGGTTATAATCCATAATGCGCAAGTCATCGCTGCAAAACAGAACCGACAGAAAGAAGTTAAATTCTTCATCCCCCGTATAATCGGGATTCAGCTCTCTGCGGCGAAGCCCTACCTTAACGGCCGAAGCCGCTCTGTGATGACCGTCGGCAATATAGAGCGAGGGAATATTCTTAAACTCCTCGGTTATCGCGTTTATTACGCTGCCGTCGTCGATTACCCACACCCTTTGCTCCACGCCGTCGGACACAAAATCATAAACCGCCGTGTTACTGTTCCGCCAGCTTTCGATTAAGCTGCGCACTTTGTCGTTTTTTCTGTACGCAAGGAAAATCGGTCCGGTATTGGCGTCGAGAGCGTCAACGTGACGAATACGGTCGGCCTCCTTATCGGCGCGGGTAAGCTCATGTTTTTTGATTACATTGTTAATATAGTCATCAATTGCGGTACAGCCGACTATACCCGTCTGACGTTTGCCCTCTCTTACCTGCTCATAGATATAAAGGCAGGGCTTTTCATCCTTTTTCAGTATCCCGCCGTCAATCAGCTTATGCAGATTAAGCCTTGCCGTTTCATACACAATTTCATCATACAGCCCGACCGTTTCGGGAAGGTCGATCTCCGCCTTATCAACGTGAAGAAACGAATAGGGATTGCCCCGAGCCGTTACGCGAGCCTCGCTTGAATTCATTACGTCATACGGCAGAGCCGCAACCCTTTCGGCATATTCGGGGAGCGGACGAATCGCTCGGAACGCTCTTAATACAGACATCTTTTTTCCTCTCTTTTTTCGGCACTTTTTATATAAATACAATATACCGCAGTACAAAACGCGACAGCGGCAAGAGCGCCGCAAAAATCGACAAATACGTCTCTCAGCTGACATGCTCTGCCGTCAATAAAATATTGATGAATTTCATCGGCTGCGGCGTAAAAGACCGCAGATGAAAGCGACGTTAACGGGCAGAGCCTTAAAAACGTAAAGCCGTACGCAAGGTTGAACGCCAAACAAAGACCGAAAAATTCAATCGCATGAGCCGACTTTCTTATAAAATGCTGTGAAAGCTCAATACCGTAAGCGTCGAGTATCTTTTTTATAAGACCTCCGCTTTGAGCCGAGGAAGCGTCAGCCGTTTCGGACGAAAACCAGAAAATAATTATCATACACGCGGCTGTAAGCGCCCACGACAAAATCAGGCAGACTTTTCTGTTTTTAAAACTCATTTTTATCATTTCTTTGTTGCGTTTATAAAATATATATTATCTCGGGACGAATAAAAGTATATTCCCGACGTATCCTTGTTCGTAACAAAATAGCTGTTCTCATAAATAACGGGAACCGCGACGGCGTCCGACATCAGAATACTCTCTGCCTTTTCACAGCAGCTGCGAAGCTCGGCGTAATCCCCCGAAGCAGCCCTGACCAAATCAAGCTGCGCGTCATACTCGACGGACGAATAATTAAACGCGTTTCCCGATGCGAATTTTTCAAGGTAATCGCTTACAAGGGAAGAATCGGCGGTAAAAGGGTAAAACGCGACGGAATAGTTACCGTCTTTAACGGCGGCGTTCAACTGAGCCTCATTCATAACGGACACTGTTACCGCAAACTTAACGCCGAGCGTTTTTTGAAGAACCTGAACGAGCTGTTTAATAAAGCTCTCATATTTCTCTGTGCATTTTATTTCAAGGCTGACGCTGGACGAACCTGTTTCGAGCAAGCCCTGTTCAAAATATTCCTTGGCGGCGTCCGTATTATGCGAATAGGCGGAAGAAGCCCCCGAATCAGCATATGCTTCGCCGCCGATTTTGCAAAACGTAGGTACTATACTGCCCGCCGCCGTAAAACCGCTTTCCTGACCGAACTCCGCAGAATAATCCGCCGCGTTGAAAAGCGCGAGCCGTATGTTTTTATTTGAAAGATACTTGTCCGATTGATTAAATAAAAGAGAATATACAACATTTTGGACGCTCTGAACATTTAAATCTTCTTTATTTTCAATTGATTCATACAAATCGGCGCTCAAAAAAGCGGCGTCGTAGGTTCCCGCGCTCATTTTCTCTGCTACGGCGCTGTCGTCGGAATTTAAATAAAATGTAACCGACGACGGCATAACCCTGTTTTCGCCGTTATAATCGTCGTTTCTGACGAGTCTTATCGACGCGCCCTCGGTCCATCTTGAAACATTGAAAGCGCCGTTGCAAAGCAGGTATTTTGCGTCAAGCCCGTATTTGCCGTTGGTAAGGGTGTAAAACTCCTCGTCGCAGGGCATAGCGCCTGCGGTTGTGAGCGAATATAAAAAGCTGTCGTCAGGGTATTTAAGCGTAACGCGAAAAACGTATTTGTCAAGCGCCTCATAATCGGAAACCGAAGAAAAAAGATACCTGAACGGCGAATCAATCTGCGCGTCAAAGAGCCTGTCAAAAGCAAACTCAAAATCCTCGGCGTATACGTTTATATCAAATATATCGCTGTAATTTTCGCCTATTACGTCCTTATGACCCGAAAAAAGAGCCCAATGAGCGTCTCGACGCAAATTGAACGTGTAAATAAGCCCGTCTTCGGAAACGGAATAGCTTTCGGCAACGCCGTTTTGAAGCGAACCGTCCTCAGCAATTCTCAAAAGCCCCTCAAAGCAATTTGAAACAATAAGCTTTTCCGCGTTTGAATTGACAATCTGCGGATCAAGACTTGTCGGCTCGTCCGTAATAGGCACGGCAAAAGCCTCGTCAGCCTTGGTTTTGCCGAAACATCCGCCTAAGGACAGAATTATAATTATTAAAACTAAAATTAAAGAAAAAATTTTCTTTGCCATAAACGCCTCAAAAAATGTGTTGATAACGATTTGTGAGGCTATTTTACCACAATTATTATTCCAATGCAAATATATAAACATTTTACACTTGATTTTTTTCGGGTTATCATATATAATTGCAAGAGTGAAACGGAGAGTTGTCCGAGCTGGCCGAAGGAGCACGATTGGAAATCGTGTAAACGGCAAACACCGTTTCAAGAGTTCAAATCTCTTACTCTCCGCCAAACAGTATAAATCCGAACCTTCTCGCAGTTGGAGACAGGTTCGGATTTACTGCTTTTATACAAATACCCGAATCGCTCCGTGCAAATCGAAAGAGCCGATTGCTCGGCTCTCTAAAATGATGTGTTCAATTTTGCGGCGGCTCATTCGGCGGAGGCGGAAGCTCAAGAGGATTTTAACTTATAACCCAAACGCAGATGTTCCCCTCCTCTAAGGGCGCGGGCATCCTTGCCGCGCCGTTTTTTTATCTTATTGAAGGTGTACACCTTTTTGGGCTTCCTTGTATAAAGGAATATTTATATATCCAACTCGTAGGGACAGCCCTTGCGGCTGTCCGCTGTTTTTAAGCAAACTGTAATTGTGCGTAAAAAAGGCTCCCTTGTGCAAAGGGAGCTGTCATCGTTAGATGACTGAGGGATTGCCCCTTTTCAGGCTCCCTTGTAAGCGTAAGCTGACTGAGGGATTGCCTCTTTTCAGGCTCCCTTGTGCAAAGGGAGCTGTCAGCATAAGCTGACTGAGGGATTGCTCCTTTTTAGGTTCCCTTGTAAGCGGGAGTTGTCATCGTTAGATGACTGAGGGAGTTTTCAATTCAATCCTTTTTCGCTCCCTCCCCGAGGGAGCTGT
>CAZLCG010000004.1:0-75962 GCA_964557975.1 uncultured Eubacteriales bacterium
TCCATTCGTCACTTATTTTTTTCTTTTTGTAACACATCTATTGTAAACCTACAAAAATCGCGCGAGGAGTTCATATTTTACGGTATTTTACCGTTCCCCACCTTTTTTTAGGGATGATTTATGCGGGAAATTGTTACCTTTTTATATAAAAACCGCCTATCCCGAAGATTGGGAAAGGCGATTCGCTTTTATTTTACATTTGAAATATGCGTTATTAAACGGTAAGCGCTGTAATAATGCTCGAATAAAGCTTTACAGGGTCTTTAAGATAATTCTTTTTGACCGTTTCAACCTGCATACTGTCCGCTACAAATACGGTGAGCTTCATCATAGCTTCACTGCCGCTCATAAGTGAAAATGTAACATTGTAGCCGTCCCGAAGCTTTTCGACCTCAACCTTGTTTTCACGCTCCGCCTTTTTAAATGTTAAAAGCTTGATTGCCGAGTTTACAGCCGTTTCACGCACGGTTTTGGGAAGCGTGGTTTCAAGGTTTTCGGCAATTTCTCTGCCCCTCGGCAAAACGGTAAGACATTCCTCCTCGTCCTGTATTACGGTGTCGATACAGGCGCTTGAGAGCAGCTCCGTTACAGCCTGATTTATTTCAAAATAATTTGCTGTGCCGTTTTCAAGCAAAGCGTCGTTTAACTGCGAACGCTCAATAGGCGCGTCGATCGCTTTCAAAAGGTAGCATATTAAAAGTCTTATTTCACTGCGGTTGCGAAGTCCGCCCAATTCTATTCCTGCGTCAAAAGCGTCAAATTCCATGGTTTCTTTCCTCGTTTTATTAAGATACGTTAATTTTACCCGAATGAATACGGTTTGTCAACAAGACGGGACGCTGTATTCAGAGTTAAATACCGTGCCGTGACGCGCTATTCTTTCATATAATGAATAAAGACATAAAATGAGGGTGAGATTATGACAATTTGCGATATAATTATTTTATCGGTAACATTTATTTGCGTTGCGGGGCTTATATGTGTTACAATAAAGCGCAGTAAACGGAAAGATAAAACGGACTGCCGAGGCTGTCCGTACCGCGACAGCAAAGGCTGTCCGTTCAACAGATAGGAAAAGCTATGGAAGTTGCAATAATCGGCGGCGGCGCGTCGGGAATTATGTGCGCCGTTTCACTGAAAAGAGAACAAAAGAATATTGACGTTAAGGTTTACGAAAGGATGCCTAAAATTCTTAAAAAAATCCTCGTAACGGGTAACGGCAGGTGCAATCTTACAAATGTGAATACCGATACCGGATGCTACCGAGGAAATACGGAATTTGCGAAAACGGCGTTAAGTAAGTATCCGCCCGAGAGCAATATCCGCTTTTTCGAGAGCATAGGGCTTCTCACCAAAACCGAAGCCGAGGGCAGGGTCTACCCGATGTCGGGGCAGGGCTTGTCGGTTGTAAACGCGCTTAAGTGCGAGGCTGAAAAGCTCGGTGTTAAAACGGTTTGCGATACCGAAATTACGAAAATCGAGAAAAAGCGGAACGGGTTTATTTTAAATAACAAGTTTTTCGCCGACAGGGTCGTTATTTCCGCGGGCGGCAGCGCCGCAAGGGCGCAGGGAACCGACGGCGGTTCTTTCAGACTGCTCGGCTCTCTCGGCGTTAATATTATAAATCCCGAGCCTGCGCTGACGTCGCTTAACGCCGAGAGCTTCGCCAAATCGTTAAAGGGTGTTCGCAATATCTGCGATGTTCGGCTTGTGATTGACGGCAAAACGGTTTACCGTGAAAAAGGCGAGGTGCAGTTTGCCGATTACGGGCTGTCGGGTATTCCGATTATGCAGATGTCGGGGCTTGTGTCGGTTTCAAAATCAAAAAATATTGTTGCCGAGCTTGACTGCGCCCCGATGCTTGACCGAAAGACAATTGAAAAATTTTTGCTTTTAAGAAAGGCGGACAATCCCCGCGAAACTGCGGAAAGCGTTATGTGCGGATTGCTTCCGAAAGCGCTCGGCAATCATTTAATGTCGGTCGCTGACATTAAAAAGGACGGCGAAATAGGCGAAATTGACGAAAGCCGTCTTATCGGGTTGGCGGGAATTATTAAGCGTTGGAGGGTCAAAATTCAAGGCGCAAGGGGCTTCGATTTCGCGCAGGTCACGGCGGGCGGCGCGGACTGTAATGAATTTTACAAAGAAACGCTCGAGTGCAAAAAAATCAAAAACTTATACTGCACGGGAGAGGCGCTCGATGTATACGGGCTTTGCGGAGGCTACAATCTTCAATGGGCTTGGGCAAGCGGAAGGCTTTGCGCGCAGGGCGTTTTAAAGGAGAATAAAAATTGATTAGAGTAAACGAGATTAAGCTGCCGCTTGATTATGAGGATGAACGGAACGATTTGCGTGAGGCGGCGGCGAAAGCGCTTAAAATAAATAAAAAAAATATTGAAACGCTTGAAATATATAAAAAGAGCGTTGACTGCCGAAAAAAGAACGATATTAAATTTATCTTCAGTGTTGACGTTACCGTTTCGGGCGATGAGGACAGGCTTTTGGCACGTCTTAATAATCCAAGGGTGCAAAAGACTGAAAAATACCGCTACACTCTGCCCGAGGTTAACAGAAAATCGACTTTAAGACCCGTTGTGGTCGGCTTCGGACCCGCGGGTATGTTTGCGTCTTTAATGCTTGCAAAGGCAGGGCTTAAACCGCTTGTTGTTGAAAGAGGGCAGACCGTTGACGAGCGAGCTGCAAGCGTCGGACGATTTTGGAGCGAGAGAAAATTAAATCCAAATTCAAACGTGCAGTTCGGAGAGGGCGGAGCGGGTACGTTCTCGGACGGCAAGCTTACCACAGGCATTAAGGACAGCCGTGTAAGAGAGGTCTTTATCGAGCTTTTCAAAAACGGCGCGCCCGAAGAAATAATGTATTCCGCAAAACCGCATATCGGGACTGACAGGCTTGCAAGCGTTGTTAAAAACATACGAAAAAGGGTTTCGGAGCTGGGCGGCGAGATTCTTTTTGAAACAAGGCTTACGGATATAATCGTTTATAACGGCTGTATTCAAGGCGTAACGCTCACCGACAAAAACGGAAAAACCGCCGATTTTGAAACCGACAGCGTAATTCTTTCAATCGGTCATTCCGCGAGAGATACGGTGGAAATGCTGTACAATAAGGGAATACCTATGATGCAGAAGCCGTTTTCGGTCGGCGCGAGAATTGAACACAGGCAGGAAATGATAAACAGCTCCCAATACGGCAGCTTTGCAAATCATCCGAGATTAAAGGCGGCGGATTACAAGCTCGCGTGCCATCCGCAGGGCGGCAGGGGAGCGTATACCTTCTGTATGTGTCCCGGAGGTACGGTGGTATGCGCTTCGAGCGAGGAAAATACGGTTGTCACAAACGGTATGAGCGAGTATGCGAGGGCGGGGGAGAATTCAAATTCCGCCGTGCTTGTCGGCATTGAAACCGAGCTTTTTCCGTCGGAGCATCCGCTTGCGGGAATGTATATGCAAAGGGAAATAGAACAAAAAGCCTTTTTGATGGGCGGCGGCGATTACACAGCTCCTGCCGAAACAGTTAAGGATTTCTTAAACGACGCGGTTTCGGGTAAAGGGAACAGCATAAGCCCGACATGTCCGACGGGAGTAAAATATACAAATTTAAGAGAGCTT
The DNA here is from genome assembly GCA_964557975.1 of uncultured Eubacteriales bacterium. Lineage (GTDB taxonomy): Bacteria > Bacillota > Clostridia > Oscillospirales > Acutalibacteraceae > Fimenecus. The sequence goes on from CAZLCG010000004.1 coordinate 3,630, forward strand.
CTGCCCAAAAAAGTGACCGACACTATGTGCGACGCTCTTTATAAGATGGACGGAATGTTGAACGGCTTTGCTTCGGCTGACGCGGTGCTTACCGCTCCCGAAACAAGAAGCTCGGCACCCGTCAGGATTATCCGCGACGAATTTTTCCAAACCAAGGTCAGAGGGCTTTATCCGTGCGGAGAGGGCGCGGGCTACGCAGGCGGTATCGTTTCTGCGGGCGTTGACGGAATTAAGGTTGCCGAAGCGGTAATTACGGACGTTGGGTAATAATTCGGAATTGCACGGGGCAATGCTTCCCGTGCTTTTGTTATTAAATAACCGTTGAATTGTACGGCGAAATTTGATACAATGTTTTCCAACGTATTCTTCGGAGGATTATTGATGAGCAAAATGGAAAAGGTTATGCCCGAATGGGGACCGTATTCAAAAAAATATTTCGGAATTTCAAAAATTGTCGACCACAAAACGGAAAAAGGCGTAAGGTTCGATTTAGCGGTTTTACCGGCAATCTCCAACACCGACGCCAAAGCGCCCAACGTTACAATTCCCGTCGGCGTTCACCCGTGGGAGGCGAAAAGCGACTATTCATACTACTCCTACCGTCAGGATATGGAATGGAAAGACGTTATATATTCCGACGTATCTTTTACAAGGCTTTCCGATGACAGCACTTTAGTCAGAACCGAGATTTTTAATAATTCCCGTATGACGCAGAGCTGTTTGGTCAATTTCTTTTCAGGCTTGCAGTTCCCGACTGTTTCGAGCGCAAGAGTAAGCCTTCCCGAAAAGTGCGTATACATTGACGCGCTTGATTACGGCAGCTATTCTTACAATACGCCGCGCCCGTGGGACAGACAGACTATGGACGCTATGAAAAAGGGCGAGTTTTTCGATGACCGATTTGTAGGACACAGGGGCTTGGGCGACAGGGACGATAACAGATATATTCTGCCGAAATACTCAAAGTTAGGCGAGGAAAAAGGCGACAGGATTACATATAAAATTAAGGTCGGCGAGGGCTTTGAGAACGCTGCTTTGGCTGTTAGATACAGAAACACATCTGACAAGGTTTCAACCTTTACAGTTAACGGACAGGCCGTACGGTTCAAGGACTGCGGCGGAATGTCAATAAAGGAAATACCGCTCGGCAAAATCGGAAAAGGCGAATTTTCGCTCGAGCTTGTGTCGCTCGGCACAGGCGGAATAGAATTTGACTTTTTTGCGCTTTGCGAAGCGGGGGATTTCGGCAAAATCGGCGTCATAACCGAAAAAAACGATTTCTTGCCAAGGGTAACGGCGGAGGACTGCGAAAACGGAAAAACGGTAAAGCTGAAATACAACGGCGTTGACAGGGAGTTCTTTCTTCGCACATTTAACAGCAACACAAGGCTTCGCAGTATCCCGACAGGCTGCCTTGAGGACGTGCCCGCGCCGAGAATTTCACAGCCCGACCCGAGTTTTGACAATATGACGGAAACCTTTTCGCGCGAATTTAAAAATAAACACAGCGACGAGGGATTTTATCAAAACACCCTTGTTCATACCATATATATTAAGCCGAACACAAGCCATATTGAATATGCGGTAATATCAAATTCCGAGGTTGAGTACAAAACGACAGAGGAATATGAAAAAATATATCTTTCCGCTAAAAATTCGGTTGATGCTCCCGTATATACCAAGGCAGGCAAAAAATATGAATTTTCCAACAGGCTTTTAAGAGCAGCAATGTTCTTGAACACCGTATATCCGCTGTGGCGTCACGGCGAATATGTAATTCACCATACGCCCGGTAAGCGTTGGGATTCCTTCTATACATGGGATTCGGGCTTTATAGGTCTTGATATGGCTATGTTCGCGCCCGAAACAGCCGATTATATACTTGACCTCTATTTAAGCGATAAGGACAATCCCGATTATGCGTTTTTGCTTCACGGCTCACCCGTTCCCGTTCACCTTTATCAGTATTACGAAATGCTTCAGAAATCGCGGGACAGGGAGGAATTATATAAATATTACGACAGGGCAAAGCTGTTTTACGATTTCCTTGCGGGTAAAATCAACGGTTCCGTGACCGATAAATTCAAAAGCGGGCTTACAACGACGTTCGATTATTTCTATAACAGTTCGGGCATGGACGATTTGCCGCCTCAGGTCGAAACGTACAGGAGAGGGCTTCAAATGAAGACCGCTCCGTGTATTTCATCGTCGCAGGTTATAAGAACGGCAAAAATAATGTCCGTAATCGCGCGGCATATCGGGAGAACCGCCGATGTTACGGAGTACGAAAAGGATATAAAGAGACTTTCCGACGCGCTTTTAAAATACTCATGGGATGAGGACGCGGGATATTTCTCTTATGTTGTTCATAACGATAGCGGCGAGCCCGATTATAAGCTTCGCACCGCCGACGGCGAAAACCTGAACAAGACTGTTGACGGTATATATCCCCTGATAGCGGGCGTTACCGATAAGGCTATGACGAAAAAGATCCTTGCTCATATTGAGAGCGAGGAGGAAATGATGTCTGAGGTCGGCATAAGCGCCGTTAATATGAAGGCGAGTTACTTTGAATCAAACGGTTATTGGAACGGCAACGTCTGGTTCGCCCACCAGTGGTTTGTGTGGAAAACCATGCTCGATATAGGCGAAAGCGATTTTGCATATAAAATTGCCGAGACTGCGCTCAACTCGTGGAAAAAAGAGGTTGAATATTCTTATTACACCTTTGAAATGGTGTCAATTACAACGGGCAGAGGCGGCTGGTTCCACAATTTCGGCGGACTTTCGGCTCCGATTAACCTTTGGGCGGCGGCGTATTTTACGGCGGGTACGTTTAATCTCGGCTTTGACAGCTTCTGCGAAAGCTATGAATTTAAAAACGGCAACACGGAGTTTTCGGCTGTGGTTTCGCATTTCTCGGAGTATGACAGCACAATGCTTGTGGTTATGAACGACGAGCGCCGTTATAAGCTCACTCTTAACGGCGAAGAAGCGAGTTTCAATGAGAGAAACAGCGGAATGTTTGAAATCACCCTCCCCGCCGAGGTGAAATCAGCAGAGATAGTAATTCAGCTTGTATAATCCTCTATAAGTCTCTGCGCTTCTTCATCCGAGTAGGCTGTTATGCCGGCGGAAACGATTTTTTGTTCCGCCTCGGGCAGGGAGTATAAATATACGTCATAGATTTCAACCGGCATTGAATAACCGCTTTTGTAAAGGGCTATTCTGCCGTTGTATTCGCAAAGCGTGTAAAGCGCTTCGGCGGTCGTTTCCGAAATATCGGGCTTGGTATTTTTGCCCGAGCCTGAGTATACCGCAATCGCCGCCGAAAGCACGATTACCGCAAAAAGGGAGAATACTGAAATAATACATCTGAACAGAATTTTCTGCATTTTCTTTGTCACATCCTCAGTTATATTTTCGGCAGAAAAACCCTATTTTATAAAAATAATTAAAAATATTTTAAATTACAGTGTTTTTTAAAGAAAATTGATGAAAAAATAATGGGAATATGATATAATGATACAGTTACAACCTAAACGCAAACGTCTCTCACCGAAACCCCGAGGAGCTGACGCTTCCCTGCGTTGCCTGCAATCTGTCGAGAGCTTCGCTCCCTGCAAGCAAAGCAAAGCGTCGTTCCGATTTAAATGACTTTATCGGAGGAAAACCGAAAATGAGCGAAAAAAACAGAAAAAAAGTGAAAAAGTCTAAAAATCGGTTAGGTCCGAACGGTAAAAAAACCGTTACGGCTTTATTGGCTTTGGCTTTCACTGCGCTTTTATCGCTTGTAATTATAAGCGTCTATCTGCTTGTGTTTATGACGTCCTATGTAAACGGAGAGGCTAAAATAAATATTGATGAATACAAGGAAAATCAGGCGCAGACCACAATTATTTACGCGTATAACGACAATGACGAGGTCGTGGAATTGACCCGTTTGCACGGTGAGCAGAACCGCGTTTGGGTAAGCCTTGACAGTATCCCCGAAAGCGTGCGGAACGCTTATATCGCGCTTGAGGACAAGCGTTTTGAAAACCACGACGGCGTTGACTGGCTCAGAACGCTTAAAGCGGTTTTAACCTTGGGCAAGAGCGGCGGCGGTTCCACGCTTACCCAGCAGCTTATTAAAAACCTTACGGGGGAAAACGGATATACCGTAAACCGTAAGTTCTATGAAATTTTAAGCGCGTTAAATCTTGAGAAGAACGCGTCAAAGGATACCATTCTCGAAGCGTACCTTAACACTGTTTATATGAGCCACGGCTGTTACGGCGTTAAAACCGCGTCTGAAAAGTATTTCGGCAAGGATCTATCCGAGCTTAACATAGCGGAGAGCGCGTCTTTGGCGGCGATTACCAAAAACCCGTCCAAAAACGACCCGCTTCTTCACCCTGAGGCGAACCGCGAAAGACAGCTTACCTGCCTTAACAATATGCTTGAAGAAGGGTATATCACGCAGGAGGAATACAACGAAGCGGTAAATTATGAAATGATATTTACCAACAGCGAAAATTATGTCGCGACCGACAGCGGCGACGACTCGCAGGAACAGCAGACCGCCACCGTTATTCAAAGCTATTATGTCGACTATATTATTCAGTCGGTAATCAACGATTTGGTTTCTCAGTGCGGCTATACAAAATCGCAGGCTTCAAAGCTTATTTATAACGGCGGACTTCGTATTTACTCAGCCGTTGATATGAACATTCAGTCGCAGCTTGAGGATGTTTATGTAAACAGGACGTCAATGCCCGCATATAACAAAAATGTTCCCGACGCGCAGTCCGCTATGACAATTATGGATTATTCGGGCAGAATATTGGGCATAGTCGGCGGTATCGGCGAAAAGACAGAAAACAGAGGGCTTAACCGCGCCACAAGGGCAAGACAGCCCGGTTCGTCAATCAAACCGCTTTCGATTTATACCCCCGCTATTGAGGAAAAATATGTCACTTGGAGTACGAAGGTGCAAAATTACGGTATTCCGAACTACTACAGCGACGGCGGCACAGGTCCCGTAAACTACGGCAACGACCCCGGTTCGCCAAATTCCTACGTTACCGTTCAGCAAGCGCTTTGCGTTTCTTACAACACCGTGCCCGCGCAGCTTCTTCGCCAGATGGGCTTTGATTTAAGCTTTAAATACGCTACCGAAAAATTCCGCCTTTCATATCTTACCGACAACGACAGGAATACCTCGTCGCTTGCGGTCGGCGGTACCGAGCTTGGCGTTACGACTATTCAGATGGCAGCGGCGTTCGCGGCTTTCGGCAACGGCGGAAAATACTTTGAGCCGTACTGCTATTATAAGGTCACTAACGCGAACAATTCAAAAATTTATCTTCAGCACACCGAATCGGAGGGCGAACAGATAATTTCGTCCGATACAGCCGATATTATGAACGAGCTTTTACAGACGGTAGTCACGGACTCGGCGCATCAGGCTACAGGCAGAAATTACGGGATTTCAGGCTTTGAAACCTTTGCAAAAACAGGTACGACAAGTGACGATAAGGACCGTTGGTTCGTCGGCGGCACACCCTATTATGTGGCGGCGGTTTGGTACGGCTGCGATATGCCCAAACAGCTTTCAAACTATGTTTCGGGCAATCCGGCAGGTAAGATTTTCGACGAGGTTATGACGAGAATCCATAAGGGACTTACCGTTAAGGAGTTTACTAAATATTCGCCGCTTGTAACAAGCGCGGTATACTGTGTTAAAACAGGACTTCTCGCAAGCAGCAACTGTACGAGAAGGGCGACGGGCTGGTATTCGCGAAGCAATATGCCCGGATATTGCGTAAGCTGCGTGGCTGATGAGCCGTCGGTTACCGAGCCTATTGACGAGCCCGAGTCCGACGGGAATGCTCAGGCGGCGTCACCGAGCGCCGACGAGGCTGCGACCGCCGCCTCTGCGGAAGCTGCCGACGCGGCGGAATAACGGAGGCGTTATGACTGATTTATTATTTAAAAATGTTAAGGCGGTCAATCCGTCGGACAATACCGTTAAATTTTGCGACGTGCTGATAAGGGACGGGGCGTTTTCGCAAGTCGGCGGTAATATTGAAGTTAACGGCGTTAAAATCATTGAAGCTTCGGGATTAACTCTGATTCCGGGGCTTGTTGACATTCATACCCATTTGCGCGATCCCGGCTTTACCGATAAGGAGGACATAATAACGGGCGCGAATGCGGCGGCGGCGGGAGGAGTTACAACGCTGTTTTGTATGCCCAACACGAAGCCTGCCGTTGACAGTGAAGCAACCGTTAAATATATTCTTGATAAGGCAAAAAACGCCGCCGCAAGGGTAATTCCCGTTGCGGCTGTCACAAGGGGGCTTTCAGGCGGGGAGCTTACCGATATGAGCGCTTTGAAAGCCGCGGGAGCAGGCGCGTTTTCAGATGACGGAGTGCCTGTTAAAACAGCCGAGCTTATGCGTAAGGCTTTGGATGCCGCCGCCGAACTGGATTTGCCCGTATTCGCGCACTGCGAGGATAAATCGCTTTCAAAAAAAGGCATTGTAAACGAGGGCGCCGTATCGGAACAACTCGGCTGTGAGGGAATACCGAACAGCGCGGAGGACGTCGGCACGGCGAGGGAAATTTCGCTTTTAATATCGGCAAAAAGGGGCGCGAGGCTTCATATATGCCATGTCAGCACGGAGGGCTCCGTAAATTTAATCGGATTTGCGAAAGCTCTCGGGCTTAATATAACCGCCGAAACAGCGCCTCATTATTTTATTTTTAATGAAGATAAGGTTCTTTCCTGTGACGCGGATTACAGGATGAATCCGCCTCTTCGTTCGGAAAAGGACAGGCTCGCCGTATTAAAGGCGGTTTGCGACGGTACGATTGATTGCATCGCGACTGACCACGCTCCGCATACGCCGTCTCAAAAAAACGATTTTTACACCGCGCCGAACGGAGTAATCGGTATGGAAACATCGTTTTCGGCTTCATATACGGCGCTCGTTAAAACGGGGCGGATTTCCCTTTTACAGCTTGTGCGGCTTATGTCCTATAATCCCGCAAAGGCAGCAGGAACAGACGGCGGCACTCTTGATTTGGGTTCCCGCGCGGATGCTGTTTTAATTGATGAGAACGAAAAGTGGACTGTTGACCCGTCTAAGCTTCACGGTAAATCGAAAAACTGCGTTTTCAAGGGCGAAGAGCTTCAAAGCAAGGTAAAAATGACTGTCCTCGGCGGCAGAATTGTATATAACGAATTACTTTCGGAGGTTTAAAATGGCGTTTGACCGGCTTATTGAAGAAATAATTAAAAAAGAAAATCCGACTGTTGCGGGGCTTGACCCGAAGCTTGACTATGTACCCGAATATATCAAGCGGAAATCATTTTCACGGTACGGCGAAACGCTTGAAGGCGCGGCTGACGCGCTTTTGCAGTTCAATATCGGGCTTATTGACGCGCTTTGTGACGTTGTTCCCGCGGTCAAACCCCAATGTGCATATTATGAAATGTACGGCTGGCAGGGTATGAGGACGCTTGCGGAAACCGTCAAATATGCCCAAAGCAAGGGCTTGTTTGTAATTACCGACGGCAAGAGAAACGATATAGGCGCTACTATGGAGGCTTATGCCGCCGCGCATCTCGGCAGGACAGCCGTCGCGGGCAATACGTTTTCGGCTTTCGGCTCTGACGCACTCACGGTTAACGGCTATCTCGGAAGCGACGGAATAAATCCGCTTCTTGAAATCTGCAAAAATGAGGATAAGGGGATTTTTATTCTCGTTAAGACCTCAAATAAATCCTCGGGCGAGCTTCAGGACAGATTTATCGGTGATAAGACCGTCTACAGAGCTATGGGCGATATGTGCGAAAGTCTGGGAGAGGATTCCGTCGGAGAATACGGTTATTCGGCAGTCGGCGCGGTAGTGGGCGCAACCTATCCCGAGCAGCTCGGCGAGCTTCGCGCGGCGCTTCCCCACACGTTTTTCTTGGTACCGGGTTACGGCGCTCAGGGCGGCGGCGCAGACGATATAGTTTCGGCGTTCGATAAGAACGGCTTGGGCGCGGTTATAAATTCATCAAGAGCGATTATGTGCGCTTACAAAAAGCAGGGCGCGGATGAAAAAGCGTTTGCCGACTGTGCAAGACAGGAAGCGCTTAATATGAGAGAGCAGATTAAAAAGGCTCTTAAATAAGATTTGAAAAGGTACGGTGAACCTTATGAATAAAACACAGACAAGGGCATATCTTGTGCTTGAGGACGGAACGGTTTTCAAGGGCTTTTCCATGGGCAAAAGGGGCACTGCGATAGGCGAGGTGGTTTTCAATACCTGTACGGCGTCCTATGAGGAGCTGTTCGGCGATCCGACCTATTACGGTCAGATTGTAGCGCAGACCTATCCCTTGGGCGCGAACAGGGGCGTTAAGAAAAACGGCTCTCAAATTATGGCTAACGGCTACATAGTGCGCGAATGGTGCGATATGTCCTTGGGCGGGGAAACATCGCTTAACGATTATCTTCTCGAAAGAGGGATTGTCGGCATCTGCGGAATCGATACCCGCCGTCTTACGAGGGTGCTTCGTGACAAGGGCTATATGAAGGGCGCCGTATGCGAAAATCTTAACGATTTTGACGCTCTTATAAAAGAAATAAAAAAATATACCGTTTCTGGCGCGGTTGAGGCTGTCAGCACAAAAGAGATAAAAACCTATAAGACCGAAAACGCAAGGTATTCTCTCGGTGTGCTTGACTGCGGCTTTCCGTTTAAGACGGTTGAGGATTTTTTAAGGCTCGGCTGTGACGTCACGCTTTTACCGGCTTTCACAAAGGCTTCTCAGGCGGAAAGCATGGGCTTTGACGGCATAATGCTTTCCGACGGACCGGCAGACCCCGACGATAACCCCGAAATAATTGAAAATATAAAGGAAATTGTAAAGCTCGGCGTTCCGGTAATAGGCATAGGCTTGGGACATCAGATGTTAAGCATCGCCACAGGCGGTAAGATCGTCAAGATGGCTCAGGGTCACAGGGGCTCAAATCAGCCTGTTATGATAGACGGAACGGAGAATTTTATGGTAACCGACCAGAACCACGGTTATTCCGTTTCAAAGGACAGCATTGATGAAAGCACGGCAGAAATTACAATGACTAACATAAACGACGGCACGGTTGAGGGCGTAAGGTATAAGCGGTTTCGGGGCATAGGCGTTCAGTTCACGCCCGACGGCGACCCTGACAGCAGCACGTCGTGGATTTATTCGGATTTTATCAGGATGATGGGAGAGAGCGCAGATGAACACACGGTTTAAAAAAATTCTTGTTATAGGCGCGGGTCCTGTCGTTATAGGGCAGTCATCCGAATTTGACTATGCAGGGGTGCAGATGTGCCGCGCGTTAAGGGACGAGGGAATAGAAACGGTTGTTGTAAACTCTAATCCCACTACCGTTTCAACAGACAGAACGACCGCCGATAAGGTCTATATTGAACCGCTTAACAGCGAAACCGTAAAAAAGATAATAGAAATCGAAAAGCCCGACGGCGTTTTGGCAACGGTCGGCGGCAAGACGGGGCTTGATATTTGCCTTGAGCTTGCGCAGAACGGCGAATTGGACGAGCAGAATACAAGGCTTCTGGGAGTTCAGCCGGAGGTGCTTAAAAAGCTTCGGAACGCTCAGGCGTTAAGGGACACATTGGAGGAGATAGGCGAGCCGTTTTTAAAGGCGGATGTCGCCGACGATTCGGAGTCCGCTCTCAGGTTTTCGGCGGACGCAGGCTATCCCGTTTCAATTAAGCCTGCCTTTACGCCCGACTTTGAGTTGATTCGCTGTGACAGCAGTGAGGAAATACTTTCCAAATTCGGCGAGTGCGCGGAAAAATCGCTCGTCAGTCAGGTATATATTCAGAAATGCGTTGACGACTATAAAGAAATTGAGTTTGAGGTTATCAGGGACGGCGCAGGCAACTGCATAAGCGTTGCAAGCTGTGAGAGTATAGATCCCGTCGGCATACACTCGGGTGACAGTATTGTTGCCGTGCCCGCGCAGACAATGACGGATACAGAGCAGAAAAGGCTTCGCCGCGCGGCAAGAAAAATAGTAAAATTCCTTAAAATAGAGGGAAGCTGTCTTGTCCGATTCGCACTTAAATCCGACGGCAGCGAATATGCGGTCATTTCCGTTGAACCGCAGATGAACCGCACGACCGCGCTTATATCAAAGGTTACGGGTTACCCCGTTGCGGCTGTGTCGGCGAAAATTGCCATAGGTAAAAGACTGTATGAAATCAAGAACGATATAACGGGCAAAACAACGGCGGCAAACGAGCCTGCGATGGATTACTGCGGCGTCAAAGTCCCGAAGTGGTCGTTTGAGAATTTCGGCGACACCGCCACAAGACATCTCGGTGAAACCATGCAGGCGACGGGCGAGGCGCTCGCAGTCGGCACAAGCTTTGAATTAAGCTTTATGAAGGCAATCCGTTCGGTCAACCCGAAAACCGAGTCGGCGGCTCTGCCGAAGCTTAAAATGAAAACCGATGAGGAAATAAGAAATTCTCTGAGCGTCCGAGACGACGAGAGGATTTTTACGGTGTATGAAGCGATAAAGCGAGGCTTCAGCTTAACCGAAATAAAAAACGCAACCAATATAGATATGTATTTCCTTTCAAAGCTTAAAAATATTGCCGATACGGAAAACGAGCTTTCAAAGGGCTTGAATGAGGATTTATATTATAAGGCTAAATCGCTCGGATTTCTTGACAGCACAATTAAAAGAATTACGGGCGAAGAGGAGCTTCGGTTTGAGTGTACGGGGAGCTATAATACGGTTGACACCTGCGCGGCGGAGTACGATGTTGAAAAGCCGTATTACTATTCGTCGCACGATGAGGATAATGAGGCGCAGATATATCAGAAGGCACATCCGTCCTCAAAGAAAAAAATACTTGTCGTAGGCTCGGGACCTTACTCGATAGGTCTTGGGGCTGACAGGGATTATGCCGCTGTGGAGTGCTTGAAAACATTAAAGGATTTCGGCTTTGACACGGTAATGCTTAACAACAACCCGTCCGCCGTGTCAACGGATTTTGCTGCCGCCGATTCCCTGTATCTTGACCCGATCACCGATGAGGACGTTATGAACGTTGCAAAATGCGAAAAACCCTACGGTGCTGTTTTGCCGTTCGGCGGCGGCAACGCTGTAAGAAAATCCGAGCTTCTGCGCTCTCTCGGCGTGCGAATTTTCGGCGCGGATATTGAAATCCACAATAAGCTTAAAAATAAAATTGAGTTTTTCGATATGCTGGACGCTCTCAACATCAAGCACGCATCAAGCCGCCGTGTTATGCTCGGCGTCGGGCTTGAAGCCGACGTGCTGACTGACGGAAAGGATTTTCTTATCCCCGGAGTCTGTGAAAGAATCGAAAAAGCGCAGATTAACTCCGGCGACTGCATAGCGGTTTATCCCGCGATTTCGGTAGATGAAAAAATTAAAGAAACTCTTGTTGAATATACGGAAAAAATAATCAAAGAATTAAAATACAGCGGTCTTGTAAATATTCAGTTCGCAGTTTACGACAACGAGCTTTACGTTACCTCGGCAAGCGTGGTCGCGACAAGGAATGTTCCGTTTATGTCAAAGGCGGCTTCGCTTCCGATTATCGAGTTCGCGACACGTCTTATGCTCGGTGAAGCTCTCGGCGATATAGGCGTCGGCACAGGGCTTTACAGAGAAGCGTCAAAGTACTTCGTGCGTGTTCCCGTGTTCAGCTTTGAAAGCCTTGAGGGAACCGACGTACAGCTCGGTTCCCAAATGAAATCAACGGGCGAGGTCATGGGCATTGCGGATACATTCGACGAAGCGCTTTTGAAGGCTCTTATCGCATCGGGCATGAGAATTAAGCGGACGGGCGGCGTGCTTATAACCGTTGCCGACACCGATAAGCCCGACAGCATCAAGCTTGCTGATGAATTTTTAAGGCAGGGATTCAGGATTTACGCTACGTCAAACACGGCAAAGCTGCTTAACTCAAACCATGTCGCGGCGAACGCCGTCAGAAAAATTCATGAGGGCAGACCGAACACCATGTCGCTTATTACGGAAAACAGGCTTTCTTATCTTGTTTCTACCGACGGGCACGGCTCGGGGCAGAATCCCGACGGAGTTAAAATAAGAAGGACCGCGCTTATGAGAAGGATTCCCGTTTTGCCGTCTGTTGAAACGGCGGCGGCGTTTGCAAAGTGCCTTAGCAAAAACAGCGCGCTTGACGAAATAAAAGTTTCAAAGCTTTAAGGAGTATATATGATTCAAACCGTTTGCAAAATTTCAAATGCCGAACAACTGAACGCGGCAACGTTTAAGTTTGCGATTCATTCAAAGGCTGTTACAGATGAAGCGTGGTGCGGCAGGTTCGTAAATATTCTGTGCGGCGAAAAGACGCTTCGCAGACCCATTTCAATATGCGAAATCGATAAGCCGAACGGCACGTTTACCGTTGTGTTCGAGGTAAGAGGCGAGGGGACTAAGTGGCTGTCGGAAAGGAAAACAGGGGATGAGCTTGACATATTGGGGCCTCTCGGCAACGGTTTTTTCCCCGATAAGACCAAGGGCGCGGTTTTCATAGGCGGCGGAATAGGCTGTCCTCCTATGCTCGGCGCGGCTGAGGATTACGGAAAGGACGCTGTTGCAATTCTCGGCTTCCGCTCAAAGGAAAACGCCATATTGATTGACGACTTTAAATCCCGATGCAAAAGCGTTTATGTAACCACAAATGACGGAACGCTCGGCACAAAGGGCTTCGTAACGGATGTGCTTGAGGGAATGCTAAAAAAGGACAGCGGCTCGGTTGTCTATTCCTGCGGACCTATGCCGATGCAGAAGGGAATAGCGGAAATGTGCGCGAAGTACGGCGCGGAGTGCTATGTTTCGCTTGAGCAGAGAATGGGCTGCGGTATCGGCGCCTGCCTTGCGTGCGCATGCAAAACTCACGAGGCTGACGGCGAGCATATGCGCCATGTGTGCAAAAACGGTCCTGTATTCAACGCAAGGGAGGTAGATTTCAATGGCTGATATGAGAGTTAATATTGCGGGCGTTGAATTTAAAAATCCCGTGATTACGGCAAGCGGTTCATTCGGCTTTGGGCAGGAATATGCCCGAATCTACGACATTTCAAGGCTGGGCGGAATCTCGTGTAAAGGTACAACCCTTCACACAAGATTGGGCAATCCTCCGCCGAGAATTTGTGAAACTCCGTCGGGTATTTTAAACTCTGTCGGGCTTCAGAATCCGGGCGTTGACGGCTTTATTAAGGAGGATCTGCCTTGGCTTAAAAAACAGGATATTGTTATTATCGCAAATATTGCGGGCAGTCAGACCGAGGACTATGTTGAAACGGTTAAAAGGCTTAACGGCACGGGAATTGATATGATCGAGCTTAATATCTCGTGCCCCAATGTAAAGCAGGGCGGCGCGTCGTTCGGCACTGACCCCAAAACCGCCGCCGACATTACTGAAAAGGTTAAGCAGGCGGCGGATGTTCCCGTTATAGTTAAGCTTACGCCCAATGTCACCGATATTACGGAAATTGCGCTTGCGGTTGAGGCGGCGGGCGCGGACGCGGTTTCGCTTATCAACACTCTCACGGGTATGAAAATCGACATAAGAACAAGGCGTCCGATATTAAAGAACAATACGGGCGGAATGTCAGGTCCTGCCGTGCTGCCCATTGCCGTGCGTATGATTTGGCAGGTTGCAGGCAAGGTTAAAATTCCCGTTATAGGTATGGGAGGCGTCTCAAAGTGGGAGGACGCCGTTGAGATGATGCTTGCAGGTGCGTGCGCCGTGCAGATAGGAACGGCGAATTTTACCGACGCATATACGCCCCTAAAGGTTATTATGGGTATTGAGAATTATCTTGACGAAAACGGCTGCAAGAGCGTGAACGATATTGTCGGCAAGGTGCGGGTATGGTAATACTTTCGGTTGATTACGGCGACGTCAGAACAGGCGTTGCCGTATGTGACAAATTTGAGATGCTGGCTTCCCCCGTTTGCGTCATTACGGAAAGGAAAGCCGAAATCCTTGCCGATAAAATAAAGGCTGTCGCCGACGAAAAAAAGGCGCGGAAGATTGTTCTGGGTCTGCCTAAAAATATGGACGGCACAGAGGGCTTCAGGGCTCAAAGCTGCAAGGAATTTTCCGAGCTTTTAAAAGAAAAGACGGGGCTTCCCGTTGTTCTTCAGGATGAAAGACTTACCACGGTTTCAGCGCATAGCATATTAAACGAAACGAATACGAGGGGGCAAAAGCGAAGGGCTGTTGTCGACGCGGTTTCGGCGGTGCTTATCCTTGAGGATTACATAAGGAAAAACAAAAAATAAAACATGCTCCGATGCTTCACAATATGACAAAATATTAAACCCCGCGGCTGTATAATTGGCTGCAGGGTTATTATTTTGCTTGAGAGGCGCGGTGAAATGACGGTTTACGTTGATGTGCTTGTGACGCTTAACATTTTCGTCAATTACTTTCTCCTGCTGTGCGTTAAGGGTATTATGAAAGCCGATACGAAAAGACTCAGGCTTTTTTCGGGAGCGTTCCTCGGAGGGCTTTATTCTTTAACAATATTTGTTGACGGGTTGCCCGATTACATAATTCTTTTAATGAATTTATCGGCGTCGGCGGTTATTGTGCTTGCCGCCTTCGGCGCAAAGAGTTTAAAGGGCTTCCTAAAGCTTTTTGCGGCATTTTTCGGAGTGAATTTTGCCTTTGCGGGTCTTATGCTCGCCGTGTGGTTCGCCTTTTCGCCGTCGGGAATGGTATATAACAACTCGGTCGTTTATTTCGATATTGACGTTAAGACGCTTGTTATATCAACGGTAATATGTTATCTCATTTTTACGGGCATATCCTCCCTGCTCAAAAGGAGAGCGCCCGATAACAGGATTTTTGATATTACACTTTACAATAAAGGACGGACGGTTATGACAAAAGCGCTGCTTGATACGGGTAATTCTTTAAAGGACGGTTTCACGGGAAAGCCCGTAATTATCGCTGACAAAAGCGTTGTGAGGAAGCTTGCGGATTTTTCGCTTTACGATTATCTTGACGGAAACAATGCGTCGGATTTTAATTTCACCGAAGAAAATATCAGGCTTATCCCGTATTCCGGCATAGGGAAAAGCGGTATGCTCAGGGCGGTTAAAATTGACGGAGTCAGCGTTAAGGTCGGCAGGAACAGCGTCGGCGTAAAGAACGTTTTGCTTGCCGAAAGCGAAAATCCCTTGGGGAACGGCGCTTACAGGGTACTGCTCAATAACGATATTTTAAACGGGAGGGAAAATAATGACGGTAAAATTTTTGAAAGCCTTAATTCTAAAGGTTAAGCTAAAGGTTAAGCGTTTATTGTTCGATACGGACGTATTTTACATAAGCGGTCCCGAAACTCTGCCCGAGCCGCTTTCGCGCGCCGAGGAGGATAAATTGCTGAAAGAACTGTCGCAGGGCGATACATCCGCGAGAGAACCGCTGATAGTTCACAATCTGAGGCTTGTGGTTTACATTGCAAAGAAATTTGACAATTCGGGCGTGGGCATTGACGACTTGATCTCAATAGGCACGATAGGGCTGATTAAGGCGGTCAATACTTTTAAGCCCGAAAAAAGCATCAAGCTTGCAACCTACGCCTCACGCTGTATCGAGAATGAAATTCTTATGTATCTTCGTAAAATAAATCTTCATAAGACCGATATTTCCATTGACGAGCCGTTGAACGTCGATTGGGACGGCAACGAGCTTCTGCTGTCGGATGTTTTGGGCTCCGAGCCTGACGAGGTGAACAGAGATATTGAACAGGAGGATGAAAAAAATCTGCTCCTGCGGACTGTTAACGGGCTGTCCGAAAGGGAAAAACTGATAATGGATATGCGCTTCGGGCTTAACGGCGGGGAGGAGCATACCCAAAAAGAGGTGGCGGATTTGCTCGGGATTTCGCAAAGCTATATTTCAAGGCTTGAGAAGAGGATTATTGAAAGGCTGAAAAAGGAGATGGAAAAGGCGGTATGAGATTTTTTTAGTTAAAAAATTGTCAATTTTCAAAAAAAGGGCTGTTTTTTTAATGCTTAATATGATATACTGTTTAAGTTATTAAACTGCGTTTCCGATTTATTTCTGCGGTATGTTTTGGTGGGATTGATTTTGGTATTTTCAAGCTTGACTTTCTTATACATTTTCCTGCCCTTGTGTCTTGTTTTTTATTTTATTACAAATAAAATAAATGTCAGAAATACGGTTTTGCTTGTGTTTTCGCTTGCGTTTTATGCATGGGGCGAGCCGAAGTATATATTCCTGCTCGTCGCTACGGTTCTTGTCGATTACGCGGGCGGAATTTTGATAGACCGATTCAGGGGCGGTAAGCTTTCGAAGCTTTTTTTGTTCTTAACGGTGCTTATAACCGTTTTGTCGCTCGGGCTTTTTAAGTATTCCGATTTCTTCGCGCGGGGGCTTAATTCGGTTTTCAGCCTTAATCTTCCGCTTTTAAATCTTGCGCTTCCTATCGGTATTTCCTTTTACACATTTCAGGCGCTTACATATGTTGTCGATGTATATCGGGGAACGGTTGAGGTTCAGACCTCGTTTTACAAGCTGCTTTTGTATGTGTCAATGTTCCCCCAGCTTATAGCGGGACCGATTGTAAGATACAGCGACGTTGACAGGCAGCTTTCGGAAAGGAAAGTTACTCTGCGCGGCGCGGCGTCGGGGATAGTCCGCTTTTCCGTCGGGCTTCTTAAAAAGACGGTCGTTGCAAATTACGCGGGCGAGCTTTGCGATAAGCTTATCGGCGGCGATATGTCGGAGGTTTCCTTTTCGGGCGCGTTTGTAGGCATTCTCGCTTTTGCAATACAGATTTATTTTGATTTTTCGGCGTATTCCGATATGGCGATAGGGCTTGGCAAGGTGTTCGGTTTTGATTTCCCCGAAAATTTCCGCTATCCCTACTGCGCCGATTCGATTACGGATTTCTGGCGCAGGTGGCATATAAGCCTAAGCTCGTTTTTCAGGGACTACGTTTATATTCCCTTGGGCGGAAACAGAAAACGCTGGGCTGTAAATATGCTCATAGTTTGGACTTTGACGGGGCTTTGGCACGGGGCGAGCGCAAACTACGTCCTATGGGGGCTTTATTACTTTTTCTTCCTTATGCTTGAAAAAATATATATCGGCAAAGCGTTAAAAAAATGTAATGCGTTAATAAGGCATCTGTATTGCGGCGCGGTTATACTTTTAGGCTGGGCGTTTTTCTATTTTGAAGATATTGCAAGGCTTCGGGAGTTCTTCAAGGCGTTATTTTTCGGGAACGGTTTTATAACTCTTACGGAAAAAACAATTATTTTGAATTACATATTTGTAATTGTTACGGGGATATTGGCATCCATGCCTATTTCACAGTATATCAAGAGATTTTCGTTTAATTTAAGCGAAAGCAGGGGCGGAAAAATTATTGTAAACGCCGCGTCTTTCATACTTGTTGCGGCGTCGCTGTTCGTTTCAACGGCTTCCTTGGTCGGAGACAGCTATAATCCGTTCCTTTATTTCAGGTTTTAGGAGGCTTTTATGAAAGAGACTAAAAGAAAAAACGAGTCAAAGCCTGTAATACCCGATAAAATCGGCGCGTTTATTATCTGTGCGCTTTTCGCCGCTTCCTTGATTTCTTTAGGCGCTGTAAGCGCCTTCGATACGGATAAAACCGTTTCTCAAAAAGAGAACAGAACCCTTGCGTCCTTTCCGAAAATGAGCGTAAAAAGCGTATTTGACGGCTCGTTCGCAAAGAATTTCGACGAGTATTACGCAGATACCTTCCCTATGAGAGACAGCTTTTTGACGGTTAACGCCAAGCTTTCCGATTTTTTCTCAAAAACGGAGTCGGGCGACGATAAAATGATTATCGTTGAGAAGGATGATAAGGATGATTTTGCGGGGCAGGATATTACATACGATGAATGATTTATATAATTATATAAGGGGTGAAGTCTAATGAAGTACGATGTTGCGGTTATCGGCGGCGGCGTTGTCGGCGCGCTTATTTCAAGAGAGCTTTCAAAATATGACATTAAGGTTGCCCTTCTTGAAAAATGCAATGATGTTGCAATGGGTACTACAAAAGCAAACAGCGCAATCGTTCACGGCGGCTTTGACGCTGTGAACGGAACACTAAAGGCAAAGTTAAACGTAAAGGGCACGGCTCTTATGCCCGAGGTGTGTAAGGATTTAAACGTTCCTTACAGGAACAACGGTTCGTTGGTGCTTGCGTTCTCCGAAAAAGAGATGGAGCATATTAAGGTCCTTTATGACAGAGGAATTAAAAACGGCGTTCCCGACCTTGAAATAATTGACGGCGAAAGGGTAAGAGAGCTTGAACCGAATGTTTCCGACGAGGTTGTCGGCGCTCTGCTTTCAAACTCGGCGGGTATCGTATGCCCGTATGAGCTTACAATCGCCGCGGCTGAGAACGCGGTCACAAACGGCGTTGAGTTTATCAGGAACTGCGAGGTGCAGGATATTTCTTTCGACGGTGAGTTTACGCTTTCAACCGCTGCGGGAGAAATAAAAGCCTCGTACATTATAAACGCGGCGGGTAATCATTCCGATGAAATTGCCGCTATGCTCGGCGACACGTCGATAAAGCTTGTCGCAAGAAAGGGCGAGTATTATCTGCTTGATAAATCCTACGGTTATCTTGCGGACCATACGATTTTCCAGTGTCCCAACGAAATGGGCAAGGGCGTGCTTGTAACGCCTACGGTTGACGGTAATCTGCTTATAGGTCCTTCCGCAACGGACGAGCCTGATAAGGACGGCACCGACACCACTCCCGAGGGGCTTGATTTCGTGCTTTCGAAGGCGTTAAAGTCAGTTCCGTCATTAAATGTTAGAGGCGCTATTACCTCTTTTGCGGGCGTGAGGGCGCACCCTGTAACGGATGATTTTATTATAGGCTGTTCAGAGGTTAACGACAGGCTGATAAATGTTGCGGGCATCGAATCTCCCGGACTTTCAGCCGCTCCCGCAATCGCGCAGTATGTAAGGGATTTGCTTTTGGAAAAGCTGCCTGCAAAGGAGAAGGAAAATTACGTTTTGACCCGTAAAGCGCCCGTGCGTTTCAGGCATATGACAAAGACCGAAAGAGAAGAGCTTATTAAGAAAAACTCCGCTTACGGCAGAATTATATGCCGCTGTGAAACCGTCACGGAGGGCGAAATTTTAGACGCTATTCACGCTCCTGCGGGCGCAAGAGACGTTGACGGCGTTAAGAGAAGAACAAGAGCGGGTATGGGCAGATGTCAGGGCGGCTTCTGCGGCAGTAAGGTTGTGGAAATACTTTCAAGAGAGCTTGGTGTGCCGATGAACGAGATCACAAAATTCGGCGGTGAGTCCAAAATAATCTTTGAAAGAACAAAGTGAGGTGCAGCGAAGTGTTGGAATTTGATTTGGTTGTAGTCGGCGGCGGACCTGCGGGTATGGCGGCGGCTTTAAAGGCTTATGAGGAGGGAATTAAAAAGATTTTAATCCTTGAAAGAGCCGATACATTGGGCGGTATTCTCGAGCAGTGTATTCATACGGGCTTCGGGCTTCACTATTTCGGCGAGGAGCTTTCCGGTCCCGAATATGCGGGCAGATTTATTAAACAGGTATACGATACCGATATTGAAGTTAAGGTTGACACGATGGTACTTGATATATCCGATGATAATACAGTTACCGCGTGCAACAGGTTTGACGGGCTTCTTACCATAAAGGCAACGGCGATAGTTCTTGCAATGGGCTGCCGCGAAAGACCGAGAGGCGCGCTTTCAATAGCGGGCTGCCGCGCTTCGGGCATTATGACCGCAGGTACGGCGCAGAAATATGTTAATATTGACGGCTATATGCCCGGTAAAACCGTTGTGATCTTAGGCTCGGGCGACATAGGGCTTATTATGGCAAGACGAATGACGCTTGAGGGCGCAAAGGTCAAGGCAGTGTGCGAGCTTATGCCCTATTCGGGCGGACTTACAAGAAACATTGTTCAGTGCCTTGAGGACTTTGATATTCCGCTCCGCCTTTCCTGCACCGTTGTTAAAACTCACGGCAAGGAAAGACTTGAGGGCGTTACGGTCGCTGATGTTGACGAGCATTTAAAGCCCATTCCCGATACGGAAGAATATATTCCCTGCGACACGCTTATGCTTTCCGTCGGGCTTATTCCCGAAAATGAGCTTTCAAAGATCGCGGGAATTGAGCTTGACCGCATAACCAACGGACCGTCGGTTGACGAGTACAGGCAAACTCTCCGCGAGGGTGTGTTCGCCTGCGGCAACGTCCTGCAGGTCCACGACCTCGTTGACTATGTAACCGAGGAAAGTCAGATAGCGGGCGAGGGCGCGGCAAAATACATTAAGGGTGAAAAGAAAACGGGCGATTTTGTTAAGACCGAGGGTACTGACGGCGTCCGCTACATAGTTCCGCAAAGAATTAACAGAGAAACCGACAAGGACGTTAAACTGTATTTTCGCGTCGGCAGAGTGTTTAAAAACGTTAAGCTTGTTGTGAAGTGCGGCGACGAAATTATTGTGTCAAGGAATAAGAAAAAGATGACCCCCGGTGAGATGGAATACGTTCCGATCAAGCTTGAAACAATTAAGAATTTACCGTCCGATAAGCTTACGGTTACGATAGAGGAGGCGTAAATAATGGAAAAAACAGAGTTGGTTTGCGTATCCTGCCCGATAGGCTGTGCAATTACGGTTGAGCTTGACGATAATAAAAACGTAATTTCCGTTACGGGAAACACCTGTAAAAGAGGCGACGCTTACGCCCGTCAGGAGTGCACGCACCCCGAAAGAATGTTGACCTCGACCGTTAAGGTAGAGGGCGGAAGACTTCCCGTTGTTCCCGTTAAATCGGCAAAGCCTATTCCGAAAGAGATGCTTTTTGACTGCATGAAAGAGATTAACAAGGTTACTCTTAAAGCGCCTGTCAATATAGGCGACGTCGTTATAGAAAACATCCTCGGCACGGGAACGGATATTATCGCGACAAACGACGTTTAAGGTTTTCGGTTGACAAAATAAGAAGCAGAGCCTAAAATAATTATTGCGAGTGAGCGCAAAACGAAAAATAACACCTATGAAGTCTCGGGGACTTCTTAGGTGTTGTTTTAATTTTACCCGTTTTTAAGGAGGAAAAATGTATCGGGAAGAACTAATTGAGCTTGACGAGAATGAATATCTGTTTTTGTCCGAAAAATTTGATGTTATGACCGCAAGCGATACAAAGCAGCTGCCGAGGTATATTGTTTCCGGCAGAAAAAGCAATTTAAGACGGCTTGTACGAATTGCTGTGGAAAACGAGCTTGACGAAACGGCGCAAAGCTATCTTAGGGATAAATTTTTCGGAGAGCTTACCGTTGCGGACATAGCGAAAAAGTACTCGGTCAGCCGTCAAGCGGTTTACCGTGTGCTGGGGAGGGCGCAGAAAAGGCTTTTTGATGTGTTGAAATATGCATATTACTGCGGTTTTTCATTGCTCGAGCCTCCGAAGAATTTTGAGGAAATTATAACTCGGGCAGATTTGTCCGACGCCTTTGGGGCAGAGGACATTCAGTGATTTAAGGACTTCTCTTTAACAGCGCGAAACGCCGAAACGGGGAGACTTAATGATTTTGTATTTCTAATTAAAAACAGAGTTGGAGGACTTTTATGAAAACAATAACAATTAACATAGCGCCTGACGCTGAGCAGGAGGAGATATTCAATTCAGGCGTAATGTATGAGCATAACGCCGTAACGCTTTGCTTTGCGGTTGACAGCTCATATATAAGCGATGATTATAAATATTATATCGATTTTACGACGGCGTCGGGGGTGTTACGGACGGAATACCTGACGCCTGACGGAAATAACACCGTTTCCTTTCCCTTGCCTGCAAACATAACAAGTCAGATGGCTGTGCTTTGCTGTTTTAATATAGTAAAAATCGATTCTCAAACATATGATACGGTTGAGGTGATAAAGCCTAAAAGGGTGATGCTTAATTTTTCTACCGTTGCAGGGGCTGATAAGGAGCTTTTGGAGCAGTATGATTTTTCTGTTAACTCTATGCTTGAAGCAATTAAAAACGGCGACTTTAAAGGCGATAAGGGTGATAAAGGAGATAAGGGCGACAAAGGCGACAAAGGCGACAAGGGCGACAAGGGCGAGGACGGCGTAACGGTCGACACCGAGCTTACGGACACTTCGGAAAATCCCGTTACAGCCTCGGCAATTAAATCATATGTTGACGGCAAAAAAATCAGTCAGATTATCGACTGCCCCGCGTTTACCAATCAGCCGACGATCGCCGAAGCGGAATTAAACTCGGAGTTCGTGCAGTGGAACGTCAATTATTATTACGTTCACATCGTTGACAGCGAAGCGGGAACGTTTCAGCTTATGAAGACGTATAGCAACACCTCGACCTGCATAGACCAGACCTTTACCCTCTCGGGGCTTGACACGGGCAATTCGGGTACATTGGAGGAAAACTTCAAGGTCGATTTTCTCACCGTAGGCGACGGCTGGCAGATGAGAAGCGCGGGAGTATCAAAAGTTGTTTTTTCACAGGTTAATTCAAATTATATCAATCTTACATTTAACGGCTTTTCAGATGTGGGCGGATATTTTCACATTTTGACAATCACAGGGGTAAACGATGAAAATTACTGCTATGCAACAAATATCATGCCCACCATATACACAGGTACGTCGGGCTGGATTTTCGGTGCAACAAATTACAGAAAAAACATTATTGTATCGTGTAACATTGATATTGCTATGCAGTCAAGATATATAGACCTCCAAGGGCATTTTTTTAACAAAAAAACTGTCGATGGCAACAGAACCGCGAACAATTCCACCAATTACACCGCGCAGAATCTCAAGGGTATACTTTATAAAAACGATATGGGCGAGCTTCCCATTAACGCTATAAAAGAATTTGCGCTTGCAGCCGACGGCTGGTTTTTGAACGGTACGGAAATTACCGTAATCGGGAAGGAGAGATTTTAATGCGATTAAAAGCTGATAAGCAAACCGCCGCGAAAGATCCGATAATATCAACAGGAAATAAAACGGGATGTTTGCAATATAATGAAGTAAAAGGTGATAATATTGACTTCTGAAGAAATAATTGCGATATTATCTTTTCTCGGTACTATGTGCGGTACTTTGGGAGGTATTCTCACGAGCGCAAAGCTGACTAATTTCAGAATAGCTCAGCTTGAAAAGAAGGTAGATAAGCATAACGGCTTTGCAGAGAGAATACCGCTTATTGAAGAAAGGGTAAAAGCCCACGAAAACAGGCTTAATAATATAGAAGGGGTTGAATATATATGACAAAAGGAATTGATGTAAGCCGTCATCAGGGCAGTATTGACTGGACAAAGGTAAAGGGCGCGGGCGTGGAGTTTGCAATGCTGCGCGCGGGCTACGGAAAATACGACAGCCAGAAGGACGAAACCTTTGAACAAAATTATGCTTCGGCAAAAAGCGCGGGCATACCCGTGGGCGCGTATCACTACAGCTACGCCCAAACCGTCGAGGATGCAAAAACGGAGGCAGAGGTGTTCTTGAATTGGATCAAGGGCAAGAGATTTGAATATCCCGTGGCGTTTGATGTTGAGGAAAAGGCGCAGTCCGATAAGGGCAGACAGTTTGTATCGGACGTAATAAGGACATTTTGCGAGACTGTTGAAAACGCGGGATATTATGTGTGCATTTACTCAAATAAGAATTGGTTTGAAAACTATATAGACGACGACTGTAAGAAAAAATACGACGCTTGGGTAGCGCAGTGGGCGGACTCTAACACCTACACGGGAAATTACGGTATGTGGCAGTATTCCTCGCAGGGTTCGGTGGACGGTATTTCAGGCAGGACGGATTTGGACGAGGCGTACAAAGACTATCCGGAGATTATGCGCTCTAAAGGGCTTAATGGGTTTTCGGCAGAGGGGCAGGCTAATCCCTCGGGCGGTAATGCGGCGTTTACTCCCCGTATGACGGTAGCGCTCGATAACACACCGCTTTACGTTTCGGCTACGGCAAAGACGCCCGCCGCAAGGAAATCGGGGACTTATTATATCTATGACGGAAAAGAAATTAACGGCAGATACCGTATCACCTCCTCGCCGCAGAAGGCTCTTAAAACGCCGATAGGGGAAAATGTTACGGGCTTTGTGAATAAAAACGATATAATCTGAGCGCGGACGTCCCTCGCCTCTAAGGCGGCGGATTCCGACTGAAAAAGGAGCAAAGTATGGAAATATTAAACTATATTATGGATAACGCCTTGGTACTCGTTCCGGTGCTTTATATAATAGGAATGATTATCAAGCACACCGAAAAAATACCCGACAAGTATATTCCGCTTATTTTACTGCTTTTCGGAATAGCGGGCGCGCTTGCAATAAGGGGCTTGAGCGCGGATTCGGTCGTTCAGGGAGTGCTTGTAACAGGGGTTGCGGTTTACGGCAATCAGGTTGTAAAGCAGCTGAGTGAAAAATAATTGACTGCAGGCGGTCTTTCGTAAGATAGGCCGCCTGCTAATATTTACTTTAAGGGGCAATATTACTTTTTAATGCGGTTGTGTTGACTTTTATCAGATAAAAATATATAATTAAACACAATGAGTTACTATGCGAAAGAGAGCTGAAAGGTAAGTGGAAGAAACGGAAATTCTCCGATATGAAGCCCTTGACGAAAGCAAAATAACCGCTTACAAGGGTATTTACAACAAATACATAAAGCGTGCTTTGGATTTCATTTTTGCGCTTATCTTTTTTATTATTCTTATTCCTTTTTATTTAATCATTTCTGTTGCCGTTATAATTGATTCGGGGCTTCCCGTTCTTTACAGGGCTGAACGCGGCGGCTACAAGGGGAAGAATTTTAAAATTTGCAAATTCCGCTCAATGGTAAATAATGCGGACAAAATCGGCGGCTGTACTACGGCGCTTAACGACCCGAGGATAACGCGCATAGGCTCTGTTTTGAGAAAAACCAAGCTCGACGAAACTCCGCAGCTTATCAATATTTTAAAAGGCGAAATGAGCTTTGTGGGTCCGCGTCCCGAAATAGTAAAATATGTTGAAGCGTTCGAGGGCAATGAAAAGCTTATCTTGCAGGTAAGACCCGGCATTACCGATTACAGCTCTGTTAAATTTATAAATCTTGATGAGATTGTCGGCGCTGAAAATGCAGACGAGGTTTTTGAAGCCAAGGTGCTCAAGCAGAAAAACAACCTGAGAATAAAATATGTCAGCGAGATTTCATTCGTAACCGATTTAAAAATTTTCTTTTTAACTGTTTGGAACGTTATTAAAAAAATACTCAAAATAAAATAAGAGGGGAAAATTTTGGAGTACATAAATCTTAAAAATTCCGATTTAAAGGTTTCGCGGCTCTGTATGGGCGGCTGTCCCATGGGCGGCTACGGCTGGGGGAACGTTCGGGAAAACGAGCTTATCGAAGCGGTGAATACAGCTATTGATAACGGCGTTAATTTCTTTGACACGGCTGAAACATACGGCCTCGGGCAGTCTGAAATTACACTCGGCAAGGCGCTCGGAAAAAGAAGAAGGTCGGTTGTTATCTGCGACAAATTCGGCGTTCACGCAAAAAAAGGCGAACCGACTTTTTACGATAACAGCCGCGAGTACATCATTTCGGCGTGCGAGGGTTCTTTGAAAAGGCTCGGGACGGATTATATCGACATATATACAATTCATTACCGTGACGGAAAAACCTCTCTTGCCGAGGTGTGCGATACTCTTGAGGAGCTTAAAAAGCAGGGCAAGATAAGATATTTCGGGCTGTCAAACATAAGCGACGGGGATAAGAGAGAGCTTGCGGGGCTTCGGGGCAAATTTGCTGCTTTTCAGGACGAGTACAGTCTTGCCTGCCGAAAAAATGAAAACGATATGTTTGATTTGGCGGAAAATTACGCCCTTACCCCTATGACATGGGGCAGTCTCGGTCAGGGAATACTGACGGGCAAGTATAATCTTGATAATGTGAATTTCGGTTCGGACGACAGACGTTCAAGAGATATTTATGTTAATTTCCACGGCGAAAAGCTTAAAAAGAATTTGGAAATTGTTGAACTGATGAGGGAGATTGCCGCGGAACATTCAAAGAGCGTTTCATCTGTTGCAATAAGATTTATTCTCGATTATATACCCGAATCAGTAGTGCTTGCGGGTATAAAAAGACCCGCTCAGCTTCTTTCAAATATAGAAGCCTTTGATTGGAAATTGTCAGAAAAGCAAATTGAGGAGCTAAAGAAAATATCGGAATAAGAGAGTTGTGTATGATTACCGAAGGAAAGATTGTAAAAAAAGATACTCTTCATTTTATAAATATCTCATATGTTATAGGTACTGTGCTTGTTGTGTTCGGGCATTCATTTCCGACAGAAATGGAAATGATATCTCCTTTAATGTATGAATTAAGAGGCTTCTTATATGAATTTCATATGCCTTTATTCTTCTTTATTTCAGGCTTTTTAATGCAATATACAGAAACCGTTTCAAAAAAAGGCTTCGGTAAATATATTAAAGACAGAGCGGTTCAGCTTATAATCCCTTATTTGTTTTTAACGTTGCTGTTTTATTTGCCGAAGAATTATCTTATGGGCGATGAAATCAGCCTGAACGCATTTGTTAATAACCTTATTAGTCCGAGATACAACATTTTGGGGCATTTATGGTATCTGCCTGTCTTGTTCTTAATCAGTGTAATTTTCAGCGTATTAAGCTTTATTCGCTTAAAGCCGGG
Organism: uncultured Eubacteriales bacterium; assembly: GCA_964557975.1. Taxonomy (GTDB): domain Bacteria; phylum Bacillota; class Clostridia; order Oscillospirales; family Acutalibacteraceae; genus Fimenecus. The sequence continues at coordinate 30,452 of CAZLCG010000004.1, forward strand.
TTCATTCTCAAAGAAAGCGTTAACAGCAACTAAAATAATAATTGCTGTTATTACTTTAGCTTTAACTCTTTCGGAAATCCGGCTTGACCTGTTTGGAATTTCCGACATTTTCAAGTTTTCAATTTATTTCTATTTCGGTATTTTGCTTGTTAAGCCTATAATTGAGAATAAAAACAAATTTAAGAAACCTTATTTTTTAGTCACGGAAGTTGTTCTCAGCGTTTTGTTTTATTGCTTAAGAAGAACCGTATTTATTGATAATATATTTCTTTACAGGGCATTAACAGTTGTAACTGCGTTTTTAATGATTTTCTTTATATTCGGCATATCAATGGCTTTGGAATTCTCAAAGCTCGGTAAGATAGAAAAGTTAAGCGCATATTCATTTACGGTTTATCTTTACAGTTGGCCTGTTCAGACTGTTGTGCTTTATTTGGGAATCAATGTATTAAAGCTTCCTAATTACATTGTCTGTCCGTGTATGTTTGTTTTGGGCTTGACAGTGCCGATGGTTATTTCATTGGTTTATTCAAAGATAAAGTTTATAAATAATAAGTTGTTTGATATTTTTTTAGGAATAAAGGTGAAGATAAAATGACCAGCGAACAGTTGGCATGGAAAATCAGGCGCCATGGCATTGAAATGACGCACCTGTCGGGGGGCAGCCATATCGGCGCAATACTCTCGGTGGCGGATATAATTGCCGTTTTATATACGGACGTAATGAAATTTAATCCGAAAGAGCCCGAATGGGACGGGCGCGATCGGTTTATTTTGAGCAAAGGACATGCCGGAGCGGCGATTTACGCCGCTTTGGCGGAAAACGGATTTTTCCCCGTTGAAGAGCTTAAGACCCATTATCAGAACGGAAGCAGGCTTTCGGGGCATGTTTCCCATCACCTGCCGGGCGTTGATTTGTCAACAGGCTCGCTCGGTCATGGGCTTTCTGTCGGCGTGGGTATGGCTTACGCGATTAAAAAGAATAATAAAGATAATTTCGTTTATGTCGTTATGGGCGACGGCGAGTGCAACGAAGGCTCAGTATGGGAGGCGGCTCAGTTCGCAAATCACAATAAGCTAAATAATTTAGTCGCGGTCATTGATTACAACCATATGCAGTCAATGGATTTTTGCGACAATACGCTCGAGGTCGTTGATATGAGCGGCAAGTGGCGCGCTTTCGGCTGGAATGTTATTGAAATTAACGGCAACGACCAAAGCGAGCTTAAAGATGCGTTTAAAAAGGCGAAGCTGTCAGCCGACAAGCCCACGGTTATAGTTGCAAACACGGTTAAGGGCTTCGGCGTGAGTTTTATGGAAAACGATATACTCTGGCATTACAGGTTTCCTCATAACGGTTGGGAATATGACTGCGCGGTAAACGAGCTTCACGAAAAAATGCCCGAGGGCGTTACCGACATATATACTCCTAACGGAGTGGAAAATCCCGTTCTTCCGGACGAAAACGCCGATATTTTTAACGACCACACCACCACGTTTTCGTGGAAGCCCGTATTTCCGAAAAGGGAGAGGGTTTCCGTTAATTTAAGGGAATCGGCTCACGGAGGTAACAAATAATGCGTGATACTTTTGTAAGAACGCTTATTGAAGAAGCAAAAAAGAACAAAAAAATAGAATTGGTCACGGGCGATTTGGGCTTCGGTGTACTAAAGCCGTTCTTTGAACAGCTTCCCGACCAATTCACAAACGCGGGAATTGCAGAGCAGAATATGACGTCGCTTGCGGCAGGTATGGCTTTGGAGGGTAAAACGGTTTTTACATATTCCATAGGTAATTTTCCGACGCTTCGCTGCCTTGAACAGATAAGAAACGACTGCGCGTATCATGACGCCGATGTTAAAATCGTTTGTGTGGGCGGCGGATTCGTTTACGGCTCTTTGGGAATGAGCCATCAGGCTACAGAGGATATCGCCGTTATGCGTGCATTACCGAATGTCGTTGTTATGTGCCCCGGTGATCTGGTCGAGGCGGAGGAAGCAACCAAGGCTGTTGCCGCTTATAAAGGCACATGCTATCTGCGCTTAGGCAGGGGCGGCGAAAAAAGAATACACGACAGAATAAATAATTTTAAAATCGGCAAGGCAATTAAAATAAAGGATGGCGAAACGGTTGCAATCTTTTCAACGGGCGCAATTTTTGACGAGGTTGTCGAAGCGTGCGAAATACTTGAAAGGCAGGGCGTAAATCCGGCGGTTTGCACTTTTCCGACCGTAAAGCCTATTGACGCTGAGCTTATAAAGGAATACGCAGAAAAATTTGATTTAATCGTTACCGTTGAGGAACATAATCTTTCGGGCGGCTTCGGCAGTGCCGTTGCCGAGGTTACGGCTGAGATGAAGCATAAAAGCGCGAGGCTTATGAGAATCGCGATTAACGACCGGTACTGCGCGGAGGTCGGCAATCAGAAATATCTGCGTAAAGTCTGCGGAATAAGCGCGGAAGATATTGCAAAAAGGGTAAGTGATGCTTTAGATGAGTAAGGTTCTTATTCTTTCAAACGATTTTTTAACAATACATAATTTCAGAACGGAGCTTTTAAAAGCTCTTATAAAAAACGGGCACAAGGTCTTTTTGTCCCTGCCGCAGGACGAAAGAAATTCCGCGTTTACGGATATGGGCTGTGAGGTCATAGACACGCCGATTTCCCGTTTCGGAAAGAACCCGTTGGAGGATTTGAAAACTCAATCGTTTTATAAAAGTACTATAAAGAAAATAAAGCCCGATTATGTATTTACATACACCGCAAAGCCCAATATTTACGGCGCGGTCGCGGCTAAAAGCTGCGGCGTCCGCTGCGCGTGTAACGTAACGGGGCTCGGCGCAAATTTCCAAAGCGAAAACATTGTTAAAAAAATAATGCTTGTGCTTCAGAAATACGCTTATAAAAAGGCTGACGTCGTTTTTTTCCAAAATATTGAAAATCTCAACTATTTTAAAGAAAAGGGCGTCGTCGGCGATAATGCAAGGCTTTTACCCGGTTCGGGCGTTAATCTTGAGCAGAATAAATACGAGGAATGTTATGAAACCGACGGAAAAGTAAAGTTTGTAACTGTCGCAAGAATAAGGCGGGACAAGGGCTACGACGAGCTTTTTGAAGCAATTAAAAAGGCGCGCGGCGACGGGCTTAACGCGGAGTTTCACATTCTCGGCTGGTATGAAGACGATAATTATAAACAGATTACCGAGCAGATGCAAAAGGATTTCGGCGTTATAGTTCACGGCGCTGTACCTCACGAAAAGGTACACGACACGATAAAGGAGTTTCAGTTCCTTATACACCCGTCGTACCACGAGGGAATGTCAAACGTAATTCTTGAAGCGGCGGCGGCAGGAATCGTTTGCCTTGCAAGCAATATAAGCGGCTGTAAAGAGGCGATCGAGGACGGCAAAACGGGCTTCCTGTTTGAGGTAAAGGACAGCAACTCTTTATACGGCGCAATAAAAAAAGCCGTAAGCCTTTCCGAAGAAGAAAGAAAAAGCATGGGTATTGCCGCACGCGAAAAAATGCTGAATGAGTTTGACCGCAATATAATTGTTAACGCTTATTTAAATTTATTAGATAAAAAGACAGAAGGAGAAAAAGAATATGTCACTGTATGATGAAATTGTTGCAGGAAAAGAAAAAATCGCTCTTGTCGGCTTAGGCTATGTCGGAATGCCGATTGCCGTTGCCTTTTCAAAAAAGGTCAGCGTTGTAGGCTTCGACCTTAACGCGAAAAAAATCGAGCTTTATAAGAACGGTATAGATCCGACGAACGAGGTGGGCAGCGACGCAATTAAAAGCTGTACGGTTGATTTTACTGCGGATGAGAGCAAGCTGAAAACCGCCAAGTTCTTTATAGTCGCCGTCCCCACTCCCGTAAACGACGACCATACGCCCGACCTCACGCCTGTAGAGGGCGCAAGCGAAATCGTCGGCAGAAATCTTACAAAGGGTTCGATTATCGTTTACGAAAGCACGGTTTATCCCGGCGTCACCGAGGACATCTGCGTACCCATTCTTGAAAGGGAATCGGGTCTTAAATGCGGCGTTGACTTTAAGGTCGGATATTCGCCCGAAAGAATCAACCCAGGCGATAAGGTGCATCGCCTTGAAACTATAAAAAAGATTGTCAGCGGTATGGACGAAGAAACGCTTGATGTTGTCGCCAAGGTATATGAGCTTGTTGTTGAGGCGGGCGTTCACAGGGCTTCATCCATCAAGGTTGCCGAAGCGGCTAAGGTTATTGAAAACAGCCAGAGAGATATAAATATCGCCTTTATGAACGAGCTTTCGATTATATTCAATAAAATGGGTATTGACACAAAATCCGTCCTTGAAGCGGCGGGTACAAAGTGGAATTTCCTTAAATTCTACCCCGGTCTTGTAGGCGGTCACTGCATAGGCGTTGACCCGTATTATCTGACCTATAAGGCTGAGGAGCTTGGCTATCACAGCCAGATCATCCTGTCGGGCAGACGTATTAACGACGATATGGGCAAGTATGTTGCCGAAAATGTTGTAAAGAACCTTATTAAAGCCGATGTTTCCATTAAGAACGCTAAGGTTGCAATTCTCGGCTTTACGTTTAAAGAGAATTGCCCCGATACGAGAAACACAAAAATTATTGATATAGTTAACGAACTTAAAGAATACGGCATAGTTCCCGTTATTGCCGACCCGACAGCCGACAGCGACGAGGCAAAGAGACTTTACGGCGTTGAGTTCGTAAGCGTTGAGAGCATAAAGGATATGGACGCTGTGGTTCTTGCGGTTGCTCACGAGGCGTTTAAATCATATACGCAGGCTGATTTTGATAAGATGTTTAAAGCGGGCGATAACGATAAAAAGGTTCTTGTGGATATTAAGGGCTTGCTTGACAGAGAAGAATACGAAAAAGCAAATTACAATTATTGGAGATTATAATCTATGGGCTGCAAAGAATTAACATTTCCCGAAAATACAACATTTCTTGTTACAGGCGCTGCGGGCTTTATAGGCTCGAACCTTTGCGAGGCTATACTCAATAAGGGATGTAAAGTTGTTGCGCTTGACGACCTTTCAACGGGCAAGCAGAAAAATATTGATATGTTCCTTGACGACCCGAATTACAGGTTCATCAAGGGTGATATTAAGGATTTAAACACTTGTATGAAAGCGTGCGAGGGCGTTGATTACGTTTTAAATCAGGCGGCGTGGGGAAGCGTTCCCAGAAGTCTTGAAATGCCTATATTCTACTGTAAAAACAATATTGAGGGCACTCTTAATATGCTTGAAGCGGCAAGGCGGAACGGCGTTAAAAAGTTCGTTTACGCTTCATCGTCTTCGGTTTACGGCGATGAGCCGAAGCTCCCGAAAAAAGAGGGCGTTGAGGGTAATTTGCTTTCCCCCTATGCGCTGACAAAACGCTGTGACGAGGAATGGGCGAAGCTCTATACTAAATTTTACGGGCTTGATACCTACGGGATGAGATATTTCAATGTTTTCGGCAGAAGGCAGGATCCCGACGGGGCATACGCCGCAGTTATACCGAAATTCTTAAAGCAGCTTATGAACGGTGAAACTCCGACCATTAACGGCGACGGTAAGCAGAGCCGTGATTTCACATATATCGACAATGTAATCGAGGCCAATTTAAAGGCTTGCCTTGCGCCTCACGAGGCGGCGGGCGAGGCGTTTAATATCGCATACGGCGGACGCGAATATCTTATTGATATTTACTACGGTCTTACTAAGGCTTTGGGCGTTGACGTTGAGCCGAATTTCGGGCCTGACCGCAAGGGCGATATAAAGCACTCAAACGCTGACATCTCAAAGGCGAGAAAACTGCTCGGCTACGACCCCGATTACAGCTTCCGGGACGGTATAAAGCTTGCTATCGAGTGGTATAAGGAGAATTTGTAATGATCAATTACAAAAAGATCATAAAAAACAGAGAATTTCGTCTTAAAGTAATTGACAAACTCTCGTTTATACCTACTAAACCGTACCTCAAAATGGTCTATAAAATCAAGACGGGTAAAAGCTTGAATTTAGATGATCCCACAGGCTTTTGTGAAAAATTGAATTGGCTGAAAGTTAATGATAAGCACAGCGAATATACTAAGCTTGTTGACAAGCTTGCGGTTCGTGATTACATAACGGAAAAAATCGGAAAAGAGTATCTTTTTCCTCTTTTGGGTCATTGGAAGCATTTTGACGACATAGATTTTGACAGGCTACCCGATAAGTTTGTGCTTAAATGCAATCACGATTCAGGCTCGGTTAGGTTTGTTACCGATAAAAATAAAATTGACAAGGAAGAATTCAAATCATTTTTTGAGGGCAGGCTTAAGCTGAATCCATATTACGCGGGGCGTGAATATCCGTATAAGAACGTTAAGCCCGAGATAATTGCCGAGGAATATATGGAGTCCGACGACGGCAGAGGAATAAACGATTATAAATTTTTCTGCTTTGACGGAAAACCCGAAATAATGTTTGTCGCGACAGACAGGGCAACAGACGTAAGATTTGACTTCTATGATATGGAGTTTAATCATTTACCGATATATAATATTCATCCTAACTCCGATTCTGTTGTAAAAAAGCCCGAAAGTTTTGAAGAGATGAAAAACTTATGCGAAAAACTTACCAAGGGTATGAAATTCGTACGCCTTGATTTGTATGAGCTTGACGGTAAAATATATTTCGGAGAGTTTACATTTTTCCACGGCGGCGGATTTTATCCGTTTGAACCGGCCGAGTGGGAAAAGAAACTCGGTGATTTAATCAAAATATAATTTCAGAAAGGTCTGCGTTAATGTTTAAACCATTGGTTTCAGTAGTAATACCCGTATATAACGGGGCGAATTATATGTGTGAAGCGATTGATTCGGCACTTTCGCAAACTTATCAAAATATTGAAATTATTGTTGTTAATGACGGCTCAACAGATAACGGCGAAACGGAAAAGATCGCGCTGTCATACGGCGATAAAATTAAATATTACAAAAAGGAAAACGGCGGCTGTGCGAGCGCTTTGAATTTCGGTATCTCAAAAATGAACGGCGAGTATTTTTCATGGCTTTCGCATGATGACGTTTACCTGCCTGACAAAATACAAAAACAGGTTGACTGTATAAACGAAAACAATCTTGACAGGGATAGTACTGTAATCTCCTGTGAGTCATATGTAATAAACGCTGAGGGTAAAACCATGCGTAAAACAAACGCTGATTATAAGGGCAGTATTTCAGCTTTCCAAGCGTTTGAAAAAAACATTCTCGGCAAATGCTTTAACGGCTGTGCGCTGCTTATTCCTAAAAAAATTCTTGATAAAACGGGATTATTCAGCACACATTTCGTTTATATCCTCGATTGGGAATATTGGATCAGGATAGCTTTAAACGGATACTCTTACTATTGTTTGGAAGAACATTTGGTTAAAAATAGACGGCACAACAATCAGGTTTCGGTTAAAAAGCAGGAACTTCACGACAGAGAAATTGATGAGTTTGTGAATATTCTGTTCAACAAGTTGTGTGAAGATAAGTATTCACCGCAGTATTTAAAGGCTTTGTTTTTCTATTGCAAAATACTCGGTAAAACGGAATTAAGCAATAAGCTTAAATACTTTTTAAAACAGGAAAAAGAAATTTCTTTTGCAGACTGTGTAAAGGCACAGTTATATTATATAAAAAAAAGATTGAAAAATGTTTTTAGAGTAGTTTATCATAAATCAGTTCTCGGATTAAAACGGTAATAGTTTTATTTTGCGGGATTTTATTGGAGGATTTCGGCATGAGAGTTCTGCAAATAAACGCAGTTAACGGCATAGGCAGTACCGGCCGTACCTGCGTTGAATTTACACAGAGCGTTAAGCTGTCAGGCAATGAGTGCTTTACGGCTTATTCGCTCGGTGCTCAAACCGAAAACTCAAAATGCGTTTCACCCGTTTGGGAATGTAAGTATCACGCTTTTATGTCAAGGCTTACAGGGCTTCAGGGTTATTTTTCCGCTGTATCTACCCGAAATATAATAAAGCTAATTAAAGATTTTGATCCCGACATAGTCCATTTAAGGAATCTTCACGCCAATTATGTGAATTTAAAGCCTCTTCTTAAATACCTTGCAAAAAATGATATTCCTACTGTTATAACGCTTCATGACTGTTGGTTCTTTACGGGAAAATGTATGCATTATACGCAGACCGGCTGTTATAAGTGGCAAACAGGCTGCAACAACTGCCCGAAGCTTAAAACGGATAATGTCAGTTGGTTCTTTGACAGAACCGAAAAAATATGGAATGACAAACGTGCGCTGCTTACGGCAATTCCCCGTCTCGGAGTAATAGGTGTTTCCGATTGGATTACAAATGAATCTAAGCAGTCTTTTTTAAAGGACGCAAAGGTTATAGAACGCGTATATAATTGGATCGACACCGAAAAGTTTAAGCCATCGGGGGCAGATGAAGCCCGCAATAAATATAATTTAAACGGAAAGTTTGTCATTTTGGGCGTTGCAAGCATATGGGGCAACAGCAAGGGGCTTAATAAATTTATTGAGCTTTCGGAAAGATTAAACGAGGATGAAATAATTGTTATTGTCGGAGGTTTGCCCGCTGATTTCAATCTTCCGAAAAATATAATACATATTCCCGCTACCGATTCGGTTGATGAATTGGTAAGCTTATATTCTTCGGCGGATGTTTTTCTTCAGCTTTCAAAAGAGGAAACTTTCGGCAAGGTTACCGTTGAGGCGCTCGCCTGCGGAACGCCCGTTATTACAAACGACTGTACCGCTAACCCTGAGCTTGTAAATCCCGATTGCGGTATCATTACCGATACCGATGATACCGGATTGCTTTTAAATGCTGTCGGGGATGTTCGCGCGCGAGGCAAGCAGAGCTTTTCAAAGAACTGCCGTCAGTTTGTAACGGACAATTTTGCAAAGTCGCGTTTAACCGAGCAGACGCTTGACCTTTATAAACGTGTTATCGGCGTCGAAGGGGGTGGAGCCGAATGGTAGTTGCGTATTCAGCGCTTCTCTGCCTGTTTATATGTTGGTATTCTGTAAGGGATAAGGAAAAAAAGCGCTTCTTTTTCTGGGCGGCGGTTATCGTAATTTTTCTTATGACTGTTTTAAAAAGTAAATCTTTCGGCTCTGACGATCTGGAAAACTATTATAATATTTATAACTCTCTTCCGGATATTTCCTTTGGCAGGTTATGGAAAAACTATAGGTCCGGCGATATGAAAGACGTCGGCTTCTTTATGGTTGCAAAGTTGTTTGCCGACGCGGGAATCCCCGTGCAGCTTTGGGTAGGCCTTATAGGACTACTGTATGCATTCAGCATAATGTCCTTTTCAAAAAAATATTCGGCGGATATGTTTTTCAGTTGTCTTATACTGTTCAGTCTGGCTTATTTAAGCTTTAGTTTCACGGCACTTCGTCAGACTGTGGCTATGTCTATTGTTTTTTTTGCCATTAGTTTTGCAAATAAACGGAAGCTTATTCCGTTTGTGATTCTTGTGGTGTTTGCATCCTTGTTCCATTCCACTGCTTTGATTTTTTTATTGGTGTATCTTATTCCGCAAAGAAAGTTTTATATTATTCCGTCCGTTATAAGCGTTGTTGGCTGCCTTGCGGCAAGTATTTTTGCACCGGGGCTTGTCAGACGGCTTATAAGTATTTTAAGCTGGAACGAATTTTTGCAGGATTATGCGGAGGCAACAAGAACGCTTACCTTTTCGGGCTTTATAATCCAAGCGGCAATTTTGGCTTTTTGTGTATATATTCTTCGTCATAAGCAAAATGACCGTTCGGTAAATTTGCTTCTCGGAATGATGGTCGTCGGGCTGTGTTTTCAAAGCTTTGCGAGTGTTGTCGCGGAGTCTTTCAGAATGAGTATGTATTTCAGCATAGCAAGCGTTGCTGTTGTGCCCACTGCGATAGATTCAATCGGGGTTGAGAGAACAAGAAAACAGTATAAGTTGTTTGTGCTTGTACTGTTGCTGATATACTTTACAATGACGATGCCGTTTTCGCAATATGAGTTCTTTTGGAGTTAAATGATGAAAAGATTTTTTGATAAATTTATTTTAGGCGTATGGAATGTCGGAATTATCGAAAATAGCGCCGATGAGCTGTTAAAAAGCGAAGGTGATTATAAAATACGCTGGATGCGGCATAATTACCGCGATCGCTTCTTTGCAGACCCGTTTTTATATAAAGCGGATGACGATTATTATTATATTTTGGCGGAGGAATATCCCTTTTACACCTCAGTCGGGTTTATTTCACTGCTCAAAATAAGAAGAAGCGATATGCAGCTTGTCGAAAAGAAAAAAATCATCTCCGACGGCACGCATTTTTCATATCCGTTCATTTCACGCGGGTGGATAATTCCCGAGAATTTTCATTCGGGCAAGTCCACAGCCTATAAGTTTGACGGGAAAGAGGTTACCGAGTGCAAAACGGTTATGGAGCATGGCTTAATAGACCAAACGTTTTTAAACTACGGCGGCAGGGAATGGATTTTTGCAACCGATGAGGACAATAAGCTTTGCGGGCTTAAGCTGTATTACAGAAATGCGGGAGAGGAACGTTGGCGCGAGCATAAAAAAAATCCCGTAAGCGAGGATGTCAGTACGGCTCGTCCCGGCGGTCATTTCTTTAAAATAGGGGATACATTATACCGTCCCGTTCAGGATTCCGAAAAATGCTACGGCAACAAAATCAGAATTATGCGTGTGGATTTTTTGGATGAAAACGATTACAGAGAAACCGAGGTCGCAGTTTTTTCATCGGAAAATCAAGGAAAATACGATATGGGCTTTCATACATTTAACGCTGAGGACGGTTTCGTAGTATGTGACGGTTACAGAGAGTATCACAGCTTTGCAATTAAGCCTCTGTGCCTTAAAGCGCCTTCTTTAATGAAACGTTTGGGAGAAAAATAGAGTGAATATAAAGACTTTGGATTTTTTTAAAATTCCCGAGGGTGTAAGAATACCGTACTTTGGGGGTAAAATATACAAATATTTAAGCAAAAAGGAAAACGAGTACATAAAAAAACTTCCGTTATCCGAGCTATCGCTTTATAAGGGCGATGAAAGGGAAGAGAAAATTATTGTGTCGCTGACAACCTTTCCCGCAAGAATAAACACGGTCTTTTACAGCATTAAATCGCTGATGCACCAAACTGTCAGCCCCGACAGAATAATACTGTGGCTTGCGGAAACTCAGTTTTCTTTTGACTCTTTGCCCGAACAAATTAAAGAATTGTGTGAGCTCGGTCTTGAAATAAGGTTCGTTGAGGATTTGAAATCACATAAAAAATATCACTACGCGCTTAAAGAACAGCAAAAAAATGAGCTTGTAATAACCTATGACGACGATATTATTTACCCTGAGGATTCGATAGAACGTCTTTACAAAACGCACTTGAAGTACCGTGACTGTATAGTCTGCAACAGGGCAGCCGTAGCAGCGGCGGCTAACGGAAAACTTCAATCCTACTCATTATGGAAAATACATTCGGATATAGGTGTCAATACCCCTTCGACAATGCTTTTTCCGTCCACGGGCGGGGGAACGCTTTACCCGTTCGGCAGTGTAAATGAAGAAGCGTTTAATGTTGATAATATGAAAGAAACCTCATTTTCGGCGGATGATTTATGGATGCGGTTTATGAGCGCGCTCAACGGCACAAAAATAATAAAGACAAGAAAGAACCACAGAACGTTTACCGTCTGCGATGGCTCACAGACTGAAAGCTTACAGGTTGTCAACTGCCTTGAAAACGGTAACAATGAAGCAATAGAAAAATTATCCGCGCGTTATCCTGAGGCTTTGGAGAAGATCGTTTATGGAAATTCAAAAGGGTAAAAGTTTAAGCATTATAATTCCTGTTTATAACGTTGAAAAATATATCGGTCAATGTTTAGACAGTGTTTTGAGTCAGGCTCCGTCAGACAGCGAGATTATTCTGATTGATGACGGCTCAAAGGATTCATCGGGTGAAATTTGCGAGAATTATAAAAAAAAGGATAACAGAATAATAGTTATTCACCAGAGCAATAAGGGGATTTCCGCCACAAGAAATGTAGGGATTAAGAATGCGACGGGTGAAAAAATATTTTTTATTGACAGCGACGATTATCTTGAGGACGGTTATTTTGACGCCCTTTTGCAATTTAATGCCGACATTGTAATCGGTAATTATGAGGCGTTTTATCAAAACGGGCTCAAGAATATCCGCGGCAGTATCGAAACGCTCCGATATGAAAGTCTCGGCGGTTATCTAAGGGATTTTAACAGGTATTTTCCCGTGTTCTTTAACACCGTATGGGGCAAGATTTACTGCGCGGATATTATAAAAAGTAATTTACTGAGCTTCCCGGAGGGTATTTCTATGGGCGAGGACACGTTGTTCAATACTGAGTATTACAAATACTGCAATACGTTTCAAGTGGTTAAGGATGTTGCCGTTATGTACCGCCAAACCGACGGTACGCTTTCAAAGAATATATCGCCTAAGCTCTTTGAATGGTATGAGAAAAGCTATTCGGGAGTTGAAGGGCTTTTAAAAGACAACGGTGTTTTTAAGGGCGAAAACGAAAAGCATTTTTATTTAAAGTATTTCGGGGATCTGTATGAGAGTATAACGGGTATCTGCTCGCTTGAAAAAGCTTCAAGGCATGAGAAGCTTACAGAGCTTATCAATACGCCGAGGGTGCAGGAAGCTGCTGACAGCGTTGAGCCTACAAGCTTTTTGATGAAAGGTATTAAGCGAGAGATAAAAAGCAGAAATGCAGGCAGGTTATATTTACATTTGAGGACATATCAGTTTTTAAAGGAACTAAAAGGAAAGGTAAAAGGACTATGAGCATTATTACAAAGATTAAGAACCGTTCAAGATGGCTTATGTCTTATCCTGTGTATTGGTACACAAGGGCAACCTTTAAAAACCCCGAAGTCAAGGGAATGGAAGAAACAATAAAAAGAATAATTGAAATTAACGGCTCGGCCTCAAGGTACGGTGACGGCGAGCTTGAAATAATGGTCGGCAGGAGTATTGATTTTCAGAAGTACGAGCCTGAGCTTGCACAGAAAATGAGGGATATACTTCAGCTTGACGACGAAAACTTTTTGGTATGTATAAATGATGCGTTTAGGGGCTGTCCCGAGTGCAATGAGCAAAGCAGGGCTTTTTGGAAAGAAAATCTTAGAAAAAATTTAAAGTATTATAAAAAATTGCTGAAAAAGGGCAAGGTCTATTACGATGCGTGTATTACAAGACCGTATATGAGGTATACCGACAAAAGCAAGAGCCCGTATTATTTTTCACTGCTTAAGCAGATATGGCAGGACAGGGATATTGTCTTTATCGAGGGCGAAAAAAGCCGTTTGGGCGTAGGAAACGACTTGTTCGACAACGCTAAATCCATACGCCGTATTTTGTGTCCTGCCGAAAGCGCATTTTCTTATTATAATGAGATAATTGACGAAGCGGCAAAGCTTGAAAAGGACGTTCTGTTTTTAATCGCCCTCGGACCTACGGCAACGGCAATGGCTTATGATATTTATAAGCTGGGCTATCAGGCGGTTGATATAGGTCATATAGATATTGAATATGAATGGATGAGGATGGGAGCTACAGAGAAGGTTGCCATTCCGAATAAATATACAAACGAGGCTGTCGATACCGACGGTATGGTTTTAAGCGATATTTATGACAAGGAATATCTCAGTCAGATAATTGCAAATATAGGGTAAGGGACATTTATATGGATATTTTATTGTATATGCATAACGGCAGCGCAAACCACGGATGCGAGGCGCTTGCAAGAACGATTTCGGGAATATTTTCCGAATACGGGCAGGTTAGGCTGTTCTCAAAAAGACCTGAGGAGGACAGAAAATACATAGACGATGCAAGCCTTGACATCGTTAAAACAAATGTACCTGTTAACACTCATTCGGTTTCGGGAATAATTACGGCATTAAAAATTAAATATCTTAAACAGAAATATGCATTTGTAAAGCCTTCATATAAATCCCTGCTTGACAGCGTAACAGAGGGCTGCGTCGCCGTATCCATAGGCGGCGACAACTATTGCTACGACGGTATGCCCGAGGTGCTGTCAATTCTTAACAGGGAGATTAACAGGCGAGGCGGTAAAACCGTACTTTGGGGATGCTCCATAGAGCCGTCTCTGCTTGAAAACGACCTTATTGTATCCGATTTGTCAAGTTATTCTTTAATAGCCGCAAGAGAGGAAATAACCTATAAGGCACTCACAGAATCACGGGTAAACACAAAAATCGTAAAGGTTACCGATTCTGCTTTCTTGTTACCCGCAGTATATGAAAAACTCCCCGACGGCTTTATCGAAGGAAATACCGTCGGAGTAAATATAAGTCCGCTCGTTTTATCGCTTAACAACGGAAACCGCCTGCTTTTTGACGCATACCGTATGCTCATAAAAAATATAACCGAGCGCACCGATATGAATGTGGCTCTGATACCCCATGTGGTATGGGAAAAAAATAACGATATGCAGGCGATCAATGAGTTGTATGAGGAATTTAAAGACAGCAAAAGGGTAATAAAGCTTGGCGACGCAAACGCTTGCGTATTAAAGGGATATATCTCAAGATGCCGCTTTTTTGTAGGCGCAAGGACTCATGCGACAATAGCGGCGTATTCAAGCCTCGTGCCCACATTGGTTGTGGGATATTCGGTCAAAAGTATGGGAATAGCGACGGATCTGTTCGGGGATTATACCCATTATGTGCTAAAGGGCGACGAACTAAAATCGGCAGATGAATTATACAACTCATTTGAATATATTTACGATAATGAGAACGAAATAAAGCAACGGCTCGCTTCGGTTATTCCCGAATATAAAGAAAAGACCAAGATAAACCTTGAGAGTATTATGGGGTGAGCTGTTTGTGAAAAACATAGAAATTATTACAATAATAAGTCAAAATTACGGAAACAGGCTTCAAAATTACGCCTTACAGGAAAATCTTAAAAAAATGGGCTTCAATGTCGTGACCGACAGATTCACAACAAGAAGTGCCATCGAAAAAATTATGGTACAGGCGTTTAAAATTCGCGCAAAAAAACGCCATGATTTGTTTAACCGATTTGAAAATATGATTTCATGGGGTGATGAAAGTTATCTTAACAGGTATAACCCCTCAATTGATTTTTATGTTGCGGGTTCAGACCAAATATGGAATCCGAATTTTGAGTTTAATTCAGACAGAGAGTTCCTGAGTTTTGCGCCGCCCGAAAAAAGAATAGCTTATGCGGCTAGCATAGGCGTTGACGAAATACCGGACGATTTAAAAGACAAATACGCAACCTTTTTCAGAGAATTTAAAAGTCTGTCAGTAAGAGAGGAACAGGCCGGTAAAATTATTTATGAACTTACGGGACGAAGTGTTCCCGTTTTGGTCGACCCGGTATTCCTGTTAGAGAAAAGTGAGTGGGACAAGGTTATTAAAAAAAGCAGGGTAAAACCTAAACGGCCTTATGTCTTAAAGTACTTCTTAGGCGAGCAAAAGCAAGAAAATAATTGCAAAATAAAAGCAATTGCGGAAAAAAACGGTCTTGACATAATAGATATTTCACCGAATTCATTAAACTCCAATGCGGGTCCGAGCGAGTTTGTATCCTTAATCAACGGCGCCGAATGGGTGGTAACCGATTCGTTTCACGCCACCGCATTTTGTGTGATTTTTGAGAAAAGCTTTCTGAGCGTGGAACGCTCGGAAAATGCGGAGGACGCAGGACAAACAATGTATTCAAGATTTGAAACGCTTAACAGTAAATTTGATATCGGCGATTGCTTAATAAGGTCGGGAGAAACCTTCCCCGAAGATATAATCCGAACGGACTTCGCTTCGGCAAGGGAAAACCTTACGGTCGAAAGAGAAAGAGCCGAGCGTTTTCTCAGGGAAGCTTTGAACTGAAATATTAAAATTTGAAAGGAAGGCAGATCGTTTCTGTATAGAGGCATATGAGAAAAAAAATCAATGAATTAAGAGCCGGAATAATATTATCCTATGTTTCTCTGATAGTCAGCAACTGCGTATCAATCGTTTATACGCCAGTTATGATAAGGCTTTTGGGTCAGAGCGAATACGGGCTTTATAATCTTGTATCTTCTTTTGTTGCATACCTTGGGCTTTTAAGCTTCGGCTTTGATAATACATACCTCAGATACTATACGCAGTACAAACACACTAAGGATAAGCAGAAGGTTGCGTCTTTAAACGGAATGTTTTTGTGCGTTTTTTGTATTATAGCGTTTATTGCGGTAATCTGCGGTTCGGTTATGTGTCATTATTCAGATTACATTTTCGGATCGAAACTTACCGCGGACGAACTCGGAACGGCAAAAATCCTTATGGTCTTGCTTGTAATAAATATTGCCATTGCTTTTCCCGCGAATTTGTTTAAGGTATACATTAACGCAAATGAAAAATTCTTTTTCGCGAAAACTCTTAATATGGTAAAGACTGTGATAAATCCCTTTATTATGCTGCCGCTTTTATTTGCAGGCTATAAATCAATAGCCATGGTTGCGGTTACGCTGATTTACTCAATAGTAATTGATTCAATAAATATTTTTTACTGCTTTAAAAAGCTGGATATGAAAATAAGCTTTAAGAACTTTGAATTTAAGCTGTTTAAAAATGTTGCCGGCTTTGCGTTCTTCGTATTTTTGGGCGAAATAGTGGACGAGATAAACTGGAATGTCGATAAATATCTTCTCGGCAGATTCAGCGGCACGGTAGGTGTGGCTGTTTACGGGGTCGCGTCGCAGTTGTCGTCATATTTCAGGCAGTTTTCAACTTACATTTCCTCTGTGTTTGCGCCGAGGGTAAATAAAATGGTCGCAACCGACAACAATAATGAGAAAATTACGGATTTGATGATCAAGGTCGGCAGAATACAGTTTATTGTATTATCGCTTGTAGCGACGGGCTTTATATTTGCAGGTAAAATGTTCTGTAATCTTTGGGCGGGCGAGGATTACAACGGCTCGTATCTTATCGCCGTTGTTTTAATGGTTCCGAGTATTATTCCGCTTATTCAAAATGTCGGTATCAGCGTTTTGACCGCAAGAAATAAGCACCGCTTCAGGAGCATCGTATATTTCTTTATCGCGATTGCAAACATATGTATCAGTATCCCGCTTTGTATTCGCTTTGAGGGCTTGGGTTGCGCAATAGGAACGGCTCTGTCATTGCTTATCGGCAACGGAATTGTAATAAACCTTTATTATGCTCATCTCGGCATAGATATAAAGAGGTTCTGGAAAAGTATTCTGCGCCTTGCGAGAGGTCTTGTTATTCCCGTCTTACTCGGCTCGGGGCTTTTACTTATAAAAGAGCCGTATAATTGGCTTGTATTGCTTGCTTCGATCATCGGTTATACCTGCGTTTACGCAGGCTCAATGTATTTGCTCGGGTTTAACGAATATGAGAAGGGGCTGGTTCTCGGCGCGTTAAATAAGGCAAAAATAATTCTAAAAAGGGGAAGGTCATAAGCGGTGGAAAGGATTTATTGTGACAAAAAGCTGTGTACGGGATGTTCGGCGTGCTATGCCGTCTGCCCTGTCGGCTGTATTGAGATGCTCCCCGACGGCAAGGGCTTTTTATATCCTTCCATTGATGAGGAAAAGTGCGTTCACTGCGGAAAATGCAAAAGTGCTTGTCAGACGTATATTGAAGAAAAAAGCGCATATACACCTGAGCTGTACGGTTATGTAAATCCTGACACCGAGACGCTCTTAAAATCATCATCGGGAGGAATCTTCAGTGCGTTGACCGAAAAGATACTTGCAAAGGGCGGTTATGTCTGCGGAGCGGTATTTGACGAAAAAATATCTGTTCGTCATATTGTTACTAACGATGCCGAAGATATAAGAAAAATGCGCGGTTCAAAATATGTTCAAAGCCGTATGGAGAATTGCTTTTCCGAGATTTTACGCTTGCTTGACAGTGGGAAAACCGTCCTTTTTACAGGCACGCCCTGTCAGGTGCTGGGGCTGAAATGTTTTTTAAAAAAAGATTACGGCAATTTGTTTACGGTTGACTGCGTTTGCCACAGCATTCCCTCGCCGCTTATTTTTTCAAAATATATACAGAGCATTGAAAGAGTCGACGGTAAAATAATTGATTTTTCATTTCGCAATAAAAAAGACGGATGGAATAATTATAATCTTTATTATAAAACATGCGTCGGCGAAAAATATCTGCCGCACAAAGGAAATTATTATATGGAAGGCTTCCTTGACGGGCTGTATAACCGTGAAAGCTGCAACAGCTGTCCGGTTAAAACAAGGGCGGGCTATGCATCTGATATAACTATAGGCGATTATTGGCACGCTAAAGAGCTTACACCTGAGATTTATAACGAAAACGGCGTTTCGGCAGTTTTGGTAAATTCCGTTAAGGGAAAAGAACTGCTAAGGGGTATCCCGATAAAAAAATATGAAATTGAAGCATTTTTAAATGTAAACAAAAAATATTCCGAGTGTGCAAAAACAGGTGTTAAATCGGACTTATTTTGGCTGGAGTTTAATAAAAACGGTATTGACGCAGCATATAAAAAGGCGTATAAGCTCCCGTTTAAAATAAAAATTAAGACGGTAATAAAAAAAATAACGGGAGGTACAAGATGACGGCAAGAAATACAAGATTGGATCTGTTGAGGATACTTTCAATGCTGGGAATTGTTACATTGCATATCATCGGTGCGGGGGGGGTAGTATCCGCCTGTGAGGTCGGTACACCGAGCTTTTGGGCTGTAAATACGCTTGAAACGCTTTGTGAATGTTCGGTAAATGTTTTTGCCGTTATGTCGGGATATTTGCTTTTCGGCAAGCGCCAAAGGATGAGAAGAATCTTTGAATTGTTGATAACCGTATTATTTTATTGTATAATTATAACGGCTGTAATGATTTTATGCTTCGATGTTCCCTTTACGGTTAAAAATTTAATAAACGGTTTGCTCCCCATGCTTCGCGGAAAATATTGGTATATTACCTGCTATGTCGGCTTGTTTTTGCTTTTTCCATATATAAATTCGATGCTTGAGTGCTTGAACAGGAAACAATATTCCGTTCTTTTGTTAATTCTGACGGCGGCGTTTTCTTTCATTCCAAACCTTGTTACTATTGATCTTTTCGGAACGAAGAACGGGTATTCGGTCGCATGGCTCGCGATTTGCTATATTTTCGGTGCGTTTTGGCGTAAATTTGATTTCAGGCTTTTTGATGGAAAGGAATTGCCGGTTTTCGCAGTTTCTTCGCTGTGTCTGATTACTGTTAAATTAATAATATATCTTGTTTTCAATAAGAACATTGATTATTTTATTACATATACTTCCCCGCTTATTTTGTTGAACGCTCTTATGCTTCTCCAGTGGGCGGTTCGCAAGAAGCCGGGCAAGGCGGGCGGTTTTGCAAAATTCATTCAACATATATCTGTTTTATCTTTTGATGTGTATATTATACATGACCATATATTTGTTTTTGATTATCTTATTAAGGACAGCTTTTCCCGAGTTGCTGAGATAAACGCTTTGCTGATAATACCGACGATAATCGGGATAAGCGTTCTGATATATGCTGTGTGCTGTCCTGTTGCGGCGGTTAGGGAAAAACTGTTTTCAACAAAAATAATAGATAAACCGCTGACGCTAATAAGCCGAAAGGCGGATTTAACGTTTTCTTTTAAGGAAACGGAATTTGTTGATTCGGGAAATTAAAAATTTCTGTTTTGCCGAAGGCAAAAAAAGGAGATGTTTCATATTAAAGTCGTTCATCTTATTTCGGGGCTTGGCAAGGGCGGAGCGGAAACTGCTTTGTACAATTTAATAAAGTATCAGCAGGATAAGCAGAATATTGAATATAAGGTTATCTGTTTAGGGCTCAGCCATTATTATGAGGAGCATTTACGCAGGCTCGGATGTGAGATTACAGAACTTAATATAAAAAAACAACCTTTAAAAACGCTTCGTTCTATGGTAAAGAACGTAAAGGGCTGCGATTTGCTTTGCTGTTGGATGTATAATTCAAACCTGATAGGCTACTTTGCCGCAAAGGCGGCAGGCGTTAAAAAGGTAGTCTGGTTTATAAGGCACGCGGATCTTGACGTGGAAAACAATAAGTTAAAGACCTTGTTGATAAACCGTATATGTGCAAAACTCAGTAAAAGCAAAATTGTTAAAATGGTTGTGTACAACGGCTGTCTTTCAAGGTCGATACACGAAAATTGCGGCTATGATAAGTCAAAATCCCATATCGTTAACAACGGCTGCGATACCCAAGAATACCGCTTTCTTCCTGCGGCTCGGCAAAAGCTGATAAAAGAGCTTGATTTAAGCGAAAAAAATTATATAATGCTTTCCTGTTCACGGTATAATGCGATAAAGGACATTCCGACATTCCTCAAAAGCGTCGCGGAGGTCAGAAGATATAACATCGGCGCAGTGGGCGTAATGTGCGGAACGGATATTTCAGAAGATAACAAAGAGCTTGTCGGCGAGATAGAAAGCGCGGGTCTTAAAATCGGCAGGGATATTTTTTTGCTTGGGCTTAGAAATGATTTGCCCGAATTGTTTTCGGCGAGCGATGCGTATGTTCTTCACTCCGTGAGCGAGGCGTTTCCGAATACGCTTATACAGGCTATGTCCTGCCGTATAATGTGCGTTACTACCGATGTGGGCGACGTCAGAAGAATTATAGACGGCGAATATATTGTACCGATAGGCGATTATAAGGCGATAGCCGAAAAGGTCTGCGGATTTATGAACAAGAGCAAAGCGGAGTTGGAAACATCCAAAGAACACAATGCTCAAAGCGTTGCCGAAAATTTTAATATTAAAAAAGTTGCGCTTGAGTATGAGAGGGTAATTAAGCTGAACAGAACAGAGAATTAAACATGACTGATAAAACAATAGTTTTTATTACAAATTCATATTTCCCGTCGGGGCAGGCATATTCAAAGCGTGCCCTAAACCTATCCCGAATTTTCAGAGAATGTGGGTATTCGGTGAAAATTATCGCCGACTGCGCTTGGGAATATCCTGAGAACGGCAGGGGGATGTATGACGGCTTTGAGTACTTCACAGTCGGGGACAATTCAAGGTCGGGAAGATATTTAAAAAACAAAAGAAACAGTATCGCCCTTTTAAAGCAGATTACGGAAACGCAAAAGGTTTCGGCGGTTTTAATAAGCGGCGGAACTTACGATAGATTTGACGAGGTATTTAAATTTTCAAGGCAAAAGGGTATTCCGCTTCTGCTTGAAATATGCGAGTGGTACGATATTAAATCATTTAAGCTCGGCGAATTGGATTTCAGATACAGAAAATTCACTTCCTGTATGAACGGCTCTTACAAAAATGCGGACGGCATTATAGCTATCAGCCGTTATCTTGAGGATTATTTTTCCGAGTATAACAGTAATGTTATCAGAATCCCCTCGCTTGCAGGCAGGGAGGATTTTGTAAAAGGCGAAAAAACCGAAAGCGAAAAAATTGTACTTATTCACGCAGGAACGTCAGTCGGGAAACAGCATAAGGAAATGTTTAAGGCTGTTTTGCAGGCGCTTGCCTCGTTCGGCGATAATTGCCCGTTTGAATACAGAATATTCGGCTCTGACAGAAAAACCGTACTCGAAAACATAGATTTCGACGAAGAACTGATAAATTCATTGGGCGACTGCGTTAAAATATTCGGCAAAATACCGCAATCCGAGGTGCCGAAGCAGTATCTGCGGGCGGATTATTCGATTTTTGTCCGTCCGGACCGCCGTTCCTCGCATGCGGGTTTCCCCACAAAGCTCTCGGAAAGCCTTTGTGCCGGAACTCCCGTAATAGCAAATGATACGGGGGATATAGGTCTTTACATTGAGGACGGCAAAAACGGCTTCATTATTAAGGACGGTACGGAAGGATCTGTTCGCAGGGCGCTTGAAAAAGCGCTTGCCGTTGATGGCGCAGGGCGCGGCGAAATGCGTGTAAACGCCCGTGAAACGGCGAAAAAGAGCTTTCTGTATACGGAATATATTGACAGTGTTAAAAAATTACTTGATAAGACGGTTTAGTGTTTTATATGGAAAAAATTAAGGAAAAAACAAAATATTTTTTCACCCCCGAAAAGGTGAAGATTTATATTTATACCTGTTCTCAGCTTGTAAGTTTTTTGCTTGCTTTTCTGATAAACCTTTTTTATACGAGGTTTGCCGATCCCGAGGGCTACGGGCAGTATAAATACGCGACCAACTTTTTGCAGACTATGCCTACGTTTTTTGCGTTCGGCATACCGTTTTGCTGCAGCAGGCTGATTGCAAAGGACGGCTCTGACGAGAAACACAGGGTGCTTACGTGCGGGCTTTATGTTACGGCTTTGCTGTCGGTTGTTTTTTCTGCCGGCTGTTACTTATTCCTTTCGCTCGGAAACATTTTTTCGGCTGAGAATTTTGAAACCCTTGAGCAGATAAAATCGGTCTTTCCGTTTATGCTTGTTTTCGCATTGAGGAATCTGTTTATTCAGGTTTATCAAGGGGTAGGCAAAACCAACAGATATGCGGCGTTTACAATAGCGCAGAGCCTGATAGTTCTTGTCGGGATTTTCGCGGGCAGGCATATTTTCTCAGAGCTTCCGTTTAATTTTTGCATAGCCGTCTTTATTGCGTCCAACGCTGTTGTGCTTATACCGATGCTTTCGAGAATGAGGTATAAAACGGACAAGGCCTCCTTCGGCACTTTGTTTGACGAGATAAAGTCGAACGGCATAAAAATTTACTTTTCCTCCGTCATTACAACAAGCGCGTCAAGCCTTATAGCGCTTATCTGCGGTTCGCAGTACGGCTTCAGCGAATACGGTTACTATTCGCTTGCACTAAGCTTTGCAAAATGCTTTACGCTGATTTCCTCGGCGATGACGGTCGTAAAATTCAGAGAAAACGTAAAACAGCGGTTTATAAAAAAATCGGATATGGTGTTTATGAGCGCCTTAAACGCTGTAATTTACGGAGCGTTTCTTATTATCGGCAAACCGCTGTTCTTTCTGTTCTTTTCAAAAGAATACGAGCCTGCATACAATTACCTTGTATTTTTGGGCTTTGCTTATCTTATGGACGGTATGACGCTCTACTTCAACCGCTTCTTTATTGCAAGGGGAAAGGGTGGGATCGTTGTACGCAATTCTTCGGTAACCGCTGTAATCAATATCTTGGTTTCAGTCGTTCTCATCCCGAAATACCATATAAACGGTCTTGTTGCGGCTACGGTAATTTCAGCAACCTATAATTTTATTCAGTATGTTATTTCTTATTTGTTTTACAGAAAGAAAACAAAGGCGGAAATTGCAAATAATAAGTCATAAGGAAAGATATGGGGACAAACGAGAGAAAACAGGATATTGCACTGTATGTTGCGGCTGCGGTTATTTTTATAACCCTTGCGGCTTCAATATATTTGATGAGCGTCGGCAGCTATGCGTTGAGATCGGCGTCCTTTGTGCTTATCCTTGCGATAGCTCTTGTTATGCCTGTTGATAAGATGCCCGCTGTAATAGCGCTTCTTTTCCCGATCGTCGAAATAGTAAGGCTGAGCGACGATTCGCGAACGGTTTTGCCGTTTGTGATAATTCTTTATATAATAAAGGTTATTTTGGCAAAGAGATACAATTTTAAAAGGCTTATATTCTTTCTTATTCCTTACAGCCTGTTTGCGGTTATGAACGTCATAAACGGTATTATGCGTTTTGACAGCCTTGCAACGCCTCTTGTAACCTGTGTGTTTATTCTGTTTGCGTTTCTTCTCGGCTCTCAGAATAAAAGCGATAAAACAAATATTCAGACTGCGGCGGTCTATATTATCAGCGCTGTGTTTACGGCGATCGAGTCGGTTATATTTAAGGACGTCGCTCTGATGTTCTCAACGGCTAACGAATACACAATAAGGTATTCGGGCTTTTCCTCGCCATGGAACTTCGGCCTTTGTATGGTTCTCGGTTGGTTCTTTGTAGTATATCTTTTTGAGAAAAGAAAAATCGGTTATGTTTTGCTTATTGCAGGTTCGGCGTTTTTTGTCTATTTCGCGGGTGAAACGGGTACGAGGTCGTTGCTTGTCGGCATGGCGGTTGTCGTAGCTTACATAGCTGTTTCAATAATTAAGCGTACCAAGAAGCTGTCTCATTTATTAAGGGCTGTCATCGTTTTTGCAATTCCTGTTTTTGCGATAGTGTATTGGCTGTTTATTCTTGAACCTATGCTTGAAAGCCGCGGGAATATGTATGATGGAGCAAGAGTCGAGCTTTGGTCGTATTATATGAACCTGTTCTTAAATGACAAGCTCATTCTTTTCTTCGGCATAGGCTGCAACGATTTGTCTTTATACGCAAAAAGCCATAATATGCTGACGGCGCACAATATATTTATTGAAATGTTTGTTGAGCTTGGCATAGTGGGTACCGTTCTCTTTGCTGTTCTGATAGCTTTTGTTTTGAAAAAGTCAAATAAAAACCCGCTGAAAAATGAAATGACGCTTCCTCTTATTATTTATCTTTCGTTTATGCTCACGCAGAGCGGGCTGTCGACGGAGCTTCTGTATTTTACGGTAGCGTTGGCGGGGCAGGCTTATTTTGAAAGAAAAAATGAAAGTCTGAAGGAAAATTACGAATAAAAATTTTATTGTATGCAAATAAAGGAAAATGATATATAATAATAAAAAACCGAAAGCGACTTGATAATTATGTTTAAGGAAAAGACACTTTTAATTACAGGCGGAACGGGCTCGTTCGGCAACGCGGTGCTTAACCGTTTTCTTAAAACGGACATCGGCGAAATCCGTATTTTTTCACGCGATGAGAAAAAGCAGGACGATATGCGCCATGAGTTTCAGGCGAGGATGCCCGAGGTCAGCGATAAGATTAAATTCTTTATCGGCGATGTGCGTGATTTGGCGTCGGTTAAGAACGCCATACACGGAGTTGATTATATTTTTCACGCCGCGGCGTTGAAGCAGGTTCCGTCGTGCGAATTTTTCCCGCTTGAAGCTGTTAAAACCAACGTAATAGGAACTGACAACGTTCTTACCGCCGCAATAGATGAGGGAGTTGAAACCGTAATTTGCCTTTCTACCGACAAGGCGGCGTATCCCGTAAACGCTATGGGTACGTCAAAGGCTATGATGGAAAAGGTAATTGTCGCAAAATCAAGAACCGTAAGCCCCGAAAAGACCAAAATCTGCTGTACAAGATACGGCAACGTTATGTGTTCAAGGGGGAGTGTTATTCCGCTTTGGATCGACCAGATAAAAGAGGGTAAGCCAATCACCGTTACCGAGCCCGAAATGACAAGGTTTATTATGAGCCTTGACGAAGCGGTCGATTTGGTGCTTTTCGCATTCCAAAACGGCGTTTCGGGCGATATTCTTGTTCAAAAAGCGCCCGCATGCACGATAGGCGTGCTGGCAGAGGCGGTTAAAGAGCTTTTCTGCCCCGATACTCAGGTTAAGGTTATCGGTATCCGCCACGGCGAAAAGATGTACGAAACGCTTCTTACAAATGAGGAATGCGCTCACGCAGCGGATATGGGTGATTTCTACCGCGTCCCCGCCGATAAGCGTTCGCTTAATTATGACAAGTATTTTAAGGACGGCGACACCGAGCGTAACCCGTTAACCGAGTTTAATTCCAACAACACTAAGCTCCTTACGGTTGAGCAGGTTAAAGAAAAACTGCTCTCTCTTGAATACATTAAAAACGAATTGGCCTCTATGGAGAAATAATTATGAAAATTCTTGTTACGGGCGCAAAGGGCTTTGTGGGTAAAAACCTTGTTGCCGAGCTTAAAAATATAAAGGACGGTAAGGCGAAAAACCATAATTTAACAAACGACCTTACAATATATGAGTTTGATATTGATACTCCGACGGATTTACTTGACGGCTTTTGCAGGGACTGCGATTTTGTCTTTAACCTTGCAGGGGTAAACCGCCCCGAAAATCCCGAGGAATTTATGAGCGGTAATTTCGGGTTTGCTTCCGTGCTTCTTGACGCCCTAAAGAAGTACAATAATACCTGCCCCGTAATGCTTTCGTCTTCAACTCAGGCGGAGCTTGACAATCCCTACGGCAAAAGCAAACGGGCCGGTGAGGAGCTGTTTTTTGAATACGGCAGGCAGACGGGCGCAAGGGTGCTTGTTTACCGCTTTCCCAACATATTCGGCAAGTGGTGCAGACCGAACTATAACAGCGCTGTGGCGACCTTCTGCAATAATATCGCAAACGGTTTGCCCATTCAGGTTAACGACAGAAGCCATAAGATGACGCTTGTTTATATTGACGATGTTGTCCGTGAGCTTATAAATGCGATTTCCGCCAATGAAACCCGAGAGGGCAGATTTTGCAGAGTGCCTGTCGAGCATTGCGTTTCGCTCGGGGAAATTGTTGATTTGATATATTCGTTTAAGGAAAGCAGAAACAATCTATCCGTTCCCGATATGACGGACGGCGGATTTTCTAAGAAGCTGTACAGCACATATCTCTCATATCTGCCTAAGGATAAATTCAGTTATCCGCTTAAAATGAACGTCGATAACAGAGGCTCGTTTACCGAAATTCTCAGAACCTCAGACAGAGGTCAGTTTTCCGTAAACATTTCAAAGCCCCATATCACAAAAGGTCAGCATTGGCATCATACAAAAAATGAAAAATTCCTCGTCGTCAGCGGAAAGGGCGTTATACGCTTTCGCAAGATTGGCTCTGACGAGGTGATTGAATACTTCGTTTCGGGGGATAGACTCGAGGTCGTTGACATACCGACGGGATACACTCACAATATTGAAAATCTCGGCGATACGGATATGGTTACGTTTATGTGGTGTAACGAATGCTTTAATCCCGAAAAGCCCGATACATATTTTTTGGAAGTGTAGCTTATGAAACATAAAGCAGTGCTTACTTTTCTGATTGTCTTGATTGTTCTTACCGTAGGCTTTATATGGAGCAATTCAATAAAATCGGAGGAGCGCTCAAACAGCGATTCGCAGGCGGTTGCCGACAGGGTCGAAAGCCTTGTGAAAACAGATGAAGACGGGAAAGGGCAAAGCTCTTATAAGGTGCTGCTCGGCAAGGTGCGTCAAGCCGCCCATGGGGTCGAATTTTTCGTGCTCGGTCTTGAAACGGCTTCGCTTTGCTTTGTTATTTCAAAGAAGTTTTCCTTTCAAAAAATATGGAACGTCATTTCGGCGGCTCTTGCAGTTGCCGTTGCGGACGAAGCAATACAGATTCTGTCGGGCAGGGGACCCGAGGTTTCGGATATTCTTTTGGATATCGGCGGCGCTTTTGCAGGCGTTATTTTGGTTTTAATAATTTGGATTACAGCTTTATGCTTAAAAAAGGGGAAAAAATATGGCAAAGCTTAAACTAATGACAATAATAGGTACAAGACCCGAGATAATCCGTCTTGCCGCAGTAATAAAGAAATGCGACAGATATTTTGATCATATTTTGGTTCACACGGGTCAGAACTATGACTATGAATTAAATCAGGTTTTTTTTGACGATTTAGGGCTTCGCGCGCCCGATTTTTATCTTGACTCGGTCGGTGATGATTTGGGTGAAACTATCGGGAACATAATTGCAAAATCCTACAGGCTTATGGTTTCGCAAAAGCCCGACGCTTTGCTTATATTGGGCGACACGAATTCCTGCCTTTCGGCAATATCGGCTAAAAGGCTTCATATTCCGATTTTCCATATGGAAGCGGGCAACCGATGCTTCGACGAATGTCTGCCCGAGGAAACCAACAGAAGAATAGTTGACCATATTGCCGACGTTAATATGTGCTATTCCGAGCATGCGAGGAGATATTTAAACTCCGAGGGCACCGCCAAAGAAAGAACATACGTTACGGGCTCTCCCATGGCGGAGGTGCTTGATGAAAATCTTGACAAAATAAAGGCGTCCGATATTCTTTCGAGATTGGGACTTGAAAAGAAGAAATATATTCTTCTGTCCGCGCACCGTGAAGAGAATATCGACATCGAAGAAAACTTTTTCAATCTTATGAATGCGGTAAACGCCCTTGCCGAAAGATACGATATGCCCATTCTCTATTCGTGCCACCCGAGGAGCGCAAAGTTTATTGAAAAGCGCGGCTTCGTCTTTGATAAACGCGTTATAAAGCACAAGCCTCTCGGCTTCCATGATTATAACAATTTGCAGATGAACGCGTTTGCCGTTGTTTCTGACAGCGGTACGCTTCCCGAGGAGTCAAGCTTTTATCTCTCTGTCGGCAACCCGTTCCCCGCGGTCTGCATAAGAACCTCAACCGAAAGACCCGAGGCGCTTGACAAGGGCAATTTCTTTATTGCGGGAATCACGACCGAGCAGGTCCTGAGCGCTGTTGAAACTGCGGTTGAAATGAACGAAAACGGCGATTTCGGTATTCCCGTTCCCGATTATACGGAAGAAAATGTTTCAACTAAGGTCGTTAAAATTATTCAAAGCTATACGGGCATTGTAAACAAGATGGTCTGGAGAAAGAATAAATAAATCATATTTATTAAATAAAAAAGGCTGTTTCAAGCAAAACTGAAGCAGCTTTTTATTTTTTAAAGAAATTATAATGAAAAATCCTCTTTGTCGAGCTGTGCCGGTCGGGGCGCTTTTTTAGGCGTCCTTTTCATAATGTCATATTTATATCTCCTGCAATGAAAGTCCCTTGCGACAATGCCTTTTTTGGGACAAAGCACGGTTTCCCCGTCGGGCGACGTCCTGCCGTAAACGCAGTATTCGCACCGAGGAGAAATCTCTTTATTGTATAACCCGTTTTTCATAAATTACACCCCGCATACGTTATAGTGTAATTTTAGCACGTTTTTTTGTCGGTATCAACCTCAAAAATGAGGACGGCGCACATAAATATAAGCGCGGCTGCCGCCGGAACGGAGATTGAGTACGCGGCGGGTAAAAGCTGTGAGTTCGTATTAAAGGTCGAAATCTCGCACGGAATTATTTTAATAAGCACGGCGCACATAAGCGACGATATTGCCGAAGCGATTATTCTGGCAAGATAAAAATACCCCATATTAAGTCTGCTTTTTGAAATAAAGGAGTAAATCTGACAATGCACCGACAGCCCGCCGAACGATAAAAGAGCTGCTGCCGCGGGAAACGGCAGAACGCCTGATGAAAGCTTAATTCCGCTTGTAACCTCTAAAATACCGCACACTGTGATTACAAATGCTCCGCTCCCCAAAGAAGTAATACATTTGATAACGCCATTGAAAATAACTATCCATGCGCATATTGAAAGCATTGCTCTCGCGGAATCCGCAGTTGACTGCGAAAAAGCGGTAACGGGGTCGGCGATATAGGCTGTTTCATCCCGTGCAGGGACGCAACGCCCCTTATCGGCAATTATGCGGGTAAGCATACCCACGGTAAGCGAGGCGGCGCTTGTTGAGACATAAAGGATAATTCCTGCTTTTCTGCTCCCCAAAAACATTGATCCGACCGTGCCTATAATAAACGCAGGTCCGGCGTTTATGCAAAAAAGATTTAATCTCTGCGCCTGATTTTCCGTAATCCTGCCCGCGCTCAGCAGGTCTGCGGTCATTTTTGCCCCGACGGGGAAACCGCCTATAAGCGACATAAGAATAACTCCTGCGGTGACGCCGGGCTGTTTGAATAGCTTTTCGGTGACGCTTCCGAGCAGACTGCCCAAAAAGTCGGCAAGTCCCGATTTTAAGATGAACTGCGACGCCACCATAAACGGGAAAAGCGAGGGTATCACCGTTCCTGCGCACATAATAAGCCCTTCCTTAATGCCTGCCGCGCACAAATCGGCTTCGACAAAAAGCATGACGCAGGCGGTGAGCGTTACAAAAATCAAAATTATGTTTTTTGCTTTATCTCTTTTCATATCATCACTCTTTCGGGTAATCAAATAATATGCGTTTTCATATAAATGTATGAGTGAGGTGAGAAAATGAGTACCCGAAGAAAACGTGAAAAAACCGCCTCGGGGAATAAAAAGGCGGTAATAAAGTCGGTGATTGACCTGCCCGAATCGCTTAATCCGACGCTGCCGCACATTGAAGCAGAGGGAAACCGTGAAATTTCGGTCGACGGGTGCAGGGGGATACTTGAATACGGACAGGACAGAATTAAACTCAATGCGGGCAGTCTTATAATCGCTTTTTACGGCGATAACCTTGAAATAAAGGTGTATTCGGATATTCAAACGGTGATTGCCGGCAGCATAGCTTCAATCGAATTTGAAAATTAGGGTGAAAAAATGTTAATAATCAAGCTTATAAGATACATAATCGGTTACGTTACCTTTGAGGCTGTCGGCGGATTCCCCGAAAGGTTCGTAAATCTTTGCACAAAAAACAGGATTCCGCTTTGGAATATGAAAAATCAAAACAGCTGTATTACTGCCGATACCACTGTCAGCGGATACAAAAGTATAAGGCAGTCGGCTCATCGCTCGGGATGCAGAACGCATATTATAAAAAAACACGGACTGCCGTTTTTCCTTAATAAAAACAGGTCGAGAAAGGGCTTCGTTATAGGCGCCGCAGTCGCTATTATCATTACGGTGTGGCTTTCGGGCGGAATTTGGAATATTACCGTTTCGGGCAATAAAACCATACCCGAGGAGGATATAAGGGAGGTCTTTGCCTCACTCGGCGTTGAAACGGGCGCGAGAAAATCCAAAATTTCCGCTTCCGAGGTTGCGGACGAAGCGGAGAAAATAATCGAAAAGCTCGCGTGGGCAAGCGTAAATATAAAAGGCTCAAGCGCGGAAATAGTGGTTCAGGAGCGTACCGACGCGCCCGAATTTCCCGATACCGAAACGCCGTGCAACATAGTTGCTTCGGAGGATGGGATTATAACCGAAATAGAAGCGGAAATAGGCAAAGCCGCGGTTGAGGCGGGCGACGCGGTGCTGAAGGGCGATTTGCTGATTTCGGGCGTTACGGAAAATCTTGACAAATCCGAAAAGCTTAACGCCGCAAGGGGGAGCGTATATGCTGAGGTTACAAAGAGCATAATAACCGTAAGCGGCGGCGAGACGCTTTTGACGCAGAGCGAGTTGCGGAAAAGATATATAATTTATTTTTTCGGGCTTGAAATACCGCTGGGACTTTCTGTGGGCGAGGAAAATTATTACAGTGAAAAAAGCTTTCTTTCCGACGGCGAAATAATGCTGCCGGCAGGCGTTATATCCGAGCATTCATATAAAGCCGAGACCGAAACGGAATTGCCGCGGGAATACAGAACCGTTTATTCCGCTAAAAAATTTGCGGACGAATATAAGGCTGTTTTTGAAAGCTCCCAAATAAGCAGTGAAAAATTCAGCTGTGAAAAAAACGGGGAATCCGTTGCTTTTTCGGGCGAATATTGCGTTATAAAAGAAATAGGTTCGGCTCAGGAGATTTTTGTTGAAAAAAATTAGTGACTTATCACAAAATATGTGATATTATATATTAAATATAAACAGATTTTTAAAAGGTGGAGCGTTTTCGTGTTTGAACAGATAATCAGCGTTGACAGAATGGAGAATGCTGTTAGTCTTTTCGGAAGCTTTGACGAGAATATCAGGCAGGTTGAAAGCGAATTCGGAGTTAATGTTATCAGCCGAGGCTCCGAGCTTAAAATAACGGGCGAGGCGGAACAGGTTGACAAAGCGTCGAGAGCCGTTAAGGGGCTTCTTATGCTTATAAATAAAGGAGAGGCTCTTTCTTCGCAGAATGTTAGGTATGTGCTTTCGCTCGTAAACGACGGCGCTGAGGAAAAAATAGCCGAAATGACGGGCGGCTGCGTTTGCATTACGGCAAAGGGCAAGCCCGTTAAGCCGAAAACTCTCGGGCAGAAAAAATATATCGAGTCAATACGCAAAAATACCGTTGTGCTGGGTGCGGGACCTGCGGGAACGGGCAAAACCTACCTTGCGGTAGCTATGGCGGTAACGGCGTTCAGAGCCAAAGAGGTTAACCGAATTATCCTTACAAGACCCGCTGTTGAGGCAGGCGAAAAGCTTGGCTTCCTGCCGGATGATCTACAGCAGAAGGTCGACCCGTATTTAAGACCGCTGTATGACGCTCTTTTTGATATGCTCGGAGCGGAGATGTTTCAAAAGTATCAGGAGAGGGGAAGCATAGAGGTTGCTCCGCTCGCATATATGAGGGGCAGAACGCTCGACGACAGCTTTATAATTCTTGACGAGGCGCAGAACACCACAAAAGAGCAGATGAAAATGTTTTTGACCCGTCTCGGCTTCAATTCAAAGATGGTCGTAACGGGAGATATTACTCAGATAGATTTGCCCGACGGAAAGAAATCGGGGCTTTTGCAGGCTATGAAAATATTAAGGAATATCCCGGACATAGCGGTAAACGAGTTTACCGAAAAGGACGTCGTAAGACACAGGCTTGTTCAGGATATAATCAAGGCATACGAAAAAAGCGAGGAGTGTAAAAGAAAATGACAGATAAGATTAAGGTTATTATTTCAAACAATCAGAAGAATGTTAAAATTCCTACGGGCGTAAGGATGCTTGTAAGACGTTGCTGTAACGCTGTGCTTTTACAGGAAAAGTTTGAGGGCGCGGCTGAAATCAGCGTTTCATTCGTAAACGATGAAATGATAAGGCAGCTTAACAAAGAACACAGAGGCATTGATAAGTCAACGGATGTTTTGTCCTTCCCCTTGGGCGAAAACGGCGAATATGACATTAACCGCGACACGGGCGCAAAAATGCTCGGGGATATAGTTATTTCCATTGAACATGCTGTTGCTCAGTCAGAGGAATACGGACATTCGCTTCAGAGGGAGATTGCGTTTTTAACCGTTCATTCACTCCTGCATCTTTTGGGCTACGATCACGAAAACGGCGGGCTTGAGGCTGTACATATGCGTGAAAAAGAGGAAAGCGTGCTTACTCAGCTGGGGCTTAAAAGAAACGGCAGCTATTATATTGACGAAGAATAAGGCGGTTCTATGAAAAACCTTTTTAAAAGCTTCGGTTATGCTTTTCGTGGGATTTATTACACTTTAAAATACGAACGCAATATGAGAATACATTTTGTCTGTATGGTCTATATGTATTCTTTTTTGCTGATATACGATTTCTTTGAGGTAACCCGAACGCAGTTCGCGGTGATTTTTGCGGCGAACGCTTTGGTTACGGCGCTTGAGCTTGTGAACACCGCAATAGAAAGAACGGTTGATTTGGCGGGAGAAAAAAGAACCGAGAACGGCAAAATCGCAAAGGACGCGGCGGCGGGCGCGGTGCTTATCGCGGCAATTTTTGCGGTGCTTATCGGAATAGCGATACTTTTTCAGCCCGAGGCGTTCGGAAGGCTTTTTGCCTATTACGCCGAAAAGCCCTATATGTTTTTAATATTTGTTCTGTCCATCGCGCTTGCAACCGTATTCATTTTTAAAGGCTTCGGCAAAAACTCCAAGCAGGACAACAGCGGTAATATTAAATAAAGGAACAAAAAATGAAAAATTCAAAAACAGCGTTTATAGCCATTGTCGGCAAGGCGAATGTCGGCAAATCCTCAATATTAAACAGGCTTATAGGCAATAAAATCGCGATAGTTTCTTCTAAGCCGCAGACCACGCGCACCCGTATTATGGGCGTGCTTACAACCGACGATAACATTCAGCTTGTTTTTACCGACACGCCCGGTTTTCACAGACCGAAAAACAAATTGGGCGAAAAAATGGTTCAGGCGGTTTCAGACAGCATTTCGGGGGTCGATTCGTGCCTGTTTGTTGTTGACGCCGCCGAAAAAGGACTTAATTCCGCTGAAAAAGAACTGATTAAAAAATTCCGTGAAGAAAAATCGGCGGTCGTGCTTGCAATAAACAAGATCGATACCGTCCGAAATAAAGAGGATATTATGCTTCGCATTGCCGAGCTTTCCGCGGAGTACGATTTTAAGGCGGTCGTTCCCGTGTCCGCCGCAGACGGCGACGGTATGGATGCTCTTTTGGAGGAATTAAAGCTTTTATCATTTGACAGCGTTCACTTTTTTCCTGACGATACGCTGACCGATCAGCCCGAAAGGGTGCTTGCCGCCGAAATCATAAGGGAAAAAATGTTAAGGCTTTTGGATAAGGAAATTCCTCACGGAACGGCGGTTGCGATTGAAAAAATGCATGAGCGCGACATCGGCGGAATTATGGACATTGAAGCGACGATTTACTGCGAAAAAGAAAGCCATAAGGGGATAATTATCGGCAAGGGCGGCAGTATGCTCAAAAAAATATCGACCTATGCCCGTCAGGATATTGAAAGCTTTTTCGATATTAAGGTTAATCTCAGGTGTTGGGTAAAGGTTAAGGAAGACTGGCGTAACCGTGAGGGTATTATACACAATTTTGGATTAGATTGACACTTATAAAAGCCGTCTTTAAAGGTTAACTTAATTACAGAACCTTTGAAGGCGGTGTTTTATATGAATGAACTGGAATGCTGGAACAATTTTGTAAAAAGCGGAAAAATTTCCGACTATATAAGCTATTGCAATTTAAAGAATATAAACGAGAAGGAAACGGGAAATGCGTCTGAATACGAGGGGACTGATACTCAAGGAACAGAATATAGGCGAGCAGGACAAGCTCGTAACGGTTATGACCTCCGATATGGGCGTAATAAAGGCGTTCGTAAGGGGCGCTAAAAGCATAAAAAGCAAAAAGCAATCGGCAACGGGGCTTTTGTGCTACTCCAAGCTTTCGCTTTACAACGGCAGGGACAGCTACATAATTGACGAGGCAGAGTGTATTGAGGTTTTCTTCGGGCTTAGAAGCGATATTGAAAAGCTGTCGCTCGGGCAGTATTTCGCTGAGCTTGCAGCTGAGCTTACCCCCGATGGGGAGGACGCAAACGAATATTTAAGAATTGTTTTAAATTCTCTTTATATGCTCTCAAACAATAAAAGACCTCAGCTTCAGCTGAAGGCGATAACGGAACTCAGGCTTATGTCTATGTCGGGTTATATGCCCAATCTTGTCGCTTGCGAAAAATGCGGCGAATTTGAAACGCCCACTATGTATTTTGATATGTCGGCAGGGCTGTTATACTGTGAAAACTGCGCTCCTGCAAACGCTCCGTTTGCTTTGAAGCTTTCCATAGTCAGCGCAATGAGGCATATAGTTTTCTCCGATATCGAAAGGCTTTATAATTTTAAAATGACTGAGGAGGGTCTGTCCGAGCTGTCATATATAACCGAAGCATATCTCAAATCAAAAACAGACAAAAAATTTAAAACGCTTGATTTTTACAATTCTATGAGGAACATATAATGAATAAAGACTGTATATCACTCGAATTACCTAAAATTTTAAATATGCTTGCAGACCTTACAGCCTGTTCCGACGCATATGAAAAGGCTCTTTCAACAGAGCCGTCAAATGATTTCTTTGAGGTTTCGCAGCTACTTTCAAAAACCGAAGCGGCATATATATTGATTGCAAAATTCGGCGCGCCGTCCTTCGGCGGACTTATGAACACAGACAACGCGGTGCGCCGCGCGGAGTCCGGCGGTGTGCTGTCAATGCGTGAATTGCTTGATATTTCGCAGGTTTTAAGGGTAATAAGAGCAATATCCTCTTGGCGTGAAAAATCGGCGGGGTGCGAGAGTGCTCTTGACGATTACTTTAACTCGCTTTACACGAACAAATATCTTGAGGATATGATAAACAACGCGATTATTTCGGACGGCGAGATGTCCGATAACGCTTCGTCCGAGCTTAAAGACATAAGAAGAAAAATACGCGTTCGGGAAGCAAGAATAAGAGAACAGCTTGACAGAATGATTCACTCGCAGGGCTGTAAAAACATATTGCAGGAAGCTATTGTAACTCAGAGAAACGGGCGTTTTGTAGTTCCCGTGAAATCCGAGCATCGCGGCGAGGTAGCGGGTATGGTGCATGATACCTCGTCAAGCGGAGCAACGGTGTTTATCGAGCCTGCGGCGGTTGTTGAAGCAAATAACGAAATCAAGGTGCTTAAAGCCCGCGAGCGGGATGAAATTGAACGGATTTTAACCGAGCTTTCCGCCGAAGCAGGCAGCTTTGCCGATACGATTATCAAAAGCTGTCAAAGCGCCGTCGAGCTGAATTTGATTTTTTCAAAGGCGCAGCTTGCCTATAAGATGAAAGCGTCAAAGCCCATTATGAATGACGAGGGCGTTATTGAATTAAAAAAGGCGCGTCATCCCCTTTTGCCTTCCGCTTCGGCAGTACCCATTGACATAAGGCTCGGCGAGGATTATGATTCGCTTGTAATTACGGGACCTAACA
Source organism: uncultured Eubacteriales bacterium (assembly GCA_964557975.1). Classification (GTDB taxonomy): domain Bacteria; phylum Bacillota; class Clostridia; order Oscillospirales; family Acutalibacteraceae; genus Fimenecus. The sequence goes on from CAZLCG010000004.1 coordinate 66,808, forward strand.
CGGGCGGTAAAACGGTTTCGATTAAAACCGTAGGTCTTTTGACGCTTATGGCTGAGTGCGGGCTTTTTATTCCCGCGTCAGAAACGAGCAGGCTTTCGGTATTCGGGAAAGTTCTCTCCGATATTGGGGATGAGCAGAGTATTGAACAGTCCCTTTCAACGTTTTCGGCGCATATAACAACGATCGTGGGTATTACCGAAAGGGCTGACGACAAAACTCTTGTGCTTATAGATGAGCTGGGCGCGGGCACCGACCCTGTTGAGGGCGCGGCTCTTGCTGTGTCAATTCTTGAATATTTAAGGCAAAAGGGCGCAAAAATCGCCGCGACCACCCACTATTCGGAATTAAAGGAATATGCTTTAAGAACCGAAAGGGTTGAAAACGCTTCGTGCGAATTTGACGTTGAAACGCTAAGTCCGACCTATAAGCTGCTTGTCGGAGTTCCGGGAAGGTCAAACGCCTTTGCTGTTTCCGCAAGGCTTAATTTAAACAGCGAAATAATAGAAAATGCAAAGAATTTCATATCCGCCGAAAATACAAGGTTTGAGGACGTTGTCGATACGCTTGAAAAAACAAGGCTTCGGATGGAGGAGGAACGCGAAAAGACCGCTGAAATACAGGCGGAGGCTGATGCTTTAAAGAAAAAGGCGCAGCTGAAGCTTGACGAGGCGGCAATAAAAAGCGAAAAAGAGCTTGAAAGGGCTCGAAATGAGGCAACCCGTATTGTTGAAAATGCCAAAAGGGCGGCAAATTCGTTGATGCTCGAAATCGATATGCTTAAAAAGGAACAGGCGAAGGAAAATAACGCCGCCGAAACGGCGAGGAAAGCGCGCGCTGTAATGAAACGCCGGCTTGATAATATCGATTCCCTGACAAGCGAGGGCATAGGAGAGCTTGAGGACGAGAATTACGTTTTGCCGAGGGAGCTTCGTTTGGGCGACAGAGTGCTTATCTGTTCGCTCGGCACTGAGGGTACGGTGATTTCGCTCCCCGACAGCAAGGGCAATGCGGAGGTTCAGGCGGGTATTATGAAAACCAAGGTTCCGCTAAGCGGTCTGCGCCTTTTGGGTGAGAAGAAGCAGAGCTCTCGGAAAACTGCGAGCGGAAATGTCAGAAGTAATGACAGCCTTGCGGTGAAAAGCGCAAAGACAAGCGTCGATTTAAGAGGGATGGACAGCGAAACCGCCGTAGCGGAGCTTGATATGTTTATTGACAGCGCGGTGCGTTCGGGGCTTAACGAGCTTACGGTAATACACGGCAAGGGAACGGGTACGCTTCGCAGGGCGGTTCAGGCTCATCTTAAGGGTCATCCCAATATACGCTCTTACAGGCTCGGCGTGTTCGGCGAGGGTGAGGACGGCGTAACAATAGTCGAGCTTAAATAACCTAAGCGGCGGGCTTAAACCGTTCGCAGAATCGGTTTAAACGAGCTTGCCGGAGCGTCGCTCCGATTTAAATAAAATTTTAGGTTGCATAAGCGGCTCAATGATGATATAATTAGGTAAATTAAGTCGGAGGTTGATTTTTATGAAAAAAAGAATATTTATAATATCGGCGGCGCTTGTGCTTACTGCGGTTGTACTTTCTTCATGCGGTAAGGACGACGGCTTTGATGAAAACAGCACTACCGCTCCGGTCGAATATTCGACTGAGGAAAACGGCGAGATTTATGTTACAAACGTTAACGGTGAGCATATTCCCGTTACAACCGACAAGAACGGAATGGCAGATATGTACGAGGATCTTATAACAAAAACAGCAGAGCAGGTAAGCAAGGAAAAAGAGGAAATTGAAAACGAGCAGGAAACAGACGGTGAAACCCAGAGCGAAACTTCTTCCGTTCAGGGCGAAACCACTTCTGCGTCTTCAGGCTCAGTAGTTGTCGGCGAGGTAAACGACGCGAGCAGAGACGCTGTTATAGATTTGACATAATAAGCCAAATAATTCTTGACAAATCGGCAATTATTTAGTATAATAGCACCCTGTAAAGTTAAATGCTTTACAGGGCGCGGTTTTTTATGAAAACGGCGTATATTTTCGGAAGGGCGGTTATCGTAATGGCAAATAATGTTGAAATAACGATTTTATATGATTTTTACGGTGAAATGCTTACCGAAAAACAGCGTGATTTCTTGAATTACTATTATAACGATGATTTATCGCTTTCGGAAATTGCCGAAAACGAGGGCATCACAAGGCAGGGCGTGCGCGACGCTATCAAGCGCGCCGAAGCGCAGCTCTACGATATGGAAAACCGCCTTGGCTTTGCCAAAAAATTCGATGAAATCGGCGAGCGGATTAACGAGATCATTGACTGCGCCGAAAAAATCAACGCGTATAATCTTGAACACGATTTGTCAAGAGAAGTCAACGAAACGTCAGTAAGAATAAAATCATTGGCGTTGTCTGTTATTGAATAAAGAGGTACCTTTTTTATGGCATTTGAAAGTCTATCCGACAAATTAGAATCTGCGTTCAAGCGCCTTAAAAGCAAGGGCAGCCTTAACGAGGGCGATGTTAAAGAGGCTATGCGCGAGGTGCGTTTGGCGCTTCTTGAGGCGGATGTAAACTACAAGGTCGCTAAGGATTTTACGGCAAGGGTCACCGAAAGGGCAATCGGCGCTCAGGTTATGGAAAGCCTCACGCCTGCCCAAACGGTTATTAAAATAGTAAACGAAGAATTGACCGATCTTATGGGCGGTACGCAGACAAGGCTTGCATATGCGGCGCATCCCCCTACGGTTGTTATGATGTGCGGCTTGCAGGGCTCGGGTAAGACCACTCACTGCGCAAAAATCGCTCTGAAGCTTAAAAACGAAGGGCACAGACCGTTGCTTGTCGCATGCGACGTATACAGACCCGCCGCAATTAAACAACTTCAGGTTGTCGGCGAGCAGGTCGGCGTTCCTGTGTTTGAAATGGGTCAGGGAGATCCCGTCGCCATATCAAGGGCGGCAGTAAACGAGTCTAAAGACAAGGGCTGCGATTATGTTATAATAGACACTGCGGGGCGTCTGCACATTGACGCAGAGCTTATGGAGGAATTGCAGAACATTAAAGCGGAGGTTCATCCGCACGAAATACTGCTTGTCGTTGACGCTATGACGGGTCAGGATGCGGTTACGGTTGCAAGCACCTTTGACGAATCTGTAGGCATAGACGGTATTGTGCTTACGAAAATGGACGGCGACACAAGGGGCGGAGCGGCGCTTTCGGCAAGAGCCGTTACGGGCAAGCCGATTAAGTTTGTCGGTACGGGCGAAAAGTTAGACGAGCTTGATTATTTCTATCCCGACCGAATGGCGTCGCGAATACTCGGTATGGGCGACGTGCTTACTCTTATTGAGAAAGCGGAAACGGCTCTTGATGAGAAAAAAGCCGCAAAGCTTGAGGAAAAGCTCCGCAAAAACAAGTTCGATTTAAACGATTTGCTTGAACAGATGCAGCAGGTTAAGAAAATGGGCTCTATGAAGGATATTCTTTCCATGCTGCCGGGCGTCGGCAATAAACTGCGCGACGTTGATGTTGATGACAGTCAGCTTGACAGGGTTCAGGCGATTATATATTCAATGACTCCGAAAGAGAGGTCAAATCCCGACATTATAAATCCCTCGCGCAAAAGAAGAATCGCGGCGGGCTGCGGTATGCAGGTCGAGGATGTTAACAGGCTTCTTAAACAGTACAGGGATATGCAGAAAATGTTTAAGCAGTTTAATTCAAAGGGTATGCGCCGTAAAATGAGCCGTATGAATTTCGGCGGTATGGGCGGCGGCATGCCCATGTAAAAGGCATCAACACTTATTAAGTGATTGGCATATGTTAAATATTCATATATTTGGAGGAAAACAAAATGGCAGTAAAAATCAGACTTCGCAGAATGGGCGGCAAAAAAGCTCCGTTCTACCGTGTAATCGTTGCGGATTCAAAGTCACCCCGTGACGGCAGATGTATTGAGGAGATCGGTACTTTTGACCCGATGAAGAATCCCGCGGAGGTTAAAATTGACGCGGAAAAGGCTCAGCAGTGGCTTAAAAACGGCGCTCAGCCAACTGACACGGTCAAGGCTCTTCTCAAGCAGAACGGCATCATTAAATAATAGGAGGGCTCTATTGTGAAAGAACTTCTTGAACTTATCGCAAAAGGTCTTGTCGACAGCCCCGACGATGTCAGCGTTACCGTTGACGAAGCGGACGAGAGAGGCATTGTCGTTTATCATCTTCACGTTGCTGAAAATGATATGGGCAGGGTAATAGGCAAGCAGGGCAGAATAGCAAAGGCTATCAGAACCGTTATAAAAGCCCGCGCCGCCAAAGACGGCGAAAGAGTACAGGTCGATATTGACTGAAAATTAAGGGAGTACTGACGGTACTCCTTTGTTTTTTTGGAGTGAAATATGTTAAAGCAATTCCTTGCGGTCGGTGAAATTGTTTCAATTCACGGCGTTAAGGGCGAACTGCGTGTTAAGCCGTGGTGCGACGGTCCCGAATTTTTAAAAAATTTTAAATTCCTTTACTTTGACGCGCAAGGGAAGGAAAAGGCTGCTGTTCTGAGCGCAAGACCTCACGGCAATATTACGCTTTTAAGGCTCGACGGTGTAGACACCGCCGAGAAAGCGCAGGCTCTTCGCGGAAAGACCCTTTATATTGACAGACGCGATACCGATTTGCCCGAAAACAGTTGGTTTATCGAGGATTTAATCGGCTGTAAAGTAAAAGAACTTGACACAGAAAAAACTTACGGGACTGTCACCGATGTTATGAAAATGCCTGCAAACGACGTCTGGGCTGTCACGGGAGAGGACGGAAAAGAAACCCTTATTCCCGCAATCAAGAGCGTTGTTATACAAACTGATGTTGAAAACAGAGTGGTTTTTATAAAAGCGCTCAAGGGCTTGTTTGACGGCGGAGAAAGTGTGAGGGAAGATGAGAATTGACATAATGACGCTTTTTCCCGAGATGTGCGAGGCGGTGCTGTCCGAAAGCATTATCGGCAGGGCAAGGGAAAACGGGTTTATTGAAATTAACGCTGTGAATATTCGTGACTATACGGAGGATAAGCATAACCGAGTTGACGATTCGCCTTACGGCGGGGGTATGGGTATGCTTATGCAGACAGAGCCCGTTTACGCTTGCTATAATGCGGTATGCGGGAAGTACGGCAAAAAGCCGTATGTCATTTATATGTCGCCACAGGGGAAAACCCTTACGCAGAAAAGAGTTAAAGAGCTTTCACAGCTTGACGCCGTAGCAATTCTGTGCGGACATTATGAGGGCGTTGACGAAAGAGTCATAGAAGAAATTGTTGATGAGGAGATTTCCGTCGGCGATTATGTCCTGACGGGCGGCGAGCTTCCCGCGCTGACGCTTGCCGATGCAATAGCAAGGATGCTCCCCGGAGTGCTTCCGAACGACGAAGCAAAGGAGCTTGAAAGCCACTATAACGGGCTTTTGGAGTATCCGCAGTACACAAGGCCCTTCGAGTGGCACGGCAAAAAAGTACCCGACGTGCTTATTTCGGGGCATCACGCCAACATTGAAAAATGGCGGCGCGAGCAGTCTTTAATAAGAACGTTTGAGCGCCGTCCGGAAATGCTTGAAAATGCTCAGCTTTCGGAAGCGGAAAGGGCTTTTATAAAACAATTAAAGGATAAAAGCCGACGGTAAATATATGTTTGCGTTCTGCGGAATACCCTTTTCGGTGTTCCGCCTTTTAACAGTCGATTTGCGTTTTTACATATAAATCCGTATTCATAAAAATATAAATTTTTATTGATATAAGGGCGCTAAAGTGATACAATATCAAAAAAGAACAAGTAAAAAGGAGGAATTACCTTGCAAATGACTTTTCGCTGGTTCGGCAGTGATAAAGATACCGTAACACTGGAACAAATCAGGCAAATTCCGAATGTTGTCGGCGTTGTTCCCGCTTTGCACCGCCTGCCTGCCGGTGAAGCGTGGAGCGAAGAAGACATTTTTAAGATGAAAAAGGAAATCGAGGACGCGGGGCTTACAATGGAGTGCATTGAAAGCGTTAACGTTCACGAGGATATAAAAATCGGGCTTCCGACGCGCGATAAATATATTGAAAACTACATAACAAGCATCCGCAATCTCGCAAAAGCGGGCGTTAAGGTAATCTGCTATAACTTTATGCCGGTCTTTGATTGGACGAGAACGGATCTCGCAATGAATATGGGGGACGGCGCAACCTGTCTTTCTTACGACGGCGTTCAGATTGAGGGCAAAAGTCCCGAGGATATGTTTAAGGAAACAGACGATAATTCCAACGGCTATGCTATGCCGGGCTGGGAAACCGAGAGAATGCCCGAAATCAAAGAGCTGTTTGAGAAATACAAAAACGTCACTGCGGATGACCTTTGGAATAACCTCAAGTATTTTCTTGAGGCGATTATGCCCGTCTGCGAGGAGTGCGACGTCAAAATGGCGATCCACCCCGACGATCCGCCATGGGATATTTTCGGTCTGCCGAGAATAATTAAGGACAGGGACAGCCTTAAAAAGCTTCTTACAATCGTCCCGTCAAAATATAACGGGCTTACCTTCTGCACGGGTTCTTTGGGCGCAAGCGGTAAAAACGACTTGCCCGCTATGATAAGGGAATTCGGCGACAGAATTTATTTTGCGCACCTTCGCAATGTTAAGGTCATTGACAATCATTTTAACGAAACTGCGCACGAATCCAACATGGGTTCGCTTGATATGTATGAAATAGTCAGGGCTTTGCAGGACGTAGGCTTTGACGGATATGTCCGCCCCGACCACGGAAGAATGATTTGGGGCGAGGTTGCCCGTCCGGGCTACGGTCTTTACGACAGAGCTTTAGGCGTTGCTTATATCAACGGGCTTTGGGAAGCGGTTAAAAAGAATAAGGAGAGAAACTGATATGAAACACGAAAACCTTAAAGGCAGAGTAGCGGTCGTTACAGGCGGCGGCGGAGTTCTTTGCGGCGATTTCGCAAAGGCGCTCGCGCGTCAGGGTGTTAAGGTTGCCGTCCTTGACTTGAACGAAGCGGCGGCGCAAAAGGTTGCGGATGAAATCAATGCCGAGGGCGGCACGGCTGTTGCTGTCGGCTGTAACGTTCTCGAAACCGAAAGCATGCAAAACGCAAGAGAGATCGTTAACGAAAAATTAGGTACCTGCGATATTCTTTTGAACGGCGCGGGCGGCAATAACCCGAAGGGAACTACAACTAAAGAAACGCTTGAAAAAATCGATTTGGTTGAAAAAAGCGACGATATAAAAACATTTTTTGATTTGGATCCTCAAGGCATTTCATTCGTGTTTAACCTTAATTTCTTGGGCACGCTCATTCCCACTCAGGTTTTCGCGCGCGATATGGCGCAGAAAGAGAATACCTGCATAGTAATGGTAACCTCAATGAACGCTTTCCGTCCGCTTACCAAAATCCCCGCTTATTCGGCGGCCAAGGCGGCTGTAAAGAATTTTACCGAGTTTATGGCGGTACATTTCGCAGAGGTGGGAATCCGCGTTAACTCAATCGCGCCGGGCTTTTTCTCAACAAATCAGAACAAGACGCTTTTGTGGAACCCCGACGGTTCGCCTACCGCAAGAACGGGTAAAATTCTTGCCGCAACGCCTATGAAGCGTTTCGGTGAGCCGAAGGAGCTTGAAGGTTCGCTTTTGTTCCTTTGCGACGAGGAATATTCAAGCTTTATTACGGGCACGACCATAGCGGTTGACGGCGGCTTTAACGCTTATTCGGGCGTTTGATTTTAACATTCCGAAAGGATGATACTATGGCAGTCTATCTTTTGGCGTGCGTTTTTCTTCTTGCCGCGGTAGTTTTTGTTATAAAGTATTTTGTTGATAATAACAAAGCGAACAAAGAACAGACTGAAAATAAGAAAAAAGCCGATATTGTAATTATTACTGACGGTTCTAAAGAAAATCCGTCAGAAATAAAAAGAAAAAAGGTGAAAAAGGACATAATCCTTGCGCTCGTGTTTATGGCTCTTTGTGAAATATGTATCCTTTTGGAAAAATACGTTTTTAAGGTTTAGTCGGAGGTATTTAAAATGGATTTGAAATTAAGAGATAAAAAAGACTGCGCGTTTGATATGATTTCGCTGGGCGAAATTATGCTCCGCCTCGACCCCGGCGACGGCAGAATTAAAACCGCACGCTCGTTCAGAGTATGGGAGGGCGGCGGAGAATATAACGTCGCAAGGGGATTGCGCCGTTGCTTCGGTCTTAAAACCGCGGCGGTTACGGCGCTTGCGGACAATGAGGTCGGTAGACTTGTTGAGGATTTTATGCTTCAGGGCGGTGTGGACACCTCGCTTATTAAATGGGTTAAGTATGACGGCATCGGCAGAACCGTCCGCAACGGTCTTAACTTTACAGAGCGCGGCTACGGCATAAGGGGCGCTGTCGGCGTTTCGGACAGGGGCAATACCGCCGTTTCACAGCTTAAAGCTGGGGATATTGACTGGGAGTATATTTTCGGCACTTTGGGCGTTCGCTGGCTTCATACGGGCGGAATATTCGCCGCGCTTTCCGAAACGACCTCGGATGTCGTAATTGAGGCTGTTAAAACAGCTAAAAAATACGGCACAGTCGTTTCTTATGACCTTAACTACCGCCCGTCGCTTTGGAATGACATCGGCGGCAAGCAGAAAGCGCAGGAGGTCAATAAGGAAATCGCAAAATATATTGATGTTATGATAGGCAACGAGGAGGACTTCACTGCCAGCCTCGGCTTTGAAATTGAGGGCAACGACGCAAACCTTAAATCGCTTAACATTGAGGGCTATTATAAAATGCTCGGCGAGGTTTGCAGGACTTACCCGAATTTCAAGGTCATCGCCACTACGCTTCGCACGGTTAAAACCGCAACGGTAAACGACTGGTCGGCTATCCTGTATGCCGACGGCAAGGTTTATAACGGGCTTTCCCTTCCGGAGCTTGAAATTTACGACAGGGTAGGCGGCGGCGATTCGTTCGCTTCGGGGCTTATCTACGGACTTATGACCACGGGCGACCCTCAGACAGCCGTAAATTACGGCGTCGCTCACGGCGCGCTTGCAATGACAACACCCGGCGACACCTCAATGGCTTCGTTAAAGGAAGTTGAAAAAATCGTTTCGGGCGCAGGAGCAAGGGTTGACAGGTAA
>CAZLCG010000004.1:76062-91562 GCA_964557975.1 uncultured Eubacteriales bacterium
GTTAAAGGAAGTTGAAAAAATCGTTTCGGGCGCAGGAGCAAGGGTTGACAGGTAACCACCTGCTCATCAGACATAAAGCAATATAATTTTTTGGAGAGATAACTATGGACAAAGAAAAAATTATTACAAAAATTCAGGACTGCGGTATTGTCGCCGTTGTCCGCGCCGAGTCGGTTGACAAGGCAATCAGAATTACCGACGCCTGCATTGAGGGCGGCGTTGCGGCTATTGAGCTTACATTCACCGTACCGCACGCTGACAAGGTTATTGAGGAGCTTGCAAAGCGCTATACTCCCGAGCAGATCATTTTAGGCGCGGGCACGGTGCTTGACGCTGCGACAGCAAGAATTGCGATGCTTTCGGGCGCGGAATATATCGTAAGCCCTGCGCTTGATCTTGACACGCTTCATCTTTGCAACCGTTACAGAGTTCCTATGATGCCGGGCATTATGACCGTAACCGAGGGGCTTACTGCCATGGAGAACGGCGCTGACATCCTCAAGGTGTTCCCTGCCGACCTGTTCGGGCCTAAGATTATTAAGGATATAAGAGGACCTATTCCCTATGCAAAAATTATGCCTACGGGCGGCGTTGACGCTGACAATGTAGGCGAATGGATCAAAGCGGGGGCTGTTGCGGTAGGCGCGGGCTCATCCCTTACGGCAGGCGCAAAGACGGGCGACTATAAGAAAATTACCGAGACAGGCAAACGCTTCGTTGAAAACATAAAAGCGGCAAGAGCCGAATTAGCAGGTAAATAATTTTAAAATAATTTTCAATATTAAATAAAAACGAAAGAGCAGGTTAACACAAATGGAAAAAACGGTTTTGGTAGAAACCTCCGCGCGTCATGTTCATGTAACTCAGGAAGCGCTTGAAACACTTTTCGGCGCAGGCTATGAGCTTACAAAGAAAAAGGACCTTTCACAGCCCGGTCAGTTCGCCTGTGAGGAGAGAGTTCAGGTAGTCGGCGAAAAATCAAGATTCCCGTCAGTTTCAATTTTAGGTCCTGTCAGAAGCGCTTGTCAGGTTGAGCTGTCCGCTTCGGACGCGCGCTCAATCGGCGTTAAAGCCCCCGTGCGTGAGTCCGGCGATATTGCGGGCAGCGGCGCATGCAAATTGATTGGCCCCAAGGGCGAGGTCGAGCTTAATGAAGGCGTTATTATTGCAAAGCGCCATATACATATGACTCCGGAGGACGCCGAAAAATACGGCCTTAGGGATAAGCAGGTCGTTTCCGTTGAGATAAAATCGGCTGAGCGTTCGCTTGTTTTCGGCGATACGGTCGTTAGAGTAAGCCCTAAATTTGCGCTTGCTATGCACATCGATACCGATGAATCCAACGCCGTTATGGCGGCTCCCGGCACAATGGGAGTTATTCTTGATTAAGTTAATAAATTAAGAAGCGCAGGAGCAAACCTCCTGCGCCGTCTGTTATTGCGCGATATATGATTATTACACAAAATTGAAACGAAAAAACGCCTGCCGAGCGGCAAGCGTGATTTTTCAAAAATTTAATTAAGCTCTTGTAACCTTACCCGAACGCAGGCAGCGTGTGCAAGCATACACTCTTTTAGGAGAGCCGTTTACAACCGCCTTAACTCTTTTTACATTAGGTTTCCATGTTCTGTTTGAGCGTCTGTGTGAATGAGAAACTTTAATGCCGAAGGCAACGTCTTTACCACAGAATTCACATTTTGCCATAATACGAGGCACCTCCTTTGATAATCAGCAAAAAGTATTCTAACAGAATATTTCAATAATTGCAAGTCTTTTTATGAAAAAATATTATTTTTCCTCAAGTTTTGTAAGTAAATTGAAAAATTATCAAAAATCACTTGCATTTTAAAGGAATATAATATATAATTCAAATAAACGAACATTTGTACGATTGAGAGGAACAATTATGTCAGCCAAAAATTCAACTCCAAAGACTACCTTATCTAAGGCTTCGCCGGAAGAAAATAAAAAGAAAGCACTTGAAACCGCGCTTTCACAGATTGAAAAGAAATACGGCGAGGGCGCAATTATGCGTTTGGGCGAAAATTCAACAATGAACATCGAGGCTGTTTCGACAGGCTCGATAGCTCTTGACGCCGCAACGGGTATAGGCGGTTTCCCAAAGGGAAGAATTATTGAAATATACGGTCCTGAGTCGTCAGGTAAGACCACTCTTGCGCTTCACGCCGTTGCGGAGGCGCAAAAATCGGGCGGCGAAGCGGCATTTGTTGACGCGGAGCATGCTCTTGACCCGATATATGCTTCAAGCTTAGGCGTAGACGTTGATTCCCTGCTTGTTTCACAGCCCGACGACGGCGAGCAGGCGCTCGAAATCGTTGAGGCGCTTGCGCGCTCGGGAGCGCTTGACATTATTGTTGTCGACTCTGTTGCCGCGCTTGTTCCCCGCGCCGAAATTGACGGCGATATGGGCGACAGCCATATGGGCGCTCACGCAAGGCTTATGTCGCAGGCAATGCGTAAGCTTGCGGGCGTTATAAATAAGTCAAATACAGTTATTATATTTATAAATCAGCTTCGTGAAAAGGTCGGCGTTGTTTTCGGCAATCCCGAAACCACAACGGGCGGCAGAGCGCTCAAATTCTACGCTACGATCCGTATGGACGTCCGCAGAGCAGAGTCACTCAAAGGTCCGGGCGGTGAATTTATAGGCGCGCACACAAAGGTTAAGGTTGTTAAAAATAAGGTTGCGCCCCCGTTTAAGACCGCCGAATTTGACATTATGTTCGGCGAGGGAATATCGCACGAGGGCGAGCTTGTTGATATGGGCGTTAATTTTGACATCGTTAAAAAGAGCGGCGCGTGGTTCTCATACGAAGGGATGAGAATAGGTCAGGGCAGGGATAACACTAAGCAGTATCTTAAGGATAATCCCGAGGTAGCCGCAGAAATTGAGGAAAAAATCCGTCAGAGACTTTCGGAGGAACACACAAAAACAGAGGATACGGACGCCGACGAGGTTATTTCTTACAGACCCGTTCAGACCACAAAGGATGAAGCAAGGGCTAAAATTGACGTTATAGTTGACGACGAATGAAAATAAATGTTAAAAACGGCAAGGCCGGCAAAGTACATATTTATATTGACGGCGAATACCGTATGACCGTAGACGGGACATTCTGGTATTCGGAAAAATGGCACAGTATGGAAGAAATCGACGCAGAGGAGTTAGCCGCGCTTGAAAATGCGGTTAACTCCCGTCGCGCGTTTTTAAGCGGAATGAATCTGCTTTCACGCAGGGCGCATGGTAAAAAGGAGCTTATAAACAAGCTTGCTTCGAGGCATCCGAGGGAGGCGGCGGAAAACGCCGTTCAAAAGCTGGAGGAGCTGGGGCTTATTGACGACGAAAAGTTTGCCGAAGAGCTTGCGGACGAATTGCTCAGGAGAAAAAAATTTGCCCCGAAGCGCATCGAAGCAGAGCTTGTAATGAAGGGGATTGACAGGCAAATTGCAAGGGATGCCGTAAATTCTCTTGACAAAGACGATTTTAATCGTATTATATTATTGTTAAATTCAAAATACAAAAATTATCTTTCCGACGAAAAAGGGATTCGGCGCGCTCAAAACGGGCTTTTAAGAATGGGCTACGGCTGTTCGGATATAAAAAAGGCCGTAAAAGAGGTCACCCGCCGCGCGGATGTGGAGGATTATTATGAGTAAAAAAATCGGTATGATTTCCTTGGGCTGTCCGAAAAATCAGGTGGACGCCGAATTGATGCTTGCAAAGCTTTCCGAAAACGGGTTTGAGATTTCCGACGATGTTGACGGTACCGACGCGGTTATTGTAAACACCTGCGGGTTTATTGAGGACGCAAAAAAAGAGGCTATTGAAAACATTCTCGATATGGCGGAGCTTAAAAAAGAAGGCTCGGTCGGCAAGATAATTGTTACGGGCTGTCTTGCAGAGAGATACCGCGATGAAATTTTTTCGGAAATTCCCGAGGTAGACGCGGTTGTCGGCATCGGTTCCAATCAGGATATCTGTTCAATTTGCGAAAAGGTCATAAACGGTGAAACGGTTAATTCCTTCAGCGACAAGACCTGTCTGCCATTAAACGGCGAAAGGATGCTTACAACGCCGCCTTACTATGCGTATCTTAAGATTGCGGAGGGCTGCTCAAACTGTTGTACATACTGTGCCATACCGTCAATCAGGGGCAGGTTCAGAAGCCGTCAGCCCGAGGATATATTAAAAGAGGCGGCCGATCTTGCAAAATCGGGCGTTAAGGAGCTTATCGTTGTCGCTCAGGACACCACTGATTACGGTGAGGATTTGTACGGCAAGCCTGCTCTGCACGCGCTTTTGACCGCGCTTTCCAAAATCGAAGGAATAAGGTGGATAAGAACTCTTTACTGCTATCCCGAAAAGATAACCGACGAGCTTATTGATGCTGTCGCGGGCAACGAAAAAATCCTTAATTATTTCGATATACCCATTCAGCACGCGGATGCGAAAATCCTTAACGCTATGAACAGAAAGGGCAATAAGGAAACGCTTTTGAGCCTAATTTCAAGAATTAGGTCAAAAATTCCCGACGCCGTTATCAGAACCACGCTTATAACGGGCTTTCCGGGCGAAAGCGAGGAAAGCTTTGAAACACTTTCCGATTTTGTAAGATCCGCAAGATTTGACAGACTCGGCTGTTTCTGCTATTCTCGGGAGGAAGGAACTCCCGCCGCGCTTCTCCCCGATCAGGTCGACGAGGAGATAAAAAAAGAGCGTGAAGAGGTCATTATGGAGCAGCAGTACCGTATTCAAGAAGAGCTGAACGACTCCCTTATCGGTAAGGTGCTTGAAACTGTCGTAGAGGGCTATGACCCTTACACCGACACCTATTACGGCAGAACCTGGCGTGACGCTCCCGAAATTGACGGTACGGTTAATTTCACCTGCGGCTATGAGCTTAACGAGGGCGATTTTGTCGATGTTGAGATTATGGGCACAAACGATTATGACTTGATTGGAGAAGCTGTATGAAATTAAACACGCCGAATAAGCTTACTATAGCAAGAATAATCATAACCCCGATTTTTCTTGCCGTAATTATGTGGGAAACGCTTCCCCACAGATTTTTGTTTGCTGCCTTGATATTTTCCGCCGCCTCGGTCACCGACGCCGTCGACGGCAGGCTTGCGAGAAAAAACAATCAGGTCACAAACTTCGGCAAGCTTCTTGATCCGATTGCCGATAAGGTGCTTACAACATCGGCGCTTCTTGCGTTTATGGCTATGGGGCTTTGTAATATTTGGATAGTAATGATAGTCCTTACAAGGGAATTTACCGTCGCTTCAATAAGAATGATTGCCGCGTCAAACGGCGTTGTAATACCCGCTAATTTTTGGGGAAAGCTGAAAACCGTCACTCAAATGATCTTTACCGTTGTGATTATGCTTTTAGGCGAGGGCTATCAGTATTTGCCGCAGTATTTTAAACCTGCCGTGATATACCCCTATTGGCTGACGTTTGCGAATATATCAAATTTTCTCTTGTGGATTACGGCAATTTTGACAGCCGTTTCGGGAATAATTTATATAAAAGACAGCAGAAATGTTATTGATTATCAAAAATAATCGGTGCAAAATATCATAAAGTGTGATATAATGTATTAGATATTAAAATGCGATGATTAAGAGAGTAGCATTTTTAAGCGTTTAAGAGAGAGGAAGCCGTCGGCTGAAAGCTTCCTTACCGCCGAAAAATGTGAAATGCGCTTATGAGCAGGCAGGGGGAAATAAGTATCTCTGCACGGCTGACACCGTTAAAGGTCTTAAAAGTTATAAATCGGAGTGGAACCGCGTTTTACGCCTTCGTTGCCCTAAGGGCTGCGAGGGCTTTTTTACAGAGGTGTTTAAATGTTTGAAAGGCTCAAAGAAGATATAATGACCGTTAAGGACAGGGATCCCGCCGTCTCGTCTACGGCTGAAGTGCTGCTTCTGTATCCGGGGCTTAAGGCGGTAAGAATGCACCGCCGCGCTTATTGGTTTTGGAACCATAACCACAAGTTTATTGCAAGGGCTATTTCACAGAGAGCCGTAAAAAAAACGGGCATCGAAATTCACCCTGCTGCAAAAATAGGAAGACGGTTTTTTATCGACCACGGTACAGGGGTTGTAATAGGCGAAACAACCGAAATAGGCGATGATGTAACGATTTATCAGGGAGTAACCTTGGGCGGTACGGGTAAGGACGTCGGCAAACGACACCCGACAATCGGCAACGGCGTTATGATCGGTGCGGGCGCAAAGGTATTGGGACCGTTTAAAGTCGGCGACAACACAAATATCGCCGCAGGCGCGGTGGTGCTTGAAGAAATTCCGCCCAATTCAACTGCTGTGGGTGTTCCCGCAAGGGTGGTCAAGCAGGGCGGTATGAGGGTCGACAGACTTGATCAGGTTCATATTCCCGATCCCGTTTCTCAGGAGCTTTGCAGAATGTCCGTTAAAATTGAACGCCTTACCGGGGAACTTGAAAAATTAAAGGAAAATAATAAAAAGAAGGAGCAGGATAATGAGAATATATAATACTCTCACAAGAAAAAAAGAGGAGCTTAAAACAATTACCGACGGCGAGGTTAAAATATACGCCTGCGGTCCGACGGTTTATAATTACATTCACATCGGCAACGCAAGACCGCTCTGTGTTTTCGACACTTTCCGCCGCTACCTTGAATACAGAGGCTATAAGGTAAAATTTGTCCAGAACTTTACCGACATTGACGACAAAATTATAAAAAAGGCGGTTGAGGAGAACTCCGATTATAAAACCGTATCCGAAAAATATATTGAGGAGTTTTGGAAGGACGCTGAGGGAATGAATATCCGTGAGGCGACGGTTCACCCGAAGGCTACCGAGAATATTGACGAAATTATAAATATCATTTCGACCCTTGTCGAAAAGGGTTACGCTTACCCCGTGGAGAACGGAGATGTTTATTTCAGTCCCTCAAAGTTTCCCGAATACGGCAAGCTTTCGCACCAGCCTCTTGAGGAGCTTGAGGCGGGCGCAAGAATAAATATCGGCGAGCTTAAAAAAGAGCCTATGGACTTTGCCCTTTGGAAAGGCGCAAAACCGGGCGAGCCTTATTGGGAGTCGCCTTGGGGCAAGGGCAGACCCGGCTGGCATATTGAATGCTCGGCTATGGTTCGCCGCTATCTCGGTAACACCATTGACATTCACTGCGGCGGTCAGGATTTGATTTTTCCGCACCACGAAAACGAGATAGCGCAGTCGGAGTGCTGTAACGGCGTGACGTTTGCAAATTATTGGATGCACAACGGCTATATAAACGTCGACAATGTAAAGATGTCAAAATCCTTGGGCAATTTCTTTACGGTGCGCGATGTAGCGGAAAAATACGGCTATGAGCCCATCCGTTATCTGATGATTTCTTCACAGTACAGAAGCCCGATAAATTACAGCGTTGACATAATCGAGCAGTGCAAGGCGTCGCTTCAGCGCCTTTACACCTGCCGCGACGGTCTTGACTTTGTTAAAAAGAGCGCCTCAGACGCTGTTCCCGAGAATACGGATGAAATTAAGACTCAGCTCGCCTCGCGCCGCGAACAGTTTATAAAGGCTATGGATGACGACCTTAACACGGCTGACGGAATTTCTGCGGTCTTTGACCTTGTGAGAGATATAAATATCAATGTTATGGATTCAGGCTCAAACGAGCTTATCGACTTCGCAATATCACTGTTTGACGAGTTGACGGGGGTACTCGGGCTTGTTTATAACAGAAAAAGCAACAGCCTTGACGGGGAGATCGAAAAGCTGATCGCTTTAAGAACAAAGGCGAGGCAGGAAAAGAACTGGGCGGAGTCTGACAGAATCCGTGACGAGCTGAAGGCTGAGGGAATCATCCTTGAGGACACGCCTCAGGGTGTAAAATGGCATAAAATATAATTTAAACGCGGACGTCCCCGCTTATAAGGGTGGGTTTTCAATCTGCCGCAATCTCCGCACCTTGCAAGCAAAGCGGAGTATTGCTGTAATTTAAAAGGGAGGAAAACAATGCTTGTTCTTAACAGGAGTGCAATTAAAAACGAGGCAAAGAGTTTTATAAGCTATGACAAAAGATGGTGGAGAATGTTTATTGCTACGCTTCTTGTCTATATTTTCAGCAACGGAATAAATATAATTTACAATGTCTATAATACGGTAAGCGACCACGGAATTAGGTATTACGACGACAGCTCAACTGTAACCGTCGGCATTTCAGCGCCAATTATAGGTATAATCCTTATTCCGTTTATGACGGCAATATGCGGTTATTATCTCAACCATATAAGGGGCTTCAATCCCGATTGGCGTTCGCTTTATAAGGAGGGCTTTGACCGTTACGGTAAATATTTGATTGTAGGTCTTGCGCGTGACATTGTTGTCGGACTTTGGTCGCTGCTTTTTATAATCCCCGGTATTGTTAAGTATTACGCATATTCGCAGGTCGATTATATTATCCACGACAATCCCAATCTTACTTCAAGCGAAGCGAGAAAAATGAGCGACATTATGACAAAGGGTTATAAATCGGATTTGTTTGTTCTTGATTTAAGCTTTATTCTTTGGTACTGGCTTGTTGCCGTAAGCTTCGGTATCGCCGGAATATATGTTTTGCCTTATAACAGTACGGTTAAAGCTATGTACTATGAAAACCTTAAAAAACATTCCATAGACGCGGGGCTTATAGCGCCCGAAGCGTTCGGCTTGCAGACGAATGTTGACCCTTACGACGCTCCCTTTGACGATTTCAGAGCCATGAATAACGGCGCACCCGCATACAGCGGCAGCCAAAACGGCGGCTGCGGTTTTGTTCCCGAACAAGCCCAAAACGGTAACACGGCTAATACACAAACGGCGACCGAAGCCGATAAAAAGGCTGACGCCGAGCCGACCTTTGCCGACGGTGAGGCTTATGAGGATTCTGAAGAGGATGTTACGGCGGAAACCGCCGACGGCGGTCTTTCAGACAACAATGAAGGGGAAACGTCCGAAAACAAGGAAGTATTTTAAAGCCTGAAACAACAAAAATGCGCCGCCCCGACCGATTTGGTTCGGAGCAGCGCATTTTTATCAGCGGTTTTTACCGAGAAGTTTCCCTTTCGGTTACCTTTCTCAAGCTCTTAAAGAATACCGCAATAAACGGTATTGTTATGAAAAAGGTTATAATGTCTGACACAGTCTGCGCAATTTCAATTCCCGTAAGTCCTAAAGCATGTGACAAGAGAAGTATTGAAGGGATGAATATAAGACCGCTTCTGAGCGTCGAGAGGAATGAAGCCGAGCGGTTTTTGCCGATGCTTTGAAACAGCATATTAGAGCATACGCAAAGAGGGTGGAAAAACAGAGAAAACAACTGTACCCTCAGCGCAAAGGTTCCTATCAGTATTACCTCGCTGTCATCTCTGAAAAAGCCGATCAGTCTGTCCGACAAAAGCATACCGATTAAAGCAAACGCCGAAAGCAGAGCTTCACCCATGGCAAGAGTAAAGAAAAACGATTTTTTAACACGGTCGTATTTTTTAGCGCCGTAGTTAAAGGCTGAAACGGGCTGAAAGCCCTGACCTATTCCCAACCCTACGGCAAAAATTAAGAAGCATATTCTGTTTACTATCGTCATAGCGGCAACCGCGGCGTCGCCGTAACCGCCCGCAAGAGAATTCAGAACCATTGTCGAAACGCTTGAAAGCCCCTGCCGCATAAGGCTCGGTAAGCCCGTTGACATAATTTCCGAAACTACCGAGAGCTTATGTGTGAAATTCTTTATTGACAGCCTGCTTGTGGTTTTGCCGGATAAAAAAATACTTAATAAAATTAAAAAGCTTATGAACTGTGAAACCGCCGTTGAAATACCCGCGCCCTCAATGCCGAGCCCGAAGCGCTCCATTAAAAGCCAGTCGCCGAATATGTTTAAAACAGCTCCCGTTACAAGACCTGCCATAGCGTAGCTTGCCTTGCCCTCATAGCGCAGGATATTGTTCATTACAAAGCTGCTTGTCATAAACGGGGCGGCGGCGAGTATAAACACAGCGTATTGCTTTGCAAACGGCAGAATTGTCGGCGTACTGCCGAGCAATTTCATAAACGGGGTTATAAAGATGATTCCAAATATCCCTATCCCCGCGCCGAAGGCGAGCGACAGAAAAAAGCCTGTCGACGCGGTTTCGGACGCGCTGCCCGAATCCTTAGCGCCGAGCCGTCTTGAAATAATACTGCCCGAGCCGTGACCGAGCATAAAGCCGACCGCCTGCAAAACCGCCATAAGACCGAAAACAACGCCTACCGCTCCGCTTGCGCTCGTGCCTATTTTACTTACAAAATATGTGTCCGCCATATTGTATATGTTGGTGACGAGCATACTGATTGTGGTCGGAATACCGAGCCTTATCACAAGCCGCGAAACGGGCGTTTCGGTCATTACGGCAAATTGATTTTCATTATTGTTTTTCATTTTTTTATTTGATTATCCTCTGCTTTATCATTTTAATTTATTCGTTTTCAGCGCTCTTACAAGCTCGTTTAGCTTCGGCGGCTTGCCGTACATAAGCACGCCGACCTTGTATACGGCGGCGGCAAGGTATCCTATTAACACTGTTGAAGCCGCGAGCAACGCAACGGAAATCACTATTTCGGCGTTGGTTACGCTGCCCATCGCTATCCTCGTGAACATAGCCATCGGCGAGGAGAACGGGATAAACGAGGCGATTTTCATAAGCAGACCGTCAACGCTGCCGAGCATTGAAAATACCGTTATCATAAACGATATGATCATTAAGAACGTTACAGGCGTTGTAAGCGTGTTAATATCCTCAAGCCTTGATGCGAGCGACGCAAGCGCGCCGTACATAAAAGAATACAGGAAATACCCGAGCGTAAAAAACAAAACCGTGTATAACAGCATTGAAACGGGCATACCGAAAATTGACTCTATAACGTAATTGTCCGCCCAATACGTTTTGTTGACTGAATAGAATAAAAACGCGCTTCCCAAAAGCAGTACAAGCTGGGTAAGCCCTGCCGCGCCCGCGCCCAGCACCTTGCCGAACATCAGGTTTACGGGCTTTGCCGAGGTTACAAGAAGCTCCATAGCCCTCGAGCTTTTTTCAACCGCAACGCTCTGCGCTACGAACTGACCGTACATTAAAACGGCAAAATACAGCAGAAACATTAAAATGTAGGTGTAAAAAAAGCTTTCATTTTGGTCCTTACCCGTAATCACGGTTTCGCTTGTGACGGCGCTCCCTATTATATCCTGCGACTGCTCGGCGCCGACGCCAAGCTCGGAAAGCGCTTCAAGCTGATATTTTGATTTGAGCGCTTCATCAAGAATGTACGATGTAGCATCGGTTATCTCCGAATTTTGCACGATGTATTTGTATGAAAGCGGAGAGGTTAAAACTATTGCGGAGGTATAATCTCCGTTAGTGACAAGGGCTTCAAGCTCCTCCTGCGGGCAATCTACTGCGGTAACAGTCGAACCCTCGCCGAAAGCCGCCGTCAGGTATTCGGCGGCAGCCTCCGCATTTCCGCCGCTCAGATCGAGCAGGGCAATTTCTTTCGGAGAGCTGTCCTGAAAAATATTGATGTCGGCGGTTTTGCTCTGACTTAATCTCGGATAAAAAAGAACGGCGGCCATTATTATTATAAGGACGGCGGTAAGACCTATGAATATTTTATTTTTCGC
The DNA here is from genome assembly GCA_964557975.1 of uncultured Eubacteriales bacterium. Classification (GTDB taxonomy): domain Bacteria; phylum Bacillota; class Clostridia; order Oscillospirales; family Acutalibacteraceae; genus Fimenecus. The sequence goes on from CAZLCG010000004.1 coordinate 87,765, forward strand.
ATAGTTAAAATACTCGAATGAAAAAATGATTTTAAACTGTTTCATACCGTTCCCTCCGTGTAATTTACGAATATTTCGTTGAGGGTGGGCTCTTTGACCTTAAAATAATCAAATGAGCCTGACAATCCGCCGAGCGATTTGTAAAGCTTTTCTTTACCGTTTTCATTTAAAAGAGTTACGACCAATTTATTGCCGTTCAATTCGGTTTTTGAAACTATATCGGATAATTCCGATTTAATAAACTGTTCGGCCTTTTCAGCATCATAGGATACTATTTCGATATTCCGTCTGTCGCAGCTTCGTTTAATTTCTTCAATGCTGCCCGACAAAACGATTTTACCGTCGTTAAGAATGGCAATTTCGTCGCAAAATTCCTCAACGTAATTCATTTGATGGCTTGAAAACAGCACGATTTTACCGTCTTTTATCAGTTCCTTTACAAGCTCCTTTAAAAGCATCGCGTTTACAGGGTCAAGACCTGAGAACGGCTCGTCCAAAATAACAATGTCGGGGTCGGCAATAAGAGTTGCGACAAGCTGAATTTTTTGCTGATTGCCCTTTGAAAGCGTGTCAAGCCTTTTTGTGCGGTATTCGGTCATATTAAGCCTTTCAAGCAGGCGGTCGGCGTTTGATACCGCCCGACCCCTTGAAAGCCCGTTGAGCCTGCCGAAATAGATGAGCTGTTCAAGAATGGGCTTTTTTGGGTACAGCCCTCTTTCCTCGGGCAGATAGCCGATTTTTATTTTGCCCGTGTCAAACGGCATACCGTCAAGCAGAACCGCACCGCTGTCGGGCGGGAAAACACGCATTATTATTCGGATCGCGGTCGTCTTGCCCGCGCCGTTTCTGCCTAAAAGCCCTAACGCTCTGCCGCTTTCGGCTTTAAGCGACACGCCCTTTAAAACGGATTTATCGCCGAAGCTTTTAAATAAATCAACAGTTTCTAATTTCATACTTGACCTCTTTAAAAATATATGTAAAATAAATATATCAACTACTATTCAGTTTATTTTAGCATATATTTCAGATTTTATCAATGAAAGGAAATAAATCATGAACAGCCTCTGTCTAAACGAAAAGAGCCTTTTATACCATCTTAAACAGTACAAAATGAAAAAGCGTCTTACATATCTGCAGGAAACTGCTTCAACAAACGACGTTGCAAAAAAGTTAAGCCATGAAAACAAGGGCAGGGGAGCGCTCGTTGCCGCCGACTGTCAGACCGCCGGCAAGGGCAGATTGGGCAGAAGCTTTTCTTCGCCTAAGGGTATGGGAATATATTTTTCCGCTGTATATGAGTTAAACGGCAATGAAAAAAACCTTGAAATTCTTTCATCGGTTGCGGGTCTTGCCGTAAGGGATACGCTTTACAATATGTTTAATATTGACGCAAAAATCAAGTGGCCCAACGACATTTTAATCGACGGTAAAAAGGTCTGCGGAATACTGTGCGAAATAGTTAATTTTAACAACCGTCCGAAATTTGCCGTAATAGGTATCGGCGTTAATATAGAAAAACGCGATTTTGAGGGCGAGCTGCAATATACGGCGACCTCTGTCGGAGATTATTACGATGGGGAGCTTGACCATAACGAGATTTTAATTGACATAGTAAACAATCTTGACAGATACATAATAAGAAACAGCGCACTTACGGGCGCTGACGTCAGAAATATTATTTTAAGGCTCAAAGCTCATTCCGCGACGCTTGAAAAAATGATAAGGGTAACTACACCCGACGGCGAATATGACGCAAGGGCTCTTGATATTGATGAAAAAGGCGGGCTGATAGTGAAATCAGCCGTGGATATAAGAACGCTTACCTCGGGCGAGGTTGTGCATATAAGATAAAAACTGCTTTTAAAATCAAAAAACAGGAATAATCCCACCTTGACGTTCATATACTTATAACAGAACGGGGTGGAATGTTATGGCTGTAAAGATTAAATGGAAGCCGTTAATTTATTGGGTGCTCGGCACGCTTCTTGCAGGCGCGCTGGGATCTTTGGCGGGCGGAGCTATGAAAGGCTACGAGGGCGTTGCAACGCCAAGCTTCGCGCCGCCCGACATTGTGTTCCCGATAGTCTGGTCAATACTGTATATTCTTATGGGTATTTCGGCTTATCTTATATATATTTCGCAAAGCGGTGAAAAGCCGAAAGCTTTGGGACTATATATTGCGCAGCTTGTTGTGAATATTATATGGCCGCTTTTCTTTTTCAGGCTCGATATGTATTTGTTCTCTTTTGTTTGGCTTTTGCTGCTTGTCGTGCTTGTGATTATTATGTTTATTGAATTTTATAAAATACGCCCGGCGGCGGCATATTTGCAAATCCCTTATATAGCTTGGCTTGTCTTTGCGTCGGTTTTAAACTACGCGGTTTACACGCTTAATTAAACGGGCTTTATTGCGGCAGGGCTTTTTGCCCTGCTTTTTATTTTGCGTAAATCGGCGGAACGGTCGGATTTAACGCATTATATAAGCCTTAATCAAACAGAAAAAGCGTATCCGAGAAATCGAATACGCTTTTTATTTAAAAAAATCAGTCAGCCGAATAGGGAAGAAGAGCGATAGCTCTTGCTCTTTTAATAGCGGTTGTAAGCTCTCTTTGATGATAGGCGCAAGTGCCTGTAACTCTTCTCGGAAGAATTTTTGCTCTTTCGGAAGTAAAACGGCGAAGCTTTGCCGCGTCTTTATAATCAATCTTTTCAACCTTTTCGGCACAGAACGCGCAGACTTTTCTGCGTTTTCTGTTCATAGGGCGAGCGCCCTGAGGTCTTTCATTAGCCATTATAATATCCTCCTGTTAAAAATCAATTAAAATCAGAACGGAAGCCCGTCGTCATCATCGGCAACCGAGCCGAAACCGAAATCCTCATCAGCGGACGAAGCGGTTGAGAAACCGCTTGCATCGCCGCCCTGATATGACGGTGTGTTCTGCTGAGGAGCTTCAAATCGAGTGCTCTGACCCGATTCAGCCTTTGAGCCGCAGAACGAAACGCTGTCCGCGACAATCTCAACAGCCGTTCTCTTGTTTCCGTTCCTATCCTCATAAGAACGGGTCTGAATTGAGCCTTGAACGGCAATCATAGAACCCTTGTGGAAGTAACGCGTAACGAAATCGGCCGTACCGCGCCATGCAACTACGTTAATAAAGTCGGCCTGTCTTTCCTCGCCGGGTTTAACATAGCTTCTGTCAACCGCGACGCAAAAGGATGTAACCGAAATACCTGTTGTTGTAGTACGCAATTCGGGATCGGCTACAAGCCTGCCCATTATTACCGCACAGTTAATCATCTGTCATTACCCCCCTTGTTACTTCTTTACCACGATTGAACGAAGCACGCCGTCCGTAATGCCGGCAACACGCTCAAACTCGGCAGGAAACGCGGGTTCACACTCAAAGTTGAAGAGTACATAGTAGCCTTCAGCCTCGTCGTTAATAAGGTAAGCAAGCTTTCTCTTGCCCCACTCATCAACGCTTTCAAGAGTGCCGTTCTTTTCAATCAGAGCCTTGAATTTTTCAACAAGAGCCTGTACATCTTCGTCGGTTTTCTTGTCAACCGAGAAAATGATAATCGATTCGTACTTTGACATTCTTTTTGCACCTCCTTATGGACTTTGCCCCCAAATCTCACCGTTTGAGGGAAGGAACTGAAGAATCTTTAATTATTCCTCAGCGGCTTATTATTATAACAGCCCGAGCAAAATAAGTCAAGATTTTAATTTAACAAAAATTTTTAACGTAAATTCTCAAAGTAAATGCAACAGTACGAAAAGATGGCAATTACCATGAG
>CAZLCG010000005.1:0-74786 GCA_964557975.1 uncultured Eubacteriales bacterium
TATCCACGCTGGGGTTTACCATACCATTTCGCACTCGTTCGGCTCGCTCGGCAAGGGACGCCACCATTTCTTTCTGCATATCGGACGGCTTCACCGCTATATTATGGTAGTTAGCTTTCGGCACAGGGAGTTCAAGCATATCCGCTGTCTTTATATCAGCGACCTCTTTGAACATCGCCATCAGCTCCGGGAGATTAAAAAATCGGCTGAACCGGGTTTTCGTCCGGTATCCCGTGCCTTCGGGCTTTAATTCCACCGCCGTAACGGTTTCACCAAACGCCGAAGCCCAAGCATCGAAGTGCTGCAAGTCGTTTTTCACAAGGGTATTATACTGCAAATACCGCTGAATGGTATAAAGCTCCACCATCGAATTGCTGATAGGCGTACCCGTTGCAAAGACCGTTCCACGACCACCCGTAATTTCGTCAAGGTATCTGCATTTCATATACAGGTCGGAGGATTTCTGCGCTTCTGTCTGAGCGATACCGCCCACATTCCGCATTTTCGTGTAGAGGAACAAGTTTTTATAGTAATGCGACTCGTCAATAAAGAGCCTGTCCACGCCGAGTTCCTCAAAGGTAACGACATCATCTTTGCGGCTTTGGTCATTCAGTTTCTTGAGTTTTGTTTCAATGGACTTCTTGGATTTTTGGAGCTGTTTTACGGAGAAATTCTCTCCACGGTTGCGTTTCAGCTCGGCTATGCCGTCCACGATTTCGTTCAGCTCACGCTCAAGGATCGCCCTTTGCCGCTCAATGCTCATTGGGATTTTCTCAAACTGAGAGTGTCCGATGATAACTGCGTCGTAATCGCCTGTGGCGATACGGCCGCAGAAGCGTTTGCGGTTTTTGGTTTCAAAATCTTTCTTTGTGGCAACCAAGATATTCGCCGCCGGATAGAGCTGCAAGAACTCCGCCGCCCATTGTTCTGTTAGGTGGTTCGGGACTACAAAAAGCGATTTATTGCAAAGTCCAAGCCGCTTGGACTCCATTGCCGCCGCAACCATTTCGTAGGTTTTGCCTGCGCCTACGGCGTGTGCAAGAAGTGTATTTCCGCCGTAAAGGATATGCGCTACGGCGTTCCGCTGGTGTTCCCGCAACTCGATTTCGGGGTTCATGCCGCTGAAAGTGATATGGCTTCCGTCGTACTCACGGGGTCTGATACTGTTGAATTTCTCGTTGTACAGCTTGCAGAGTTTTTCCCTGCGCTGTGGGTCAGCCCACACCCAATCCTGAAACGCCTGTTTGATCTGCTCCTGCTTCGCCTGTGCGATTGCCGTTTCCTTTGCGTTCAATACAGCTTTCTTTTTTCCCTCATCGTCCTCGATATAATCGAAAATACGGACGTCCTTCAGGTTCAGTGTTTCCTCAATAATCTTATAGGCATTGATTCGTGTTGTGCCGTAGGTGCTGTACGCTTTGACATTGCCTCGGTCGTAGGACTTGCCCTCAATGTTCCATTCGCTTGTGAACTGCGAGTAGTGGACTTTGATGTTCCACTGATTGTAACGGGGCGTATCCAACAGCTCAAACATAAACTGCTCAACGATTTCAGGCGGCAGCCAAGTTGCGCCAAGCCGGACATAGATTTCGCTTGCGGTAAGGTCTGTCGGCTGTACCTTTTCAAGAGCCTCAACATTGATTTTGTAATCTTCGGGATAAACCTCCGCAGACCTTTTTGCTACTGTGAGTTTTTCTCTGACATTGCCGGAAAGGTACTCGTCTGCCATCAGATACTTCGGCTCGGTACTGTTTCCGTATCCGTACATCGGGTTCAGGAAGATAACACCCTTCAAATCCGCAAAGATTTCTTGCTCGGTTTTGCCGGACAGCGTACACATATATTCCATATCCACACGAGCTTTTTCGCCCAAGGATACGGCAAGTGCTTCGCTTGCAGTATCGACCGAGGTGACAGGGGTGTGCGGCTTGATCGTCCTCTTAAAGAACATATCCGCCTTACGCTCAAGGTTTCCTTCCTCGTCAAGCACCTCCAAAGCGGAAAGCAGGGAGAAAGAGCTGTCCTGAGAGAAAGCGGATACATTGGCACGGGAGCTTATCAATCCGTACTTCTTTGTAAAATCATCGTATCGGTTATTAAGACGCTGCTGCTCCGCTTTGATTTCCTCATCGGGATAATCTTCGGTCTGCATTTCAAGCAGAAGCCTTACGCAGTCCCTTATCTGTATCATACCTTTAATGCGGTTCTCTGCGGTAGCGGAAACCTCCACGGGGGTCATTCTTGAATTTTCACGGTAATAGATTTTATCATCGTAAACCGTGTATGAGAAGTTGCGTACATTCGGGTCTGCCGGAATGGAATCATCTTCTTCGGTCAGTTCCTCATCTAACTCATACTCTGTGATTTCTCCGTGGATGTTCGAGATAGCGTCATCCAGCAGCTCGGACAGCTCTGCTCCCTCAAAGGGAACAACGGTATCCTCATTGCCGAATCTGCCGGATACGGTTTTCCACTCGCCAAGCACCATTTCCGGGTGCTGCACGAAGTAGGAGTTCATTTTCCTGCCGTTCCCGTCTGTTTCAAGATGAACCCAATCAGGCTCAATGTCGATCAGCCTGTCACGCTTCTGCAAGATGAGAATATCCGACACGACCTCCGTTCCGGCATTGCCCTTAAAGGTGTTGTTCGGCAGTCTGATTGCGCCGAGAAGCTCGGCTCTCTGTGCGATATATTTGCGGATTGCGGGGTTCTCCTTATCCATTGTGCCTTTGCTTGTCACAAGCGCCATTACGCCGCCCGGACGGAGCTTGTCAAGGCTCTTGGCAAAGAAATAATCGTGGATCAGGAAGTGGTATTTATCATACCGCTTGTCTGCAAGGCGGATGTCCCCGAAGGGAACATTGCCGACTACTGCGTCGAAGAAGCTGTCAGGGATATTTGCTTCTTCATACGGCTGCGCTGCAATGGAGGTTCTCTGATAAAGCTGCTGGGCGATACCCGCAGAGATTTTATCAATTTCCACGCCGTACATCTTTGCTTCCTGCATGGACTGCGGCAGCATACCGATGAAGTTGCCGATACCGCACGACGGCTCCAAGATATTGCCCTCACGGAATCCCATCCGCTCCATTGCCTTGTAGATACCCTGAATGACAACGGGAGGGGTGTAAAAGGCAGTCAGTACGCTTTCCTTTGCCGACTCGTATTCATCGGGCGTTAGGACAGCAGAAAGCTCCAAGTATTCCGTTCCCCAAGAGGGATTGTTTTCATCAAAGGCTTCGGGTATGCCGCCCCAGCCGACATACTTTGAAAGGATTTCCTGTTCTTCGGGTGTGGCAAAGCGGTTTTCGTCCTGACATTTTTTCAAAAGCTGGATCGCCATAAGATTTCTGCGGAAGCGTTCTTTCTTGCCGACTTCCTCGACCTCGTGAGAAGCAAGGTCAAAGGTGTTACGCTCCGACATAGGGATGTCAGGGTGCAAATCGAAAGTCTGTACCCTCGTCCGTTTCTGCTCCCAAGCAGGCTTTACGGGTTCTGCTTTCTCGTAAAACGGTGCAAGCTCGTCCTCGGAAACATACACCAAATCTTCAAAGCTGAGTGCGGATAAGCCGTTTTCTATAAGTTTCTCAAGGCTGTCATACTGCTCTGTGCGGACAGTTTTTCCGTCAACATAAGTGTTGATACTGAATGCTTCAAGATTGACTGCCGCCTGTATCTCGTGCTGATCGTCCTCGGTTGTGGTATAGGCTATCTCGACATTGGAAAGGTCGGAATAATCCGCACCTTCCTCACGCTCGTATTCCTCCCGGCAGAACTCGTCAATGAGCTGCTTTGCCTGTTCAAGCAAGGGGTTTTCGCTGTTTAATTCGCTCTCTGCCTGAGAGATAAGCGCCTGCATTGTTTTTTCGCTTCGTCCGATAAAATCAGGGGAAGGCTCTGCATAAGCATCAAGGTAGTCGTCAAACTCCTGCGTACCAAAGTCGATTAGTTCCGTGTAGGCTTTGCTGTCAAGATACTCATAAAACCCACCTACGGAATTGCTGTTTTCTTTTGCTTCGGCTATCAGTTCATAGGATAAGTGCAAAACAACAAACTGCCCTCCGGCGGCTGCGTCGGGGTTATAATAAATGGCTTCAAATTCTCCCATACCCGGACGGTTAAAATAGTAATCATCGTCACTGATGGGCGTGGTATTGGGATCTATCTCTATTCTTTCTTCGGGCGGTAATCCCTTGACCTTCAAATGGTCGTTTAGCGGATTTTCCTGCACCTTGCGGTCAAAGTCCGCACGGGTTTCTTCTTTCTGAAACAGGGGGAAAGTCGTGTCGTAGAGCATTACCCGTTCATCGTCAAAGGACAGGATTTCATATTCGCTCGCTCCGAGATAAACCTTGTCGCCAAGGTGGTACTCGTAGTGTTCAGGCTCGTCCTTTGCTTCTTCTTTTTCGGGCGGTGCAACAGACAGAGCTTCTCTGACTGCATTTCGTTCCTGCTGCTCTCTGCGCCGTTCCTCCTGACGCTCAAGCCATTCGGGATACCTCTCTTTTTCTTTCGGGTTCAGGTATCTGTCCATACGGATCAGCTCGCCGATACGTTTTTCCACCTGCGTCCATTTCAAGTCGATATGCGGCTTATCGTTGCCGATTCCTTTTGAGAGACGGATGCCTTTTGTGTCGTGCTGTTCGTCAATTCCGGCACCGACAATGACAGGGTATGAGCCGCCTACGCCGTACTCGTTTTTTAGGAAATCTGCGTTTTCCTTTGCGGACAGGCTCTTTTGAAACTGCTCGTAGATACGCATTTTTCCCTCGGATACGCCGCTGCCACGAGTCAGAACTGCGTCGATGATCTCTTGGGAAAAAGTAAAGGCAGAGGGTTGTTTTTCCTCTGCCTCAAACATGAACGTGAACTGTCCGTCTATTGACGGGAGCGGTTTCATCGTATCCTGCAACTGCCCGAGCAGCCGCATTGCTTCAAAATGTTGCGCTATCACGCCCCAATCGTAAAAGCTCTGCTTTGTTCGGTTTTCATAGCTGCCCTCCCATAAATGGAGTACATTTTCCATTTTCCGGTAGCCGACCTGACGCCCATCGGCAAGGGTAAGCTCTGTGACGTCGTTGTTAAAACTGTCCTTGATAAAAGAAGTCCGTGCTTCATTGTCGGCATTCGCCTCATAAAAAGCACGGATTTCTTCTTTGGACGCACTCAGGTGCGGGGTAGTGCTGAGAATTTCATTGATTGTTTCATCGCCGCCGAAAAACGGCAGGCTTCTGTCCTCGTGGCTGCGGTCGTACCACTCTAAGCGAAGATTACCTCCGCTTTCACGATTTCTTGCGCCGAGTTTCTCAGATTGTTCATAAGGCGAACCCATTTCATCATATCCGCCGCCTTCAGTTCCTCGGTCAGTCCCTCTTTCTCCGACATCTGACGGACTAAGGCTTCCTCCATTTCGGTCGCCCGCTGTTCCACTTCCGCTAAATGCTCTGTCAGCTTGCAGCTCGTCAGCAGGTTGTAGTACAGGATTTTGTGGTGTTCCCGAAGATATTTCCGTCTCATCTGCGCCCATCTGCCGAGAACCACTTCCGGCTGCTCCGGCATTGTCAGGTTCGGAAGATTGTAGTCTCCCATCCTCGTGTATTCCAGTTCTTCCATAGTCGCTGCTCCTTTCATTTTGGTTTCTTCTATTGTATTCAGAATAGCCCTTTCCGGCAATTATGCGATTTTGCCTGTCAAGGGCGGTAATCGTTCGGGAGATCTCCGTAAGCCCCATTTCCGCTATATCGCTGGTTGCAATACCGAGAGCGTTCAGGACTTCAGGTGTGTTAAACTCCGTAACATCACGGAAATCGTCAGCGTCAAAGTATTCTCCTGTGTCAAGACCAAGGCGTGTCATTATCATATAGGCAACGCTGTTTGTCACAAGCCGGCGATAAGTGCTGCGGACATAATCTTCTCCCATACCCTCAAGGAAGCTGTCGTTCAGGATTCCCATAAGGTCATCGCAGTAATCCACAAGGTTATCCGTAACAGCGTTCTTTGCCGCCGATAAAACGGCGTTTTCAAGGGTATCTTTGCTTTCAAGCTCCCCAAAGGTGCTTTCCAAGGTGTCTATGATTTCCTCGGCATATTCCGGCTTCATCTGCCATATGGGGACAGGACGGGAATAGCGGCTTGCGTGGGTATCGGAAATATCAAAGTAGTGGATAAGCCTCTGCCTCTGTCGGTTTGCGTCCTCAAACACGGCAATGCCCTTAGCGCCCCGATTGACCCATCTGCCGAAGCTGCCGTTCCAGCGTTCGATTTCGAGGACAGCGGTTGCGTCCGGTCGCTGGGCATAAATCAATAGCTGCTCGTCAAAACGGAGCTTAAAGTTGTTGCAGGCAGAGCGTAAAAACGCCTGCCAGCTCTCAGGGTTGCCGCTTATAACTTTGACTGTGCGGTCATAAAGTTCCGTTGCCTGTTTATATTTTTCCTTGTTCATATCACCTTGTCAGCACCTCCTGTCGCTTTTTTTCACATCGGCAAATCGAACCCTCCAAAACAACGGCGTCAACGTCAAAATCAAACCTCTGCTCTATGTTTTTCAGCCTTCCCGCCTTCAGCAGCTCGTAAAAAGTTTTGTTGAAGCTGCCGTTTTGGTTGACGGAACAAATTTTCATAATCAATACCTCCGATTTTAATTTAAGTTTCTTTGCCGGAGCAAAATCTTTGCTGAACGTACAGATCGTTCAGCATTTGTTCTAAGCAAAAGCGTCTTTTTCTCAAAGCCTCGTTGGCGGAAGCGTTTTTGCAAATTTTAATTCTGCGATCAAGCGTATTTATTGTTTCGCAAAGACTTTTTATCTCTTCCTCATACAAATTTTTCAGCCCCTTTCAGCTTGTTTTCACGTTCCTGCGTCTTACGGTAAAACTCAAGAGCCTTGAATATGCCTTCCTTGATTGTCTTTTCGGGAGTGTTCGGCGGGAAATATCCATCGAACGACGATATATCAATGCTTACACGCTGCTTTTGATTAGGCTTTGGCTCCCGCAGTATTTCCTCAATTTTTGAAGCGGTAAGCGTTCCCTCGCGGTAAAGGCTTTTAAGGTGGATAGCTTGAGCGTGAGAGGGGGTTGCCGCGTTCCTTTCACAGCAATCCAGCACCACATATTGGCTGTCTCTGTCAAGATACGAAAGCTCAACCGCAGGACGCATTTTGATACGACCCTCGTCAACAAATTCCAACAGCTCCGGAACAAGGTTTGTCAAACGAACATAACGCTGGATTTGCGTTTGGCTTTCACCACTTTGCAATGCAAGTTCTTCTCTCGAATAATTTTGTCCCACTGGGACTAATTTTTCTTTGCTTGGTCTGCCCGCTTGTCGTTTCATCGCTTCCAGCCGCATTTTATACGCAAAGGCTTTTTCGCTTGGCAGGATTTCCTCACGCTGTGAGTTCGAGTCAACCATAAGGATGGTTGCTTCATCGTCGTCGAGTTGTCGGATAATGCATGGCAGCTCCGAAAGTCCCGCCGAAATCGCCGCAGCTCTTCTGCGATGTCCCGAGATCATCTCATATCCGCCGTCTGCCGTCGGTCTTACAAGCAGCGGAGTTATTACGCCGTTTGTCTTAACCGATTCGACAAGCTCCCTCATTTTATCGTCGTTTCTCACTCGGAACGGGTGATCCGTAAAAGACTTCAGTTCAGATATGGGGACGGAATGAATCTTTTCTGTTCCGTTATCCTCTCTTTCGGATTCGGTTGAAAACAAGTCATCTAACGGGTTGCGTGTGAGCTTTGGAAGCGACGCCATCGCCTTGCACCTCCTTAGTCAGCTGTCTGTACGCTTTTGAACTTTCCGAATACGGCGCGTGCTTTACGGGAGACGCAAAGTACAGCGACGCCTCCGCGGTCTTGACGCAACGCGGTATCTCCGTGCCGAACACCTTGATATCCTTGCCGAATGCCGCTCTGATTTCCTGTGAAATATGCGCGGACAGATTTGTACGCTTGTCGGTCATCGTTATCAATATACCCTTGATTTCAAGGTTCGGATTAAGCTGCTTTTTCGCTGTTTTAACCGTTCTTATAAGGTCGCACAAACCGTCGGTCGCGTAGGGTTCCGCCTGCACGGGTATTATTATGCTGTCAGCGGCGGTAAGCGTGTTTATTGTGAACAGATTAAGCGCCGGGTTGCTGTCGATTATTATGTAGTCGTAGTCCTCTCTGTAGGGCTCCAGCGCACGTTTTAGTATCGTTTCGCGGCTCATAGCCGTTGAAAGCTGAATATCGAGTCCCGCGAGAGATATATCGGAGGGAATTAGATCAAGTCCCTCGGTGCTTCTCAGATATTCGCTCTTTTCTTTTCGCTCGCAGTTAAGCTCGTCAATAAGCATATCTTTTATTGACAGCTTATGCTCGCGGCAGCCCAAGCCTTTTGTCAGGTTGCCTTGCGGGTCAAAATCCACAAGCAGAACTTTTTTTCCTGTTTGAGCAAGGCATACGCCGAGCGACGATGCCGTGGCGGTTTTTCCCACGCCGCCCTTTTGATTTGCCAAAGCTATTATTTCACTCATTTTTTCCCTCACAATTCACCGCGCGACAGGGCGGAAAGACGTGTTTTTGCTTTTTTTCTCTCGTTTTCAAGTTGTTCCCGAGTTTTAAAGAACTTACATCCGGAACAACTCGGATTATATTTAAGCACGGCGCAGCAGCCGTCCACTGCCGCGAAGCAGTTCCTTTTATACGATTTCATCATATTTCACGCCCCCGCCAACTGTTCCAAAACCCTATGTTTGCGCTCAAGCTCATTCGGGTTATTGCCTTTCCCCAAGCGAATAAGCTTGTTTTTTTCGTCTTTATACAGGACGTACGCACCCGACTCGGGATGCCTTGCCAGTAAAAACATCTGCTCTCCGTTCTCGTTCCTGTACGAAACCGTCGGAATTTCTTTTCTCAACATTGTTGTCTGTTCATTCATTTTTTCTTACCTCCGTTGTTTTTTATGTAATAAAAAAAGAGCAACCGTTTTTCGATTGCTCTGAATTAACCGTTTTTATTTTCAATAACTTATACAATGATGTTCGATTGTTTTATCAACCCGCGCGAACGGCGTTTTCGCCTATTATTCTGTCAACCTCCTGCACAAACATTTCCTGCGGCGTTTTGTAGCTGAATATTTTCCTCGGCATATTGTTTATTGAATCTTGTATTCGCATTACTGTGTCGACCGACAGATCGTCAAACGATGAGCCTTTCGGGACAAACCGTCTGACAATTCCGTTCCAATTCTCGTTTGTGCCGCGCTCCCAGCTGGAATACGGATGTGCGTAATATACGCTCAGACGTTCGTTTTTTGATATGTTTCTGTAGTCGGAAAATTCCGTCCCGTTGTCAAAGGTTATGCTTTTGAAAATGTCGTGAAAAAGCGAGCCGAATTGCTTTTCCAATCCGTCTATTACTTCAACTATTCTTATTGATGTTTTGTCGCCGACATTAAACAAAAAGCCGATTCTTGTTACCCTTTCGACCATTGATATTAAGAAGCCTTTTTTATTTCGCCCGACAATGCCGTCGCCCTCCCAATGTCCGAATTCTACGCGTTTGTTTATTTCGGCGGGTCTTTCATCAATTGACATCCCGTAAAGACGCTTATGCTGCCGCACAACGGTACGGTGTGTTTTCCTTTTAAGCTTAAGCGGAAGATCTATGTTTCTTGTCTTGAGAAGACATCTGTCAATCCAATTATATAGGGTCTGTGTTGTTACGGTTTCTGTATTTTCAAAAACACCGAAGCGCTTCGCATGTCCCGCAGCAGCGTCTACGGACCATTTTTCCTCCTTCATCTTCTTTTCAACATATTCGACATACGGCTTACATTTTTCAAGCTTGCATTTTGCTCCGCAATTTTTGCGCTTTATTTCATAATTTTGCTGAGCTATGTCGGCAAAATATATTTTCCTTGTTTCATACAGCGGTATCGCCGCGTCCTTTTTTGTTGTTTTTATCGTTAAGCGTTGCTCTACGGAGCCGCGTTTTATCTCATCTCTGATTGTCTTAATGCTGCGATTGAGAATTTTTGCTATCTGCTTTTTCGGTGTGTTGTTCCTTAATAATCTCTCAATTACTTCCCGTTCGGTTTTATTTATATGTGTATATTTTTTTGCTTTTTTCTCTGCCGTTAACGATTCCCGTCCGTCAGTCTCTTGCCCGTCCGCCGTCATTGTCTGTTTTTCCATTTTTCTTTCTCCGTCTTTCATCATAATCTGCAATTTTTAATTTTAACACAAATAATTCCCTTTATCAATTTTTCTTGTAGGGGGGTTAACTTGATTTTTGAATCGGCTTTTTTCTTTTCTTTGTACGGGGACGGTTCGGAATTACAGCGGGAGATATAATCTAAGCGCGGACGCCGCGCCCTACGAAGCGGCGGGTTTCGGTTCGGAATTACAGCGGGAGATATGATCTCCCGCCGAAGCCCCGAGGAGCTAACGCTCCCAGCGCGGACTGTGATCGTTCGCAAGCACCGTTTCAAGCGAGCTTGACGGAGCGCTCTCCGATTTAAATTTTCCTTTCCCTCGGAAAATGAGTATAAAGAGCCGCAGATCTGTATTGTTTCGGCAATAAAATCAACGCGGGCGCAAGCGAAACCGACCTTTGCAATAAGCTTACTGCGCTTGATTTGCCAAAGCGGTTTTTTTCGTTTCATTTTGCTCTTTTATATTTTTTCTGAATAAAAATTTAAAAATTGTTCTCACCGCAGGCTGAATAAAGAACAGTTGTGTGAAATACGCAAACGGAAAATTAAAGCACACAAGCTTTAACCAATTTGCAAGCAGGGTAATAAAATTGAAGCCCGTGTAATACGGGTAGTAAAGGAACGCCGCGATAAGGCTCATCGCAGGGCACATAAGACCCACCGTCGCGCATATAACGGCGGTTTCAAAAATCATCGGGTGGCTCTTTCGGGGGTCAAACACCTTGCACGCAAGCTTGAACGACAGGGGACTTCCCATAACGACCTCAAGCGCATACGCAAGGCAAAATTCAATGAGTATGCACCCCCAAATCGGTAAAAACGTACCGCACATATACACGCCGCCCTGTTTGTTAACGGCAGCCAGAACGCTTGTTTCGCCGTTGAGCTGCATAAGCGTATTTCCGTTAACAACATAAAGGCTGAAAAATACATATGCGTGTACCGTAATAACGACCGTTATAAAGGCGAACACCATTCTTTGAAATTGATTTTTCGGCATAAAATTTCTCCTTCTTTTACACACAAAAAGACACACGTACAGCTTTGCGGGATTCATACTCTGTAATCAGATTTATGTGCAAAGCACTACGTGTGTCAATATGTATGTTTACTGTTTTTTGCAGGGCAAAGTATAACATATTTTTTCCGAAAAAGTCAAAGCTGAATTTTTAATTTTTTCAGAGCAAAGCGGCAGAGCCGACCTAAATACTTGATTTAATTTTATTGACAGCGCAAAACAATAGTGATAAAATTTAGAATAATAATTTGAAAAGGAAGTCTGAAATATGAGGAAAGAGAATATTGACTGGTCAAATCTCGGCTTCGGTTATGTTAAGACCGACAAAAGGTTTGTTTCCGAGTTTAAGGGCGGCAGATGGGATGACGGAAGGCTCACGGACGACGCTGACATAACCATGAACGAATGCGCCTGCGTCCTTCAGTATGCGCAGACCGTTTTCGAGGGCTTAAAGGCGTACACCACGGCTGACGGCAGAACAGTCTGCTTCCGTCCCGACCTTAACGCTTCGCGTCTTGCTCAAAGCGCAAAAAGGCTTCAAATGCCCGTTTATCCCGAGGATAAGTTCATTGAAGCGGTTGAAGAGGTCGTTAAGGCGAACGCCGCTTGGGTTCCGCCTTACGGCTCGGGCGCAACGCTCTATATCCGTCCGTTTATGTTCGGCTCAAACTCCGTTATCGGCGTAAAGCCTGCGGATGAATACCAGTTCAGGATATTCTGTACTCCGGTCGGTCCTTATTTCAAGGGCGGCGCAAAGCCGATTACGATCCGCGTCTGCGATTATGACCGCGCGGCTCCTCATGGAACAGGTCACATCAAGGCGGGTCTTAACTACGCTATGAGCCTTTACGCTATTGTTGACGCTCATAATCAGGGCTATGATGAAAATATGTATCTTGACGCCGCGACAAGAACCTATGTTGAGGAAACGGGCGGCGCTAACTTCCTTTTCGTAACCAAGGACGGCACAATCGTTACGCCGAAGTCAAATTCAATTCTTCCGTCAATCACAAGGCGCTCGCTCTGCGTTGCAGCGGAAGAAATTCTCGGTATGAAGGTTGAACACAGACCCGTAAGATTTGACGAGGTTAAGGATTTTGCAGAGTGCGGACTTTGCGGAACAGCGGCGGTTATCAGCCCCGTCGGCAAAATCGTCGACCACGGTAACGAGATTTGTATGCCGAGCGGCATGGACGAAATGGGTCCCGTTATAAAGAAGCTGTACGACACTTTAACGGGCATTCAGATGGGAACTGTCGAAGGTCCCGAGGGCTGGGTTCACGAAATTAAGGTTGACTGATAAACCCGTCAGAGCATAAAACCTATCAACAAATGATAAAGCAGGCAACCGCCTGCTTTATTTTTTTAATCCGTTTCTTTAATATTTTTATAATTCAAAGGTGAAAATCCGTTATCTGTTGAAATTTCGGAGAATGAAGTTAAGGCGAGGGGAGTCGAACCCGATATGGTTTAAAACGGTATCTTTCCGCTAAAGCATCGTTAAAAATCTCACCATACGACAGTATGGCTTCGATTTTATGCCTTGCTTTAACGAAAATCTCCTCGTTTTAAACTGCTGAGCACCTAAAGCGCAGGAATTTCGGATGAATTTTTGCTTTTGAGACGGCAGACGGGCTGTCGCCCGTCAACGGTAAAAAAGTGAAAATTTACCGAAAGACCAAGCTTTAGGCATATTTTGTTCAACTCTCCTCGCCTTAAGCAAGACAAAACCGATTAAAAATCATACCTCAAATTCAAAGCATATTTTTGCGCTCGGAACGCCTTGATATTTTTCCTTGTTTGAATATTCTTTGCCGCTTGAAATGCACCTTATTATGTTTATGACACCGCCGTGAGTTATCAACAGCGCGTTCTTATTGTGAGGTAAAGGCTGACGGGCAAGGGACAGCGTGAATTCTGCCCACGCGGCGCTTATTCTTTCATAGAATTCCTTGGGACTTTCGCCGTTCGGATAGTGCTCTTTCCAACCAAGGTTTCTCCGGAAAAGATTGGGGTATTTTTCCTCTGCCGTACGGTTGCCCAACCCTGCCAATTCACCATTGTTCACCTCTCTGAACTTCGGCGTTGGCTCAATAGATAAATTTAATCTATCAGCAATAATTCCTGCTGTTTGCTCAGCTCTTGCAATATCGCTCGAAAAAATTTTACCGATATTGTATTTTTCTGCATTTAAAAATATTTCATTTGCCAAATCAACAGATTGCCGAACGCCTATGTCGGTTAAAGGCGAATTGCTCCGGCCGCCGCGGACGGATTCGTCGTCCTGCCCGTGCCTAACTAAATAAATTTTCACAGCTAAACTCCCTTTTCGAATTAAATAATCGCCATTCGTTATTCTCACTATGCTTTAAACGTTTTAACATCGCCAAGCAGTTTTATATTACCGTTATCAACAATTATTGCGCCTGACATTAAAGAAGTCGCATAAACAGTTTTTCCTCTTTCCGATAATACACGTCGAATGGAATTATTCTGCGTTTCTGTGTTCTCGTAATGGACCTCAAGATAAAAATCATCTAAAAGCGGAATCCCCTTATAGTATCCGAACTCAGGGTAGTCATCATCGGGGGATAGGTGATACTCCGCTAACTGAATAACAGAACCTGCGCTGTAACCCATAACAATTCCGTTGTAATCTTTTAAAGCGCCGATTAAATCAAATTCCTCTATTCTGTCCATCATTCTGTCGGGCAATCCGCCGAGGAAATACACAATGTCCGATTGCTTAATTTTTTGCGCCGCCGACTCTTTTGTGTCGCTGAAATAGTTTACGAATGTAATGCTTTCTTCCGAAATCCCGAAAGCGGTAAGCCCACCGACAATACCGTTATAAAGTTTTCCTATTTCTTTACTGTATAAAGAATTCCAATCCGATAAGGACTGAACCTTACTGTCACGAAAAGAAAAAGCCACTACTGCTACCGAATGGTTCGGCATTATGTATTTTTTTAATTCATCATAAAGCCACGGGGCGGTTATGTCATAGCCTTCAAGTAAAATGTTAATCATTTGATTCCCTCAATCATATCAATTACGCTTATTAAATTATCACAGCAATAATCGGCTTTGTCATTATAGCATTTATGTACCAATACGGTTTTCATTCCTGCATTGTTTCCGCCTGTAATGTCAGCGCTTACACTGTCTCCGACCATTATATAACTGTCATCGGGATAAAACGATTCGGCAATGTCAAACAATTCTTTTCTCGGTTTAT
Source organism: uncultured Eubacteriales bacterium (assembly GCA_964557975.1). Taxonomy (GTDB): domain Bacteria; phylum Bacillota; class Clostridia; order Oscillospirales; family Acutalibacteraceae; genus Fimenecus. The sequence continues at coordinate 14,458 of CAZLCG010000005.1, forward strand.
CAAAGCCGTAATTTGCAGAAACAATAATATTATCAAAATATTTCGTTAAATCCAACTTATCTAATACCTCTGTCAAATCGGGATAGTTATTTGATAATATAACATTTTTGTATCCCTTTTTTTCGGAAGCTTTAAGGGCGTCAACAGCATCGCTGTAAAGGGTGTAGTTTTCGGCTTTCTTAATGTTTTTACGGACAAGAGAAGCCGCTTTTATTGCCGTATCGCTGTCAACGCCGAGACTGATGTAATCTTCAGCGATTTTATTATTCATAAAAGCCCACCATTTATCGCCGATTAAATCGCTGTAATCCTCATCTGCCGTATGCCAGGTAAAGCCTTTTGCCATGCACTTTCTGATTTCGCTAAATTCAATATCGCAGTTTTTAGCAACCTCTTGCAATGAATTGTAAACTGTATTGCTCCATAACGGATTGCTGTAAACCAACGTGCCGTCAAAATCCCAAAAAATAATTGCCATAGCGTAATCTCCATATTTAAACTGCCGATTGGTTTGTCCTCAAAATCTTTACTTTGCTGTTTTAAGATGTTCCAACACTTGATTGCGCCGTCAGCCATTATTTTGTTATATGCTTCAAGCGCGGTTGTATGCACCATAACGGCGGTTTCGTAGTCTCTTAATGCTTTTTCATCAAACCTGTGATTACCGTATAAGGATTCGGCAAGCTCCATATCGCTGTCAGGTATATCAAGAATCAGGTCAACATCCGAACCGTGATAGAAGCCTATCATATCGCATAAGTCATAGTACCAATACTTATACTGTTTACTTATCCTGACAGTATATATTGAGTTTTCCAAGCCGCAAAACGAGTTATAATCCTTTGTGTCTGTTAATATGCATTTGATTTTCATAATTTCGCTGTTTCTTTCCTATATCATTTTTACGCAGGAGTATCAGCTCTTTTAAACATTCAAGTTCTTTTGTGTCGGGATTTATAAACCTGAAGGTTGTTCGGCAGACATTGCCGTACGTTTTTCCGAATATCTGCTTATCCGTTCCGCCCTTGCAAGCGCCGCATTTTTCGCAAATATCAATATGCTTAGTTGCGGTGGCTTTTATGTCGTTTTCAAGCTCACAGCCGCTGTACCAATGCGAATTGCTGTCGTCAGTCCAAACGGTTAACGGTGAAAACTTTTCTTCATCGCCCGTACCGTTAAACAGAATATAACAGACAAATTCACCGTTGTATTTCACATACCGATACGATTGATTTTCCCAATATCCGCCTGCCCGTTCAAAGGTCATACCGTTGTCGGCTAAGAAGGATAGAAAATCTATTACAATTTTATCTAATTCATTATCATCTACAAGTATATTTTCTGCATTCGGCGCTTGCTCTTTAATTCGTTTAAGCTCTCCGAATACCCGCCTTTTTCCGTAATCCGTTTCAAACCAATTATCCTTTGAAACGCCGAAGCCGTCAAACGTTACGACCTTGAAATCCACATCGGGGAAGTACATTTGCCAGAACAGCAGGCTTCGCCTTGCGTGAAACGCTTTGCAGATTATAATTGCGGATTTAACGGCTATTTTATTTTCATCAACGACCTGCTTTGCAAATTCCGCGTTTTGCTTTGTGTAGCCCGAGCGCGCTTCACCGTAAATATTCGCTTCGTCAACGCCGTTCTTTATCAGTATATCTTTGTAAAAATCGTATTCGGTTATATATTCGGGCAAGGGAAAGCAATCACGCTTAACACTGTATTTGCCGCCGATTATAATATTCTTTGCGTAGCCGTCATTGTATAGCTTAGCGGCAAGCTCCGCCGCGGCAGGCAAAGAGCCGCCGACAACAAAAATTGCATCGGTCTTGCACGGCTTGTCGTTTACAAATATGTAATTTGTAATTTCGTTAAATTCATTCATCATTTGCCTGAACATCCGTCATACGCTTCCATAATTTCCAATATGGAATTTTTGTTTATGTTCCCGTTAAGGACGTCGCCGTTTGCCGAAAAGCTAATTGTTTTCATATCCCTCGGGTCTTCTTCATAGGGGTTTTCGTACTGTATATCGTTCTTAAAATATTCGCTCAGATATTTCAACGCGTTTCCGCTCGGGAAAATTACATTTCCGCTTGATTCGGAGATACCCATTCGGTTAAATTCGTTTAGAATTTCCCTCGTTTTGAGGTTATAAGGGTTGTTATCATCAGCGCTCACAAGCCAAGCGGGGTGGGTGTGTATTGAAATATTTTCTTCGATTACCGCTTTCGCAAAAGCCTTAACATATTCAAGCGGAACAGTCTCCTGATGGAAGGCATCAACGGAAAGGCATATGCTTTTAACGCCGCTTTCCGCCAACATACGGGCAACCTCTTTGATTCGGTCGGCATTTTTGCTGAAATAACCGTTGGTTATTAAATCTCTTTCGGGAATATTCATATCCCTTGCCGCCGAATGGATCTTGCACACGGTTTCGGGATAGAGCAGGGGCTCGCCGCCGAAGGTCATAAGAGAGTTGATCTTGTAAATTTTGCAGATGTCGCAGACAGCCTGCCGCGCCTTGTCGCCGTCAATACGGTCGCTCGCGACATGACTGCCCTGCGAGCAGTGCCTGCATTTGCCGCTGCAAGCCATAGTGACGGCAAATTCTATTCGATTTAAATTGTTTAAGTATTTGTTGTTCATTTTTTAGTTCCTTTTTATATGAAAATTATATTAACTCCCTCAGTCAGCTTCGCTGACAGCTCCCTCTAAGAGGGAGCGGAAAAAGATTGGCGGGCAGCAGATATTTAAAACATTATTCTAAAAGTATGCTGAGCATTTTGTCTGTGTTATTAAGAAATTCCTTTGTAATTATGTAATGCTCGGTTTGGTTATATTTCACATGCTCCGCTCCGTCGGGGGTTAACTGTAAAATATCGGCGTCGGGGTATGCCGTCAGTATAGGCGAATGGGTTGAAATGATGAACTGCGAGCCGAGCTTTACAAGGCGGTTTATTTCGACAAGCAGGGTCATAATCCTTGCAGGCGACAGCGCCGCCTCGGGTTCGTCAAGAATATAGACGCCTTTGGAATTGAGCCTGTTTTGAACAACCGACAGGAAGCTCTCCCCGTGCGACTGCCTGTGTAATGATACGCCGCCGTAGCTGTCTATTATAGGCGCGGATAAGGCGGGTAAGCTGTCAAGCTCGTCTATGTTTGAGGCGAAATTATAAAAGCTCTCCGCCCTTAAAAAGAAGCCGTCGCCGATAAGCCCCGATTTGCAAAGCCTTATACACTGTGATAATTCTGACACCGTGTTGTTTGTTTCAAAACTGAAATTTTTTGTACCGCCCTCAGCGTTAAAGCCGTAAGCGACCGCGACGGCTTCAATCAGGGTGGATTTGCCCGAACCGTTCTCGCCGACAATAAATGTAACGGGATTTTTAAATTCGAGCTTGTTTTTTTTCAGATACTTAACAATCGGCAGGTCAAGAAGGAATTTATCTCTTTTAGGTTCTTCGGTTAATTCAATGCTTTTGATATATAGGCTGTAAGTCATTTTTTTACTCCGATACGGTATGAAAAAGCAATCCGTTAATTTGACGGTTTAATCATAACAGAATTTACGGGATTATGCAAATAAATAAGAGGATAAGCGTATTTCTTTACCGCAGCAACGCGAAGCTAAGGGATAGCCGATTTGAATATTGACGGGTCGGGATCTTGCAGGGAATAATTTTTGACGCGGGCAATATGCGGTTTCTTATTTGTGCATAATATATTAAAAAACAGGAAAAAACACAATGTAATTAAATTTGTTGCCAAAGTTAAATTTTTTTAAAAAAAATGTAGCAATACCGATTGTTTTCTGCTATAATTATCTGCGGTTAATTCTGTCCTCAGGTAATTATTCCCTGATTTTCGGACAACCGAATCTAATTAAGTAAATAATTTTGGAGGTATGTAAAATGGCAAACAAATGGGTCTATATGTTCAGCGAAGGCGATATGACCATGCGTAACCTTCTCGGCGGCAAAGGCGCTAACCTTGCCGAGATGACCGCTATCGGTCTTCCCGTTCCGCAGGGCTTCACAATTACGACGGAAGCCTGCACGCAGTATTATGAGGACGGCAGACAGATTAACGATGAAATCATGGCTCAGGCTATGGAAGGCGTTAAGAAGATGGAAGAGATCAACGGCAAAAAGTTCGGCGACCTCAAAAATCCGCTTCTTGTTTCGGTTCGTTCGGGTGCGCGCGCTTCAATGCCCGGTATGATGGATACAATTCTTAACCTCGGTCTTAACGACGAGGTCGTTGCGGCAATGATAGCAGGCAACTCCGATCCTAAATTTGAGAGATTTGTTTATGACTCTTACAGAAGATTTATTCAGATGTTCTCCGACGTTGTTATGGAGGTCGGCAAGAAGTATTTTGAACAGCTTATCGACGCTATGAAGGAGAAAAAGGGCGTTAAGTATGATGTTGAGCTTACCGCCGCTGACCTTAAAGAGCTTGCAGAGCAGTTTAAGGCTGAGTATAAGAAACAGCTCGGCGAGGATTTCCCGTCAGACCCCGTTGTCCAGTTAAAGCTTGCTATTGAGGCTGTTTTCCGTTCATGGGATAACCCCCGCGCCAATGTTTACCGCCGCGATAACGATATTCCGTATTCATGGGGTACCGCGGTTAACGTAATGCCCATGGTATTCGGCAACCTTAACGATGAGTCGGGCACAGGCGTTGCGTTCACGCGCGACCCCGCTACGGGCGAAAACAAGCTTATGGGCGAGTTCCTTATCAACGCGCAGGGCGAGGACGTTGTTGCAGGCGTTCGTACTCCTATGCCGATTGCTCAGATGGAAAAAGAATTTCCCGAAGCATACGCAGATTTTATTAAGGTATGCGACATTCTTGAAAACCATTATCACGATATGCAGGATATGGAGTTCACTGTTGAAAACAGAAAGCTCTATATGCTTCAGTGCCGCAACGGCAAGAGAACCGCTCAGGCTGCTCTTAAAATTGCCTGCGACCTTGTTGACGAAGGTCACAAGACCGAGGCTGAAGCCGTTGCTATGATCGACCCGAGAAACCTTGACACACTCCTTCACCCACAGTTCGACGCCGCCGCTCTTAAAGCGTCAACTCCTCTTGGCAAGGGCCTCGGCGCTTCTCCCGGCGCTGCCTGCGGTAGGATAGTATTCACCGCTGACGATGCGGAAGCTTGGGCGGCTAAGGGCGAAAAGGTTATCCTTGTCCGTCTTGAAACCTCTCCCGAGGACATCACGGGTATGAAGGCTGCGCAGGGCATTCTTACGGTTCGCGGCGGTATGACCTCTCACGCTGCCGTTGTTGCGCGCGGTATGGGCGAGTGCTGTGTTTCGGGCTGCGGCGATATCAATATGGATGAAGAAAACAAGAAATTCACCCTTGCAGGCAAGGAGTTCCATGAGGGCGACTATATTTCAATCGACGGCTCAACGGGCAATATTTATGAAGGTATTATCCCGACTGTTGACGCTAAGATTGCGGGCGAGTTCGGCAGAATTATGGGCTGGGCGGACAAGTACAGAAAGCTCAAGGTTCGTACAAATGCCGATACTCCGACAGACGCTAAGAAGGCAAGAGAGCTCGGCGCGGAGGGCATCGGTCTTTGCCGTACGGAGCATATGTTCTTTGAGGCTGACAGAATCGCGGCTTTCCGTGAAATGATCTGCGCTGACACCGTTGAGGAGAGAGAAACAGCGCTTGAAAAAATTCTTCCTTATCAGCAGTCTGACTTTGAAAAGCTCTATGAGGCTCTTGAGGGCTGTCCGGTAACCATCAGATTCCTTGACCCGCCGCTTCACGAGTTCGTTCCCACAGAGGAGGACGACATTGAAGCTCTTGCAAAGGCTCAGGGCAAATCCGTTGCCGACATCAAGGCTCTTATCGCTTCTCTCCACGAGTTCAACCCGATGATGGGTCACCGCGGACTTCGTCTTGCGGTTACCTATCCCGAAATTGCAAAAATGCAGACAAAGGCTGTTATCCGCGCGGCTATCAATGTTCAGAAGGCTCATCCCGATTGGACGGTATGCCCCGAAATTATGATTCCTCTTTCATGCGACGCGAAAGAGCTTAAATTTGTTAAGGATATTGTTGTTGCAACTGCCGATGCTGAAATCGCGCAGGCAGGTTCCGATATGAAATATCAGGTCGGCACAATGATTGAAATTCCGAGAGCCGCTCTTACGGCTGACGAAATTGCAAAGCAGGCTGACTTCTTCTGCTTCGGCACAAACGACCTTACTCAGATGACCTTCGGCTTCAGCCGCGACGACGCGGGCAAGTTCCTTAACGCTTATTATGACAATAAGATTTTTGAAAACGATCCGTTCGCAAAGCTTGATCAGGACGGCGTAGGCAAGCTTATGAAGATGGCTATCGACCTCGGCAAGCCCGTTAATCCCGCTCTTCACTGCGGCATCTGCGGCGAGCATGGCGGCGACCCCTCGTCTGTTGAGTTCTGCCACAAGATAGGTCTTGACTATGTTTCATGCTCACCCTTCCGTGTTCCGATCGCCCGTCTTGCTGCGGCACAGGCGGCTATCGCTGAGATGAAATAATCAAGGCTTGTTGTTAATGGGCAAAACCTAAAAAAGTTCAATGTCAAATGTTGGGGTAACCAAATAAAGACGAGTTTTATATATGCATCAGGGCAAGCTTGACTTGATGCATATATTTTTTGCTTAAGGCGAGGGGAGTTTAACCCGATATGGTTTAAAACGGTATATTTCCGCTAAAGCATCGTTAAAAATCTCACCATACGACAGTATGGCTTCGATTTTATGCCTTGCTTTAACGAAAATCTCCTCGTTTTAAACTGCTGAGCACCTAAAGCGCAGGAGTTTCGGATGAATTTTTGCTTTTGAGACGGCAGACGGGCTGTCGCCTGTCAACGGTAAAAAAGTGAAAATTTACCGAAAGGGCAAGCTTTAGGCATATTGTGTTCAACTCTCCTCGCCTTACGGTTACAATGATGATTGCAGGTATAGGTGCGGCGCTTTTTATTATCGCGGGCGTTCGCCGAGCAAGTATGCAGAAGCTTTTAAGGGAAGGAGAGTTTGCTCCTTCCGAAAAGAAAAAGAAACGGTAGGAACGGTGTATCGGCTGATTGCCGCCGCTGTGTATCTTGTGTGGAGCTTTATGACAGATGCTTGGGATATAACGTGGCTTGTATGGCTCGTTGCAGGCATAATGTTTGCTGCTGTTATGTGCCTTTGCAATCTGCTTGCGGACAGGGAAAAATAAAGAGATACTGCTGTTAAGGCTTTTAAAATTCTATGTAAATATGAAAACAGGACTCAATCATAACCGGTTGAGTCCTGTTTGTTTCATTTGTCGGTGAATGAATCAATTAAATATTGAACTGCCTTAATTTGCTTTTCGTTTAATTTGTCAGTATCAATCAAAACGGGCGGCTGCTTATTGTCTTTACCAAGCAGATAATCAATACTGCAGTTGTAAAGATACGATAATGAAAGCAAAACTTCAATACTTGGGGTTCGTTCTCCTGTTTCATATCCCGAAACAATAGAAGGTGAAATATACAGTCTGTCCGCAACATCCTTTTGCGATAAGCCGTATTTATTGCGCATTTCTTTTAATTTTTCAGGTAAACCTTTAATCATAGTGTTATCCTCCAACACTCATTGTAAAGCATATATCATTACAATGAGTGTCGTTTTAGTACGCTTTAAGTGTTGACATAAATCGCTGATTGTGTTATTATAGCGAACAGTAAGGCTCAATACCATTATTTCGATATATAAAGCAAATAATCATTACGGTTTACGGGTATAAATCTTTAAATATAAGGGGCATTGTTTATGGGATTGCTTTTTAAAGTAAAGACAGGGCTTAGGAAATGGGCTGACAACAGTAATTTTGGGAATATAGTATTTCAAACCGCACGTTATTCCGTTGCAAGGGCGATGTCAATTCTGTCGGACAGGCAATATGCCAATTGGTTTCATAAATTATATACGGGAAAGCGCTTGGATTTAGACAATCCGAAAACCTTTGATGAAAAAATATGGTACTTAAAGCTTAATAACAGAGATCCGCTGCTTACGGTGTGCTCGGACAAGTTTGCCGTAAGAGAGTATGTCAGAAAAGCAGGTCACGGGGATATTCTAATATCTCAAATGGGCGTTTATGAAAATGCTGAAGATATTCCTTTTGAAAAAATTAAAGAGGAATCTGTTATAAAATGCACAAGCGGATCAGGTGAAAATTATTTTTATGACCCCGAGAAGCAAAACAATACTAAAATGATAATTCGCAGAATGAATTATGCTCTTAAAATTAACCCGTACTATTTTTCAAGAGAGTGGAATTATAAAAATGTTCCCCGCAGAATTGTCGTTGAAAGGGTAATAAGGGATAAAGACGGCAGACTTCCCGTTGACTATAAATTTATGTGCTTTTCGGGTGAACCGACATATTTATTTTTGGATATTGGTCTTATAGATAAAAATAATGTTTATAACCATAATTATCCGAGAAACATATATGATATGAATTTTAATCTGATGCCGTTTAAGGAAACTCGGGAAAATTATCTCGGCAATGTTGAAAAGCCGAAAAATTGGGAAAAAATGATTGAAATTGCCCGTGACTTGTCAAAACCGTTTCCGTTTTGCAGAGTTGATTTATATAATTTGGACGGGAAAATACACTTCGGGGAAATAACCTTTTACCATGGCGGCGGCTGTAATGATATAAAGCCCGACGAATGGAATTACAAGCTTGGAGATTTGATAAAAATTGATAATATCAAGCAGCTTTAGGAATTGCTTTTGCTGTGTTTTGTCTGCAAAAAATTTTTAAATTCAAAGAGTGAAAATAATATAAAAGTACCGCTGTTACGGTTTTTCGCAACGGCGGTATTTTTATGGGTAATGTCATTAACTAAAAGAAATTTATTTAAAATCAAGACTTTTGTTTTCCTGAAATCGCAGTTTGCATTGCCGATTTTCGGCATAATTTTTTGATTTATAATCATTTTATTTGCTTATATCCGAAATTCCGTATCTCAGAATTGTTTTCAGTCTATCTTTTTCCGTTCGGTTAGCATTGTTTAAATAAAATTCACGGTGCTTTTCTCCGATGCGTTGGCAGCCGTTCTCTAAACAATATCTGTTCATAATATCAAACGATGCAGGTTCGCTGTCAAAACTGCCTTTGTGCAGAATCTGAACGCATTTACCGTCACAGATCGTTTCAAAAGAAATATCGTTAAGGTAAGCATTAGGCTTTTTATTTTTTACAAATTCTAATGCGTCAACGAACATTTTCTTTGTAATGAAATCGGGCCGGCGTATCATGATTGTATATTGCAGTTCGTCTTTCGTAAGTTCGTCTCTTTGAACGCTCTTGCCCCATATTCCCTCTGAAGGATATACGGAATAATCGTTTATTTCCGATTTTTTTCCGTAAGACGCTTTATATGTCATTTTTATCTTGTAAGCTAACGAAAACAGAGCGCCGACCTTTTCTGAAAAGATTTCGTTATTGGGGTTTCCCTCGCCTGAGATAGTGATATAATTTCGGGCGGGGACATCAATAACGCGGGGCTTTGCATTTGTGCCGTATATTTTCTTTTCTTGCTTTTTCCATTCAAATTTCATTTTAAAGTTCTCGCTTTCTTAAAGCTTAATATTGTTCGTCAGCCTCAATTATAAGCGCCAATGTGCGGCAAATATCAATTCATTAGTTTTTTTATTGTATTAAACATTTTTCTTGCAGTGAAAACAGTTTTTTCCGGTGTTTTGATGTTGTATTATAAAATATTTTATTTTATAATACAATTATCTATATCAAATTCAAATGTTTTCTTTTTTACGGACACATTTGAAAAGAGGACAGTGTGATTATGTGCCAAGATGATTCGCAAAAACAAAAAATACTGATTGTTGATGATTCCGAAATTAACCGCTCCATTTTAGCGGATATTTTGTCGGAGGAATATGACACAATTGAGGCGGCGGACGGTGTGGAAGCGATTGAAACGCTTGAAAGGCATACCGCTGATTTTTCCGTTGTTCTGCTGGATTTGGTAATGCCGCGAAAAAACGGATTTGAGGTGCTGAACGAAATGAACGCGAGGGGTTGGATCGACAAAGTTCCCGTCATTATCATTTCGGCGGAGTCAGACCCCAAGCAGATAGAAAAGGCATATGATTTGGGAGTTACCGACTTTATATCAAGACCCTTTGACGCGAGGATCGTTCACCGTAGGGTCGTTAATACGGTTTTGCTGTATTCCGAGCAGAAAAAGATGATGAACCTTGTAATAGGTCAAATCAATGAAAAAGAAAGATTGAACGGCATAATTGCGGATATTATGAGCCATATTGTTGAATTCAGAAACGGCGAAAGCGGTCAGCACATTATGCATATTCGCGTCTTTACCGAGGTAATACTTACTTACCTGCAGCGTATGACGGGGCGTTACGAACTTAAAAAACAGGATATTTCGCAAATCAGCTTGGCGTCGGCTCTTCACGATATAGGAAAGCTTGCGATTGACGAAAAGCTCCTCAATAAGCCGGGCAAGCTGACAAATGAGGAATTTGAGGTTATGAAAACTCATGCGGCGGCAGGCGCGCAGATGCTTGAAAAGCTGCCTGACTGTCAGGAAACGCAGCTTGTAAGAACCGCATACGAGATATGCCGCTGGCATCATGAAAGGTATGACGGGCAGGGCTATCCGGACGGGCTTCGGGGCGATGAAATTCCCATTTCCGCTCAGGCGGTCGGGTTGGCGGACGTATATGACGCGCTGATAAGCGAGCGAAGCTATAAAAAGGCTTTTTCTCACGAAACGGCGGTTCGGATGATCTTAAACGGCGAGTGCGGCGAATTCAATCCCCTCTTGACGGAGTGCTTTAAGCAGGCGGAGGGCATTTTGAATACCGAGTTTATCCGTTTAAAATCCGATAAAAGGAGCATAACGCGCAACGGACTTGCAAGAGAATTTCTTAATGGGGAAAACGCCTTTGCTTCGGAGCGTTCCTTGTATCTTGTAGATCTGGAACGGATGGAATACGGGTTCTTTTCCGCTATTACGGATGATATTCAGTTTAAATATACCGCTTCAACCGACACGCTCAGCCTGTCGCCGTGGAGCGCTGAAAAGCTGGGCGTCGACGAGATGCTTACCGACCCCCTGCGGCATGAAAGCATTATTAAAATTTTGGGCGAGACTGCCTGCGGCGATATTAAAAATGAGATACTTAACAGTCAGTCCGAACACCGCGTTTTTCGTTATGAATGTCCCTTTCTTATAAATAATAAGCGCTGTTGGTACCGTATTACGGCGCAGGTAAAGCGGAAGAACGGCGAAATTTCGGCGGTTGTGGGAAAAGCGGTTGATATTAACGATTCGCATATGCAGATAGACGCGCTTGAAAAACGGGCTTCTTACGATGACAAGACTGAGCTTTTAAATCACGCCGGCGCCAAGGCTCAGATAATCAAACGGCTTGAAATGACCCCCGACGGCATTTTTTCGCTGTCGGTTTTCGACGTGGACTGCTTTAAAGCGGTTAACGATACATACGGGCATATTTTCGGGGACGGCATTTTAAAGGGTGTTGCTAAAAAAGCAAGACAGGGCGTACGCGGAAACGACATTGTCGCGCGGATAGGCGGCGATGAGTTCTTGATTTTTATGGAATACAAGAACGAAGCGGAAACAGAAGGGGTTATTAACCGTATTTTTAATTCCCTTAACGGGGAATATGAGAATGTAAATATTTCCGTTTCAATGGGAACGGCAACATCGCTTACGGCAGGCAATAAATATAAAGCCCTGCTTTTAGCGGCGGATCAAGCGCTGTATTGCGCAAAACGCGCGGGACGCTGTAAATGCCTGTTTTATGACGACACTATGAAGGATACGCTTTCCGCGTCTTCCGACGAAAATAAGGAGGATACGCAGCAGCTGCAGCCTGTTCACAGAACCGACGCTCCCTGCGACGGCTGAAATTTGCCGCAGGCTCTTTTAAAGGTCGGGCTAAGCCTTAGCGTTTCCGCGATTTAAATTTTTAAAACGCGCGGGCTGTGAGTTCTTGTGTATAGATGAAATGCAGACTGTAAAGAAAAGTCAGTTTTTCTTGAGCTTAATCATGTAATAAGCGGTTAAAGGACAGCCGACTTGCTTATCCGAAAACGATTTGTTTCGGGGCAAGTTGTATCGGCTGTCTTTTTTGCTTTCGGCGCAGAATTTATTTCGATTTTCTGCGGATAAAATAATTGCCGTAACGGCTGTTAAAATAATTCAAAAAAATTGTATAATACTATATAAGAACAATTCTCATAAACATAAAAAATATGAAAGGAAGGAAGTTAAGTGGTTTATACGGTTACGTTTAATCCGGCGGTGGATTACGTTGTAAGAACCGACAGACTTAGGTCGGGGGAGGTAAACCGCGCCGAGAGCGAGGAAATTTTTTTCGGCGGAAAGGGCGTTAACGTGTCGCTGATGCTTAATAATCTTTCGGTAAAGTCAAGGGCGCTGGGCTTTATTGCCGGATTTACGGGCAGGGCGATTGAACAGGCTTTGAAAAACGACGGCGTAGAAACCGATTTTATTGAACTTAAAAAAGGCTTTTCACGAATAAATGTTAAAATAAAATCAGATAATGAAACTGAGCTTAACGGTCGGGGACCCGAAATCGGCGATCGGGATATTGAGAGGCTGTATGAGAAGCTCGAAAGCCTTGCCGACGGCGATACGCTTGTGCTTGCGGGGAGCGTGCCCGATACAATGCCAGATAATATCTATGAGGAAATCCTCAAAAGGCTGTCGGGCAGAAATATACGCGCTGCCGTTGACGCTTCGGGCAGGCTTCTTGTAAATGTTCTTAAATATAAGCCGTTTCTCATAAAGCCCAATAATTTTGAACTCGGAGAAATTTTTTCAAAGAAATTCAAAAATAACGGGGAAATAATTGAAGCCGCGGCGCAGCTTCGGGAAATGGGCGCTCAAAATGTGCTTGTTTCAATGGCGGACAGCGGCGCGATACTGATTGACAGCAACAAAAAAACGCATATAATCGGCGCGCCGAAAGGAACCGTCGTCAATTCCGTAGGCGCGGGGGATTCGATGGTTGCAGGCTTTATCGCAGGCGTTATAAAAAACGGCGATTATGATTTTGCGCTAAAGCTCGGCGTCGCGGCAGGGAGCGCAACCGCATTTTCAGCGGGAATTGCCGACAGAAAAACAGTTGACAGGGTATTTCACAGTATCTGATTAAAGGAAGACGGTAAATGAGAATTGTTGAGTTGCTTAAAAAAGAGAGTATAGAGCTTGGGCTGTCAATAAACAGCAAGGCGGAGGCCGTTGACAGACTTGTCGCCTTGCAGGTCAAGGGCGGCAACGTAAAAAACGCAGAGGAATTTAAAAAGGGGATTTTGCTTCGTGAAAAACATTCCTCTACGGCAGTCGGTGACGCAATAGCCATTCCGCACGCAAAAAGCAAAGCGGTAAACAGGGCGGGGCTGTCCGCAATTACCGCACCCGACGGCGTTGACTTTGACGCATTGGATAAAAAACCGTCAAAGCTTCTTTTTATGATTGCCGCGCCCGAGGACGGGGGAGAAACACACCTTGAGGTCCTGTCAAGGCTTATGACAATTTTAATGGATGAGAAATTCAGGGATGATTTGCTGAAAGCAAAAAGCGCCGATGAATTTCTTTCGGTTATAGATAAAAAGGAAAGGGGAAAATATCCCGATAAGGCGTTAAATGAAAAACGGGAAATTGACGGTAACTCAAGCGGGTACAGGGTTCTTGCCGTTACCGCGTGTCCTACGGGCATAGCGCACACTTATATGGCGGCGGAGGCTCTTGAAAACGCCGGCAAAAAAACAGGATGTCCCCTGAAAGCTGAAACCAACGGCTCGGGCGGCGCGAAGAACGTTTTAACCCGTGAGGAAATCGCCGAAGCGGAAGGAATAATAATTGCCGCCGACAAAACGGTTGATATGTCGCGCTTTGACGGCAAAAGGCTTATAAGCGTTCCCGTTTCGGACGGTATCAGGAAGCCCGAGGAGCTTATCGGCAGAATTTTAAGCGGCGACGCGCCGATATATCATTATTCCGGAGACAGAAAAGAGGTTTCGTCGGGTGAACGGGAAACCTTCGGCAGAGAGCTTTACAAGCATCTTATGAACGGTGTTTCAAATATGCTGCCTTTCGTTGTCGCGGGCGGTATATTTACAGCGATCGCGTTCCTTGCCGATACTCTTTCGGGCGCTCCGCAGGACGCCGACTTCGGCTCTTACACGGCGTTTGCAAGATTTTTTAAGACAATCGGCGGTTACGCATTTAACTTTATGATTCCTGTTCTTGCAGGGTATATAGGCAAAAGCATTGCCGACCGCCCCGGGCTTTTGGTCGGCTTTGTCGGCGGATTTCTCGCAACAACGGGTTCTACGTTTTCCAATGCCGAAAGCGGCGTTCCGTCGGGCTTTTTAGGCGCGCTTTTCGCAGGCTTTGTCGGCGGTTATTTAATGCTCGGCATTGAAAGAATGTGCGGCAGACTGCCGAAATCCCTTGAGGGGGTTAAGCCTGTGCTTATATATCCATTACTCGGATTGGGCGTTATTGCGGTTATTATGTGCGCGGTAAACCCCGTTATGGGCTTTTTGAATACCGCGCTTACGGAATTTCTTAACTCAATGGGTTCGGGCAGTAAGGTGCTTTTGGGCGGTGTGCTTGGGGCTATGATGTCTATTGATATGGGCGGTCCGTTTAACAAGGCGGCGTATGTATTCGGCACGGCGGCTATAGCCTCGGGCGGTTACGATATTATGGCGGCCGTTATGGTAGGAGGAATGGTGCCTCCGCTTGCCATCGCGCTTTCAACAACATTCTTTAAAAACAGATGGACTGCTCAGGAACGTAAAAACGGTTCGGTAAACTATATTATGGGCTTAAGCTTTATAACAGAGGGCGCGATTCCCTACGCCGCTTCAGACCCATTGAGGGTCATACCGTCCTGCGCTTTGGGCGCGGCTGTCGCCGGCGGACTTTCAATGTTTTTTAACTGCACTCTTATGGCGCCTCACGGAGGGATATTCGTTTTTGCCGTTGTCGGCAATTGGCTTTATTACTTGCTTTCGTTGGCGGTCGGCTCGGCTGTGGGAATGCTTACCTTATCTTTTTTAAAAAAGAAAGTCCCGCAGGAAGTAAACGAAGCGTAAGGGGGTAAAAATATGGTATCGCAAAAAACGACCTTAAAGAACGCTCAGGGCTTTCATATGCGCCCTGCAGGTCTGTTCGCGAACACTCTGGGAAAATATAAGTGCGACGTCACGATTAAATATAACGGAAACGACGTTAACGCAAAGAGCCTTATGAATATTATTGCCGTCGGGATAAAATGCGGCAGCGAAATTGAAATAATCTGCGACGGTTCAGATGAAAAAGAGGCGCTCAAAGAGGCGGTTTCCCTTATTGAAAGCGGGCTCGGCGAATGATCGAATTTAACGGTATAGGCGTGTCCGACGGCATAGGAATAGGCAAGGTATGTATAGTCGGCAAACAGACGCTTGAATATGAGAATAGAGAAAACTGCAATCCCGAAGAAGAAGCAAAAAGATATAAAAGCGCTCTGAAGCTGTTCTGCGAAAATACGGAAAAATCCGCCGAAAGGCTCAAAAAGTCCGTCGGCGAAAAGGAAGCGGAAATCCTTTCGGGTCATATTTCAATGCTCAGAGATCCGTATCTGAACGGGGAGATCGAGCGACTTATACGGGACGGGAAATCCGCCGAGACGGCTGTGAGCGTAATTCTTGATATGTTTTATGAAGCGTTTTCGGGCGCTGAAGATGAGCTTACAAGGCAGAGGGCGGCTGACGTCGGGGACGTTAAATCGGGGATGCTGTCAATCCTGTTGGGCAAAAACAGGTCTTCGCTGACCCGTTTGCCTGCAAATTCCGTTATTGTCGCAGAGGACTTAACTCCGTCCGAAGCCGCAGGGCTTGATAAAAACAGCGCGGTCGGTATAATAACGGAAACGGGCGGCAGAACCTCTCACTGCGCGATACTCGCAAGGGCTATGGGTATTCCTGCCGTGATGAGCGCGGAGGGTATTACCGACAAGTTGTCCGACGGGCAGGATATTATAGTCGACGGCACATACGGTAAGGCAGTCGTTGCTCCGAGCGAAGCGGAGCTTTCAAAATACCGTGAAAAGCAGGAAAAATATATAAAGACCAAGGCTGATTTGTTAAAATTCAAGGGCAGGGAAACCGTTACGGCGGACAATAAGAAAATAGAGCTTTTTTGTAATATCGGCACGCCTGACGGGGCGGTAACGGCAAATGACTGCGGCGGCGAGGGCGTGGGGCTTTTCAGAACGGAGTTCCTTTTTATGGACAGGGAGTCTGCGCCCGACGAGGAGGAACAGTTTGAAGCCTATAAAAAAGCGGCTCTCATTATGAAAAATAAGCCTGTAATAATAAGAACCCTTGACGTCGGCGGAGATAAAAATATTCCGTATCTTAATCTGAAAAAAGAGGAAAACCCGTTTTTAGGCTTTCGCGCTGTAAGGTATTGCCTAAAAAATGCCGACCTTTTTAAAACTCAGCTCAGGGCA
The DNA here is from genome assembly GCA_964557975.1 of uncultured Eubacteriales bacterium. Taxonomy (GTDB): domain Bacteria; phylum Bacillota; class Clostridia; order Oscillospirales; family Acutalibacteraceae; genus Fimenecus. The sequence goes on from CAZLCG010000005.1 coordinate 31,062, forward strand.
ATATTAAGGGCGAGCGATTTCGGCGACATACGCATTATGCTCCCGCTTGTCACAAGCGTTTCAGAGGTTCGTAAAGTAAAAGACATTGTCAGAGAAATCGGGGCGGATTTAAAGAATAACGGCGTGACGTTTAACGAAGAAATTAAGCTTGGGGTTATGATTGAAACCCCTGCGGCAAGTCTTATTGCGGATTTGCTTGCGGGAGAGGCGGATTTTTTCAGTATAGGATCAAATGATTTGACGGGCTACACCTTATCAGCCGACAGGGGAAATTCCGATGTCGCATATATGTGCAATACCCTGCATCCCGCGGTGCTTCGCTCAATTAAGAACACAATAGAATGCGCGAACAGGGCGGGGATTCCCGTCGGAATGTGCGGCGAAGCGGCGGCGGACAAAAGGCTCATTCCGCTTTTAATATCCTTCGGGCTTCGGGAATTCAGCGTGTCGCCCTCGGAGTTTCTGTCGGTAAGGAAAGAGATCGCGCAGTGGTCAAAGCCGCTTGCGGATGAAATCGCAAATGACGTTATGTCAATGAACACGGCGGAGGAAATTGAGAAATATTTTGCCTGTCTGCAATCGGGCGCGTGTTCCGTTTAATATTTTACAGTGGTAAAGCCTTATAAAGGTTTACCGCTGTTTTGTCTGTGTTACACACAATAATAAACCTCCTTTGGTACGAAGAAAACGCCAAAAGAGGTTTTTGTTTTATGTATAAATGTTCCGACTTATATTTGCAGGCTCTTTCAGCTGCCTGTGGGGTTTCGGAAGAACATAATGTAATAAATCGGGATAGGTTATCTTTTCCCATCTTTTTGACTTTTCAAATGAATTTAATCACATAAAAAGCAACTTTTCAATATGTTTTTATCGGCATTTTTCTGACTTTTCAATAAAAATATGCACCTCCAAAATTTCTGAATTTCGGGGTGCATATTAAACCACGGCTGAATTTTACTTCAGCATCTGATCAAGAATATCAATATTCGTTTTTGCCAATTCTTCATATTTATCAAGCTTACTGAAATAATTTATACAGATAATTTGAATCGAATAAATTACATATTTAATTGCTGATTTTTCCGAAGAAGTCAGCGGAGTTATACTTTCATAGCCGTCAATAACGGTATTTAATATTTTTCTCCATTCATTCAAACCTACGTCTTTTGAATAAATTTCCGATAGAATTGAGGTTGCCGAATAACAAATGTCAAATATTTTGACATTATATTCACTTAAATCAAAATCAAGAAAGCCTTTGAAAACACCGTTATCAAAAATAATATTTGAGGGATTGATGTCCCTATGAATAACTTGCTTTGGTAATTTATCATAAAAAAGGATGAACGGCAGGCGTAACGGATGTTGGAAAATAATGACAGATATTTAAGATGCATCGGAATAAAAAATGAACCGTTTGTAAATTTATAGCTTTGTTTTACAAGAAATTGTTGATTTATAATAAAATTTTTAGTAAAATTAAAATAATGCTGTAACTAAAAATAACGGCAAAACGGAGATGATTTTGTGAAAACCACAGTAAAGAAACTAAGCAGCGTTTTTCTTTCGGTTTTGATGATTATTACGGCGGTTATGCCCGCATTTAACGTATTTGCGGCAAACCCGACAATAACAATTACCGACGAAAACGGAGAGGAAATTACCGAGACGGTCGAGGTTCAGGAGTACCGCTCCGTTCAGCTTTATTATGTAACCTCAGAGGACATGCCCGAGGGCGCGTATGTCGGGTGGGAAAGCAATCTGCCCCTGCTCGCCGACGTCGACGATACGGGCAAGGTTACGGGCTACGACTACTCAAAGGCGGCTATAATTCAGCTTTGGCTTGACGAGGAGGTACGCACCATACCGCTTGTCGGCGAGAGCATGGCTGAAGCCATTGAAAGCGCCATCGAAAGCAGCGGCTATGACCTCGAAACCGTCAACACCGACGTGCTTGTCGCTCTTGTAAGAGGAATTGCGGGCGACACGATTGCGGACAGCTTACAGAATTACCTCGATAATATGAATGTCGAGGTTACCGCTACGCTTTACGACGCGGACGGCACTGTCCTTAATACCGATACCGTGGATATTCTTGTAACGCAGAGCCTTGCCGGCTCCGTTATGCCCACGGGCGTGCATATCACAAATAAAAAGTCTGTACCGACGACGGTGGCCGTAGGCACGACTGTTCAGCTTTACGGCGCGGTTACGCCCGTAAGGCTCGGTCAGGACGTAAAATGGACAATGGGAAGCTCCGCGCTCGATACAAGCTCTTCAAAATACGCTTCGGTTTCCTCCGACGGACTTGTAACCTTTACCGCGGCGGGCAAAGCTACGGTCAGAGTTAATCCCGAAAGCACTCTTTATGCGGCTTTTTCTGACACAATTACATTTACAATAGTCGAAGCCTCCGAGCTTCCCGTTGAGGATTTCTCAATTGTCGGAACGACCGAGGTTTACGAGGGCGAAACCACACAGCTCGCTATTGACGAGCTTAATCCCGCAGGCGCGTATACGGGCGACCTTGTTTGGTCAAGCTCGGATACGACAGTCGCCGTAGTTGATGAAAACGGCATTGTAACGGGACTTGACGGCGGCAGCGGCGTTTTGGAATATTCAAAAACGGTTACGATCACCGCGACGGTCGGCTCTGTTTCAAGGAGCGTTGAGGTAACGGTTAAACGCCCGTTAACCTCGGCTACGATCTCGGGCGTGGAAATAAACGGCGAGACGGCAATTCCGAACGACGGTTCTTCGGAATATACGGCGACGGTTTACCCCGCAAGATTTAATACAAACAGCTCGGTACTTAGGGAATGGGGCCTTTTGGATACCGACGGTACATATATTTGGGCTGCGTCAGATACTCCTGCCGAAACCTCGCTCGCGGCTATAACGTCCGAAGGCGTTTTAACGCCCAAGTCAAGCGGCGTGATAACCATAGCGGTAAGGGCAACCTACAACGGCACCTCCGTTATAGGAACGATGCAGATAACCTCGGGCACGGCGATTACCGACTTTACCATTTCGGGAAGCTCAAGCGTTACCGAAAACTCAACAACAGAGCTTTCAATTACCGCGATAACACCCGAAGACTATGACGAAGCCCTGCTTTCCGCCGTTAAATGGTCGTCGGCGGACAGCTCTGTCGCGTCGGTCGAGGGCAACGGCGATAAATGTGTTGTAAAGGGTCTTGACGCGGGCGGCTACGGCAGCTTCAACTCACAGGCAACAACTATATACGCAACCGTCGGCGGCGTTACAAAGGAGTTTACAATCACCGTCAAGGGCGCTTTTATAAACTATGTTACAAGCGCTTCGATAGAGGGCTTTGACAGTGTAATTAAGGACTTCCCCGTTCAGTATACGGCAAAATTCACCCCCGCAAGACTGGATATAACCGCGACACTTTGGGGTCTGCCTGCCGACGACGGCACCGCGCCGTGGACGGCGTCAAACACGCTGAGCAGTTCAAACAATATGCAGAACAGTATAGCGTCGGTTGACGACAGCGGGCTGGTAACGGGGCTTTCGGCAGGAACCACCACTCTTCATCTGTTCGGCAGAAGACTCCTTACATCGTACAGCGAAACCGAAAAGGAAATAAATGTCGTTGAGCTTGAGCCTAAGAGCATTACCATAACATCACCGACAAAGACCGATTATGTTGAGGGCGATACCGAGCTTGACCTTACGGGTCTCAAGGTCGAGCTTACCTATGACCGCGCCGACATCGAACAGTATTACGGTGATACAAGCGAGCTTTATACGGACGATCAGCTCAAGGTCGAGATAGACGATTACACCGTAAGCGAGATTAACCAAGCCGTCCTTGACAGCGAGCAGTATATAATAGTTTCGGTTACAAGGGCGGGTAAGGTATACAGAGGCGTTTTCTCGATTACGCTTGCCTCAAAGGAGCTTACGGGTATTGAAATCATCTCAACGCCGCAGTACAAGTATATTGAAGGCGTTGAGGCTATCGATGTTTCGGGGCTTACCGTTAGGGCGGATTACAGCAACGCGGAATCCGAAATAATAACCGATTATACGGTTGACGTCTCCGCGTTTGACCCGCAGTTGTTTAATGTTGAGCAGACTGTAACCGTAACCTATACCCATGCGGGCAGAAGCGCCGAGGCTGTATTCCCCGTAATAGTTTACGGTATTCCCGTGGTTTCGGTGGACGCGGGCGAATATACCGGCGGCTGGTCAAGCGGGGATGTAACTCTTACGCTCAGCAGTACAAACGAGCTTGACGGCGTGATATATTATTACAGAACCGATACCGATACCGAGTGGCAGGCTCTTTCGGGCAACACCTATACGGTATCTCAAAACTCCGACGAGACATATTATTTTAAGGCAATCAACAGTGAAGACATAGAGAGCGCCGAAACAGACGGCTTTAACGTAAAAAGGGACGACGTAATTCCCTCGTTTACGCTTGTTGCCGAAAATTCGGAGCTTACAAATCAGTCGTATAACATAAAAATTGACGGCGTTGCCGCAGGCGGTTCGGGAATAAAGAGCATAACGCTCAACGATGCGGATATTACGGGAAGCGATGAATTTACCGTAAACGAAAACGGCGTTTACACTGTAGTTATTACTGCAAATAACGGGCTTTCACATACGGAAGAAATTACCGTTGAAAATATTGATAAGGACGCGCCGACGGTTAATTCAATTACGCTTGCACATAAAAACGACGGCACTGTAGCCCGCATCTTAAACGAAATTACATTCGGCAGGTTCTTTAACAGACAGATTGAAATTACAATAGACGCCGTTGATACGGGCGTCGCGGGCATAGATACCGTTGAATACCGTTATCTTGATGAAAACGGCTTGCCGACAGGTAACGATTGGCAGGTTTACGATGAAAATAACAAGCCTGTTCAGAATCCCGATTTCAAGGGCTATGTTCAAGCAAGGGCGACCGATAAAGCAGGAAATGCTTCCGAGGTTCTGCGTTCCGACGGCTATGTAATCGACGGCACTCAGCCCACCGAGGTTCAGATTGACGCAGTATATAAGGATTCGCAATACACAAGCGGCGAATGGGTTGCGGACAGCGTTAATATCACGGTTTCCTCCGAAGCGTTTTCGGGAATATATGAATACCGTTACAGAGTTGACGGCGGCGAGTGGCAGAGCATGGCAGGCAATACCCTTACGGCGGATATTGAAGGCGAGCATCTTTACGAGTTCAAGGCGATCGGCAATTCCGCCTTGGACAGTGAAATTTCTTCGCTCACGGTTAAAATCGACCGTCAGGTCCCCGTTGTAAGAGTTGACTTTGCGGGCACATTCGGCAAATGGACGGGCGAGGAGGTCACGTTCAGCTTATCAACGCTTGAAAGCTCTGCATCAGGTATTACCTATTATTATAACAACGGCGGCGAGTGGGTCGAAATAACCTCGGGCAGCAGTCTTTCGCTTGATTATGACACAAACGCCACCTATATATTTAAGGCGGTTAACGGCGCGGGAACCGAGAGCAATCCGTCGGACAGCTATGTTGTGATGATTGATACGGAGATCCCGAGCGTTACCCCCGTTCAGACCGTAACGGAAAGCACCTGCGTTCCGTATGATGTTTCAATAGAAACCGCTTCGGGCGCGGCGGGTATTAAGTCAGTCACGGTGAACGGAGAGGATATAACGGGGCAGGATTCGATAACCGTCAGCGAAAACGGGGTTTATCTGTTCGTAATAACGGGCAACAATCAGAAAACCTCAACATATCTTTTGAACATTGAAAACTTTTATAACCCTGTTATCAGCGTCACGGTGGTTGAATTTAATCAGGCTACATCAGGCTCTTACGCAAGAAAGACCGACGGCGAGTTCGGCGTTTTCTATAAAGAGAATACCGAAGTTACGATTACCGCGCAGAATACGGGCGTAACGGGAATAGAAAAAATCGAGTACAGGCTTCTTGATGAAAACAAACAGCCCGCGGGCGATTGGACTGTATATAACGAAGAAGCCAAACCGATTATTTCAAATACCTTTAAGGGCTATGTTGAGGCGATAGCGTACAGCGGCGACGGCAGCCGTTCGGACAGCTTTATTTCGGAAGCGGTTGTTGTTGATACCGTACAGCCCGATACTCCCGTTATTTCGGCAGTTTCAAACGGTGAGGAATACACGGGCGAATGGACGGGTAATGAAATTACATTTACTCTTTCGTCCTCGGCATTTTCGGGGATTTACGAATATAAATACCGCGTTGACGGCGGCGAGTGGCAAAGCGTTTCGGGCGATACTCTGACAGTATCCGAAAACGGCGAGCATACATATGAATTTGTTTCCGTTTCAAACTCAACCCTTGAAAGTACGGCGGCTTCGTTTGACGCGAAAACCGACAGCACCGTGCCGTCCCTCGCCGTAAGCGTTAACGGGGCTGTCGGCGTTAAGACGGGCGATAAGGTCGAATTTACGTTTTCCGCTCCAAACTCGGTTTCGGGCGTTACCTATTATTATAATAACGGCAGCGGCTGGATTGCCATGGAGGGTGATACTCTTACGGTAGATGAAACCGTAACCGCCGACTATACCTTTAAGGCAGTGAACGGCGCGGGTGTTGAAAGCTATGTAAGCCCCGTTTACAGTGTGATTATAGATAAAGACTACGATGTGGTTGAAAGAATACCGATTCTTTCGGTTTCAATAAACGGCACGGTGGGCGCGTTTACGGCAAACGACGTCACGTTTACGCTTTCGTCGGAGAATACGAAGGACGGCGTAACCTATTATTACAGCGACGGCGGAGAATTTAAGGCTATGTCGGGCAGCGTGCTTACGCTTAATTCCAATACCGATAAGGCGTATTCGTTTAAGGCGGTTGACGGTACGGGCAGGGAAAGCGTTGTTTCGGAAAGCTATCAGGTTAAAATTGACAAGACCGTACCGACTGTTAAATTGGTCACCTCGGCACAGGCGGAACCCAACGAAACCGTGACCGTAACGGTAAACGCGGCTGCCGGTCTTTCGGGAATTAAGTCGGTAACCGTGAACGGCAGGGACTTGACGGGCGAAGCCTCGTTTGAGATTACAGATAACGGCACATATACGGTTACCGTAACCGCCAATAACGGGCTTACGGCTTGCGATGAAATAACCGTAACGGCATTTGACCGCGAAGCTCCGCAGATTGACGACGTAACACTTAAACAGATCAACACAGGCTCGTTCGCAAGGCTTATTAACGGGATTACCTTCGGTCTGTTCTTTAATGAAGAAACACAGTTAAGCGTTCTTGCAAGCGATAAGGGCGTTGCGGGCGTTAAGGCAATAGAATACAGAATCCTTGACGAAAACGGCGCGCCGTCATCCGACTGGAAGGTATACGACGAAAACAGCAAGCCGACCGTGGGCTCAGACTTCAAGGGCTATATTGAGGTTAAGGCAACCGATAACGCGAACAATGCTTCGAGCGTAGTAAGAACCGACGGCTTTGTTGTCGACTGCGAGAATCCGAGCGGAGTTGTTATTACCGCCAAGACCTCGGACGGCAAAGAATACGACGGCTCGTTCACGAACAAGGATGTAATTCTTACGGTTTCGTCAACGGCGTTCTCCGATATTTACGCGTATCTTTACAGGGTTGACGAAGGCGATTGGGCGGCTCTTGAGGGAAATACGCTGACCGCGCTTGACGGCGTCCATAAATACGAGTTCAAGGCTGTTTCGTATTCGGCAAACACAAGCGAGGTTTCGTCCTTTATAACAAAGATTGACAAGGGCGTTCCTGTCCTGAGCGTTAATGTAAGCGGTACGACGGGAGACTGGACGGCGGAAAACGTCGTATTCTCGCTCTCGGCTGAGAATGTAAATTCGGGCGTAACCTATTATTACAACGACGGCTCAGGCTTCAAGGAACTGTCGGGCAGCGTGCTTTCACTTGACGCCTCGGTTAACAAGACCTATACGTTTAAAGCTGTGAACGGCGCGGGCAGTGAAAGTGAGATTTCACAGGAATTTGTCGTAATGATTGACAAAAATGTTCCGTCAATTTCAGCGGCTTTAAGCACGGAAGAATATACAAACGGCGATATTTCAATCAGCGTAAGTGTTTCAAATACAGGCGGCGCGGGGCTTAAATCGCTTACCCTTAACGGCGTTGATATTACGGGCGAAGCAAGCGTTACAATAACCGAAAACGGCGTTTATACCTTTGTTGCAACGGGCAATAACGGACTTTCGGATATTAAGACGGTTACCGTTAACAATATTGACAGAATTTCACCTGAAATTACCGAGATTTCTCTTACACATTCTGACGGTACGGGCGCGGTCAACGGTAATGTCTATAAGGACTCGGCGGTAATCGGTATTTCCGCTGTCGATTTCGGTACATCGGGCGTCAGTGTAATTGAATACAGACTGCTTGACGAAAACGGCAGTCCGTTAACCTCATGGAAAAGATACAACGATTCGGATAAGCCCGTAATAGATACAAGCTTTAAGGGCTTTGTTCAGGCAAAGGTAACCGACAACGCAGGCACTCTCTCGGCAATATACTCGGGCGAAACGGTGATTGTTGATAACAGTGCTCCGTCGGCTGTCCGCGCGTCGGCTTCATATAACGGTAAAGAGGTCCTTTCGGGCGGAACAGCGCCGAAAAATGTAACTGTTGAGTTGGCGAGCGAGGCGTTTTCGGGAATTAAAACATATCAGTACAGCCTTAACGGCGCTGATTGGATTGATACGGACGGCGTTATAATGACCGCAGGAGCGGGCGAATACAACTATCAGCTCCGCGCGGTAAGCAATTCGGGCGCGGTAAGTGAGATTGCGGAATTTTCGGTTACGGTTATTGACACGGTTACAATGTACCGCCTTTACAACCCCAATTCGGGCGAGCATTTCTATACGGCTGATGTAAGTGAGAAAGACAGCCTTACAAATCTCGGCTGGAATTATGAGGGTATCGGCTGGATTGCTCCCGAGACTTCATCGACGCCCGTTTACAGACTGTATAACCAAAACGGCGGCGAGCATCATTACACATCAAGCGCGGCGGAGAGAGACAGGCTTGTCGCCGTCGGCTGGAGCTGTGAGGGTATCGGCTGGTACTCCGACGACGCAGAGAGCGTTCCGATTTACAGGCAGTATAATCCGAACGCATTTGCCAACAACCACAATTATACAGCCAGCACTACTGAAAACTATTGGCTTGTCTCACTCGGATGGAAATATGAGGGCATCGGCTGGTACGGAGTAGATTGATTAGACATTGGATTTTAGATGTTAGACATCGGACATTAGTCGCAATCCCTCCGTCAAACGCAAGGCGTTTGCCGCCTCCCGCTTACAAGGGAGGCTCAAGCAACGGGACAGACGAATTTTTCGCCTGTCCCGTTGGTGTTTAAATAAAATAAATTATTTAATCAAATTAAATTTTTAATCGCGTAGGCGAGGATATTATCCGCCCGCTCCCTCGGAGGGGGAGCGAACTTTCCGCATACATTTTTATTCATTTTGAAATTGCCTTTAGAAGCCTTTTGCTTCTGTATTCCAAATAATTAAATCCAACCTTGCCGAGAGTTTTGTACCATAAAATCTCATTGAACAATGCGTACAGTTCAACTTTAGTGTCGCAATTTTTTGACACCTGCACCTTGCTCTTGTAAATCTCATAAAGGTGCAGATTTTTTCCGTACCCGACTGTGAGCGTGAACAGCTCATATTCAGGTTCTGTCCACATAACATTAAACGGGTCAACAACGCCTTTTAAAGACATCGTCTTTGTATCCACAATGAAATTCGGCAGCCAATAATCCCCGTGGGTAAGCGAAGCGTAATCTGCTTCATTTCCGATAATTTCATAAAGCCTTTCATAAGCTAAATTAACCGCCTTTTTAACCGTATTCGACACGTCCGACTTATTTGTAAAATCAACTATATCCTTTGCGAATTTGCTGTAATATTCATACCACGAATTATACACGGCATTATCAACAGGACCGTATTTGTCATTATGAACAGAATGTATCTTAATTAAGTTATCAACAATTTCATTTGCAAGTTTTCTCTTATTCCTCTTAAAAATCAATGCCTTTGCGCTTGCCTCAACGCCTTCAATCAGTTCCATTCCGAGAAAGCCCTTGCCGTTTAACTCCTCAGCAAAATAAAGTTTCGGCAGTTTACACTCCACCCTGCTTGAAATAAACCGAATTCTGTTATATTCATCAATAATCAGCTTTGGATAATCACTTGTCTTAACCGCAATACAATATGGCTCTGCATCAAGCTTAACTTTGTAAACACTGCCGCTTGCGCCCCTGCCGATTGCAGACATATCTAACACCTTACAGTTAAGTTTTTCTTCGGCAACCGCTTTGATCTGCTTTTCCATTTATAATCCTGCCTTTTCCAATTCTTTTCTCATTCTTTTTACAACAGGATAAAGTAAAATTTTATTAAATCCGCCGGCCATAATACCACAATAAATTTCATTATATAACCCATAAAATGCACACTTAATATCGCATTTTTCAGATACGGAAAATTTGCTTTTATATGTATCATACAAGCGAAACCTTTCGCCGTTAAGATTACGCAGCTGAAATAAATCATACTCCTTGTCTGCCCATTTGCTTTCAAGAGGATCAATAATACCTGTTGGATTCAAATGTTCATCAGCCATAACATTCATGGTATTCAAATCGCCGTGGATCAATACGGCATTTTCAACCGTTTCCGAAAAAATAAAATCAAAGCTCTTCCACGCCCTCTCCATTATGAGCAGCACATTCCTATCAAGTTCGTTTCTGCCGCAACAATCTCTTGCGGATTCTAATATCCCTAATGCAAACGGTCTGTAATAATCAAGCCAAGTATCAAATACAGCATTATCAATTAAGCCAAATTTATCATTGGTTTTACTGTGCCAATATCCCATAGCATCAGTAACCTTATCGGCAAATTCTATTCTTGATTTTTTAGAACTGAATACTGATAGGAGCGGTGATGTGCAATTACTGCCGTCAACAAATTCCTCACAAATAAAATCAAGAGGAATATTTTCGTTTGATAAGCAGGTAAATAAAATCTTTGGCATAGGAATTAACGAATCTTCGCCAAGAAGTTTAATTGCGTTTGCTTCCTGTTCGCACATTCCGTCAACCCTGCAAGCCTTCATAATTAACTTATACGGCGCTTTATCTGTTTCACAGGCGTATACATATCCATAAGAACCGCCGCCAATATATAAAACGCTCTTTACGTTACAATCCATCTCTTCCTGTAAGACAGATTTTGCATATTTCTCTGCCTCATCTTTTGAATATGGTTTTACTTTTCTTTTTTCCATAAAAAATCCCCGCTTATTAAATAATCGTTTAAACGTAAGACGCCTAAAAACTGCTTTTGTCCGAAACAAAATTAAAATTATAATATCATGGATAATAATTCTTTTCAATATTCATATAATAAAATAATTTTCATTTGACAAAACATACAAACGATGTTATTATTGTCAAAACGAGGTAGTAACTATGAATAATCTAACCGCAAAATTAAACAGCTTTGCACAGCCGCAGCAGCCTAAGTATTATGCTTGGGTTTATTCGCGCTGTGTTCAAAGGTAGTTAGATTAGATTTTTATACTGTAACAAAACTGCTGATGAACATTAAAGTTTGTCAGCAGTTATTTTTTTTACTGAGATTTCGGCAGCTCGGTAAAAATTATATGAGAAATTACAAATCAAATTTCAGAAAAGAGGTTCTAACAATGTTAACAAACAAAAATATAGATAACGGAAAAGAATACGATTGGGGGCTTACGAGCGAAGGCTATGCAAAATACAGAGACATCTACCCCGAGGAGCTTTACGGCAGACTGCGGAATTTAGGCGTTGCCGCAGACGGAACGGCTTGGCTCGATTTAGGAACGGGCACAGGCATACTGCCGCAAAATCTGTATAACAAAAACGCCGAAATCACGGCAGTGGATATTACCGAGGAGCAAATACATTACGCGCGACTGAAAGCAAAAGAAAACGGCTGGAACATAAACTATATGGTGTCCCCTGCCGAAAGCACCGCTTTACCCGACAACAGCTTTGACTGCATTACCGCCGCGCAATGCTTTTGGTATTTTGACCGAGAGATAATAAAATCCGAAATAAAAAGAATGTTAAAGCCCGACGGTAAATTCATAAAGGTGTATATGGCATATACGCTTGATGACGATATAGCGCTCAAAAGCCATTCGCTTGTAAAGGAATTGAATAAGAACTGGACGCCCGGCGCAAGCGGTGCAAAGGATATGTTCGACGATTTATTTGACGGCAGAACAACAGAAATCTTTTATTGCGATATTCCCTTTACAAGGGAGAGCTGGCACGGCAGAATGTGCGCGTGCAGAGGCTCGCTCGCTTCAATGGATAAAAAGACCTTTGCGAAATGGGATAAATTACACCGCGGCTTTTTATCCGAATGCCCTGAAGAATTTACAATAAGACATAAGGTATATATAAGCTATTTTACCGTAAAGAAAGAATGAGGTTATTATAATGAACGATGTTATTGAATATTATAACAATTACAATGAAGACGGCAGACTTAAAAGAAAAAACAGAATGCCCGAATATTTAACTACGATGAGATATATTGAAAAATATCTCACGCCCAATGCAAAGATACTTGAAATAGGGGCAGGCACAGGCAGATACTCCGTTACGCTTGCGGATATGGGTTATTCCGTTACAGCGGTTGAACTCGTCCGGCACAACATAGAGATAATGAAGAAAAAGGTCAAGCCCGAGCATAACATTAAAATCTGCGAGGGTAACGCGTGCGATTTATCCTTTATTGACAGCGGTACATACGACATAGTTTTATTGCTCGGTCCTATGTATCATTTGTTTACCGATGAGGATAAACACAAGGCTATAAGCGAGACAATCCGCGTTGCAAAAAAAGGCGGTATTATTTATGCCGCTTATTGCAACAACGACACTTGTATGTATAAGATGTTCTATAAAAAGAGAATCCTTCCTCTTTTAGATAAAGGATTGATAAAAGAGGATTATCACGCAAGGTCTGTTCCCGATATGATTTTTGAGTTATACAGAAAACCCGATATAGATGAGCTTATGAAAGGCTACAATGTTACAAGGCTTCATTTTGTCGGTGTGGATATGCTCTCGTACCTTTACAGCAATAAATTGGACAGGCTCAACAAAAGGGAGTTTGAGGAATATATGAAATTTCTGTCAGTTATCTGTGAGCGTGGGGATTTGGTCGGCTTTTCAATTCATATGCTCGATATTTTCAGAAAGGATTGATTCCGATGAAAAAAGCTTTCTTTTAAAATATTAAACAAGGAGAATAATTATGAATACAGAAAACACAAATTGGCAGCAAAGCGTTACGGGGGTTTTGGTTAAAGACAACAAGGTTCTGCTCGCAAGGCATACATACGGTGCAGGAAAGAACTTGTTAATAGTTCCCGGCGGATATGTAAATATCGGCGAAACTCCTCAACAAGCTGTTGTCAGAGAATATACAGAAGAAACCGGAATTACCGTTGAACCGAAAGAAATTATCGCAATTAGATTTAATCTAAAAGACCGGTATGTGGCATTTTCTGTTGAATATGTAAGCGGTACTGCTAAATCAGACAACGATGAAAACAGCGAGGTTGTTTGGATAGATATTAACGAAGCCCTTAACAGAGACGATGTACCTGACTTAACCAAAAAACTTATCAAATCAGCAACAAACAATAACAACGCCCTTGTTGAAACAGAATATTACAGCAGAGAGCAACACGGAACATATAGTTTGTATGCTAAATAGGGTTGAACAACGTTTGCAAGCTAATTAAGATTCAGAACAGTTGAAAAAATCTCAAACATTCAAAGCACTAAAAAAACACAGACAAAACAAAAAGCAGGTCATAAAACCTGCTTTTTGAACTAATATGTAAAATGGCACAAAAATTGACCGAAAGCTGTGATTTTCTTTATTTTTTCTTTTCATAATCATAAAAAGGATTATAATTTTTGCTTAGAAATTCAATGAACTCTTTTATATTAATTATATCATCAGGGTATTTGTAATGGTGAATATTATTAACCATTGCAATATTTAACTTTTTTCAAAAATTACTCCTTGTTTTTTATTGTATTGACAGAAGCAACGAGCATTCTGCGAATAGAACCGCAATCATGCAACAAAACTTTAGCAATATCTTCTTGCAGAAGTTCAGCTTTCAACATCAACTCAAGCCAATATTCTGTTTCGTAGCATTCTTTGAGAGAAATCTGTAATTTAGAAACAAAATCCGGTTTACTGTGAGCATAATTTGCCTCACGGATATTTGCACCAATACTTGTTGCTGACCGCTCAAGTTGATTAACAATAGAATAGTGACCTTTGATGGTATCGCATAGTTTTAAAATTTTCACAGCAAAATCCATAGATGCTGCTACAAGTTTGCTTTCAGCCATAGCAACCGCCTCATTTCTGCTTATCATTATATCATAACCGTCAGATAAAGCAAGTAAAGTGAAATCGTGCCGACGCACGGTGAAATCAAAGGCTGCGCCTTTGGTGAAATCGAAACTTTTAAGTTTCGGTGAAATTAAATCCGCCCCTTATCCCGACGAAGTCGGATTTCACCGCGAAGCGATTTCACCCAACGCAGTTGGATTTATCCCGTCCGCAAGGACGGATTTAACTGAAAAAAGCACTTCATTTTTATAAAGTGCTTTTTTCTGGAGCTGATAGGCAGACTCGAACTGCCGACCTCATCCTTACCAAGGATGTGCTCTACCACCTGAGCCATATCAGCATATTAAATTTTCGTGCAAGAGATATTATACACATTTTTATCGCCGCTTGTCAACAATAAATTGCATATCTTTATTTATAATGTCAAAAATAAACACGGTGATCTATATGGAAATACTTAAAATCGTGTTTACATCGGCGTTTTCCGTTATTGCACTGTTTTTGCTTACAAAGCTTATGGGCAAAAAGCAGATCTCACAGCTTAACCTTTTTGACTATATAAACGGCATAACAATAGGCTCTATCGCCGCCGAAATGGCAACCGCGCTTGAAACAGATTTTTGGCTTCCGTTAACGGCAATGACCGTATACGCGGTCTTTTCTCTCTTGCTTTCTTATCTTGAAAGGAAATCGTCAAAGCTGAACAGATTTTTTGTGGGCGACGCCAATA
Organism: uncultured Eubacteriales bacterium; assembly: GCA_964557975.1. Classification (GTDB taxonomy): domain Bacteria; phylum Bacillota; class Clostridia; order Oscillospirales; family Acutalibacteraceae; genus Fimenecus. The sequence goes on from CAZLCG010000005.1 coordinate 46,270, forward strand.
TCCTTCTTGAGGACGGCGTGCTTTACGAAAAGAATCTTATCCGATCAAAAATCAGTGTAAACGAGTTTTTAAGCCAATGCAGAACGCAAGGCTATTTCAATATTTCCGACATACAAACGGCTGTGCTTGAGCCTAACGGCATAATAAGCTTTCTGCCGAAAGCTGACGTTTCCCCTCTCACGCCCGCCGATATGAACATTAAAAAGCCCGAAAGCGAGATTATACCCAATGTGATCGTGGACGGCAACATTTTGAGCGGTAACCTGCGCCTGCTGGGCGTTGACGAGGTTTGGCTTTTAACGGAGCTTATAAATCAAGGCATAAGCTCACCCGATAAGGTATTTCTCGCGACCTGCAATAAGGAACTTAGCCTTTCCGTTTATGTTAAGGCGGAAGAAACAGACTGTAAAGAGCCGTTTATGTAAAGCGTAAACAGGTTCGTTTTTTTGAAAAAATTTTCGATATGCGTCAAAAAAATTCTTGCAACGCTTTGATTATAATAGTATAATAAATATTAAGTTATATTGCGGTTCTATGCGCTATTTAAAACGAAATTCGCATACTTATTATCGGATATATGACATTTGAGTTAAAAACAGGAGGAAACAGCGTGAACGCAGACTTGCACTGCCACACAAAGCTCTCGGACGGTTCGCTCGGAATTGAAGATTTAATTACACTTGCTAAAAAACGGGGGCTTACAACTATCGCCATAACAGACCACGACTGTCTTGCGGGAACCGTCAGAGGAAAAATTATTGGCGAACGCTTCGGGGTTCAGGTTATCCCCGGCGTTGAGCTTTCGGCAACCGATGAGCAGACAGGAAAAAAGGTACATCTTCTTTGCTATTTAAGCGATATTCCTGACAGACTTGAGGGCTTATGCCACAGAAATTCGCTTGTCAGAAAAAAAGCCGCTCATATTATGATGCTTCAAACGGCTAAAAGATACCCCGTCACCGCCGAGTTTATTATTAAATGCGCCACAGGCTCTACAAACATATATAAGCAGCACATTATGCAGGCCCTGATGGAGTGCGGGCTTACCACGTCGATATACGGCGACTTATGGACGAAGCTCTTTGACAAAAATACGCCGGGTAACATTTTAATAACGCCTAAATATCCCGATATAGAAGAGGTGCTTAAAGCGATCCACGACGCAGGGGGAATAGCCGTTTTGGCGCACCCGTTTATGTTTGACAATCTCGACTCCCTGCCGCGCCTTATTGAAAACGGGCTTGACGGAATTGAGGTTTGGCATCCGTCGGCAAACGAGGAACAGCAGGAGGAGCTTAAAAAGCTTGCGGCAAAGAACAAGCTGCTTATGACAGGCGGAACGGATTTTCACGGGCTATACAACGCGAACCCCCTTTCGCTGGGCGATATCGGCGCGCCCGAGGAGGCGGTCCAGAAGCTTTTAAGCTACAAGGCAAAGCAGAAACGTCTTCTTAAAAAGGCGCAGAAGGCCGAAACGGAAAACGCCGTCTGATTTTTATACGGAGGTCACGCTTATGGACGACAACGATATAAAAATTTTTGGTAAGCGTCCCAAAGACGACAGTGTTGACGAGGTTGCGCTTATTGCCGAAATGAACGAACAGCGTTCAAACGGCAATACCGAGAAGGCAAAACAGCTTGGCAGGCATTTAGCGGAGCTTTTCCTTAATGAGAAAGCCCTGCAGGCCGACCTTGAAAGCGTTGTCGGCAAAATCGACTATCCCAAGCCGATTATTTTCCAAATTAAAATTCTTATGTTTTTTACTGCGGAATACTGTATTAACCGTATTCTTCCGAGTACTATGCTTAAAAGCACGGCGATAAACGCACTTTATGACAGCATTATGAAAAGCGCGGGCGATTTTTACTCGGAATTTTCAGACGGCGTTGAATACAGCTTTTATTACCTTGCGGTTAAAAAGAATGATATACCCGCTTCAATCGGCAAAGCCTTTGCAATGTTATGCCGTAAAGACGGGGAAAAGGAATTTATTGACCTCGGCAGCCGTATTTTTACCGCGGTGGCAAATGAGGTCGAGCATATAATAGACAAATATCGGTTTGTTTATTAAGACGGAAAACCGAATTTAACGGACGTCAAAAGCCGCAGGAGTTATTTCCTGCGGCTTTCAGCATAGCTTGACGCTTGACCTTTCGGTAAATTTTCATTTTCGGGCTGACGTATGGTGAGATATTAACCGATGCTTCAGCGGAAAGATACCGTTTTAAACCATATCGGGTTCAGTCCCTCGCCTTAAATTCGGAATTACAATCAGTTGTTGATGAATTTATCCTTTTCATCGTTCCAGCTGTAAAGCTTTCTGATTTCTTCGCCGACCTTTTCCGAGGGATGCTCGGCGGCAAGCTTTCTCATCGCCTTAAAGTGAACCTGACGTCCTGCGGGCGACATATCAAGCAGAAATTCTTTTGCAAACGTACCGTTCTGAATGTCGGAAAGGATCTTTTTCATAGTCTTTTTGGTTTCTTCCGTAATGAGCTTGGGACCCGTTACATAATCGCCGTATTCGGCAGTGTTTGAAATTGAGTATCTCATACCCGAAAAGCCGCTCTGATAAATAAGGTCAACAATAAGCTTCATTTCGTGGATGCACTCAAAGTACGCGTTTCTCGGGTCATAGCCTGCTTCGCAAAGAGTTTCAAAGCCAGCCTGCATAAGCGCGCATACGCCGCCGCAGAGAACAGCCTGTTCACCGAAGAGGTCTGTTTCTGTTTCTGTTCTGAACGTTGTCTCAAGAACGCCTGCTCTTGCGCCGCCGATAGCCGCCGCATAAGCCAAAGCCGTATCGAGGGCCTTGCCTGTTGCATCCTGCTGAACCGCTACGAGCATCGGAACGCCCTTGCCTGCCTGATATTCCGAACGAACCGTGTGACCCGGACCCTTGGGAGCAATCATTGTAACGTCAACGTTTTTCGGGGGAACTATGCAGCCGAAATGAATGTTGAAGCCGTGCGCGAACATAAGCATATTACCCTCTTCAAGATTAGGCTCAATATCCTTTTTATACATATCCGCCTGAAGCTCATCATTGATAAGAATCATAATGATGTCGGCTTTCTTCGCAGCCTCAGCCGCTGTGTAAACCTCGAAGCCCTGAGCCTCCGCCTTTGCCCATGACTTTGAGCCCTCATAAAGACCGATGATAACATTGCAGCCCGACTCCTTAGCGTTGAGAGCATGCGCATGACCCTGACTGCCGTAACCGATAACGGCAATGGTTTTGCCGTCAAGCAATGACAGGTTGCAGTCTTCTTCATAAAACATTCTTGCTTCTGACATAGTGTATCCTCCAAAAAAAAAAATAATAGTTGTGTGACAACTCTCGCTTGTTGTCATACAACTATTATAGCTGTATATTTTAATATGTCAACTGTTTTTTGAAATTTTTTAAAGGGAAAGCTGTTCGTTTATAACCGCATGGTGAAGATGAATGGTAACAGCGCTTCTTACGGCGGCACTGTCGCGTCTTTTCAGGAAGTTCATTATAAGTATATGGTCCTTATATGCATCCTCGGCTATTACGTCAAGATTATAGTTAAGCTCAAAGGTCTTTTCAATGGTTTTTGTAACCATCGGCATAAATTGGCTTAAAAATTCGTTGTGAGAGGCTTTCACTATTGCGCTGTGGAACGCGCTTTCCGACGCTATTCTCTTTTTGCTTTGAGGATTTATTTTAATCTGCCGCTGACATTCCTCGCCGAGTCTCAATATGCTCTCGATTTCTCCGTCTGAAGCGCGCTTGCAGGCGAGAGCCGCCGCTTCAGGCTCAAAAATAATTCTTGTTTCGTACAAATCGCGAAGCGTAACCTTGATCTTTGACATTTTTTCAAAGTCAATATCGCTTTCGGCGTATTGATTGATTCTGTCCGCAACAAAAGTGCCTCTGCCGCGTTTTACGACAAGCACACCCTCGGAGCTCAATATCCTGATAGCTTCTCTAAGGGTCGTCCTGCTTATTCCCAAGCTCTCGGACAGCTCGTTTTCGTTAGGGAGCTTTTCGCCGTATGAATATATATTTTTTTCGGTAATCATCAGCTTTAGATTTTCCGCCGTGCGCTGTGAAAGGTTTTCCTTTTGCATAATTCACCTCGGAATAGGTCGTGATTTAATAAAATTTGCTTATTGACATATTTTATTATACAGCTATAATAGTTGTATTACAACTGTTTTTTTGATGTCATACAACTATTTTTATTTTCGGAGGTATCACAACCATGGAATTACGAAGTAAAAACGTCACCTGCGGCGTCGAAAGAGCGCCGAACAGAAGTCTCTTTTACGCTATGGGTTACACTAAGGAGGAGCTTGAAAGACCGCTTATCGGCGTTGTTTCGGCTCACAGCGAAATAGTCCCCGGTCATTTTCATCTCGATAAGCTGACCGATGCTGTTAAGGCGGGCGTTGAAATGGCGGGCGGAACTCCCGTTATGATTCCGTCGATCGGCGTGTGCGACGGCATAGCTATGGGGCATATCGGTATGAAATATTCCCTGCCGTCAAGAGAGCTTATTGCGGATTCTGTTGAAACCATGGCAATGGCTCACGGCTTTGACGGTCTTGTTCTTGTTCCCAACTGCGATAAGATCGTTCCCGGAATGCTTTTGGGCGCACTGAGGATAAACATACCGACGGTTGTCTGCTCGGGCGGACCTATGATGTCGGGTCTTGTTGACGGCGTTGAAACCTCGCTTTCAAAGATGTTTGAAGCTGTAGGCGCGCGCAAGGCGGGGCTTATTGATGATGAAAAGCTCTGCGAATTTGAAAACAACACCTGTCCCGGCTGCGGTTCATGCTCGGGAATGTACACCGCAAACAGTATGAACTGTCTTTGCGAGGGTCTGGGAATCGCGCTCCCCGGCAACGGAACGATTCCTGCCGTTCACGCGGGACGTATGCAGCTTGCAAAGCATGCAGGTATGGCGATTATGAATCTTGTAAAAAACGATATTAAAGCGCGCGATATTGTAAACGAAAAGTCAATACGCAACGCTCTTGCCTGCGATATGGCGCTCGGCTGTTCCTCAAACAGCGTTCTGCACCTGCTTGCAATCGCAAAAGAGGCGGGCTGTCCTATTGACCTTAACGTATTTAACGAAATGAGCGCAAAAGTTCCCAATCTCTGCCACCTTGCGCCCGCCGGACCTACGCACATGCACGACCTTAATAATGCGGGTGGCGTAAGAGCCGTTCAGGCGGAGCTTGCAAAGAAAGGGCTTATAGACCTTTCGCTTATGACCGTTACGGGCAAGACGGTGGGCGAGAATATACAGGGGGCGTATATTAAGGATGAAAACGCGATAAGACCCGTTACCGACCCATACAGCGAAACGGGCGGAATAGCAATACTTTGGGGTAATATCGCAAAGGACGGCTGTGTTGTTAAGCGCAGCGCGGTAGCGCCCGAAATGCTTGTTCACACAGGCCCTGCAAGAGTTTTTGATTCCGAAGACGAAGCTATTAAGTCGATTTACGGCGGCGAGATTAGGGACGGCGACGTTGTAGTTATCCGTTATGAGGGTCCCGTGGGCGGCCCCGGTATGAGAGAAATGCTCAACCCAACCTCTGCGCTTGCGGGTATGAAGCTTGATAAGACCGTTGCGCTTATAACGGACGGCAGATTCAGCGGCGCTTCAAGGGGCGCTTCAATCGGTCACGTTTGTCCCGAAGCGGCGGCAGGCGGTGAAATCGGTCTTATAAAAGAGGGCGATATTATTGAAATCGACATACCCAACGCCAGAGTTAACGCCAAGGTTTCCGACGGGGAATTTGCAAAGAGAAAACAGGCGTATGTTCCGCACGAGCCGAATGTTAAATCGGGCTGGCTTGCAAGATATGCGAAGCTTGTATCTTCCGCGAAAGACGGCGCGGTTATGAAGCTCTGACCGAAATCAGACTTACGGGGGCTTCTGTTTTTATGCGGAAGCCCTTAATTTTTTCTTTTATTCCGAAATCAGACTTTTAAAGCTCAATTTTGTATTGATAATATAATTAAATTGTGATACAATATGTTTCCCGAAAATAAAAGAAGGAAGGTGGACTTATGCCCATTAAAATTGACAACCAGCTGCCCGCGCATCACAGCCTTGAATTGGAGAATATTTTTGTTATGACCGAGGGCAGGGCTATGTCGCAGGACATTCGTCCGCTAAGCATTATAATTCTTAATTTAATGCCTACCAAGGTCGAAACCGAAACCCAGATTTTAAGGCTGTTAAGTAATTCTCCTTTACAGGTTGACGTTGAGCTTTTGCAGGTTACAAGTCATGTTTCCAAAAACACCTCTAAGGAGCATTTGCTCAAATTCTACAAAACCTTTGACGAGGTTAAGGACAGGAAATTCGACGGTATGATCGTTACGGGCGCGCCTGTCGAGCTGCTTGATTTTGAGGAGGTTGACTATTGGGACGAGCTTTGCGAAATCTTCGAGTGGGCTAAAACCCATGTATATTCGACCTACAATATTTGCTGGGGAGCTCAGGCGGCGCTTTACTATAACTACGGTATTCCGAAGCATGAGCTTCCCGAAAAGCTGTTCGGTGTTTTCAAGCACAGACCTCTTGATTTGTATCACCCCCTTTTAAGAGGTTTTTCGGACGTTTTCTATGTGCCCCATTCAAGGCACACGCAGACGAGAAAGGAGGACGTAATCGCGGTAAAGGATTTGCAGATTTTATCTTATTCCGATATTGCGGGGGTGCATTTGATTTCCGATATGAATTGCAGAAATTTTTACTGCACGGGGCACAGCGAATATGACGGCGACACCTTGGCGCGTGAGTATTTCAGGGATCTTAACAAGGGCTTGGATATTAAAATACCCTATAACTATTTCCCCGACGACGACCCGAAAAAGACGCCTCTGATTACCTGGAGGGGAGCGGGCAGTCTGCTGTTCCAGAATTGGCTTAATTATTTTGTTTATCAAAAAACGCCTTATGATTTGAATTCAATTCAATGAAAACATAATAAATAAAAGAACCGAGCGACAGCTTTGCCGCTCGGTTCTTTGGCTGTATATTAAATTTAACGTCCCGTTTAATCTGCCGTATATTCTCTTACGCGAAGCGGTATTCCCATACTGTCGGCAAGCCTTCGGCAGGCTTCAATGTCCTCATTCGAGATGACGTCGACCGCCGAAAACTTAACGGCGACACCCTCGCTTTTACATTCCCGCGCAAATTTCAGAATTGCGGGAAACGCCTTTTCTTTAAACGTCGGGTGGCAGAGCGCTTCATATTTTTCGCCCGTCGCCTCGTTGAGAGAAATTGAAACCGTATCCATAATTTTGCACAGCTCCTTTGCCGTCGGCTTTTTGTTGATCAAATCCGAAAGCCCGTTGGTGTTAAGCCTTAATTTGCAGGGCATTTTCTCTTTGAGGTACTCGGCGGTTTTAATCAGATTTTCATAAGCGCAGGTCGGTTCGCCGTAGCCGCAGAAAACAAGCTCGTTTGAATAAGGCGTGAAATCAAATTCGTCAACGGCTTTTTTGATTTCGTCAAACGACGGACTGTGCGCGTCAAACCAAAGCGTTTGAGCTTCGCCTACGCTGTCGCCGTTGTTGCGTATGCAGAACTCACAGCGGCACGGGCAGGCGTTGGTTATGTTGAGATAAACATGATTTTCAAAGGTGTAAACAATATCAGCCATTTTGCTTCTCCTTAAAAATTATATATTTTTGATTTGAATTTAACCTTATCGAGCGCGGCGGCGGCAATATAATAAATAATCGCGCTTCCCGTTGCCTGAATTATACTGAACGGAACCGAGGTCCACGCTGTGGGAAAGGTATATAAAAGCCCTTCGCACAAAAGATACCCGAATATCGTAATAAGTCCCGAAACAACAGGCATTATGCTCGTTGCCTTGTTAAGTATTCTGTTCGGGCTTTTGGTGGCCTTTAAGGTATATACAAGCGCGAACGGAACCGCGTTAAGCGCTTTTATAACCGCCGTAAAGGGCGCCCAAACCGTCGCGCCCGCAAGAATGTCGGCGAGACCGCCGCCTATTGCCGCGGCAAGCATTGCATACGGCATAGGGAGTATGCAGGAGGCTAAATAAATCATACTGTCGCCGAAATGCAGGTAGCCGTCGTTTATTCCCGTGTTGAATTTTATGTAAGCGGTCATCACTGCGATAAGCGCCGCGAAAACCGCCGCGAAAATAATATTAAACAGTCTTTGAAAGCCTTTGCTTCTATTCATGTATAAGCATCTCCATATATTTTTGAAAATTTACTCCGTCGTTTCGGTCGGTACCCTCGCGGTAGGAATCGCGGATTGCTTTTTCAAGGAAACGCGTCGCAAGCTCAACGGCGTATGTCAGGCTCGTGCCTTTCGCCGCTTCGGCACATATTATACTTGAAAAAATATCGCCCGTACCGGAATAGCTTCCGCCGAAAATCTCGGATTTTGAAACGGATATATGATTTTTTTGAACCGTAATGTTGCAGATGCAGTTGCCTGCCTTTACGCCGGTGACGATCACGGCTTTAATATTACCGCCGAGAAGCGTTGACGCCGCTCTTGCGACAATATCGGTATAGCCGCCCTCATTACTGCGCGAAGTAAGCTCCTTATAGCTTATTCGGCACAGAATACAAAGCTCGGTGAGGTTGGGCGTAATAATATCCGCCCTTCGGGCAAGCTCGGAAACTTTTCGGCACAGGCTTTTTGAGTATGTTCCGTAAAGCCTGCCGTCGTCAGCCATAACAGGATCGACCAGCAGCACTGTATTGTCGGTTTTGAAGCTGTCTGTAAAATTCAGAATTATATCCGCCTGCGCCGCCGAGGTCAGATAACCCGTCATTATCGCGTCAAAGCGGGCGCCCATCCTTTTCCACTCGTTAATATATTTATCAAGATGCGCTGTACAGTCCGTACAGTAAAATGAGTCGTAGCCCGTCTGATTTGAAAGCACAGCGGTAGGCAGAGGACAGCACTCAAGCCCCATTGCCGAGATAATGGGCAGCGCCGCAGTCAGCGAGCATCTGCCGAAGCCGGAAATATCGTTTATTACGGCTATTTTTTTTATATTGACCGCCTCCGTTCCGCGCGGTAAGCCGAAAAGAACCTGAAATGCGCGCTCTTTCGGGTGAAATTCGGTTTTACTCATTTATGCTTGCATAATATTGAGAATACATATATAATAATGTTGATTTGTCATTATGAAAATATGCAAAAATCAAAATTTTTAAGGGGACAGTTTATGAACGACACATTAAGCCTGCTGAAGGAAGAAAACACAACGTTATATATGCGTGTTTACGGCTATTACAAGGCTCTTATAACCGAGGGAAAATTGACTGAAAATTCAAGACTGCCGTCCGTAAGGCGGTGCGCGGCGGAGCTGTCGGTCAGCCGTACTACCGTCGAAACGGCGTATATGCAGCTTGCGGCTGACGGTTACATTATTTCCCGTCCGCAAAGCGGATATTATGTGACGGACGCGGCGCTTAAAAAAAAGAAATCGGTTTCGACGTTAAATTCGCAGTCGGAGCAGAGTGAAATATTATACGATTTCTCATCTTTAAAGGCGGACAGGGAAAGCTTTGACTTCAATTTGTGGAGAAGATACCTTAAAAGCGCTCTGCGGCAGGATGACAGACTGCTTAATTACGGCGAGGCTCAAGGCGAGAGGGAATTGAGAGAGGTAATTGCAAAATACATAGGCGAAAAAAGAAACGTTGTCTGTTCGGCTGACGACATAGTAATCGGCGCGGGTGTCCAGAGCCTTTTGCATATTCTTTGCGGAATAATCGGCAGGGAAAAGAAAATATTGTTTCAGGACAAAGCTTTCTCTCAGGGGATTGCGGTTTTTGAGGATCACGGCTGCGAGATTACGGAAAACGAGGAGGAAGCGGATATTATATACACCTCGCCGTCGCACATAAACAGATGGGGCGGTACAATGCCCGCGCGGGAAAGATTTGACCTTATAAGAAGGGCTGAAAGAAACGGGACTCTGATAATCGAGGATGACTACGATAACGAGTTCGGGTATTTTAACAGACCTACCCCGTCGCTTCAGGGACTTGACGGCGGAAGCAGCGTAATATATATAGGCACATTTTCAAAACTGCTCGTGCCGTCTATAAGAATAAGCTTTATGGTTCTGCCCGAAAGCCTTTTGAAAATATATATTAAAAGAGCGAAGCTGTACAATCAGACGGCCTCGACAACCGAACAGATTGCGCTGTGCCAGTTTATCCGTGACGGGCATCTTTCAAGCAGGATTAAAAAGATCAGAAGGCTTTATACACAGAAAGCAATGCTTTTAAACGCTGCCGTAAACGAAGTATTCGGTTCTTATGCGCGCACATATATAGGCGAAACGGGGTTTGTAATAAGAATGGAGCTTCGGCTGCCGTATTCCTCTGAAGAGGCGGCGCTTCGGGCGCGGCGGGCGGGGATAGCCGTATCACTTTGCGGAGAAGATGACGGCGGACCGCAAATTCTGCTTTCCTGTTCCTCGGTAAAGGCTGAGGATTTTGAAAAATCCATGAAAATTTTAAGGGACGCTCTGTTTAAAGGCGCGGAATGAACATATTCCGCGGCGTTTTGGTTGATTATTCGGCAAATAATCAAAGAGCTTCCATGATTTGAAAATATTTCTGAATTTTTTTAAAAGTCTGTTTATGTATTAAATAATACATAATGCAGTGCAAAAAAGTCTGATTTTGGATATTAAAGGAAAAACCTCGAAAAAAATGAGGAAAAATCGTCTTTTTTTCAAAAAAAGTAATAGATTTCTAACAACAGTCGTGTTATAATGCTTTTGTATGTTCAACGGCGTCGGACCTCTTTTCGGCGCATCGGGAAACTACTAATCTTTAAGGAGGAAAACGATTAATGCTTAAAAAAATCAGTAAAATTCCTTTCAAAGGAACTCCTGAACAGCAAAAGCAGCTCGAAGCTGTTATAGCTGAGTGTAAAGACGATAAGAGCCTTCTTATGCATGTAATGCAGGAAGCTCAGAGTATTTACGGCTATCTTCCGTATGAGGTTCAGGTTATGATTGCAGAGGGTATGGACGTGCCGCTTGAAAAGGTTTACGGAGTTTCTACCTTTTACGCGCAGTTTGCACTTTCGCCGAAGGGCGAGTACAATATTTCGGTCTGTCTGGGTACTGCCTGTTATGTCAAGGGCTCACAGAGGATTCTTGACAAGATTACCGAAATTTTGGGCGTTGAGCCGGGCGAATGCTCTCCGGACGGCAGATTCTCTCTTGAGGCATGCCGCTGTATAGGCGCCTGCGGTCTTGCGCCTGTTTTGACCGTTAACGATGAGGTTTACGGCAAATTAACGGAAGCGGACGTTCCCGATATTCTTCATAAATACGGCGCATAGGGCTATGCGTGAATTATCGCTTAATGTTCTTGACGTTGCGCAGAACTCAATCACGGCGAACGCTTCGCTTATCACGGTTGAGATTGCCGAAAACACAGCGGAAAGCACGCTTGCAATAAGCATAGCCGACAACGGCAGGGGAATGAGTGAAGAACAGCTTAAAAGCGTTCAGGATCCTTTTTTTACCACGAGAACCACGAGAAAGGTCGGGATGGGAATCCCGCTTTTTAAGATGGCGGCGGAGATGACGGGCGGAAGCTTTAAAATATCTTCAAAGCTCGGCAAAGGAACCGAAACCGCGGCGGTTTTTAAAACCGACAGCATTGATTTTACACCGCTCGGCGATATAAAATCGACGGTGATAATGCTTGTCACTATGAATACCGACAGGGATTTTGTTTACCGCCAAAGGGTGGATGAAAACGAATTTGTTTTCGATACCCGTGAAATAAAACGGATTTTGGGCGGAGTCCCGCTTGACGAGCCTGATATTGTTTCGTGGATGAGGGACTATATTGATGAAAACATAAAAGAACTTTACGGAGGTGTCAGTAATAATGAAAACTCTTGAAGAGCTTATGGCTATAAGAGACGCGACAAAAAAGAAAATGACCGTCAGAGAGGATACGGGCGACGACGTTGTGAGAATAGTCGTCGGTATGGCTACCTGCGGTATTGCGGCGGGCGCAAGACCCGTTTTAAACGCGCTTGTTGACGAGGTCGCAAAAAGGAATCTCAAGGGCGTTACCGTTTCACAGACGGGCTGTATAGGTATGTGCCAGTATGAGCCTATTGTTGAGGTCATGGAACCCGGCAAGGAAAAGGTTACTTATGTAAAAATGACCGCAGAAAAGGCGGTTAAGGTTGTAAACGACCACATAGTCAACGGCAATCCGATTGTTGAGTACACAGTCGGCGCACTGAACAAATAATAAGGAGGAAAAACAATGTATCGTTCCCATGTACTTGTTTGCGGCGGTACCGGTTGTACCTCTTCAAACAGCGCGGCGATTATTGCGGCTATGGAGTCGGAAATCGCCAAGAAGGGACTCGAAAACGAGGTCAAGGTAATCAGAACCGGCTGCTTCGGTCTTTGCGCTCTCGGTCCGATTATGGTAGTTTACCCCGAGGGCTGCTTCTACAGTCAGGTAAAGGTCGAGGACGTCCCCGAAATCGTTGAAGAACATCTTTTAAAGGGCAGAATAGTCAAAAGGCTTCTCTATGATGAGACAGTTACCATGGACGACGTAAAATCCCTTAAAGAAACTGATTTCTATAAAAAGCAGCACAGGGTTGCGCTTCGCAACTGCGGCGTTATAGACCCCGAGAATATTGACGAATACATAGCGTACGACGGCTATCAGGCTCTCGCGAAGTGCCTTACCGAGCTAAAGCCCGAGGACGTTGTTAAGACAGTTATGGATTCGGGGCTCAGAGGCAGAGGCGGCGGCGGATTCCCGACGGGCAAGAAGTGGAGCTTTACGGCGGCTAACAAGGCAGACCGGAAATATGTTGTCTGCAACGCCGACGAGGGTGACCCCGGCGCATTTATGGACCGTTCCGTTCTTGAGGGCGACCCGCACTGTATAGTTGAGGCTATGGCAATCTGCGGCTACGCTACGGGCGCGAACGAGGGATATATTTACGTTCGCGCGGAATATCCCATAGCCGTTAAACGCCTTCAGATCGCAATCAGTCAGGCAAGGGAATACGGTCTTTTGGGCAGGGATATTTTCGGCAGCGGCTTTGATTTCGATTTGCATGTCCGTCTCGGCGCGGGCGCGTTCGTCTGCGGCGAGGAAACCGCTCTTATGACGTCTATCGAGGGCAACAGGGGCGAACCGAGACCCAGACCTCCTTATCCCGCGGTTAAAGGTCTTTTCGGAAAGCCCACAACCGAAAATAACGTTGAAACATTTGCAAATATTCCGCAGATTATCCTTAATGGCGCTGATTGGTTCGCGTCGATGGGTACTGAGAAATCAAAGGGTACGAAGGTATTCGCGCTCGGCGGAAAAATTAAAAATACGGGCCTTGTTGAAATCCCTATGGGTACAACGCTTCGTGAGATTATTGAAGAAATCGGCGGCGGCATTCCCAACGGAAAGAAATTCAAGGCGGCTCAGACGGGCGGACCCTCGGGCGGATGTATTCCCGCTTCGCTTATGGACACCCCGATTGATTACGATAACCTTACCGCAATCGGCTGTATGATGGGCTCGGGCGGACTTATAGTAATGGATGAGGACAACTGCATGGTCGATATTGCGAAGTTCTTCCTTAACTTTACGGTTGACGAGTCCTGCGGCAAATGTACGCCCTGCCGCGTAGGCACCAAGAGACTTCTTGAGATGCTCGATAAGATTACTTCGGGCAACGGAACCTTAGAGGATCTTGACAAGCTTGAGGATTTGTGCTGCTACATCAAGCAAAATTCGCTCTGCGGTCTCGGTCAGACGGCTCCGAATCCCGTTCTTGCAACGCTCAAGTTCTTCAGAGAGGAATACGAGGCTCACGTTGTTGACAAGAAATGTCCGGCAGGCGTATGCAAGGCACTTCTTAACTATGTTATTGACGCGGACAAGTGCCGCGGATGTACGGCGTGCGCAAGGCAGTGCCCCGTCGGCGCTATCAGCGGCAAGGTTAAAGAGGCTCATACGATTGATTCGACAAAATGTATTAAATGCGGCGCTTGCATGAGTACATGTAAGTTCGGCGCTATATCGAAGAAGTAAGGAGTGTGCCAAATGGAAAATGTAAATATTAAAATTAACGGCATGCCCTTAAGCGTGCCAAACGGAATTTCAATTCTCGAAGCGGCAAGATACGCAGGTATCGAAATACCGACGCTTTGTTACCTCAAAGACATCAATGAAATCGGCGCGTGCCGTATCTGCATGGTTGAGGTTGTGGGCGCAAGAAGTCTTGTTTCCGCCTGCGTTTTCCCCGTAAGCGAGGGAATGGAAATTTACACCAACACCGAAAAGGTTCGCCATTCGCGTAAAACTACGCTTGAGCTTATCCTTTCAACCCACTCAAAGAACTGTCTTTCCTGCGTTCGCAGCGGAACGTGCGAGTTGCAGCAGCTTTGTAAGGAATTCGGCGTTGACGATCCCGATTGCTTCAAGGGAGAAAATATTCATTACGAGTTCGACGATTCTGCCGCTCATATGATAAGAGATAACAATAAATGTATCCTCTGCCGCCGCTGTGTTGCCGCATGCAACGCGCAGGGCATAGGCGTTATCGGCGCTAACGCGAGAGGCTTTGATACTCATATCAGCTCGGCGTTTGACAAGGATCTTGCGGAGGTTTCCTGTATCTCCTGCGGTCAGTGTATTGTTAACTGCCCGACAGGCGCTATTGTTGAAAAGGATGACACGGATAAGGTGCTTGAAGCAATTAACGATCCCGATAAGTTTGTTATCGTTAATACCGCGCCGTCTATTCGCGCAACGCTCGGCGAGGCGTTCGGTATGCACATCGGCACAAATGTTGAGGGCAAGATGGTTGCGGCTCTTCGCAGACTCGGATTTGATAAGGTATTTGATACCGACTTTGCGGCTGACCTTACAATTATGGAGGAGGCAAACGAGCTTGTCCAAAGAGTTAAGAACGGCGGCGTCCTTCCGATGATTACCTCCTGCTCGCCCGGCTGGATTAAATACTGCGAGCATTATTATCCCGAGCTTATTCCGCATCTTTCAACCTGCAAGTCGCCTCAACAGATGTTCGGCGCGACAATGAAAACATACTATGCTCAGAAGCTCGGTATGGATCCTGCCGATATGGTTGTTGTCGGCGTTATGCCCTGCACCGCTAAGAAGTTTGAAACAAAGAGACCTAATGAGGCGGCTTCGGGCTATCCCGATATTGACATCGCAATCACGACGCGCGAGCTTGCAAGAATGATCGAGAACGCGGGTATCTACTTCAAACATCTTCCCGATGAAGAATTTGATTCCCCATTCGGCGAGTCAACGGGAGCGGCTACAATCTTCGGCGCAACGGGCGGCGTTATGGAGGCTGCTTTGCGTACTGCCGTTAAGGCGATTACGGGCGAGGAAGCTCCGTCACCCGATTTCACCGAGGTAAGAGGTATGAAGGATATTAAAGAGGCTTCATACAATGTAGGCGGCTTGGAAATTAAGGTTGCGGTTGCAAGCGGAACTAAAAACGCGCAGTATCTTATGGATAAGATTAAGGACGGCACTGCCGACTACACCTTTATTGAGATTATGGGATGCCCCGGCGGCTGTATCAACGGCGGCGGTCAGCCTATCCAGCATGCGGTGGTAAGAAACTTCGTTGACCTGAAGGCAAGAAGAGCCGAGGCTCTTTACGCGTCCGACAGAAATAATGAAAAGAGACGCTCGCACGAAAATTCGGCGATTAAAGAGCTTTACGATTCGTACCTCGGCGAACCCGGAAGCCATAAGGCTCATGAAATTCTCCATACATCTTATGTTCCGAGAAAGAAATACAACTAAGCTTTATTTCCCGTAAAATTAAGAGCTTATCCCGTTTTGGGATAAGCTCAGATTTTTTTTGCGTCTTTTCTTCGCGGACGGCGACGTATCAAAAATCGTCCTTTTTCAACCCTGCAAAGAAATCATCATAGGAACATTTGTATATTTCCATAAGCGCGGAAATAACACCCTTTTTTATATTCAGCTCGCCGTTTTCATATTTGGCATAGGTCGTTCTGCCTATGTCACAGCCTTTGAGCTGAAGCTCGGCGCACAGCTTTTCCTGCGACAAGCCCGCCTTAACCCTGAGCTTACGCAGATTTGCACCCATATTTGAATCGCCTTTGATTTTCTGTTCCATAGTCTCACCTCACAGACAGCTTGGATTGATATTCATCATATCTGTATTTTACACCTTTTTACACTATAACAAAAGCCCGATTTCGGCAAAAACAAGAAAACTTTTTCTAATTAACAAAATATTTACAAATATTTTGTTGACAAAATCGAATGATAAAGGTAATATTATTATTGTAGGTTAGCACTCTAACTATAAGAGTGCTAACAGGTGCTAAGACGATATGGGCGGTGATGAAATGGAAATGACCGAAAGAAAAGAAAAAATACTTGCGGCAATAGTTGAAAAGTATATTCAGACAGGCGAACCCGTCGGCTCAAAATCCCTTGTCGATTCGCTCGGCGTTTCGGTTTCATCCGCTACAATCCGCAACGAGATGGCGGATCTGATCGAAATGGGCTATCTCGAGCAGCCGCATACCTCGGCAGGCAGAATACCGTCGGGCAAAGGCTACAGGTATTATGTCGAGCATCTTATGACGAGCTACGATATGCCCGCAAATGAAAAAAATCTTATAAATTCAAAGCTGCGTGACGCGGCGGGAGAGCCGCACAGCGTGCTTGAAAAGGCAGGCAGTATTTTGGCGGAACTTACCAACTGCGCCGCCGTTTCCACAACGCCTACCGATGAGGAAGCTGTTGTAAAGCGCATTGAATTGGTCCCGATAGGCACACGCACCGCAATGGCGGTCATGCTGACCTCCTCGGGAATACTCAAAACCAAGGTTTGCAGAACCGACAGCGAAATAACGCTTGATATTGCCGAAAATTTTTACAATATAGTTAAGCGGAATTTTTTGGGAAAGCCCGCTTCGGGTATCACGATAGCAAGAATCCAAACCCTTGCGCTTTCCCTCGGCGAAAAGGCGCTTACAATGACGCCGCTGCTCGTCGCAATAGCGGATTTGGCGGCTATGACCGAGCGCACGGAGCTTCTGCTTGAAGGTCAGTCAAACCTTTTAAGCCATAAGGAATTTGAATCAAACGCCTTTGAGCTTATGGAGTTTTTAAGGAGATCGGAACCGCTTAACAGTATTTTTTCAGCCCACAGTGAAAAAAAGGACGGTAAGCCGAATATACTTATAGGCAAAGAAAACCTATTCAGAGAATTGCAAAATTCCACGGTCATTTTTTCAAAATACTCGATCGGAGGTCACGAGAGCGGTACGCTCGGAATTATCGGACCGACAAGGGTTGATTATGCGAGGCTTATCCCCGGTCTTAAATATCTGACAGACGTTGTCGGAATAATTCTTTCGGATAATATGGAGGATTAAAATGGCAAAGAAGGACACCAAAAAACAAGCGCCAGAACAAGCGCCAGAAGAAGAAAAAGAAACGGCAAAAGCCGAAGCCGAAGCAAATGACGCTAAGCCCGAAAATGAAGAACCCTCGGAGCTTGAAAAGCTGCGGGAACAGTTAAGTCAGACAAACGAAAGGCTTTTGAGAACCCTTGCCGAGTATGACAATTACCGCAAACGCTCACAAAAGGAGAAAGAGCAGGCGTATAACGATTCAAAGGCTTCCGCGCTGGCAGAGCTTCTCCCTGTCTTGGACAACTTCGACAGAGCCGCAGGCAACAAAGACGCTTCGTTTGAGGATTACAAAAAGGGAATTGATATGATTTTTAATCAGTTTAACGAAATAATTAAAAAGCTGGGCGTCGAGACTTTCGGCGAAAAAGGCGAAGCCTTTGACCCGAACATTCACAACGCGGTAATGCACATTGACGACGAAAACGAGGAAGAAAGCGTTATTACGGACGTGTTCTCAAAGGGCTATAAGCTCGGCGACAGAATCCTTCGTCCTGCGGCGGTAAAGGTAGCGAATTAACCTGCATTTAAGCCCTACGGGGTTTAAAAATAAAACAAATTTCAAAATTCAAAACTTGGAGGAATATATTATGGGAAAAGTTATCGGTATTGACTTAGGTACGACAAACTCATGCGTAGCGGTTATCGAGGGCGGCGAGCCCGTTGTTATCGCAAACGCCGAGGGCGCAAGAACGACCCCGTCGGTCGTTGCGTTCTCAAAAACGGGTGAAAGGATGGTAGGTCAGGTCGCGAAGCGTCAGGCCATCACCAATCCTGAAAGAACCGTGTCTTCAATAAAAAGGCATATGGGCTCTGACTATAAGGTAACGATTGACGGCAAAAATTACACTCCGCAGGAAATTTCCGCAATGATTCTCGCGAAGCTTAAACAAGACGCGGAAAGCTATATGGGCGGCAAGGTAACGGAGGCTGTTATCACCGTTCCTGCGTATTTCACCGATTCACAGCGTCAGGCAACCAAGGACGCGGGCAAAATAGCGGGTCTTGACGTTAAAAGAATTATCAACGAGCCGACAGCGGCGGCGCTTGCTTACGGCATCGACAAAGAGGATGACCAAAAGGTTATGGTTTACGACCTCGGCGGCGGTACGTTCGACGTTTCAATTATTGAAATGGGCGACGGCGTTCAGGAGGTTCTTGCAACCGCTGGCAACAACCACTTGGGCGGCGATGATTTCGACCAGAGAATTATCGATTGGCTTGCTGATGAGTTTAAGAAAGAACAGGGCATTGATTTGAGAAACGACAAGATGGCTATGCAGAGGCTCAAGGAGGCGGCTGAAAAGGCTAAGATTGAGCTTTCGGGCGTAACATCCTCAAATATCTCGCTCCCGTTTATTACTGCGGACGCGGCAGGCCCCAAGCACCTTGAAACAACCCTGACAAGAGCAAAATTCAATGAAATGACCGCAGACCTTGTTGAGGCAACCATGGGTCCCGTGCGTCAGGCTCTTTCGGACTCGGGGCTTAAAGCCTCGGAGCTTAACAAAATCCTTATGGTCGGCGGTTCTTCAAGAATCCCCGCCGTTCAGGACGCTATTAAATCGTTCACAGGCAAAGAGCCGTTTAAGGGCATTAACCCCGACGAATGCGTTGCGGTAGGCGCGGCAATTCAGGGCGGCGTCCTCGGCGGCGACGTTGAAGGCATTTTGCTTCTTGATGTTACTCCTCTTTCGCTCGGTATTGAAACCATGGGCGGAGTAAACACCAAAATTATTGAGAGAAACACAACTATTCCGACTAAAAAGAGTCAGATATTCTCGACCGCCGCTGACAATCAGACCTCTGTTGAGGTTCACGTTCTTCAGGGCGAAAGAGAGTTCGCAAAGGATAACAAAACTCTCGGCGTGTTCCATCTTGACGGCATTATGCCCGCTCCCAGAGGCGTACCTCAAATCGAAGTTACGTTCGATATTGACGCAAACGGCATCGTTCACGTTTCGGCAAAGGATTTAGGCACGCAGAAGGAGCAGTCGATTTCAATTACATCCTCCACAAATATGTCAAAAGAGGATATTGATAAGGCTGTTAAAGAAGCCGAGCAGTTTGCCGAACAGGATAAGAAGCAGAAGGAAGCCGTTGACGCGCGTAATGAGGCTGAACAGATGGTTTATCAGAGCGAAAAGATCTTGACCGATAACGCCGACAAGATTTCCGAAAGCGACAAATCGGCAATCCAACCCAAAATTGACGCTCTTAAAGAAGCTCTCAAGGGCGATAATGCCGATGATATTAAGGCGAAGAAAGACGAGCTTACACAGGCTTTCTACAAGATATCGGAGGAAATCTATAAGCAGGCGGCAGCCGCAAATCAGGCTCAGGGCGGCGACCCGAATCAGGGAACAGGCGGTAAGGGCGACGACGGCTACTACGAGGCCGATTATACCGATGTTGAAGACGGCAACAAATAATTATTTAATATCGCAGGCGGGAGAATACCCTCCCGCCTTAACTCAAATACCTTATAAGGGGTACTTAAATGGCAGAAAAACGAGATTATTACGAGGTTCTCGGCGTTGACAGAAACGCCACCGAGGACGAGATAAAAAAAGCGTACCGACAGACCGCAAAAAAATACCATCCCGATTTACATCCGGGCGACAAGGAAGCCGAGGAAAAATTCAAGGAGGCTAACGAGGCGTATGAGGTCCTGTCAGACGCGGATAAAAAAGCAAAATACGACCGTTTCGGTCATGCGGGCGTTGACCCGACGTACGGCGCGGGTCAGGGCGGTTACGGAGGCTTTAACGGTCAGGGCTTTGATTTTGATCTCGGCGATATATTGGGCAGTATGTTCGGCGGAGGCTTCGGGGGCTTCGGAGGCGGTCAAAATCCGAATGCGCCGCAAAGAGGCAGTGACACTCAGGCGAGTGTTACAATCTCGTTTGAAGAAGCGGCAAAGGGCTGTAAACGCACCGTTGAAACAACAAAAATCGATGTCTGCGATGAATGTCACGGCAGCGGCGCCGCACCGGGAACAAGCGCAAAAACCTGTCCCGAATGTAACGGCAAGGGCAAGGTAACCGCTCAGCAGAGGACGCCGTTCGGCGTCATTCAAACGCAGAAAACCTGCTCGCGCTGCAACGGCAGAGGAACGGTAATCGACAATCCGTGTAAAAAATGCCGAGGCGTCGGCAGAATAAGAAAGCCGTCAACCATTGAAATCAGTATTCCCGCAGGTATTGACGACCGTCAGGTAATAAACGCGCGAGGGCAGGGTAACAAGGGCGTTAACGGCGGCCCCGCGGGCGATTTGCGCGTTGTGGTCAACGTAAGACCCCACCCGTTCTTTGAACGCGACGGCTATAATGTATGGGTTGAGATGCACATAACATATCCTGAGGCTGTGCTCGGCTGTGAGCTTCAGGTGCCTACGCTTGAGGGCAAGGTTAAATATAACGTTCCCGCCGGCACGCAGTCGGGCGATGTTTTCAAGCTTCGCGGCAAGGGTATTCAAACGCTCAATAACCGAGGAAAGGGCGACGAGCTTGTAAGAGTAATCGTCGACGTGCCCAAAAACCTTAACGAAAAGCAGAAGGAGCTTGTCCGTCAGCTTCAAAACGAGCTTGGCGGAAGCGGCGACCACTTAGGTAACGGAGAAGAAGAAAAACATTCCTTCTTCGGCAAAAAGAAAAAATAAGAATCAACAAAAAGATGCTTCGGACTTTCTTGCCCGAAGCATCTTTTTGCCCTATTGTACTGCGTCGGAATACGCCTTTAAAAGCGCCCCTAAGCACACGATTAACCCGACTACGGAAAACAGTAATGCAAGATAATCGTTTTGAAAATTCGCAAACATAATTCCGAATAACAGCAGAGCTATTCCGAAAAGTGCCAGAACTATTTGTTTAAGTAAAAGTTTAATTCCATCCATTATTTCGAGAACCTCACACTTGTTGTCGCAGAAGCTTCATCATAAAACGAGCCGCTGACATCAATATTTACCGTACCGTTGAGTACAGAAAAACCGATTGCAGAATTAGTTAATTTTCTGTTATGGACATAATTAACATTTATGCTTGTTCCGTAATCGTCGCCGGTAACAAGGCTTCCTGTCGGGGTTAGAATCAATAAACAACTACCGCTTACATAATTAGCGGAGCCGTTTAAAACGGTATAAAATCCTATTCCCCCTTGACTGCTTGTTGCCGGAGACACATACTCTCTCATTGTCGTCCAGTCATCATCGTCAATATCTTTTGCTAAATCTCTTGCATAAAACGAATCTTCGCCACAATAAAATAATGTTTGATCCCAATTTACGGAAATAGAGTCGGTTCTTCTTATATACGGTCGATTATATGCCCAGTCCCAAGTCAAGGTCACCAAAACGCCGGTTACAATGTTTGTATTTTTTCGGCAAATTGTCCCTGAAAGGGCTTTCAATTGAAGCGTGCTTGAGGAAATCGATCCCCGAGTTGTAGGCTGCTCGTTAAGATATACGGTTTCAACATCGACAGATTGAAGCGTATATCCCAACAGAACGTTATACAAATCTGATTTTGCGTCATATGAGAGCGATTGTATATACTCCTCAGGAATACCGATATTTATTAACTCATTGTCAATGTCTCTCAAAGCAAATACATTCATATCAAATGAAGACAACAAAATAATGACAAAAATTAAAACGCAAATTCTTTTTTTACACAATAACCTTTCATAAAATACCCTCCGTTAATGAATAAAAACCAAGTAGCCCTGTTAAAGCAGATATTTACAGACAATTTATAAAATCATTTTAATCAACCTCCAATTATGTTTGTTATATTATAACATATGCATAAAAAAATAACAACTTATTTTTTATTAATTGTAGAATTATTGCAATACAGATTAGAATTTGGTTGCACTTGTAATTTTACACTGTATCGTTTTTGCATTGGAATCAGTAATAAGGAGCGTTGCTTCATTATTCAGTGCACCGGCATCAAATTATACCGCTTCTTAAAAGCAATCGGCACCCGTCCCAATAAAACAGAACATTTTCTTTTAATTAAACTTGCATACAATTTGTTTTTGTCTTTTTTAATTTTTGCTTAACTTTAAGCGCTTCAGGGAGATATAAACCCGAAACTTCTATGTCCATTATAAAACCGCCGTCAGCGTTAGATAAAATCAAGTCAAAAAAAATTATAAAAGCCTATTCAAAACAGAAATTTTATATTATAATAAAAAACAAGATAAAACTTTCCTGTCCGTTATTATTCATAAGGGGATGGATTTAAATTATGGAAAAGAAAAGACGAAATTCAAAGCTGTGGAATCCCTTCAGTAAGGAGGCTGAGGAGGGATATGTCCCTAACCGTGAGCTTTTGGCATATTCCGCAGCTCTTGCAGGGCAGAACCTCACCTACGGCATAGTTTCACAGTGGCTTTTTTATTTTTGCACCGACGTGCTTAAAATCGGCGCTAAAAAGGTCGGATTTTTGACGGGCTTTACGAGAATTTGGGACGCTCTGAACGACCCGATAGTCGGCACTGTAATTGACCGCAGAAAGTGCGCGAACGGCAGCAAGCTGCATCCTTATCTCGGCAAGCTTCCTATTGCGATCGGAGTTTTAACGGCGCTGATGTTTGTCGATTTTAACGTAAGCGAAACTCTGTCGCTTGTAATTCTGCTTTGCGTTTATATTGCGTGGGATTTTACATATTCGTTTCAGGACGTTGCCCTGTGGGGTATGATGTCGCTTATCTCCCCGTATTCTCACGAGCGTTCAAGGGTATCTCAGTGGCTCAACATCGGCGTAGGCGCGGCATCGGGAGTCGTTGGGCTTGTGCCGCTGATAATGAGCGCAAGAGAGGCTGTCGGTATGAGTGAAAAGACCCTGTTTCTGATATTCGGGCTTTTCTTCGGGCTGGGCGGCGAGCTTTTGTCAATTCTCGCCTATAAAACTAAAGAAAGAGTAGCGTTTACCGCGCCCGAAAAGCAGTCCTTTTGGCAGGATCTTGCGGTTCTCCGCTACAATAAAATACTTATTCTGCTTTTGCTCGCGCAAATTCTTAATTTCTTAAACGGCGCAATTCCGTGGATATATTTTTTCAAATACTGTGTAAGCCTTACCGTAGGCGGTCACGAATTAAGCGGCACAACCGTTCAAACCGTTTACGGGTATCTTGTAAGCATCCTTTCCGCCGTAAGCATATTTTTTGCCGTTAAGCTTTCGGATAAGCTCGGCGGTATGAGAAACGTTATTGTGACCGCGCAGGTTATGAATGCCGTTTTCAGGGTTATTGCCTTCTTTATCGGCTTTGACACTTTACCGAAAATGATTGCCGTAATTGCTGTCATTTCCATATCTTCAATACCGTCCAATATGATAGGAATTGCCCAGCGTTCGATTTTATGCGATTCGGTCGATTACACCGAATGGAAAACAGGCAAACGCACCGAGGGTATAACAAATTCACTTCAGAACCTTACCAATAAGCTGACGGACGCCATAAAGCTGATATTCAGCGGGCTTGTTTTAAGCGGTCTCGGCTACAATGCGGATTTGGGGCTTGAAGGTCAGACGCAGATTTTCTATAAAGCCCAATGGCCGTTGTTTATGCTTCTGCCCGCTCTCGGTTCAATTCTTTACCTGATTCCCTTTTTGTGCATAAGATATTCAAAAGCACAGAAAGAACAGGTTGAAAAGGAGCTTTCCGAGCGGCACAATTCGGAAAGCGAAGCTAATGAGGTCAACGCCTGAAATACGGAGGTAGTTATGTTTTCATCACTTTCATCAGGGCTTAATATATTGCTGAGCGTCACAGTCGTTTTAGCGGCAATTACGGTTATTTTGTTCGCGGTATGCGCCGTTGCAATTCACATGATGCTTGTAAAACCGCCTGCTTCAAAGGAGATTAAACCAAATAAGCTTATGGGTGACAATTTCCCCGATTTGGCAAATTTCAATATAAAAAATATGGAAATTCTTAAAAGTCTGCCGTATGATACCGTTACCGTCACCGCTGACGACGGGGTAAAGCTTGTTTCATACTTTTATAAAAATCCCGTTAAAACCGACGTTACCGTGCTTTGTATTCACGGCTACAATTCCGACGGCTACGGCGATTACAGCTCAAAGGGGCTTGCCTACCTTAACGCGGGATATAATGTGTTTATCGCAAATTTGCGCCACGCCGCCGAAAGCGGAGGCAGATATATAGGCTTCGGCGTTCTTGAAAAGGACGATATTATCAAATATGTTGAATATATTAACAGCGTTTACCCGAACGGCAAAATAATTATAGAGGGTACGTCAATGGGCGGCGCAACCGTTATGCAGGCGTCGTCGCATGACCTTACTCCGAATGTAAAGGGCATTATTGACGATTGCGGCTTTACAACCGTTTGGGAGGAGGTTTCGTTCGTGCTTCGCTCGGTTGCCCGCATACCGTCGTTTCCGCTTGTCAACATCCTTGAGCTTTACGCAAAGCTTTTTGCAAAATATGATTTTAGGTCGTCCGATTCAAGAAAAGAGGTAGCAAAAGCGCGCGTTCCGATGCTGTTTATTCACGGTGACAGCGATACCTTCGTGCCGTGTCAAATGGGTAAGGAATGCTTTGAAGCCTGCACAACCGAAAAGGAATTGTTTATAGTTAAAGGCGCCGCCCATGCAGGCGCGTATTTCACTGACCCCGACGGCTTTATGGACAGGGTAAATAATTTTATAAAGAAATGCACCGCCGTTACTGCGGATAAGTAAACAGCTTAAAGGATGAAATTATGTACGGACTTTTAGGAGAAAAATTAGGTCACAGCTACTCCCCGCAAATTCACGCTATGCTCGGGAATTACGAATACGGTCTTTTTGAGGTTGAAAGGCAAAATCTGCCCGATTTTATGAAGCGCGGCGAATGGCAGGGGCTTAATGTCACCATCCCCTACAAAAAGGAGGTTATGCCGTATCTTGACGTAATCTCCGACAACGCAAAAAAAATCGGAAGCGTAAACACGTTGAAAAGACGCTCGGACGGAGCTCTGTTTGGCGACAACACCGATTATGACGGCTTTATGTATCTCGTCAAAAGCAGTAAAATCAAAATCGCGGGTAAAAAAGTTCTCGTTCTCGGTACGGGCGGGGCTTCTCTTTCGGTTAAAGCGGTTCTTCACGACCTCGGCGCGGGGAAAATCATAAATATTTCCCGAAGCGGTGAAAATAACTATGAAAATATCGGGAATCACGCCGACGCGGATATAATAGTGAATACGACGCCTGTCGGGATGTATCCGAACAACCTTGTTTCTCCTGTAAAGCTGACCGACTTTACACATTTAAGCGCAGTATTTGACATAATTTACAATCCGCAGAAAACAAAGCTCGTTTTAGACGCCGAGGAGCTTGGTATTCCCGCATTTTCGGGACTTCTTATGCTTGTGGCTCAGGCTGAAAAATCAAGCGAAATATGGTTTCAGAGCAATATACCCGACACAAAAACGCGGGAGATTTTCAACGCTCTTTCATTCGGTATGAAAAATCTTGTGCTTATCGGAATGCCCGGCTGCGGAAAAAGCTCAATAGGGCAAAAATTGAGCGAAGTCCTCGGCAGAGAGTTAATTGACACCGACAGCGTAATAACGCATACCGAAAATAAGGCGATCCCCGATATTTTTAAAGAAGCCGGAGAAGAGGGCTTCAGAAAAATCGAAACAGAAATTCTAAAAAACGAATGTAAAAAAAGCGGTAAAATAATCGCTACGGGCGGCGGCATAGTTACCCGTCCCGAAAATTATTACCCCGTCCGTCAAAACTCCGTTACGGTGTTTATAAACAGGGATATAAGCGTTTTGCCGCGGGACGGCAGACCGCTTTCGAAAAAAAACGATTTATCGGAAATGCTCAAAATACGTTTGCCGCTATACAGACGGTTCTGCGACTTTGAGGTTGACGGCAACGGCACGGTAAACGAGGTTGCCGAAAGAATAGAAGAGGTGCTTAAAAAATGAAAAAAATACTTATAATAAACGGACCCAATATAAATATGCTCGGTATAAGAGAGCCTGACATATACGGTAAAAACACATATAACGATTTAATGGAAATGATAAACGGCTGGGCAAAGGAGCTTGGCTGTGAAGCAGAGTGCTTCCAGTCAAACCATGAGGGCGCGATAGTCGATAAAATTCAGTCCGCGCTCGGACGCTTTGACGGAATAGTTATAAACCCTGCCGCCTATACCCACACAAGCGTTGCAATCCTTGACGCGCTCAAATCGGTAAAGCTGCCTGCGGCGGAAATTCACATTTCAGACGTTAACGAGCGTGAGGAATTTCGCCGCGTCTCCTATGCGGGCTTAGCGTGCGGGGAACATTTTATAGGGCTGGGCTTCGAGGGCTACAAAAAGGGTATGGAATATATTTGCAGCCTGTAGCTCCGGCTTCTCGGCAAGGCTTACTGCGCGTATTGTTTTAAGGGAAAGCCCCTGCGGATACACGTCTTTTCTTTTAAAAAAATCCGAGGCTCACGTTTTTTCGCGAATCTCGGATATTTTTTTGCCGATATATTACTTTAATACGACCGTCATAACGCAGCCGCGCGGAACGGTTACGCCGTCTTTAAAATCTCCCGCATAGCTTTCCTCAAGGTTTCGTTCACGGTCGGTTATATATATTGCTTCGTTTTTGAAGCCGCCCGCAAAGGATATTTCCTTATCCCGCCCGCTTTCATTTACCGCTACAAGCACCGCGCTGTTTTCGGGTGTTCTGAAGGCGAAAACATTAAAGCTGTTTTCGCTGTCGGGCAAAAACCCCAAATCTAAGCAGACAGAGCCTTTCGGAACGAATTTTGAGAAGTGCGCCAAGCCGTAATACCTTTTTGCGATATACCATTTTGAAAAGTCGACGTTTGCGGAAATAAGCCCGTCGGAATAGTCAAAGCCGTCCTCTTTTATTAACGTTTGGTTTACCGCAACCCAGCCCGTCCAGCTTTCCGCGCCGCCCAAAATTAAATCCTGACCGATAATCCTTGCGATTATCTGCGCGGATTTAATTGATTTTGTGTGGTTATTGCAGGGAAGCTCGCACCATTCGCTCATATCCACTCTGAGATTTTTGCTGTTTTTAACTATGCTTTCTTTAAATTCAATTCTTGCTTCGGGGCTGTTGTCCGCATGGTAAGAATGATACGCAAAAACACCGAGATTTTTCATAATTACGCCGTCGCCGGTCAGCATGTCAAGGTATTCCTTCGTAAGACCGCCCATTTCGCCGCTTTCGGGCGCGTAAAGCTTAACCGGAATATGCCTTCTGTCAATCTCTTTTGAAAACATACGGTAGATTTCGGCAAGCTCCTCGGTTTCGTAATGGCAGCCGTCCTGCCAGACGTAGCTTCCGCCCCATTTCCACTGAGGCTCGTTTATCGGGCTTATGTATTTTACGGGGACGCCGTCGTTTATAAAAAATTCGGTTATTGTGAGAATGTAATCGATGAACTTATGATAGTTGGATTTGGGTATGTTACAGGTGCGGTATAAAAGGCTTCCCGACGCCTGCCCCGACGACGTATGCGACCAGTGAGGGGAGTTCGCGAACAGAATAACCGTGTCGATATTGCCCTTTGAGCAGCAAAGCTTCATAAAATCACGGGCATTTTTGTCAAGCGTAAAATCGTATTTGCCCGTTTCCTTTTCGGCGTCGAAGGTATAAAGGCTTTCGGTCTTGCGCCACGGAACGGTAACGCGGAAATTGTTTTTGTCGTACCCTCCGCCGATATTGTAACGGTATATATTAAGGTCAAGCCCGTCCTTTGTATAAAGCAGATTTGCAAGCTCCTGCGCCGTGTCCTTATCGGAAACGTTCTGGCTCCACCAGCACGATGATGTTCCGAAGCCCTTTAAGGTCTGCAATTCCGCCGCTTTTTCAAAATCTATTCTCATAAGACAGCACCGCCTTATTTTTTTCTTTATACTAAAGCAATTTAACAAATTAGTCAATAAATAAAACATATTTTTTTGTAGGTTTGTCAATGATGTGTTACAAAATTAGAAAACCTCGCCGTTGGTAATG
>CAZLCG010000006.1:0-64374 GCA_964557975.1 uncultured Eubacteriales bacterium
TCCGTCCTCAAAAGCGTTTCAAGCCAATCATCCGAGTAAGTCAAATTAAAGATGTCCTCAACGGGGAGAAGATCTTTAAGAATCTTGCCGAGCTTGACCCAAGGATCCTGAACCGTTGCAAGATCAACCGTAAGACCCGTCGTGTCAAGAAGCGTCTCGAAATTCCAAGAAAATTCCTGACTTGTGGTAAGCGCCCAGTCGATGATATAGTCAACTCTCGCTTCCCAAAGCTTAACATCCGCAGTAGTTACAGAAGCAACATCAGAGGTGGTGTAGGTTCTTGAATCGCTCCACTCCATGCCGCTCGACCAAGCAGAGGAATCCTCGCCCATATCGGAAAGAGCGGTAAGGTATTTAATACCTATATCCGTACCGATTGTAAGGCAGACGTCAAGCCAATAGCTGTTGTCTTTGCCCGAAAGAAGGGTCTTGGTGTTGTAATCGCTGTAAATAAGCGCGTCATAGTTGATGTTCGGAACAAGCTGAGTTGCAAGCTCGCTTACAACCGCCGCGAGAACACCGCCTACCGACTGCCCATCAAGCGAAGCCGCAGACGGAAGAATCATCTGAGGCATTACAAGGCTTACGACCTTTGCGGCAATACCCGAGAGAACAGTTTGATTGTCACTGCTCATCATAAGGTCATAATAGCCGTCATCCGCGTAGTTACTGCCCAAAACCGTTTCGGGGCTGTAGGAAACTATAGCCTGCGCGAGAGCTTTTACGTTATCAACAAGGTATTCGTTGCCGCCCGTAGTGAGCGTTACTTTGTCAAGAATTGTCGACGAAAGAACCGTTTTAGCGGCCTTTACAATGAAATTGTTGACCGATTTAAGTATAGGCTCGCTTGTTGAAGCGGGAAGGAACTCGTCAAGGAAATTATCCGCGATAGTATAACCCCAGTTGATTATGTCAACATAAGGATTAGCGCCCGAAGTGTCCCCGACAAAGATTTTATCTTCATAGCGATAATAGTGCGTACCGTTGATAACAGCGTAATCCGACCATTCCCAGAGATAATCGCCCTGAGACTGCGTGAAGAACTTG
The DNA here is from genome assembly GCA_964557975.1 of uncultured Eubacteriales bacterium. Lineage (GTDB taxonomy): Bacteria > Bacillota > Clostridia > Oscillospirales > Acutalibacteraceae > Fimenecus. Next base: position 1,048 of record CAZLCG010000006.1, read on the forward strand.
TTTGCAAGGTCTGCCGCGGGAATCGCGTCCTCACAGCCCGCCAACGCAACATATGCGTTGTTAACGACGTCGCCGACATGAGTATAATCTATGCCGAACCAGCCGCCGAGGAGCTTCTTAACAGAGCCGTTAAGAACCACCGGAGCCATTTCTTCAAACACGTAGGGGATAAGTCTGTAAAGAATATCCACCGCGCTGTCGCTCAGAAGGTTGACGTTGCTAACGTTTCCTGCGGCGATATCCTCAGCATAAGAGGGAAGCCAATAGCTGCCGTCTTCATAATACTTCAGCGTTTCGCCCGACTTAGCCTTGACGAAGATGTACTCGCCCGAGCCTTCATATTCTTCCTGACGGACGAATACTTCGCTCTCGGGAAGGTACTGGCTGCTGGTGGAATCCCAAACATAGCAGGTGATGATTTTTTCGCCCGCATCGTTCGTGCCCTCTTCGTACGCATAGCGCAAAGCGTCATCTTTAGACGGAAGCGTATGGTTGCTTATGCAGGCGCCCTGCGCGTCCTCTTTATAGGTCGTGGTACTCTGAGCCTTTGAGAAAAGACCCTGAACAAACGTATTGAGAACGCTCTCGATTCCGCCGTTGCCCGTCGTGCTTGCAAGCGTGGCTACCATGCTCTGAGTGTCGTCTTTTCTCTCAAACAACGGGAAAATCAAGCCCTTTATGAGGCCGGGAATATCCTTAACGATTTTGTTGATTGAGTCGAAATCAAGACTTGCAATACTCTCGACAAGACCGAGGTCAATACCGCTTGAGAATATGCTGCCGATCGCGCTTGAGTTATCTTTAAGGAACTCAAGAAGCTCGGAAACAATAGTGCCGTCGTCGGTAGCCGAACGTGACATGCCCGACTGCCAGTTGTCAAACGAGAGGTCTTCAAGAAGACCCAAGTCAACAATAGCCGAGGCAATTTTCCAGGTAGTGGAAGACATAGTGGACTTAAACGAGTCAAACGACGTGCAAAGCGCGGAAACGCTTCTGAGGTCGATAGTGACCGTAAGCCCCATCGTGTCAACAACAGTTCCCATGTTGATGTTAAGACCCGCAAGCGCTATGTCGACATAGTCAAGAAGTATGGAAAGACGCTCATCAGTGGTAAGCCTTGTTACCCTGCCGTAGCCGTCATATGCGTCAAGAGCCGTAAGATCGGACGACTGCTTGTATGAAAGCTCGGTTGCGGAAGCCATAACCGACATCGTTGAGAAAATCATAACAATTGCTAAGATAACACTTAACAATTTAGTTGATTTTTTCATATTGGTGAAATTCTCCTTTCTTAAATATTTTTTCTGTATTCCTTTTCACCATTTAGAAACCCACTGCGCCCTTTTTTTCAGTAAAACCGAAATATAAAGAACGTAGGGTGTGAACTGCGTATGCCGAGCGGCTGACCCTTCCTTATAAAATAAGAAACCGCCCCGTGCAAACGCCGTTGAAGTAAACTCGGTTGAACCCGTCGCACCTACGCCAAAAAATGACAGGATGCGGATGATACACACCCGAGCATATTACCAAAGGATGTGTATCAAGAACGGGTTGAGACACCGCCCCGTGCCGATTTACGGGCATTGCCCGAACACGCCAGAGGCGATTGACGCCCGTTTTTGCGGACACCACGCCCCATAACACCATTCCTATGGTTAATCAAATTATATGATTTTGATTTTAAAAAGTCAATAGATTATTTGCAATTTGTTCGCACTTTTTATGAGTTGAACAAATAAAATCCCCGTTTTTGGGCAATTTATCAATAAAAATTATGAATAAATTGTTAATTTTTTTCTTTGTCTGATTTTTAAACAGAGTTTTGAACATTTTCGGCAAAAAATTGAACATATTCATAAAAATATGTCGATTATTTTCGCTCACCCACAAAATGTTGCTGTGTATATTTTTCAGTTCCCCAATTTATTGTGTTCCGCCCGACGGAACGAAAAAGACGGCGAAAAAATCCCGCCGTCATCGCTCAAAGCATAAAATCATTTAATCATTTAATTACTATGTCGTTTTCAACCACCGTTCTGAAATCAAACGATTCGTCATAGCCTATGCCGTTTATGCAGACGTAATTCGCAAGGTAAACGCTGTCGCCGACGCCGAAATACGCCGAATACGCATAATGAATCACCGCGCCGGTTTCATCTTTTATAATGTATTCCGCTGCGTAATACTGCGTGCCGTCGGCAAGCGCGCCCTGCTCGACGTTCATTACCGCGTCGGGATAGGTCGCCTTTACCTGTTCAATATACTCCTCATTGAGCGCGGCATTCTCATTAAAAACCGTTTCAGCCGTTTCGCCCGAATCGGCGTCCGCAGTCTGCACGAAAACCACTTTGGCGGAGCAGTTGCTGTCAGTCCCCTTTTTATAGAAAACGCCCATATCGTTCGGTTCAAAATCGGACGGCATCGTGAATTTATAATCCAAGGTTTCAACCGAATTGCCGTCAACTATAACGTCCGGAAAATCGACGTAGTTCTTCTGCACGCTTCCGTCCGAATTGGTGACGACGTCGCCGCTCGAATCGGTAACGTAGACGGCAATCTGCCCGTCCTCGTTGACCTCGGTGTTGCCCTCGGCGTCGGTAACCACAGGGTGCAAAACGCCGTTTGTTTCTATCATTTGATACTTATTCCCGCACGCCGTGAAAATAAGCGTCACCGCAACCGTTAAACAGCAGGCTGCAATTATTTTTTTCTGCATTTTATCGTCCTCCGTTATGGATAATGCTTTAGTCGATTATAGAATTTCGGCGGCGGCTTGTCAATAAACCGTTTGTTAACAAATTGCCGAAAATCCGTATACCGCCGTCACTTCTGTGAAAAATCTTCTCTGTCGAGCGTCAGGTTGGGATTATAATACGGGTCGCCCGCGTCAAGCTCAGGCTGCCATTTGTCGTAAAATCTTTGAATCTCGCCTTGGAATCTCTTAACCTTTTCGGGGGTATCCTCAATTCCGCGCGATTTTGATTCGTAATGGTACAGCTCCGCAAAGGGGGTAAATACAATATTATAGCCTTTACTGCGTATTTTCATGCAAAGATCAATATCGTTAAAGGCTACGGCGAATTTTTCGTCAAAACCGCCGACCTCGTCGAAAACGCGCTTGGGAAGCATAAGGCAAGCGGCTGTGCAGGCGGTCAGGTCCTGCTGGAAGCTTGCCCTGCCGAAATATCCGGCATATTCCCGAGGCATTCCCCTGAAAGCGTGTCCCGCTAATTTAAGAAGCCCCAAAATAACGCCCGCATGCTGAATTGTGTCATCGGGATAGTAAAGCTTAGCGCCGACCGCGCCGACGTCGCTTCTCTGCGAGAACATAAGCATCTCTTCTATCCACTCGGGGGCAATAACCTCCACATCGTTGTTTAAAAGCAATATATGCTCGCCCGTCGCAAACTCAGCGCCGTAATTGTTTATGGCGGAGTAATTAAATCCGCCCTCCGCGTTGTAAACGACAACCTTGATTTTGGGATTGTCTTTCAGGGTATTGTAATAGTCGAAGGTTTCGCTGTCGCTGTTATTTTCAATTATTATAATCTCATAATTATCATAGGTCGATTTTTCAAGAATAGAGTTGATGCAGGTCGATAATTCCGCCACATGGTTGTAGTTGGGAATGAGGACGGAAACCTTCGGATTATCAATTATATCATATTTAATGCGGTAAATATTGGGATGCACCTTTGTGCTTTCAACCGTACCGGAAAGACCTACGCGCTGTAGATGCTCCGATACCGCGTTTATGCCGGCGGTTATTGTGTACGGCTTCGCGTACGGGTCGGACGCAACGGAAACGTCGCTTATCCGCCAATGGTAAAGCACCTTGGGAACATGGACTATTGACTTAGCCTGCTCGGTTAAGCGGAGTATCATATCGTGATCCTGCGAGCCGTCAAATTCCTTTCTGAAACCGCCCACAATGTCAAGAAGCTTTCTGTCAAAGACGGTAAAGTGGCAGATGTAGTTGTTTGCGCGCAGATTGTCGATTGCAAAATCAGGCTTGTAATGAGCGTCGTAAAAGCCCTTGCCCAGCTTCTCAAACTTATCCTCATCGCAATAAATAAAGTCTGCGTCGCGCTCGGTAATTACCTTCATGTACTCATACAGGGCGCAGGGGTGCAGCAGATCGTCATGGTCAAACAGCGCGATATAATCACCCGTCGCCATCCCGATGCAGGCGTTGGTGTTCTCGGAAATACCGAGGTTTTCTGAAAGACGCTTGTAAATAATTCTGCCGTCCTTATCGGCGTATTTCTTAACGGTTGCCTCAACGTCGCCGTGACTGCCGTCGCTTCCGTCCGCAAGGCACAGCTCCCAGTTTTTATAAGTCTGCGCTTCAACCGATTCTATCATCTCGCGAAGCAGTATTTGAGGCGTGTTGTAGAGTGGAACAATAACGCTGAATTTAATATTCTTTTTAAAGACCCGCTTTTCCTGCTTTTCCCGTAAGGAATCGGGGATTTTGTTATAGACGTCCAAGCCGTCGGAGCTTTCCCTAACGGGCTCGGCGCCGCCCATGAGCCTTCTGAGGGTGGCCTTAACGCCGTTTCGCCTGAGATAATAAAAGCCCTTAATGCATTTGAGCCTGAAATCGGAAACCGCCCTTATCGGCGCGGTAATTCTCCAGCAGAAGGAGGTTCTGAGCTCCTGTATATCGCTGTGAAGCTCGTCGATTTTTTGGCTTTTTTCGGCTACTGCTCCGCTGAGCTTTTTATTCTCATTTTCAAGCTTGCGTATTTCGCTGTGAAGCTCGTCGATCTTTTGGTTTTTTTCGGCGACTGCTCCGCTGAGCTCTTTATTCTCATTTTCAAGCTTGCGTATTTTTTCCTCATGGCGCGTATGCGCGTCAAAATCGCTCTGACGGGCTTCAAGCTCCTTACTCATTGAGGAAAAAGCGCTTATGTATTCACTGCTGACAACGGGTATATACTCGAAGGCGATTTTTAATCTGCCTTTCGCGCCTATCTCGGAAAAGAACTGCGGATCGGTCGTATTAAAGAAATACATATCCTTGCAGTCAATTCCGTTGATACACTGCAATTCCGTAACTGCACAGTCCGTCTCAATATACGGATGTCTTACAATGCACGGGTATCCCTCGTCGGGGTCAAACCGAAGCGAGTCGGCGTCTTCGGGCACGTCAAACTCTATCTCGAATTTTCTTCCGCTTATTTTATTCGCGGCAAGCGTGACTTTGTTAAATTCGCTGAAAGCGCCACCTCGTCCGAAGTAAACGGTACAGCTCGGGGTATGCAGGTTGAGAGCGTTAACGGCAAGCAGCTTGTAATAATCGGTAATAATACTGCCAAGCAGAGTTGCGGGCTTTGTTTCGCCGCTTTCAATGCACGAGGCTATTTTGTCAAAGTGCGCGCCCACCGATTTAATAAGCCCGCCGAGCTCCTCATCCGAGAGGGCTCGCGAATCAAAGAAGACGTCGGCAATATCCTCCGCGCGAACGGCGACGTTTTTTGAAAGACCGAAATCCTGATAAATGCCCGTCAGCTTTGAAAGACCGAACAGATTCAGCGCCGTTGCGCTTCTTTTGTACGCAAGACTTACTATGCCCCCGTGAAGGCTCGAGCCGATATATCCCTTACTTCTTGAAAGCAGGGCGCACATCTCAAAAGGAGAAAGATGCTCGTTAACAAATTTCTTGGCCGGGGATTTCATTTTGCCGAATATGCTTTCCATAACTTCACCGTCGTTATGCACATAGGTAATGGGCATAAAAACGACGTCGCAGCCCGACTTTTCGGCGATTGCGTCAAGCTGACCCGCTATAACGTCCTCATTTTCCTTAAAGACTGCGGAAACGCATTGAAATACAATGTATTTATCCTCTTTAAGGGAGTAGTCGGCCGCAAATCCGTTAAATCTCGGTTTCAGCTCGTCAAACGAATAGAGCGAGGCAATGCTTATAACGCTGTCGGGCGCTACGGTTATGTCAAGCGTGCCGTCGCAGCTTTTGAAAAACCGTTCGGAGCGTGAGTCGCGCACCGAAAAGTACGAAACGGTATCGGCTATTCCTCCGGCAAGCGTTTTTTGCGCGTCATTAAATTCAAAGGGTGCGCCGGGCGCGTTGTATATTAAGGGAATATTATATTTTTGCGCGTAAACGGACGGCATTACGAAAAAGTCAAGCGCGGGATTGTCAGCTCTGTAGCTGTCATTATAAACGACCGTGCCGTCGAGCCGAAGCAAATCCCCGCCGCCGACTATAACGGCGTCAAAGCGATACTTCTCATTTAACCTGTCAAAATCCGAAACAGCGTAAACATCCCTGTCCTCCTCGAAAGGCTTTTTCCCTCCCATCGGGGAGAAAAGAACAAGGTTGTCGATTTTGAGGCGGTCGCCGATATTTTTCTCAAAAACGTTCGGGAACAGTATGTCGCCGAAGTTTTCCAAATCAAACGTGCCGAATAAAGCGAGATTGTATTTTTTTGTTGTTGAAGCCTTCATCATCCGTCACCCCGCGCCGTTGTTTTATATATTTCGCATACTTCCTTGGTGGGACCGTCCATTTTAATCCTGCCTTTTTCCAGCCATATGACGCGGTTGCAAAGCCGCTCGATCTGCTCGATGGTGTGCGACACTATAAGGACGGTCGTGCCGCCGCTCATCATTTCGGCAATACGCCGTTCGCACTTTTGCTGAAAGAGAAAATCCCCGACCGCGAGAATTTCGTCGACAATAAGTATGTCGGGACGGGTGATAGTCGCTATGGAGAAGCCGAGCCGCGCAACCATACCGGAGCTGAAATTTTTGATCGCGACGTCCATAAACTCACGAAGCTCCGCAAAGTCGATGATCTCGTCCATTTTCTCAGCCATTGTCTGCTTTGAGAACCCGAGGACCGAGCCGTTCAAAAAAACATTCTCCCTTGCGGTAAGGTCAAAGTCAAAGCCAGCGCCAAGCTCAATAAGCGGCGAGATTGTGCCTTGCACGGCGGCAGAGCCGCTTGACGGGCGCAGAATACCGGAAATGACCTTTAACAGCGTGCTTTTGCCCGAGCCGTTAAGCCCTACAATACCGACCACGTCGCCCTTTTCAATGCTCAGGCTGATGTGGTCAAGCGCGATAAACTCCTCAAATTTCAGTTGATGCTTGGAAAGCTTTATAAAGTATTCTTTAATGCTGTCAACGCGTTCCTTTGACATATTGAAGCGCATGGTCACGTCGTTGACATTGATAACGCTCGGCATAGCTTCCTCCTTAGATATAGAGAATGAATTTATCCTGCTGCTTCTTAAATATCAACAGACCCAAAGCAAGGAAGATAAACGCATAAATAATGCAAATCAAATGTGTTGCAAGACTTGGCAGCGTGCCGTACATAACAACGTCCCTGAAATAGGTAACATAGTAATACATCGGATTTAGCTGCATAATTTTCGCTATCGAATTGGGAAGTATGCTTGCAGGGTAGATGATAGGCGTAAGGTACATCCATGCTACGGTCCAAACGGTGTAGAGATGTCCTATATCCCTGAAAAATACGTTAACGGATGCGAGTATCAGGCTCAGCCCGAGACTGAAAATAAGCACGCATATCATCGGGAAGAAAAACATCAGAATTGTCAGATGAACGGGCATACGCTTAATAATTATAACTATAATGACCGCAAATGATGAGAAAAGCATATTTACAAAAGCGAACATACATTTTTCAAGCGGGAAAATATATTTGGGAATATAGACCTTTTTAATCAGCGACGAAGCGTAAATAACAGAGGTGAGCGAGTTTGTTGTAGCCTCCGTCATAAAATTGAAAAGAAGCGAACCCGTCAGATAGTATACGATAAAATACTCAATATCAAATCTGAACAGGTTTTGAAATACCGCATTGATAACAAGCGCCATTAAAAGCGGATTTAAGATGCTCCACAAAAAGCCCAGCGCACTGCGTCTGTACTTGACCTTTAAGTCCCTTGAAATCAGATTTGCCACAAGGTAGCGGTATTTTCCGAAAACGGTGATATATGCTTTATAAGAGCCTCGCAGCAATACGGCAAACGCAAGAACGCCTGCGATAAGCATCAGCCCGAAGCCCCAAATAAACACGCTTGGGAAGTCGAAAATTAAATTTGTAGGGTTAAAAACGACCGAGCTTATTTCGGGAACGTCGTTTACGGCAAATTCAATCGAAATAAACGATATATTCTCATTTAAGGTAAGGTATAGGTCGTCGCCGAGCTTTTCGAGCGTTATTGTCTCAGCCTCAGCCGTGTCAAGAGCCTGTCGGCTTTCCGCCGAAGCTACGCTCGCCTCTGTCGGCAGGCTTCCCGTCTCGCCGCATATTTTAAGATGACTGACATATTCGCCCGAAAAGGGTATTATGATTTTGCAGGTACCGTCCCCGCTGACAAATTCAATTCCGTCGCTTTCGACCGACACGCTACTGCTGCCGGCGGACTTCGCATTGAGATTTTGCCTGCTCGGCAGCCAAACGCCCAGCGCGATACCGATAATAAGCGCCGATAAACATATTAAAGCAGTAATTTTATTTTTAGTCATAATAACCTCTTAACACAATAAATTTACAGTCGCAAAGTATGATCAAATCGCATTAAAAGCCGAGTTCAAATATACCATAAAAGTCAGCTTGTGTCAACATCCGCGCACAGGTTAAGGCAAGAAGAGTGTTTTCAATCAAACCTTTTCCGCTCTCTCAAAGGGAACTGTCACAAAGTGACTGAGGGAATTAAAAGGAGTCGATTTTTTAAATCAAATTATATTTTTTAACTGCGCATAGGCTGTATATGCGTAAAATTTTGTTGAAAACGCCTATTGCTTGGTATATAATGGGCTTATAAACAATATAGGAAGTGATTACTATCGTCATCCCGTTAATTGCAGCGCACAGGGGCAGCTCGGGGGGAAATATCCCATGCAACAGCGAAGCCGCGTTTAAAGCGGCGTTAAATCAAGGCGCGGATATAATAGAGCTTGACGTATCTGTTTCGTCAGACAAAAAGCTTTTCGTTTTTCATCCGGGCAAGGAATTTGCATATTTGCGAAATCCCGTGTTTTTAGGGCTCGTGCCGTCTTATCAAATAAGAAAAAAACGGCTGCTGAATGCGGACAAGACCAAAACACAGGAAAAGATATTGTCTCTTGACGACGCTCTTGAGCTCCTTAAAGATAAATGTATTGTGAATATCGACAAGTTTTGGACTGCCCCCAAGCAAATCGCCGCCTGCGTCGGAAGGCATAATATGCAGGATCAGGTTATAATCAAGACCTCCGTAAATAAAAGGCGATTGGACGCCTGCGCCGAGATAGCGCCCGATTTGCCGTTTATGCCGATTTTAAAAAGCAGAGACGGTTTCGACGAGCTTTTTAAAAGCAAACGGCTGAATTTAATCGGCGCGGAGGTTTGCTTTACCGATGACAGCGCTGAAATTGCAAGCGATGAATTTATAGCTTACCTTCATAAAAACAACCTCAAAATATGGGGTAATGCAATTGTATATGATTACAGGGATGTTTTATCGGGCGGTCATACCGACGATATTGCCGTAACCGAAGACGCTCATTACGGCTGGGGCTGGTTTGCCGAAAAGAATTTCGATATAGTCCAGACCGATTGGGTATTCCTAATGAAAAAGTATTTTGAATCGTTAAGCAAACAAATTTGATATCAGAGGTAAGGTTATGGATAAAATAAAAAATATGCTTTCTTCGGTAAAGCGCTATTGGAACACTCCGCCCGAGGGCAGATACATAAATTATAAGGAAATACTTTCTCTTTCGGTCGGGGGCTTCGGCGTAAAGCTCGTGTACTGGTGCGTTAATCAGATGGTAATTTCCGTCGGCAATACGCTTATAGGCAACACCATAGGAATAGAGCCGTCGGCGCTTTATATTCTCTACTTGCTCAGCATAGCTTCTTCTGTACCGCTTACCGCGATACGCGCGAGGATGATCGACAATTCGCGCAGTATGAAGGGCAAGTACCGTCCGTACATTCTTTCAATGGGCATTCCCACGGCGATACTCGGTATAGGCTTTGTGTTAATGCCGTACGACAGTATGAGCCTTTTTTGGAAATGCTTTACCGTTCTGATGTACAATATAGGCTTCCAGTTCTTTTATAATTTCTACTATGACGCATATCAAAGCATTATCAATGTTCTTTCGCCGAATACAATAGAGCGCTCGGATGTTCAGTCTGTTCGCTCGGTTGTTGAAAATCTTTCTCCGTCGGTAGCGGGTGTTTTTATGCCGCTTATCGCTAAGGCGATAACAGGCGAAAACACTCTTTATGATATAAGGGTTTTCAGGGTGCTGTTTCCCGTAATGCTTATTGTGGGCGTGTCTGTGTCGATTCTCATATATGTTAATAACGAAGAAAAAATTGTACAGGCAAAAACTCACATTATTCGGGTAAAATTTTCGGACGCGTTGAGATCCGTTGCTCAAAACAAGTATTTCTGGGTTATATCGCTTGCGGGCTGGCTCGGCTTTCTTGAAACGTCTATGAATTCAATTCTCGGTTGGATGTATAACTATCAGCAGGTCTGCTCGCCGGGGCAGTATTCCGTTATTGTCGCGATAACGGGCAACGCGTCGTTGTGGTCAATGCTTTTCGCCCCGTTTTTTATAAGAAGATTCGGGAAAAGGAACGTACTCGTCGTATCGAATTTGCTTAATGTTTTATTCATTATTTTAATGCTTCCCGTTGTAAAACAAACGGGAAGGTCGGGTTTTGTATGGCTTTTTGTATTTATAATATTTGCCAATCAGTTTTTTACAAGCGTCAGCAACCTTCTCATTGTCGGCATAAACGCGGATATTCGCGATTATCAGCAATATATCACCGGCGAGAGAATTGACGGGATGTTTGCAACCGTGGCGCTGATCGGCACAGTAATCACGCTTGCTACAAGCTCTGTTTTGCCCGCGATTTATGAAAAAGCAGGCTTGAATAAAGCCGTGGCATTATCGCTCGGATATGACGGCAGCAATGTTTACGATGTGCTGTATAATCAGGAATACTTCATTCATATCAGCAGCGTGCTTATAATCGCCTCGGTGGCGGGAGCTTTACTTAATGCAATTCCGTTTTTCTTTTACGATTTAACCGAAACAAAGCAAAAGGCCATGGTAAGCGTTCTTAAAATAAGAGCAATGTTTGAAGATTACGGCAATAATATTGTCGACGGCAATAAGCTTAAAGAGGTTGTTGAAATAATAAAGGAAGCCGAAGAATTTGAAGGGAAAGAGCCCCGAAGCATAAGCGGCGCCGATTTTAACGGACTGAAAAGAAAAGAAGCGAAGGCTCTCAGAAAAAAGATTGCCCAAGATAACGAAAAGCTTGAAATTTCAAAAATCGTTACCGAGGAGCTGAGACGGTTTGAAAGTAAAACGGGGCTTGCGGAAGTAAACTATGCCGAAAAAATTTACGGCGCGGGGCTCAACGGCTTCCTTGACATTGATCTGCCTTCAAAAAAAGAGATAAGAGAGCTTCCGAAAAGCAGTCAGCTTGAAATAAATTATCGCAGGAATATGTTAATGCAAGCAAGCAAAATGAAAACGGCAAGAAAAACTTATAAAAAGCATTTTCCGAACGGTATCGAGGAATTTGACAGTTCGGTTTTAGAGGAGCTTTTCAAGTCGGAGGATGAGCTTGAAAACAAACGCCGCTCCATCCTCGGGGAGCTGAAGCAGGCTAAGGAAAATAAAGACAAAGAAAAAGCGTCCCTTTTGAAGAACGACCTAAAGGGACTTAACGCCCGAAAGAAAGAAATTGAAAGCTCGATAAAATCCGAAACAGATAAAAATACAGTTTATTATCGTGTTGCTCAGCCGTACCTTGACGCAAAGAGAACGCTTATTCAAAAAGAAAATTACAGCCGTTTGGACGAATTGTTTGAGCTTTATGATAAAGCGTCCGAAAAGAACGCAAGCTGTGTTCGGCAGTAACTTCGGGCAATTGCCGATTTTTAAGCCGCTTCTCTTATTTTGTCGCACGGTTTCGGCGCATAAGACGAGAGAAGCCCGACACAATATGCCTTACCGTCTGCGTCAATATCTGCGCGGTATACATAGGTAAATTTCCGCTTAAAATTTACCGATAATAAATGCGGATGCGTCTTTCGGCGCATCCGCACTTTTTTAATATGCTTTACCCCAATAGAGCATATGCTTCGCGCTCTTGCCGCAGCAAACGCATTTGTCGGAAATTTCTTCCTGCTCGAACGGGATACACCGCGAGGTAACGCCCGCGTATTCCTTGAGCCTGTCCTCACATTCCCTGTCGCCGCACCACATAGCCTTGATAAAGCCCGGTTTACTGTCGGCAATTTCCTTTAACTCGTCAAGCGTTTTTGCAGTGTAGGTCATATCGCTTCGCCTTTCAAGCGCGTTTTCGTAAAGGCTGTCGTGAACCGACTGCAAAAGCTCGGGGACCTTCGTTTCAATCTCATCAAGCGATACAAAGTATTTTTCCCTGCTGTCGCGGCGGACAAGTACGCACTGATTCTTTTCTATATCCTTAGGCCCGATTTCAAGCCTTAACGGAACGCCCTTCATCTCGTATTCGGCAAATTTCCAGCCGGGTGAGTTATCCGAAACGTCGCTCTTAACGCGGCATACCCTTGAGAGCCTTTCGGTAATCTCCCGAGCCTTTTCGAGAACGCCCGCCTTATGCTGTGCAATCGGCAGAACAATCACCTGAACGGGCGCGATTTTCGGCGGAAGAACCAAGCCGTTATCATCGCCGTGCGTCATAATAACCGCGCCTATAAGCCTTGTGGTAGTTCCCCACGAGGTCTGGAACGGATATTTCAAGGTGTTATCCTTATCTGTATACTGAATGTCAAACGCTTTTGCGAAGCCGTCGCCGAAATAGTGGGACGTGCCGCTCTGGAGCGCCTTGCCGTCATGCATAAGCGCCTCTATGGTATAGGTGTCCTCAGCGCCCGCAAATCTTTCCTTTTCGGTTTTAACGCCCTTGATTACGGGTATTGCAAGCACTTCCTCACAGAAATCCGCATAGACATTGAGCATACGTATTGTTTCTTCTTTAGCTTCCTCGGCGGTCGCATGGATCGTATGCCCTTCCTGCCAAAGAAATTCTCTTGAACGCAAAAACGGTCTTGTGGTCTTTTCCCAGCGGACTACCGACACCCACTGGTTATAAAGCTTCGGCAAATCGCGGTAAGAGTGAACGATCGCCTTGTAATGCTCGCAGAAGAGCGTCTCGGAGGTCGGGCGCACGCAGAGTCTTTCTTCAAGCTTTTCGTTGCCGCCGTATGTAACCCACGCTACCTCGGGCGCGAACCCTTCAACGTGATCCTTTTCCTTATTAAGCAGGCTTTCGGGAATAAACATAGGCATACATACGTTTTCATGACCGAGAGCCTTAAAGCGTTCGTCCATATTCTTCTGTATATTTTCCCATATGGCGTACCCGTAAGGTCTTATGACCATACATCCCTTAACGCTTGTGTACTCAATAAGCTCCGCTTTTCTGCACACATCCGTGTACCATTTGGCGAAATCCTCGTCCATCGACGTAATTTCGTCAACCATTTTTTTCTGTTCTGCCATTCTCAAACACCTTTATTTTCAGTTTTCTTCTATATATTTAACAATATCGTCGACCGTTTTAATTCCTTCTATAACGTCATCGGGAATCTCAACCTTAAATTCGTCCTCAAAGCTCATAACAAGGTCGATAAGGTCAAGACTGTCCGCATCAAGGTCGTATACAGTCGTTTCACGGGTAACCTCAGACTCCTCGATTTCAAACTGATCGCAGATAATTTCTCTGACTTTCTCAAATACCATAAGTGGCTCTCCTTTTAATAAATTTTCCGCCGGTTGTATAAATACATTTTAAGAATAATTTGCGCTTTGTCAATAGTTTATTTTTCTTGTCCGTCCGATATTCCGTCTCTGCGCCTTTAATTCTGCCGTCAAAAATCGGAAAATGGCGATAAATCAAGCCCATCGTAAAATTTAAGCTCCTCTGAGAGCATACGGGCGATTTTTTTAACGCCGCCCGCAAGCTCGCTTTCGATATTTATCGGCATAACGGGGTCGTGAACGCTCATCCTCATAATGAAAAAGCCGTCGGTTTCTTCATCCCTAATAATTATTTTAACACCCTCACAGCTGTCGGGAGCGACAGTCCAATTCTCTTTGAGTATAGCTCCCTTTTCAATTTTGCTCATAACATTTTCGCCGTAGGCTTTAAAATCTTCCGCCGAAATTTTAAGCCTTATTTCCGCCTCCTCGGCGGGCTCTTTAAGGTTTTCTATAAGGCTGTCAAGAGTCCTGCCCCGCTTTTTAAGCTCGGCGGCTTTAATAATGATTTTCGTAACCAAATACGCTCCGTCGTCGAGGAAATAATTCTCGCTGAAGGCCGCATGTCCCGAGGTTTCGATTGCAAGCGGAGAGTTTTCGCCCTCTGAGCAGAGCCTTATGCTCTCGTCAATGACGTTTTTGTAGCCTCGTTTAAATCTTCTGTGCTTACCGCCGAGTTCGTTTTCTATAAACTCCGTAAGCCCTGCGGAGGTCACCGAATCCGTAACCACCGTACCGCCCGGATTGTTTTCAAGAGCGATTGCCGCCGCCAGAGCTACAAGTCTGTTGCGGTTAATTTCCTTGCCGTCGGAGCTTACGCACGCTCCCCTGTCGACGTCCGTATCGAAAATAACGCCCAAATCCGCGCCCGAAATGAGAACCGCGTCCCTGACAGACTGCATAGCCTCCTCGTTTTCGGGGTTCGGAACGTGATTGGGGAACATTCCGTCGGGTTCAAGAAAACGGCTTCCCTCGGTGTCCGCGCCGAGCGGCTCTAAAACCCTGTCGGCATAAAATCCGCCCGCGCCGTTGCCCGCGTCAACTACAATTTTAAGCCCGTCAAGCGGTTTATCGTAATCCGTTTCGGAATTAACGCCCCGCTTAATCATACCTTTAAGATGCTCGCAGTAGACCGACATAAAATCAATTTTCTGCGCCTGCCTTGAGGTATCGTACTGTATAGCCTCGTTTTCTTCGGCAACCTCAAGTATTTTCTCTATTTCCGCGCCCGAAAGACCTCCGCCCTCGGTAAAGAATTTAAGCCCGTTTCTGTCCCACGGGTGATGGCTTGCCGTAATCTGAACGGCGCCGTCGCAGTCTGCAAGCTTTGTGGTCATAAACATTGCGGGGGTTGAACAAAGCCCGCAGTCCTTACCGCTTACGCCCATTGAAAGAAGTATGCCTATAACGGCGGCTTTTATTCTTTCTGCGGTAATTCTCGAATCATGCCCGACGGCAACGGTTAATTCATCCTTATCCTTTCCCGTCTTTGCGGAAAGAAACATAATGAAAGCGGCGGCTGTTCTTCTGACCGCTTCATCGGTTAAATCTATCTCGTCGGGCGCGGACGGGTTAACAGCGATACCCCTTACGTCCGTTCCGCTTTTCAAATGCCTTAGCTTCATAAAAGCTTCCTCCTTATAATTTCCTCAGCCGCAAGCATAACGCCTGACTTGCCGCTGTAAAAATTAAGACCGCCCTGCATCCAAACGGCATAGGGTTCTCTCAGCGGAGCGTCAGCCGAAAGCTCAATGGACGAGCCCGATGTAAAAGCGCCCGCCGACATAATAACCTTGCTGTCGTAGCCGGGCATATCCCACGGCATAGGCGTTACATAAGAATCGACGGGAGCGCCCTTCTGCATACCTTGGCAGAAGGCGATAAGCCTTTCTTCATTCTGCAAGCATACAGCCTGAATTATATCGTGCCTTTTTTCGTTGGATTTCGGCGTAACCTCAAAGCCGAGCTCCTCAAACAGCGCCGCCGCGAATACAGCGGTTTTAAGCGCCTCTTTAACAACTATGGGAGCGTTGAAAAGCCCGTAATAGATATTTTTTGTCTGACCGAGCGTTGCGCCGACCTCTCTGCCCAAGCCGGGTACGGTCATTCTGTATGAGCAAAGCTCAACCAAATCCTTTCTGCCGGCTATGTAACCGCCCGACGGAGCAATTCCTCCGCCCGCGTTCTTTATAAGCGAGCCCGCCATTAAATCGGCGCCGACCTCGGTAGGCTCTTTTTCCTCGACAAATTCGCCGTAGCAGTTATCGACCGTAACGACCGCGTTTTTATTGACCCTGTGAACAGTCTCGCATACCCTTTCAATTTCACTGACGGATAAGCTGTGCCTTAACGAATAGCCCCTTGAACGCTGAATATAAACCATCCTGACGTCGGGCTTCGCCGCTTCTTTTTCTATTTCGTCCCAATTTAATTCATCGTTCTCGGTCAAATCCACCTGTCTGTAGTTAACGCCGAAATCCTTTAAAGACCCGTTGCCCTTTTCGCCGTTAATTCCGATAACGGGATGAATTGTATCGTACGGCAGACCCGTAACGCTCAGCATTGTGTCGTTCGGTCTTAACACACCGAAAAGCGCTACGCCGAGGGTGTGTGTTCCGCACGCGAGCGAGCCTGCCCTGATTACAGCGTCCTCACAGCCGAAAATACAAGCCGTAAGCCTGTCCGCCTTATCCCTGCCCCTGTCGCCGTAGCCGTAGCCCGTTGTGGTGTTAAAGTCGGCTTCGTCAACCCTGTTCTCTATAAAAGCGGAAAGAACCTTTTTCATATTGTATTCGCCCGTTTTTTCAATATCGGCAAACATCTTTTCCGCTTTAACGAGCGCCTTTTTTGACGCTTCCTCGGTCATTTTTGAAAATTCAAAGCATTCCTTCATAATTCAACTATTCCCAGATCCAAATAGTCCTTTCTTTCAAAGCCTATTTTTTTATAAAAATTTTCAGTTTTAATATCGCCGCAGGCGACAAGAATTTTCTCGCCTTTACCGCTAAGCTCGCCGCATATCGCTTTAACGCAGTCGGAAAAATATCCTGTTTTGCCGAAGTCGGCGTCCTCGGCAATTTCACGCAGAAGCACCGTCTCGTTAAGCCTGTCCGAAACGGCGGCGCACAAAACCGAATTTTCGCCCGCTTTGACAGCCGTTACCGAGGTGAAGCCGCCGTCCACTCCTCTTTTAATTCTTTTAAGCCATTCCCGATATGCCTTTTCGCCGTATTTTTTTAAATCCTTTTCCGAAAGGCTGTATTTTAACGCGTTAAGCCTTTTCTGCGCCGTAAGCTCAAATGCTTTTCTCGGATCTCGGCTTATATCCGCGGTCTTTTCCGTTCTGCCGCATCCTCCCGAAAGTTCCATAAGGCTGAGCTTTGAAAATGCGGTTACGCCGAGCCTTGAGGTAAGCTCGGACGGACAGTGAACCACCATACCGCCGAGCTGTCTTATAAAATCCGCCATACCGTATAAATCGGCATTACCGTTTGCGGTTACGTAAACCTTGCTCATTTCCTTTTGAACAATAAGCGCCGTAACCTCGTTTCCTTCGGTCTGGACCCATGCGCCGTCAACCGCTTGAAAATCAAGAAGCGAAAACAGCGCGAACCTGTCCGACGGCCGCGACCCGAAGAAGTCCGAAAGACTTTTTGCCGTGTCGGGGGATAAATTATCTATGCCTTTAAGCATTGCAAAGCTCCTCGGCAAGAGCCGCCGCAAGTCTTTCAACGCTTTTAATATCCTCCGCCTTTGCGACCGAGGAGGGCGAATGAATATATCTTGTCGGCACGGAAAGCGTGATCGCTTTAACACCGCCTCCCGATTTGTGTATAGCCGCCGCGTCGTTTCCGCCCGCAACCGCGGTCTTTGTCTGAGCGGGAATTTTATTTTCCTTGGCTGTGCGGAACGCCTTTTTATAAAGCTCGGTATTGTAAACCGTGCCCCTGTCCATAAAGCTTATAACAGCGCCGCCGCCCAATTTACAGACCTTTTTGTTCTCGGGAACGTCGGGAATGTCGTTAGCCGTTGTGCTTTCAAGCACTATCGCGTAATCGGGCTTTTCCGAAAACGCCGCCGCTGAAGCGCCCCTTGTGCCGATTTCCTCCTGCACAAGAAAACACAGTGTCAAATCATAAGCGCAATCGGAATTTGCAATGTCAATAAGCATCATACATCCCGCCCTGTCGTCAAGAGCCTTCGCTTTGATAAATCCGTCGCCGAATTCAACGTATTCCGAATAAAAATAAGCGCCGTCGCCGAGACTTACATATTTTTCCGCTTCTTTTCTGTCCTTTGCGCCGATGTCAATATACATATCCTCTGCTTTCGGCACCTTCATACGCTCGTCGCTTGTAAGCTGATGAAACGCCTTTGAGCCGATAACGCCGTGGACGCCGTTTTCGCCGACGGTAACAGCCCTGCCGAAAATGACCCTCTCGTCAATTCCGCCGACGCACGAAAATTTAAGAAAGCCATCGTCCGTAATGTAGGTTATTATAAATCCTACCTCATCCATGTGGGCGGTCAGCATAACCTTATTTTCAGGCGCTGAAAGCCCCTTTTTGCTAACTATTAAATTTCCGAGGCTGTCAACCCTGTATTTACATTCCTTCGGCAGCCTTGAAATAATATACTCCCTGACGGCGTCCTCCCTGCCCGAAATTCCGTTTAAACCGCAAAGCTCTTTAAGCATAGTCGACGCCTCCGTCAAGAATATAATCGGCAATAAGCATAGCCGTGTTTTCGACATCGCTTAAAGCTATTACTTCAATGCCCGTGTGCATATAGCGAAGCGGGATCGAAACAAGACCGCTTTTCATACCCTTGCCCGAAACCGACATAACGTCGGCGTTAGTGCCCGTTTTGCCGCCCATAATTTCAAGCTGATAAGGGATGTTCTTTTCCGCCGCAAGCATTTTAAGCTTTTCGGAAGTCTCAAGGCTCAGCGACGGCGCAACGCCTATCATAGGTCCTTTGCCCGATACGCCGCATTCGTATGCCTTGCTGTCGGGCGTAGAAGCAAAGCTTACGTCAACCGCAATAAATTCATCAGCTTCGGCGTTAAATGCGGCGGCAGCCGCGCCGCCCTCGGTAGTCTCCTCCAGTGAGGAAAACGAAACCGTTATTTTCCGGCCGCACTCTTTATTTTTAAGAATATCAAGCGCGTAAATAATTGCCGCCATGCCTGCCCTGTCGTCAAAGGCGTGGCAGGAAACCCTGTCCCCCGCGAGAGGGATAAACTCCGAACAGACGGTGACTCTGTCGCCGGGCGTTACCGCTTCGCAGGCTTTTTCATAGTTCATGCCTATGTCAATAATCGCCTCGTCGGTTTCCATAGCCTTTCTTTCGTCCGAACCGTTCTGAAGATGAACGGGCGTGCTTATTATAACTCCGTTTATGTCCCGATTGCCGTGAACGGTTACCTGCTGGGCGCAGAGCGTTCTGTTGTCGATTCCGCCGCAGGAGGCAACACGCAGGAAACCCTCCTCGGTAATCGAGGTCACGATCATACCCACGCGGTCGATATGAGCGTCAAGAAGGATGTGCGATCCTTTGCCGTCAATTTCGCATATAAGGCTTCCCAAAGCGTCTGTACGCGTTTCACCGTAGCGGCTCAAATACTTTTCCGCCGCCTTGACAGCACTGTGTTCCGCGCCCGAAACGCCGTCTGCGTCCGTTAAATCCTTTAGAACCCTTTGTATATCCATAAAGCTCCTCCGAAAATCAGATTTCCGTTCCGCCGACAGGTCTTATCGAAAGCACATAGCAAGAGCCTTCGCCGAAAACGTCCTCCATAGTCTTTTTGTACTCGTCCAAAAGCTCATCGGGTACAAAAGCCTGAATAGTCCCCGCAAAGCCGCCGCCGTGGACGCGCCACGCTCCCCTGCCCTTTAAAACGCTTTCCGACAGCGCAAGGGCTATCGAAACGGGCTGAATATCCGGCTGCTTTACGGCAAAAACATTCTGGTTATACATATATGATGACTCTCCGCTCTCTATTGTATACCTCTTGAATGTGTCAAAATCATTATTTTTGAGAGCCTCAACCTCTTTTTCCACCCTTTTGTTGTCTTGAAAGAAATGAATTGCCCTTAAAACCGCGCGGTCGCCGACGGCTTTCCTCAACTCGGGAATATTTTTTTTAAATTCCTCCTCATCGACCTCTCTTAAAACGGATTTGCCGAACTGCCGAGCCACGCTTTCCATTTCAATTCGTATAGCGGCGTATTCGTCCGTAAGATTTGAGTGACTGCCCTTTGTGTCAACTATGCAAAGCGAATGTCCGCACGACGCAAAGTCAAATTTAATTTCTTCGATGACAGGCTCTTTCGGGTCGTTAAAATCAATCGTAACAAAGCTTCCCACCGAGCAGGCGGTCTGATCCATAAGTCCGCATGGCTTGCCGAAATATTCGTTTTCCGCGTACTGGGCGATTTTTGCAATCGTAACCGCGTCAACATTGCCGTCGTTATAAAGATAATTGAGCATAGTGCCCACAAGCACCTCATAGGCGGCCGAGGAGGAAAGCCCCGAGCCCGACAGCACCTTAGACGCGGTAACCGCGTTTAAGCCGCCTATCTTATAGCCGTAATTCAAAAAGCCCTTGCAAACGCCTCTTACAAGCGCGGGCGAACGTCCCGATTCCTCGGGATGCACCGATAAATCGGAAAGGTCGACCGTATCCATAGCATAGTTCTTGGATTTAACCCTTACCGTGCCGTCGCCGTTCTTACACGCAAGCGCGATTGCGTCAAGGTTAATGCCCGCCGCAAGCACCTTGCCGTGATTATGGTCGGTATGGTTTCCGCAAACCTCGGTTCTTCCCGGCGCGGAAAACAGATGAAGCTCGCCTTGCTGAGAAAAGTTTTCGTCAAAGTCGTCGCAAAGCGAACAAAATCGTTCATACTGTGCCTTTACTTCCGCTTCGGTAACATAAACCCTTTTAAATCTTTCGTCAAACGCGCCGTCCCGAATTTCACTTTTAAGCTGTTTGGTTAATGACATTTTACCCAACCCTTTCGGTTATTTATTTTCTTTTTCTTTTTCTTTTTTCTGCTCGTCTTTGCCCTTGGCGCTGTTGTAAAAATCAATAAACGAATTAATTCCTATCATCGCAAGCCCCGAAATGGCAAAAATAATTACCAGCGGCAGCATAAACGCCAACGAAAAGGGATTATATACATGACGTCCTACCATACTGTAGGAAATGATCCTCGGCAAAAAGCCGATTACCGACAGCGCGACATATTTATAATAATTAAACTCCATAGCTCCGTAAAGCTGACTTACGGTGTTAATAGGTACTACGGGAACAAGCCTGAAGCCTGTAAGCAGACCTCCCTTTGCCTTTGTGTCGGACTGAATAATTTTCCTGACGTTTTCATAGCTGTATAAGAATTTGTGTACAAATCCCCCGCCTAAATGCTTGCCCCAAAAATATTTTATCGTTATGAGAATTATAAAACCCGCTATATTTATAAATACCGCGTAAACCGTTTCAAAAACCATACCCGCAATAACGCAGACCGCTGAGGTCGGAACAGGTATTATTGCCTTTGCAAGATAAATAAGCAAAATTGCGATGATTACAAGCCCTTTATTGGGTATTGCCGCGACAGCGTCCTCAAAATCGGCGAGCATCTGCAAAAATTCCTCATATCTTACGGCTAATTCCTGAACCTGCATAAGAAGTGTCAGCGCAAGCAGCGCTATCGCGATAACGATTAAAAAGACTCCCAAAAAGTTAAGCAGCTTTTTTCTGTTTACCGTTTTCCTTTTCAACCTGCCGTCACCTCTCTTGACCGTAATTCAGCACTCTAATTTTATAACATATTCCTCTCAAGGTCAATCGAATTATGAATTTTTCATTTTTATTTTTTTGTGTTATTACCGCCTGTTTTATGCTACAATAGTAACCTGATAATTATTACGGAGGTAAAATTATGCCAAAAACCGTTATACTTGACGCAATAACCACAAATCCGGGCGATTTATCATGGGATTGGCTTAAACAGTACGGCGAGCTTAAGGTTTACGACAGAACGCCGAAAGAAAAAATTGAGGAGAGAACCGCGTCGGCGGACGTCGTAATAACCAACAAAACTCCGCTTCCGAGGGAAGCAATAGAAAAAATGCGGAACGTAAAATTTATCGCTCTGCTTTCAACGGGCTACAATGTTGTTGACTGCGCTTACGCAAGGGAAAGGGGTATCCCCGTTTCAAACATCCCGTCTTATTCAACGTCGGCTGTCGCGCAGCTCGTGTTTGCATTTATTTCGGAATTTGCCTGCGGCGCGGCTTTGCACGACAGAAGCGTTAAAAACGGCGAATGGTGCGCCTGTCCCGATTTCTGCTATTGGAAACAGCCCCTCTGGGAGCTTCAGGGCAAGACGATCGGAATTGTCGGCTTCGGTAAAATCGGTCAGGCGGTTGCGGATATTGCCGAAGCGTATAAAATGAATATTCTTGCCTGCTCGGGTCACGAAACCGACCAATCGCACCGTAAGAGCTTTAAATGGGTTACGCTCTCCGAGCTTGCCGAGCAGTCGGACATTATCACCTTCCACTGCCCGCTCACGGAAAGAACCACGGGAACGGTAAACGCCGATTTCATTTCAAAATGCAAGCCCGCGGCGTATATAATAAATACCTCAAGAGGGCCTGTTGTCGATGAGCGGGCGCTTGCCGACGCCTTAAATTCGGGCAGAATAGCAGGCGCGGCGGTCGACGTGTTGAGCACAGAACCGCCAAAGCCCGACAATCCGCTGCTGACAGCGAAAAACTGCATTATTACGCCCCATATAGCGTGGGCAGGCTATGAAACCCGTTCAAGGCTTATGGATATTCTAAAGGCAAACGTAAAAGCGTTTTTTGACGGCAAGCCGCAAAATGTTGTTAATTAAATTGAGACAAAAAAGAAAAACGGCAAAATACCCCGTTTTGGGCGGGTTCAAATTCACGCCGTCAGGCTGAAGCTGTTTTAGATTAAAGCAAATATTAAAATTACAAATAAAACCCGCTATGCCGCTTTCGAGAATGAAAGATGTCATAATGGGTTTTATATTTTTTGTGATGATTAAAACAATAGATTTTTTCAAGTTTTATTCTGTGACAAGCACAGAGTGATATTTTTGATAAATCAAAAGTTTTATTGAAGCCTTACGGCTTCGGTTTTATTTTATTCGCCTCTTAAACTGTGCGAAGCACAATAAAACTGCGAAGCAATGACACCGCCGTAAGGCAATACCGCTCGCCGCAAAGCGAATAAAGCCAAGTAACCGTTTCCCGCTTGTTTTTACTTATTCTTTATCCTGATTTTCCTGTGTACCGCCGGTATTTCCGTCAAAATATCCGTCATCGATCATTTTAATCAGAATTTCGGCAACCTCGGGGTCAAACTGTTTGCCCGACTGCTCCATAACCTCTTTTTTGATATGCTCCTTGTCAAACGCCGTGTTATAGCCCCTTGCGGTCGACATGGCGTCGTACGCGTCCGCAGCGCCTATTATTTTGCCCTCGAGACTGATTTCGGAGCCTTTGATTCCCCTCGGATACCCCTTGCCGTCATACCTCTCGTGATGATCTCTTGCGCCGAACTGAATGTTCTTAACCGCCGTCATATCTTTGAGTATCTCCGCGCCCAGCGTTGTGTGGGTTTTAATTATCTCGTATTCCTCGGGGGTCAGCTTGTCGGACTTTTTAAGGATTCCGTCAGGTATTCCTATTTTGCCTATATCGTGCAAAAGCGCCGCATAATAAATGTTATCAAGGCGCTCGTCGCTTATACGCAGGCGCTTGGCGATCTCAACCGAATATTTCGCGACCCGTTCGGAATGACCTTTGGTGTACGAGTCTTTAGCGTCAATAACCTTTGTAAACGCGCGCATTGTCTGCTCGCTTATCTCCTGAATCCTTGTGCGCTTTTTGCGCTCGCGCACCGACCTTAACAAGGTAATCATATAAGCTGAAACAATTATCAGAAAGCCCGCAAAAAAGACGGCGGCCGCCTTAAACATATTTTGCTCAAAGTATGAATACTCCTTTGAAAACGTTACCTGTACGGCGTCAAGCACCTCGTATGTTTTGCTGTCGATAAGGCTCACCGTTAAATCATAGCTGCCTCCCGACGGATTGGTATAAACAAAGCTGTTGCCGCCGTTTACCTCCTCGGTATATTCAAGATTATCCCTGCCCGAAAGCGTATACCTTAATTTATAGCCGCTGTACGGCTGAAAGGAAACAACCGAAACGCCGACGGTAATTTTCTGAGTATCCTCGCCCAAAGGCGTGTCGGTAAAATCCTGTGCCGCGTCATCGCCGTAAATTCCGTCGATTTTAAGCCTCGGCGCGGCTGTGTCAGGCTCGGCCTCAAAGCCGCCCGTGTCGATGCTCAAAAGCCCCTTGTCGGTGCAGACATAAAGCATGCCGTCAGGCGAAATATAACTGTAAGAATACTTGTCTATATCGTTGACAAGACCGCAGCTGCTGTCAAGGCTTACCGACTGAAAAGTTTTTGCGCTGTTAAGCAGCTCCTTTTCGGTCGTAACTATAATCCTGTTCTCGGCGATGATCCACATATTGCCGTCGGGGGCAAGCATCATGTCCACAATTTCGTGC
This sequence comes from uncultured Eubacteriales bacterium, assembly GCA_964557975.1. Classification (GTDB taxonomy): domain Bacteria; phylum Bacillota; class Clostridia; order Oscillospirales; family Acutalibacteraceae; genus Fimenecus. Next base: position 25,492 of record CAZLCG010000006.1, read on the forward strand.
AGAATGTTTAATTTTGTTATCTCCTTCGGTTCTTCGCCGTACTTAACATAATAAAGATCGGGACCCGTGCTTACCCACAGCCCCTCGCCGTCACTGCTTTTAAGCATGCTCTTTATACCGCCCGTAACGCCGTTCGTTATATCGCCGAACGAATAGACCCCGCCGTCCTTTTCAATTTTATAAACGCCGTTGGATTCCGTACCGACCAAACAGAAGCTTAATTCCGGAACGCTGATAACGGACAACACCTTTCCCGCGATTCCGTTTTCCTCATTATAGCTTCTCGATGTGTTTTCAGCCTCAAGGATGGTAATTCCGTCGTCAAAACCGACAATTATGTCCCCGTCGGACATAACCGCAAGCGTGTTCACACTGTTGCCGATCAAGCCCTGCTCGGCGGTGATCTGCCGGATGCCGCCCTTACCGTCGTAAGAAAAGATGCCCTCGCCCGCAGTCGCAATTAAAAGCCGCCCGTCGTAATGAACGGCCATCGCATTGATATTTATACCGTTAAGACGCTCGGTAAGGTTGTTTGTTATAACCTCGTCGGCGTTCTCGTCAATTACCGTAAGCCCGCTTTCCGTTCCCGCATAAAGCAGTCCGTCAAATTTAATTGCGCAGTTAACCTTACTGTCGCCGAGCGAATAGCAGTCGTTAACATCGGTAAAGCAGCTGCGGCAAAGCTCGACCGCTCCGCCGTTGTATGTGGAAAACCAGTAATTCCCCTGAAAATCGCAGACAACCGACGAAATCCCGTCAAGCTGTATGTTCCCGACCGAATGATACGCTGAAGCCTCGTCAATATAGCCTATGCCGTTCCTGCAAATAACCCAGCACAAGCCGTTTGAATCCCTGACCGTTTTATAAACGGGACTTCCCGTTTGTGCAATCGTCCTGAAGGTTCGGTCGCCGCCGTTGCTTACGACCTCAATTACCTCTCCCGCGTCCGTTGCCACCCTGTAAGTGCGGGAGTCGACATAATCTATATCCCTTATTATGTTTTTTGTAATATTACTGTAATCAACCGTTTCAACGATTTTTTCACCGCTGATTTTCGCCACGAAGCCCGTATTGGTAACGCACAGAAAAGCGTCCTCGGCGGAAAGATCCCTGATAAGCCGATACCCCTGCGTGGAAACTCCCGAATCGTTATCAAACACAGTTATATTATCCTCGCCGTCAACGGAATATATCCCGTTTGCCGTCGCGACCGTTATTGTGCCGTCCGCCGCCTCCGCAATATCGCGCACCGAGTTTGACGGCGCGCCCGAGCTCATATCGAAGCTCTTAAAGCTGTCGCCCGTCTTACGGATAAGCCCCACGTTGTTCGTCCCAAGCCATACTCTGTCCTTTGAATCGACAAAAACAGTCAGTACCGTCGAAAAATCCTGCCCTTCAACCGTTTCCTTGTTAAAAACCTCATAGTCGAAAAAACCCGAATATTCAATAAGACCGCTTGCCGTTGCAAAGCAAAGCGTCCCGTCCGACTTTTGGGCAATATCGTAGATGCGGTTTTCGGGGAAGCCCGTGTCCTCCGAATAAATATACTGATAATAGCCCGCGCAAAAATCCTTTTCCCGTGCGGACGCAAAAGCCGTAAGCGTCGGCGAAAGGCTTACGGCAAGTATTATAACCGTGAGTACAAGCGCTGTGATTTTCTTTTTCATATAATTTACCCCGCGAATGTCTTTTCGTTTAATTTTACTATATTCCGTGTACGCTTTTCAACAGTTTTTTCGCCTAAATAATACGGCGCTTATTGTCGGTTTTTCACAAAGCGGGTCTGTAATGCGTGAATACACGCCTGTTTTTCATCTATCCGACAGCTTGTACTCCCCAAGCGATATTAACGTCAGCGTCAAACACAAAGCGTTTACCGCCTCCCCCTTGTGCAAAGGAGGCTTAATAATCGCCGACCTTCTGTAAAACTTTCCCCCTTAAAGACGCAAAAAGGCTGCCGCAAACCGTTGTCTGCGACAGCCTGATATTTTTATAGGGAATAATATAATCTGATAAAATTTACGTTTACGAACCTGTGACGCTGCCCAAAAGGTCGTCGGGAAGTCCGTCCGACTCCTCAATCTTATCGGCAATACCGTAGAAGAAATCCTGCGCGGAGGAGCCTGCGCTGTCAATGGTATCCGCGATTTTGTTGCCGTCGACCATGCTGCCGACGTCGCCCAAACCGCTGAAAAGCCCCATAATTGTGTCGAGAATACCGCTGTCGCTGTCATCATCGGACGAAGCCGCGGTTGTCGCAGCCTGCGTGGTTGTCTCGGCCTGCGTGGTTGTCGCGGCCTGCGTGGTTGTCGCGGCCTGCGTGGTTGTGGCTTCGGTAACCTTTACGGTAACCTGCTCAATGACTGTCTCAGGCTCAACCGTAACTTTTTTGGGACCGTCGCCCTTACCGAGCACATAAACGACCGCCGTAATGGCAACCGCAAGCACAACGGCAAAGAACCTTGCCCAGCCCTTTTTTCTTTTAAGCTTCTTCGCGGCTAACTCCTCGGGAGTTAACTGAACCTTTTCTTTTTTAGCCATATTGCTTTCCTTTCCTGAAAATCGCCTGTCGGTAATTATCAATATACGAAATCGGTATATTGAGCCGAGGTATGGATAGCGCCCGTACCGGTAATGGAAACTACCGCCTTAAGACCGAGCTTTGCCGCCGCGTCATCCTCATAGGCAAGGCTTACAAGCTTGCCGTCGGTAATAACTACGGTAACCTTTATGTTCGTGTAATTTGCTTCAAGCGAGTTGACCGAAATAGCGCTTGTATAGTTGGTAACCTCCTCCGACACCTCGTCTATTACAACTATGTCGTCGGTAAGCCTTGAAAGCGAGCTTGAACCGTCCTTTGCGGGAGTGTTGACGTCCGCAAGATTAAAGGTATATGTATCGCCGTTGACCTGAAGGTTAAGAAGGTCGCTTCCCTTAAGCTGAGTTGCTTTGAGCTTGTAGGAATCGCCATGGTAATCGATTACGGCGGCCGCATCCTCGCCCTTGCCTATCGTTGCTTCCTTATCTCCTACGCCGAGGAAGCCGCCGACAACGGAATTAAGATTGGCATTTTCATCAACAGCTTGAATGATTCCGTTAAGTATGCTTGTCGCAGTACCTACGTCAACAGCCTCTGTAAACTGAGCGCTTCTTTTCCATGTGTAGCCCGCTTTTTCGTTTACCGCTTTCGCGGTTGCCGCGTTGATTGCCGCCGCAATCTCATCCGTGTTTACAGTGGAATCGCTGCTCTGCACATCGCTCGACGAGCCGTCGGACGAGTTGTCGGAATTGACCTGAACCGAATCCGAATTGCCGCTGTCAGTACTGTTGTTGTTTTCGGTGCTGCCGCCGCCGGCGCTTGTTGTTGAAACAGTCTCTTCATCGCTTGCCGCGACCTTAGCGCCCTGTGATTTTGCGACGCTGAAAACTCCGACTGTAAGCGCAAGAGCAAGAACTATAGCCCAAAATCTGGTCCAGCCGTTTGATTTGCGGATTTTCTTCGCGGCTAACTCCTCGGGAGTTAACTCTGTTTTAACTTTTTTTGACATATCTGTTCCCTCTCAAATCTTTATCAATATGCAAAGTTGCTGTAAGAGCCTTCAACAGTGCCGTGTCCCGTACCTGTCGCAACGCTAAGCTCAAGCTTCTGTACGTCCATATAGTAGCTGTATTTAAAGCTTTCGAGAGTGCCGTTGTTGATTACAGCCGTTACCTTAATATCCTTGAATACAACCGTCGAGGACTTAACCGAAAGCCTGCTGCCGAAACTGCCGAGCGCGTCCGCAATTCCTTCCGAAACCTCCGTCTGCGTGATAAAGTCGTTTGTAAGTCTTGCGAGAGCCGTTGAATCGTCCTTCTGCGGGTCCGTAGCGTCGGGAAGAGTAAAGGTGTATGTATTGCCGTCGACGCTCAGGTTTTTAATGTCGCTCGCCTGAAGCTTTGTTGCCTTGAGGGCATAGTTGACGTTGCCCATCGCTTCTTTTTTAGCCGCGTCGTCCGCGCCCTTTGCAATTGTATTTGATTTATCGCCCCTGCCGAGGAAATTGCCTACAACCGAGGTAACGTCGGCATTATCGTCAACCAAATGAATAATTCCGTTAAGTATGCTTGTCGCGTTGCCTACGTCAACGTCTTCGATTACGCATTTTCTTGCCCAGTCATAGCCTGCGCTTGCAGCCTTTGCGGTAGCCGCGTTGATTGCCGCCGCCGCTTCTTCTTCAGCGGCTGTTGCGGGTGTGCTGTCCTGTGAATCGCCCGATGTGCCGTCCGACGATGTGCCGTCCGACGATGTGCCGTCCGACGATGTGCCGCCCGACGTCGTTCCGCCCGAGGTGCCGCCCGTCGTGTTGCTCGATGTGCCGGCGGTCTGAACGACCGTCTGAATTGTTGTACCCGGTCCGAACGCTATGTAAACAACAGAATAAACAAGAACGACAGAAAGCATTAAAGCAAGAGCCTTAACAAAGGTTTCGCCGAAAATTTTACGCTTTTCTGTTTTTCTTTCCCTTTTTGCCTGTAACTCCTCGGGAGTTAAGACAACTTTTTCTTTTTTTGCCATTCTTATATTGTCCCCTTTCTTGACTGTGAACGTAGATTAACTCATTATGTTAATCAATACATAATACAAATTTACAATAATTTTGCTAAAATGTCAATGAAATAATACTTTTTTATCAAAAAAATTATCGCTTTACAAAAAAAATTGTGCCTTATTTTTTTCAATACCCCTATATATAGATAAATAAAATTTGTCAGTCGTTTGAAAGAAGTCTTACCGCAATTACCGTAATATCGTCACAGCGGCTGTTCTTTTTTTCATCCTTTGCTTTCTTGGCGATTCTTTCGGTTATTTCGCCCGTGCTTTCCGAAAGCGTCACCGCAAGTCCGTTTTTAACCGCGTCTCCCGAATATTCAAACGCCCCGTCGGACGCCATTATTATTAAATCGTTGCGTGAAAGCCTTGCCTCGGCTTCGGCAAAATCCGTTTCGTTCAGAATGCCCACGGGCATTGACGCGCATTTTATTTCGCTTATTTTGCTCTTTCTTTTTACAAAGGAGGGCGCGGCGCCCGCCTTATAAAATTTTACGTTTCCGTTATATAAATCAATGCTCATAACGTCAAGCGTCGCAAGCGACTCGTCCTTTGATTTCAGCATAAGCGCCGAATTTACAAGCCTTAACGCCGAGCCGTATGAAAAGCCCACTCTTAAGAGCCTTGAAGTAAGCCCCGAGGCAAGCGAGGAATCGACCGCCGCGCGTATGCCCGTTCCCATACCGTCGCTTAAAACGACCGTATAATTGCCCCTGCCGTCATAAAAGCTTTCGTAGCTGTCGCCGCACAGAGCCTCCCTGTCGGCGGAAATTCTCGTTGCCGAGGCGGCGACGCGGTATTTCGTCTTTTCGCAAAAGCATACTCTCACGCCCGTATCACGGCTTTCAACGGCGGGAAAGCCGAGCGCCCTGCCGCAAATTTCTTCAAGGGACTGTTTAAGCTCGCTTTCCTTTATATTCGATAATTTTTCTTTAAACCCTATTTCGATTTTAAGTCTGCCGTCCGTATCCGTCAGGCAGACTACGGATTCGGGCTTCAGCGAAAACTCGTTAAAAAGCGTCTCGTCTATTCTCTGCGCGCGCCTGTCGTCAAAGGTCACGCCGTCCGCGAACTCCTCCGACAGCTCGGAAAGCATTGAGCAAATTCCTCCGAACTGCTCGTTCGTAAGCAAGCGTATTTTATCTATTTTATCGTTTGAGGAAAGCGCGGCGGCGTAATTTATATAGCTTTTGTTGAATCCGTCAATCAACGCCCCGAGCCGCACGCAGCAGCCTTTAAGATACTTGGGAGCGTTATCCCCGTTAACTATGCCGTCGTTTTTGAGAATATCGCTCATAACGTCAAAAGAATTTTTGCAGTCTCTGAAATTTTTATTCCAGCAAAAGTCAACAAGCCTGCACCCGTCGCAGACAGCGTCCTTAACATTGTTGTAAACGAACAGGAAATCGTTCGCGCCCGTCTGCTTTAATACGCCCGAAGCCGCCGCGACCGACTGAGACATCTCGCCCACGGCAAAGGACGCCGATTTAAGCCGTTCTCTGACCGCCTGACGCTGTAAGCCCGTCATTTCTGGTTCTTTTTTTACAATAAGATTTTCGGCTTTCCTTATGTATTTTTCAGGCAGGGACATAAATATTGCCGCCGCCGCTCCCGCTTCGATAAGCATACATATTTTGTCAACCGATCCGCCGCCGAATAAAAACGCCGCGCCGAAGCCCAAAAGAAAAACGCCCGCCGAAACGAACCTGCCTGCGTAAGAAAAAACTCCTGCCGTAAGCCCTGCGGCGGCATAAGCCATACCGATTGCGCCCACGGCTTTGTCCATTGAAAAGACAAGCCAAGCCGCAGTTCCCGCGACCGCGCCGCCCGCTTCTTTAAAAATATATGAAAATGCAAGGATTATAATAACCGCCGCAATTCTCGAAAAAGAAACGCCCGAGACGGAAATCCCCGAAAGCGAAAGCAGGAAAAGCTCCGCCGTGATTATTATCGGGCACAAATCCCTTACCGAAAGCCCCTTAACCTCCTTGCAGCTTTTAACAGCGCCCGCCGCCGAGCTGAAGAAATACGCCGTCCCCGCCGATAACAGGGCTTCTCCGAGATAGATGAAAAACGTCCTGATAGCCGTCGGGCCTGCAAGAAGCACGGCCGCGCTTGTCAGAAAGCTTGTAAGAAAAGCTATGCACGAGGGCAGAAGCTTAAATTTTTTTATTCCTTCAAACTCCTGCGTCAACCTTGAAAGCACCGCCGCCGAAACCAGCGCCGCTATATACCGAAGCGCCGAAACGCTGTCCTGCGACAGAATATACCCCGCCGCTGCGCCCAAGCCCGATGAAATCAGAAATCTCTGCGGCGCCGCCGCCGTAAAAGCGACGCCGAACGGCGAGAACGCGCCCAAACTGTTTATTGACGCGGCCAGCGCTCCCGCCGCGAAAACCGCAAGCTGATATACCGCCTGCTTAAAATAATATGTATAATCGTTTTCCGCTGTATTTTTCAGCTTTTCGCCCGTCCTCATTAACGCCGATGTCAATTTCAAAAAAATCACCGCACCTTAAGATATTTTTACTTCCTGCGACTTAAAATCACACAAAATAATTATATCCTCGGCGCGGTGAAAACAACGTCGTATTTACGCTGTTGAAATCGGGGTATTACGGGCGAAAAATCGATTAGGGTTCAACATCATAGGGCTTTTGGGGAATTACAAGCGCGCATATAATGTAGATTATAAGACCGGGAAAGCCTGCTGAAAACAGCGAAAGAATTGCAAACACAAGTCTTACTATCGTCGAATCCACGCCAAGGTATTCGGCAAGCCCGCCGAGTACCCCGCAGAGCATTTTATCCGTATTGCTCTTATAAAGTTTTTTGTTCATAGTCCTTACTCCCTTGCTTTTTTTATTATTTTACCGCTTTTTTTAAATCAGTCAAGCTTTATATTGCCCATTGAAACGGTAACTTCAATTTTGATTACTTCTTCATCGGGCACAGACTGAGGATTGCGTCCGAACGTTCCGTTTTGAGAAACTGCTCCCGACGAGCTTGAGCCTATCCCGTAGCTCCGATATTCATCGTCAATTTCAAGATTTCCCATGGAAATATCGTAGCTGAACGAAAACGCCTGCGAATATTGGGGAAGCGATATTTCCGCATTTCCCGTATTAACGTCGATGCTGAGCGATTCTGTATATACAAAGCTGTCCGAAAGCTCCGCGTCGCCCATGTTGATGTCGATCTCGGCATTTTTTACATTGCAGTTCTCCGCGTCGAAGCTGCCCGCGTTCACCGTAACCTTAATATCGTCAGCCGTCAGGTTCTTTATTTCGGCGTCGCCCGCCGAAATATTAACTTCCGCATAGCCGAGCGTAAGCCCTTTAATATCGACCTCGCCCGCGTCAACGTCTATAATAATGTTCTTGATGCTGTCGGGAACAGCGACCCTGAGCGTGCCGACGCAATTCGCTTTTATTTCCGAATTACATTCAAGGTAAATATCGTATTCGGAGGTGCTTGTCAGATTATACTTATCCTTATTATATTTGCTGCTTGAAGAATAAATATCCATATCGGCGCTGACGGTGCCGTCGGTCGATTTGGTAATTTCAACCTCCGCCGCGTCCGCGTGAATTTTCAGGGTATCCTTCCCCTGCATAACGGACGACAGATCCATTCCGCTTGTTTCCCTCAAATTATCGGGAGTTTCAATTTCCCTAATATCGTCGAGGTCGTCGTAGGTAATCGCGTTTTCCACATTATCGAAAAATTCCTCCAGACCGCCGTCCCGGTATTTATCCAATTCCCTGTATCCGAACGCCGCGCCGAAGCAAACCGTTGAAACAATTGCCGCCGCCAGCACAACAGCGGTTATAATAATAGCCTTTTTCATTACTTTCCCTCCTTAAATACCCGATTTACGGTAGCTGAGCTTAATCAGAACGGTCATAATAAGAAACGCCAGAAGTCCCGCCGCGAACAGAGCCGCCGAAACCGAAATCATAAGCCCTATCATAGCGGCTGAGTGTACCGCCGAATATGCGAAAAACATACCGATTATTATAATAACGGGCGAAATCATAAGTCCCACCGAAGCAGGATAAACCCCGACAGCGCAAATTACGAAGAAAACGAAGAGAAGCCCCCATAAAAATTTATTTCTCCGCTCGTTGTCGTTCGCAACGCCTGCGGCGTTTCCCGTCGGCGAATACGGCTGAGTATTTCCGTAAGGAGCTTTGGGCGGTTCGTTCGTCTTTCGGCAGGTATTGCCCTGCGTGTTCCCCGCAGGCTGTCTTAAATACTGCAAAGCGCAATTGTAAGGATTCCCAAGCTCCGCGCAAATCTGCTCCTCGGTTTTTCCGTTCTCCTCGCCCGCTGAGAAATGCTCTTCAAAGTCTTGGATGATCTCATCTCTCTCGTTTTTCGGGAGAGTCTGAAGATGGTTATATAATTCCTGTAAAAATTCCGTTTTTGTCATTTCCCGTCACCTCCTAAAAAAGTTGAAACGCAATCGGTAAATTCGTTCCATTCGCCTTCAAGCGTTTTCTGCATATTGCTGCCTTTTTCCGTAAGTCTGTAATACTTCCTCGCGGGGCCCGAAGACGACTCCTTGAGATACACTTCAAAATATCCGTCGTTACGAAGCCGTTTAAGCAAAGGATATATCGTACCTTCGGAAATGTCAATCTTTTTTCCCACGGTATCCGCCAGCTCATAGCCGTATTTGTCGCCCTGCTTTAACAGCGACAGCACGCAAAGCTCAAGCACTCCCTTTTTAAATTGCGTATTCATAGGCTCTCTCCTTTCATAAGTATTATCGCTTTGATAAATACATTATATCGCACACTACCAAATAATGCAATATACCTTGTAATGTTTTAATAAATTTGTAATAATTTCGAGGGTCTGCCGATGTGTTCGGCTTGCCGCTTCTAATATTCCGCTTCGCCAAATATAATCTTAACAGTCTTACATCGGGAGGGGTTGCTTTGAGGTATATTACGGTAAAAGGGCGCAGTATTTTAATTCTTTCGCTTTTAATAATCGCGGCGGCGGTTGTTTCGGCGACTTTTTCTGACGGAGCTGAAACGGCTTCGGCAAAGGCTGAAAGAATTATTCCGATTTACTGCGTCGATACCGAGGAAAAAAAGGTGGCAATCACATTTGACGCGGCATGGGGCGCAGACGATACGTCGGAAATTATAAGCATTTTGGACGAATACAACGCGAAGGCGACATTTTTTGTCGTCGGGGACTGGGCGAGGAAATACCCCGACAGCGTAAAAGCGTTCAGCACGGCGGGTCACGAGATAGCGAACCATTCGAACGACCACACGCTGTACAGCAAATTAAGCTCAGAGCAGATAAAAGAGGATATACTATTGTGCAACGAGGCGATTGAGCTTGCCGCGGGCAAAGCGCCGACGCTTCTGCGCGCTCCGTCGGGCGATTACACCAATACGTCCGAAAAGGCGGCGAAAGAGATGAATATGACAACGGTTCAGTGGTCGGTCGACTCGCTCGACTGGCAGGGGCTTGAAGTGTCGGAAATAGTTTCCCGCGTTGTCGGTGCGGCAGACTGCGGAGACATCATTCTTTTCCACAACGATGTAAAAAACACCCCGCCCGCGCTTCGCGAGGTGCTTCGGCAGCTGAGCGAAAAGGGTTATTCTTTTGTGACGGTCAGCGAGCTGATATATCACGACAGCTACCGTATTGACGCAACGGGCAGGCAAATTTCGGAAGTTAAGACAGGGAATTGATTTAAGGAATACGAATATAGATGATTATAAAAAGATACAGCAAAGAGGTGGAATGATGAATTTTGAAGAATTGCTCAAAATTGCGATTGATACGTTAAGGCGAGGGGAGCTGAACCCGATATGGTTTAAAACGGTATATTTCCGCTAAAGCATCGTTAAAAATCTCACCATACGACAGTATGGCTTCGATTTTATGCCTTGCTTTAACGAAAATCTCCTCGTTTTAAACTGCTGAGCACCTAAAGCGCAGGAATTTCGGATGAATTTTTGCTTTTGAGACGGCAGACGGGCTGTCGCCCGTCAACGGTAAAAAAGTGAAAATTTACCGAAAGACCAAGCTTTAGGCATATTTTGTTCAACTCTCCTCGCCTTAAACGAAAGACAAATATCAAAACTTGCAGCAGTCGGTACTGCTGCCGAACAGGTTATAAAGAATAAATTATAAAAACAGGAATAATATCAACCGTTTTGTGCAGTTGGTATTATTCCTACTTTATTATCTCTATGAAATTACGAATGAAAAAATTAAAAATTAAACATTCCAGCTGTTTATATATTTCTCTTGTTCAGCGGTGAGGGCGTCAATTTCTATTCCCCACGCTTTGAGCTTGCGGTTAGCGACCTCAGAGTCGATTTCGGGCGGCACGTCGTTTACGCCGACCTTGAGCTTATCCCTGTTTTGCGCGATATATTTTGCCGAAAGAGCCTGAATTGCAAAGCTCATATCCATAATTTCGGCGGGATGACCGTCGCCCGCGGCGAGGTTAACGAGCCTGCCCTCGGCGATAAGGTTAAGCCAATGCGAGTTCGGCATCCTGTAGCCCGTAATATTGTTCCGTTTTTCGGCAATCTCGACAGCATTATGTTCAAGGTCGGAAACGTTTATTTCACAGTTAAAGTGCCCCGCGTTACAAAGAATTGCGCCGTCCTTCATGTTGAGCATAGCGCTTTCGGTTATAACATCCTTACAGCCCGTGACGGTAATAAAGAAATCGCCGATTTTTGCCGCCTCGTTCATAGGCATAACCGAAAAGCCGTCCATTTTCGCTTCCATAGCCTTTACGGGGTCGATTTCGCAAACCGTTACGTCCGCGCCGAAGCCCTTCGCGCGCATAGCGACGCCCTTGCCGCACCAGCCGTAGCCTGCAACAACGACCTTTTTGCCCGCGACGATAAGATTGGTTGTGCGGTTTATTCCGTCCCATACGCTCTGACCCGTGCCGTAGCGGTTATCAAAAAGATACTTGCATTTTGCGTTGTTTACGGCAACCATCGGAAATTTAAGCTTTTCGTCTTTTTCCATAGCTTTAAGGCGGATTATTCCCGTAGTGGTTTCCTCACAGCCGCCCATTACGTTTTTTATAAGCTGCGGATACTCGTTATGGATAAGATTAACAAGGTCTCCGCCGTCGTCTATAATGATGTTGGGCGCTGCCTCGATAACTCTTTTTAAATGCCTGTGGTATTCCTCCGCTGTTGCGCCGTGCCACGCGAACACATTAAGACCGCCCTTTGCAAGCGCGGCGGCAACGTCATCCTGAGTGGAAAGCGGATTGCTGCCCGTTATGTACATTTCCGCTCCGCCGCTTGAAAGCGCGCGGCAAAGCCGCGCTGTTTTAGCTTCGAGATGGATAGAAAGCGCAATTTTAATGCCCGCAAACGGCTTTTCCTCCGCAAACTCCGTTTCAAGCCCTGCAAGCAAAGGCATATTGGCTTTGACCCACTGTATTTTTCTCTCGCCCGATTCGAACATATCCATATTTCGTATTTCGTTCATTTCCGCACCTCGTTTTAATTGTCAGGCACAGCAGAGCCGAACCCGTACCGCGTCCGAAATTAAGATAACACAAAATTTTTGAAAAAGCAATATATTGACACCTGTTGATAATTATGAGATAATATTAACCGAAAAATGTCATAGGAGGATTGAATATAATGAACGGTAATCGTGTTATATACAGAGTTATCGCCGCAATTATTGCTTTTACGCTTGTTATCTGCTCGTTCTCCTCCTGCTCGGGAAATGAGGAGGAGCCGGAAATTACAAGAGGAACGCAGGAAATTGAAGGTCCCTCTGAAACAACGACGCTTCTCGGCGAGGTTACGACAGATCCCGCGGCAACCGCGGAGGACGCTTCAAGGTCGGGGCTTTTAAGCGACTTCACGCTGTCGGGTTCATCAAGCGCCGCAGAGCAGACTTTAACGTCCGAGGAAAGCTCCGCGATAGACGAAGCGGCTTCTTCAAGCGGTATAAGCGTTGCGAAAATTGCGACATTCATAAGCGCTATGGGCTTTGAATATGACGCAAATCAGGGCATTTTTTATTCTAATATTGACAATTGGCAGAGAAGCGCGAATTACGTCAGCCATTACGATACGTTTGCTCAACTCGGCAATATGCGTTACCGCACGGCGAAAGCCGATTTCGGACCGTTTGACGGTCTTGACTGGCGTATTCAGATTTGGAAGGGGCAGTACGGCGCATTCGGCGGCTGCGAGGTCGGAATTTATACAAAAGATCCCGTCGCGAACGAAATGCTTTACAACTGCGCGGACAACGATCATCTTCTTTATATGGAGTCCTCGCTGTATCTCAATAAAGAGGATTATGAAAAAGGCAGCCTGTATTTTTCAAGAGAGTGGCAGGCGCATTGGTGGCTTACGGGCTTTAAAGCGGGCGTGGTCGATCCCACAACGCTTATTATGAAAATAAGAATAAGACTTAAAACGCCTGAAATGGCTGATATGTTCTGCGATGCGCTTGAGGTTACGGGCTTTACCAGAGCCGGCAGTGTTAATGAAGTTTACGATAATAAAGTTAAAGAAAAAGAAGGTAAGGAAATAGGTTACGATAAATATTACAGACTCGGCAGGGATGTTTACATCCTTTGGGATGACGTCGGAGAAATAAATTACGTTCAGCAGTCCTCTTAAATCAAAACGGTAAACCTTTAAGTCGGAATAAATGGCGGGGCAATTCCCCGCCGTTTTGGTTTAAGCCGTTTTGGTTTAATATATTTTTTAAATCGCAGCAACGCTCCGACGGGCGATACCTCTGCGCCCGCCCGCCGGTTTTCAACAAATTTCAGGTTGTGCGTAGGGCGCGGCGTCCCTGACGCGCCGCACTGAAACTCCCTCGGTCACTTCGTGACAGCTCCCTCTCAGAGGGAGCGCAGACATTTTCCCCGCACTGCGATGGAATCCGCACTCAAAGATAGAGCGAAAAATATAAACGACTTATAAAAAATTCAGGAGATTAAAATGAAAAACTGCTTTTATGCTTTCACGTCGAGAACAAAATACATTAACCGCTGGGCGCTTATGCGCAATACAACCTACGAAACGCTCAGCCAGCATTCCTATGAGGTCGCGGCGGTTGCCCACGCTCTTGCGGTAATCGGTAATAAAAGGCTCGGCAAAAGCTATGACGCCGCCCGAGCGGCGCTTTTGGGGCTTTACCACGACGTACCCGAAATCATTACGGGCGATATGCCCACTCCCGTTAAATATTACAGCAAGGATATGAGAAGTACCTTTAAATCGGTTGAAACCAACGCTTGTAACACCCTGCTCAGTATGCTGCCCGACGATTTAAAAGAGGAATATGCCCCCCTGTTTTTTAAGACCGAGAGCGACGAACCGCTGCAAAAGCTCGTAAAGGCGGCGGATAAAATCAGCGCCTATATAAAATGTATTGAGGAACGCAAGGCGGGCAATACGGAATTTGCGGACGCGGAAAAATCCACAAGGGAAATAATAGAAAGGCTCGGCTGCAAGGAAGCGGAAATTTTTGTTGAGGAGTTCCTGCCCGCCTATGAGCTTCCGCTTGACAAGCTTAAATAACCCGATAAAATAAACGCCCTCGATAATCAAAGTATCGGGGCGTTTTATTGGGAACTTTTTAACAGAAATAAGAATCGTTAAGCAGTCACCGCAAACGCTTAACTTCTGACAATTTCATATAATAACGGCCGATTATTGCAATCCAAGCGCAGAATTATGAATAAATTGTTAATATTTTCATATCTGTAAAGGCGGTAGGCTGATTTTGACCTCCCGCAGCGGCGTTTTTTCGCCTTCTTTTTCGCCTATATTCATTTACGGGCTTGACATAACGAGCCTTGTGTTGTATAATTACACAGAATTTACATTTAAAGGGAGGGAATAAAATGAGCCAGGTAAAGGTTAAGGATAACGAGTCCTTGGAGAACGCATTAAGGCGTTTTAAAAGGCAGACCTCCCGCGACGGTGTAATCCAGGAAGTTCGTAAGAGAGAACATTACGAAAAGCCTTCCGTAAAGAGAAAAAAGAAGTCGGAAGCAGCTCGTAAAAGAAAGTACAAGTAAAGAAAAAGCGGGCTTTCTGTCCGCTTTTTTGTTTTTTGAGGTTCTTATGAGAAAAATAAAAATCAAATCCGTCACAATGCCGAAGTACAGATTTAAATGCATACTCGACGTAACGCCCGAGGACCTCAGAAAAATGGGCGCCAAGGCGGTAGGTCTTGATATCGACAACACCATAGCGCCCGACGGGACTATGAAATTTATCGACGGCATAAGGGAATGGGTTGAAACGGTTACCGGCGCGGGCTACCCCGTAACGCTTATTTCAAACGGTACGTTTATAAGGGTAATACCGATTTCAAGGTATCTCGGCGGTCTTCCCTATATACATTTGTCTTTAAAGCCGTTTCCGTTCGGGCTTCGCAGGGCGGCAAAGCGTATGGGCGTCGATATTACGGAGCTTGCAATGCTCGGCGACCAGCTTTTTTCGGACGTCAAGGCGGCAAATCTATGCGGGGCAATCCCCGTAAGAATAGATCCGTTGCCTGCAAAAAGCCTTTATCCGCATTATTATGAATGGAAAGCAAGGCGTGAAGCTCCGATTTTAAAGGAATTTGAAAAAAATCACGGGTACGGTGTGTATGATGATTGAAAAACTTCAAAATGTGCTTGAAAGTTCGGATTTCGATTCAGCGTTGATTGTTTCTCCCGAAAACAGATTTTATTTTACGGGCTTTAATTCGTCCGACGGATTTCTGATTGTCGGCAAAAACGACGCCGTTTTTATAACCGACGGCAGATATATCGAAGCGGCGCGAAATAAAATCAAGGATTGCAGGGTTTTGCTTCAGGAAAGAAGCAGGACGCAGGTTCTTGACGTCCTGAAAGAGATGGGCGCTCAAAGAACCGCCGTCGAAGCCGACAGAATGACGCTTTCGGAATATGCCGAAACCGTTTCGGCATTAAACGGCATAGAGGTTATTGCGGACGGCGCTCTCGACAGGCGGATCGATTTACTCAGAAGCGTAAAGACGCGCGCGGAAGCGGAAAAAATCAGAACCGCGCAGAAAATTGCCGAGGACGCTTTCTCTCACATCTGCGAATTTATAAAAGAGGGAGTAAGCGAAAAGGAAATTTCCTTGGAGCTTGATTTTTATATGCTCTCGCACGGCGCGGAGGCGCTGTCGTTTGAAACGATCGCCGTAAGCGGAAAAAAAGGCTCTATGCCTCACGGTGTTCCCGACGGTAATACCGTTAAAAAGGGCGATTTAATCACAATGGATTTCGGCGCGGTCTACGGAGGTTATCACAGCGATATGACAAGAACCGTTGCCGTGGGCTGTGTAAGCGATGAGCAAAGGCTTGTTTACGGCACTGTTTTAAAAGCGCAGACCGAGGCTTTAAGCGTTATAAAAAGCGGTATAAGCTGTAAGGCGGCTGACGCGGCGGCGAGGAACGTAATAGAATCCGCAGGCTTCGGCGAATACTTCAATCACAGCACGGGGCACGGCGTGGGCGTTGAAATTCACGAGTACCCCAATCTTTCTCCCGCGAGCGATAAAATACTCCAAACGGGCAACATCGTCACGGTTGAGCCGGGCATTTATATACCCGAAAGCTTCGGCGTGAGAATAGAGGATATGGTATTTGTGACCGATAACGGGTGCGAAAATCTCACTTCCGCGCCCAAAGAACTCATAATACTGTAAAAACTACTTGAAATATCCGTTAAAATAGGATAGAATATTTTTGTAAATTCGGCTTTTGGCTGTTAAAGAAGAAAAAACGGAGGATAATACTTATGGTATCAGCAAGTGATTTCAGAAACGGCGTTACGTTTGAAATGGACGGCAACGTATTTCAGATTATCGAGTTTTTACATGTTAAACCCGGTAAAGGCGCTGCTTTCGTCCGCACAAAAATCAGAAACGTTATGACAGGTTCGGTTGTTGAAAGAACCTTCAGCCCGACTGATAAATTTGAAGAAGCGTATATTGAAAGAAAGGATATGGAATACTCATATAACGACGGCGGTCTTTATTATTTTATGGATCCCGACACCTATGATATGACTCCCGTTGCAGAGAACGACCTTCCGGACAACTTCAAATTCGTTAAGGAAAATATGACCTGCAATATTCTTTCATACAAGGGCAAGGTTTTCGGTATCGAGCCGCCTACTACGGTTACGCTCGAGGTTACTAAAACCGACCCCGGCTTCAAAGGGAATACCGCAACAAACACTCTTAAGCCCGCAACGCTTGAAACGGGCGCGGAGGTAAGAGTTCCGCTGTTCATTAACGAGGGCGATAAAATCGTTATCGATACAAGAACAGGCGAATATTCATCAAGAGCTTAATTGCTTAAACCGAAAGGAGAAAATTATATGACAGTAACCGAAAAAGCGGCATATTTAAGAGGGCTTGCCGAGGGGCTTGACCTTGACGAATCAAAGCCCGAAACAAAAATCATCAATGCTATGATGGACTGTATCGACGACCTTTCGCTTACAGTATCCGACCTTGAGGACGAGCTTGCTCTCGTAACCGAACAGCTTGACGCCGTTGACGAGGATCTCGATGAGCTTGAGGAATTTGTTTATGAAGATTATGACGGCGATTTCTGCGATTGCTGCGATGACGACGAAATGTACGAGGTTGAGTGCCCCGCCTGTCATGAGTTGGTTGAGTTTGACGAGGATTCAATACTTGACGGCTGCGCGGAGTGTCCGAACTGCGGTGAAAAGCTTGAGTTCGACCTTGACGGCTGTGACTGCGGCGACGACTGCGAAGAATAATTTTGGTTGTCGGCTCGATACCGAATTTTAAATCAATAATAAAACGCCGTCTTCAGGCGTTGCAAAGACAAAAGTCAGCGTGAAAGGCAGAAATGCCTTCCACGCTGATTTTTATGGTTCAATGTCCAAATGTTGGGGTAACCAAATAAAGACGGGCTTTAATGCTTCTGCTTTCTCTCGGAATACATACGCTCAAAGAGCTTGACAAGCTCAACAAGCGGGATAATCGCAAACGCAAGGGCGAGCGCAACCGCATATTCCGTAAGGCTGATTTCTTCAAAGCGGAACGCGTTTGCCAAAAACGGAACATAAATAACCGCCGTTGTCAGCGCAAGCGAAAGAATTACCGAGCCGAGCAGGAACTTATTAACGCTTCCTTTTAACGTCATTGAAATCACGGAGCCTCTCTGCGAGCGCATATTAAGCGAATGGAAAATCTCGCACATACTCATCGTCAGAAACGCCATAGTCATGCCGTCGGGAGAATTAACAATCTCCCATCTGCCCGCTTCCATAAAGTGCCCTATAAAGTATGCCGCGAGCGTAAGCAGTGTAACAAGCACGCCCTGATACGCTATGTCGCCGCCTACTCCGCCCGAGAATATGCCGTCGGTTGATTTCCTCGGCGGACGCTTCATAATATCCCTTTCGCCCTTTTCCATTGCAAGCGAAAGCGCGGGAACCGTATCCGTAACGAGGTTAATCCACAAAAGGTGAACAGGCTCAAGAATTGAAAAGCCCATAAGGTTTGCCGCGAAAATCGACATAACCTCGCTCAAATTTGAAGCTAAAAGGAACTGGATCGACTTACGTATGTTGTCGTAAATCCTTCTGCCCTCTTCAACAGCGGAAACAATAGTAGCAAAGTTATCGTCGGCGAGTACCATGTCCGCAACGTTTTTGGTTACGTCCGTACCCGTAATGCCCATTCCGACGCCGATGTCCGCGCTCTTTATTGACGGGGCGTCATTAACGCCGTCGCCCGTCATTGCGGTAATCATCCCCCGCTTGCGCCAAGCGTTAACGATTCTTACCTTATGCTCAGGCTGAACCCTCGCGTAAACCGAATATTTTTCAACTTCCCTTTCAAAATCCTCATCGCTTATTTCATCGAGCTGAGCGCCTGTGATCGCCTCGCTTGCGTCATTTATGATACCAAGCTCCATAGCTATGGCAACCGCCGTATCCTTATGGTCGCCCGTAATCATGATAGGTCTTATACCGGCGCTTCCGCACTCCTCGATAGCCGCCTTGACCTCAGGACGGACAGGATCGATCATACCGACAAGTCCGCAGAAAACAAGATCGTTTTCAATAGCCTCGGGGCTTTGGTCGGCAGGGATTTCCGAAAGCGATTTGTAACTGCACGCCAAAACTCTGAGCGCCCTGTCCGCGAAAGATTTGTTCACCCCGAGTATATCTTCGCGGTCGGCGTCCGTAAGCTCCCTTTCACTGCCGTCCTTTAATATCTTAGTGCATCTTTTTAAGATTTCGTCGGGCGCGCCCTTTGTAAACTGAATGATACCGTCGGGGGTTTTGTGAATTGTCGACATCATTTTACGCATTGAGTCGAACGGAGCCTCGCCCACCCTCGGCGCGTTTTTAAGCAAGTCGTTCTTGTTCATATTAAGGCTCAAAGCATAAGCCGCAAGCGCCGCTTCGGTAGGCTCGCCGACAATATTGCCGTCGCTGTCGATGTTAACGTCGGTACAAAGAGCCATTCCCTTTGCAAGCATAGTCTCGCTGTCGCCGAAATGCTCAACAACCGTCATTTTATTCTGCGTAAGCGTACCCGTTTTGTCAGAGCAGATAATCTGCGCGCAGCCGAGTGTTTCAACCGCCGTAAGCTTTCTTATTATGGCGTTTCTCTTTGACATATTTGTAACGCCGATTGAAAGCACGACCGTAACGACCGCGGCAAGTCCCTCGGGAATAGCCGCGACCGCAAGCGATACGGCAACCATAAATGTATCGAGCAAAAATTCAAACCCGACCGCGTTGCCTGTAATATACTGCCTTACAATGCCGAAACCGAAAATAAAAATACAAACCCCTATAACAATATAACTGAGTATTTTGCTGAGCTGTGAAAGCTTTATCTGCAACGGCGTCTGACCGTCCTCGGCAGCAGCAAGAGCACCCGCGATTTTACCCATTTCGGTATTCATACCCGTCGCCGTAACAACCGCTTTTCCTCTGCCGTAAACCACCGATGAGCCCATAAACATCATATTCTTGCGGTCGCCCAACGGTACGTCCTTTTCCGCGCCCAAGCTGAGAATATCAATAAACTTATTTACGGGCACGGATTCTCCCGTAAGCGCCGCCTCCTCAATTTTAAGGCTTGCGCTTTCAATAATTCTCGCGTCGGCGGGAACCGCGTCTCCCGCTTCAAGCAGGATAACGTCGCCCACAACAAGCTCTTCGCTTTTAAGCTCAACAACGCTGCCGCCGCGCATAACCTTTGAGGTTGCCGCCGCCATTTCCTGCAAGGCTTCAATGGCTTTTTCCGCCTTACTCTCCTGATAGACCCCGAGAACCGCATTTAAAATTACAACGAACATTATAATTATTACGTCCGACGGAAACTCCTTTTCCATCGCCGCCGTAACGGCGGAAATCACCGCCGCGACAATTAAAATAATAATCATCGGATCGGTGAACTGTTCCAGAAATCTTCTGATTACCGATTTTTTCTTTCCCTCTTCGAGCTTGTTTTTTCCGTTTTCGGCAAGCCTTTTCTGCGCTTCCTCAGCGGAAAGACCGTCCTGTGAGCTTTTTACCTCTTTAAAAACATCCTCAACGCTGTTTAAATAATGTTTCATCTTCTGCCTCCGTATTGGAATTGTATGAAAAAAGACCTGCGACAGAATTAACATAAGTCTGCCGAAGGTCTTGCTACCCAATAAATCGGACTGTTGACCAGAAGCGACTTTTGCCGCAACACGATGTTGACCAACAGAAATCAGCTACTCCCCTTCAAATACAAGGAATTTTTTCTGATATTATTTTACCGCAATAATCAACATTTGTCAAGTATTTCCTTTTAAAACAATTATATAATTATTTATTCCCAGATTTTCAAGGGTTGAAACATAAATCGGATCGTCAATTATGGGGATAATCGTTTTGGTAGTATAATTTTCCTCCGTTTTTTCTCGAAGGATCGGCACGGCTGACTGAATAAGCGAATTTTCCGTAAATGTCTGCGCCGAATAAATCTGTTCCCCGATATTGAAGCCGTCCGAAAGTGTTTCCGTCCTGAAATCCACCGCGTCAAACACAGCGCCGCTGTCAAACATTCCGCCCGAGTATAACGAAACGTTTCCGTTAAGCGCGGAGTCAACATCCAACGAAACTATCACGGGCACGTCGCCGCAGATTTCCGCCGCCTTATCGACGAAGCCGTGCAAAACGGAATTTCTGCTTTCAACGCTTTCATCCTCGCCCGCAAAGTATGCGTTAACCGCTCTGTTGCTGTCGGGAAAGCATACCGACTCGAGCATTACCGCGTCAGCGCCCACAGACAGACTTTCCGAAATAATGCTTAAAAGATAATTTTCGGCTGTCTCGGAATACGGGTTGAGCCACGGATTTCCGTCGTTCTGCGCGCTGTCGTCAAGCCATACGGTAACCTTATCCGCCTCGGTGACCGCCGCGCCCGTAAGCATTGACGCTGCAAGCATATCCTCATAGCAATATATTCTTGCAATTATCCTGTAACCGCTCAATTTAAGCTGTTTTACGGTTTCCTCGGCGTTTTCGTATGCTCCCGCGCTCGCGCCCATATCAACGGCGGTTCCGACCGAAGAAGTATAATTAAGCGTACCGTCCACGTTTTTAAAATCGATTACGACCGCGTTTGCCTGAACCTCGCTAAGCTCGGTTTTGAACAAATCAAACGCAATTCCTCCGCCGAGAGCGTCCTCGGGCATATAAAGCGCCTTGAAATTTCCGTCAAATTCCGATGCGGTACCGTTAAGCCCGCTGTCGATAGGTTTTGACGAAAGCTTTGAAAAAACGGACGCCGCAACAAACACGGCGGCAAACAAAATAACAAGGCAAATATAAAAAACGGTTCTGTTTCTCTTTTCCTTTTTTCGCCTTGTTCTGCTCTCGCCGATGTCGTATGAATTGCCCCTCTTGCTCGGATAATTCTTTGAAAATGGATAATAGCTCCTTTTTCTCGGCTTTAAATTGTTATCGTCATAAAACAGCATATAACTCCTTACAGGGTTAATCCCGTGCCGGAAATTCCCGTAAATGCGAGGGATAAAAGCGCCACATAAATGAATATGGCGGGCGTCCCCTTAAACGCCTTCGGAATATTCTCATTTGCATCGAGCCTGCGAAGCCCTACGTTGATAAGCAAAACCGCAACGGCAAACGCAAGCCCCGAGCCTAAGCCCGAGCCTATTGCCTCGGCAATGCCGAATGCGGCGCGGTAGTTGATGAACGGAACCGCAAGCACCAAGGTATTAAAAGCGGCTATTCCTATTCTTCTGACTGTTCTCTTTTTTGCGCCGAAAAAGCCGACAACCGTTAAAAGAACTATGAGGTAAACCGCAGCTAACACAGCTATAAACTCAACGGCATGACCTATTGTGCCGAGCGCCCTGATTTTCGGATGCTGTTCAAGCAGCACGCAGATAACGGAAACCGATGTTGAAAAAACAGTAATAAAGAACGTCAATGGATAAAGCTGTTTCGGCTTTGCCGCCATTCTGACCGCCTCGGACGCGCCGTAGCCGCCCGTAAATATGAAATTCTGGAGCAGCATTGCGTACATTGCCGCCGTAAACAGTTCTGAAATCACCCTCATTCTCCGTCACCGCCTTTTTCACCGTTTTCGCCCGAGCCGTCATCCTTGTTTATATCGTTTAAAATATCGTCAAATTCGGAAATAAAGATTCTGCGCCCGCTCCGCCCTTCGGAAAAATCGGATTTTTTCGATTTGGGTTTGCCTTTATTATTATACGGTTTTTCTTTTTTCTTTGTTTTAGCTTTTTTATGTTTTATACGTTTCTCCGTTTCACTTTTTGCGGGCTTCGCCGTCTTTTTACGCTCGGTATTTGCGGAAATTAAAGGAATCTCGGGCAGCTCATCCTCCTCCTTGGCGACAAGCTCGTCAAACGGATTAAAATCGCTGTCAATCAGGTTTTTAAGCTTACCTGTATGGGAATCGGAAATCTCCGAAAGGTTAAACGCCGCTTCGGGTTTTTCGTCAGGATATTTTTTTGCTATAATGCTTTTAAACAGCGCCGCCAAAAAGCCCAGCGTCAAAAAGCCCCCGAACGGGAGCGTCAGCCCCGACAGCTTAACGGGCAGCGGAAGCGAAATCCCGTAGACTGTGCCCGAACCTATAATTTCACGCGTAACGCCGACTGTAAATATTACAAACGTATAGCCTATTCCGGCCGAAGCCGCGTCAAGAAACGTTGCCCCGAAGCCGTTTTTTACAGCCACCCTTTCGCAGTGAAGAGCTATAAGGGAATTAACTGCAATTACAGGCAGAAATATGCTGACATTTGCCGTTTCATTGGGCGCGAAATGCTCAAACAGCATGAAAAACGGAATATTTATAAGCACGCCGAGAACAGCGTAAATCAAAACGCGGAAACAGCTTTTAACCCTCTTTAAAAGCAGGCAGGCAAAGCTTTCGATTATAATAAGCTCGGCGACCGAAACCGCCGCAAGCATAACGGAAGCCTTTACGGAGGACGCCATTGCGACAACGGGAGCTATTCCTATCGCCTCAAACAATACGGGATTTTTAATAACCGCGCTGTTTCGGATACTCGCGGCAATTTTTCTTTTTTCTTCAGACATTTTCGCCGCCTCCGTCCTCTTCTTTTTTATCTTTTGACCCGTTGCCTCCGAGAGCCCGCGAATCCGAAGCGTCACAGCCGCGGTTATCCGTCCGCTCAATGCTCACGGCAGCGCTTTGGGTCTGTGCTTGACGCTGTTTTTTTATATTCTCCTTGACCTTTTCAACCATTTCAAGGATTTCCGCGTCCGTTTTTCCGTTTTCGGAAATATTTCCGCTTTCTTCCCCCTGCTTCTCCTGTTCCTGCTGTTCGAGCAGAATTTTTTTCTCTTTTTTGGTAAGAGGAAGCTTTTTGTCAAGCACCGGAGCTATCGCGTTTACAATAAGCACCGCAAAAACCGTGCTGTCCTCATAAGCGCCGAAGGAACGCATCAGCATAACGATAAGCCCGCCGCACGCCCCGTAACAGAGCTTTGCCGTAAACCTTTCGGGCGCAAGCGTTTCGTTGGTCATAAAGAATACGCCGCCGAACATAAGAAGTCCTCCCGAAAGCTCCATAGCAACGGAAACGAGCCTTCCTGTTGACACCCTTGTGAACAAAAAAGCGTAAGCTATGCAAACCGCAAAATACATTACGGGAATAACGGCGTTCTTAGGTCTTCTGAACATAAGATATACAAATGCGCCGATAAGCGCCGCCATACAGGTCGCGCCCATAGGACCGGCAATGTTGCCTACGAGTATATCGATATAGCTTATTATATTTATGCCTATCGAGGTTCTCTGCGTGAGCATATACGCTATCGACGTACCCGAAACAAACCCGTCGCTTCCGTAAGCTGCAAGCTTCTCGCTCACTGACGGTATGGCGGGATAGGCAAAAAATTCCTCGGGAAAGCAGATTGTTATAAACGCAAGCCCCGCCGCCGCGGGCAAAAACATAACGCCTCTCGAATTGCCGAACGGGAGCTTGGCGACGATTATAGCAAACGCCGACGCCGCGCAAGCAAGCCACCACGGTGACGAAGCGGGGACGCAAAGCGCTATGGCAAGCCCCGTTGCAACTGCTGACAAATCCGAAACCGTCGCTCCTGCCTTAAACAGCTTTGAACCTGCAAGCTCGCATAAAACGGCTGTTATAACCGATAACGCCATAAGCCTTACAGCCCTTTCGCCGTAATAATACCAAGCCATAACGGCAGGCGCGAAAAGCATTAAAAGTATATCAAGCATATATTTTCTGGTGTTTTCTATTTCAAGCTTCTTTTCGGGTGATAAAACCGGCGCGGTATTTTCCGCGCGTTTTGTTTTGCTCAAAATATTCACCTCTGTTTCCATTATTTATTTATTGCAGACAGGCGCAATAAGCAATATTATATACTAAAGACTGTTTTTCGGGGGCGCGATATGAAAATACATAAAAATTCCGACGCAAAACACGGTACGAGACTTATTGCCGAAATCAGCGCGGCGGATCTCTTAAAATACAGGCTCAGCTACGATGATATTGACTTTGGCAACCCTCAAACCCGCAATATGATTTACGACATTATAAACAGCCGCGAAACCGATCTTTCCGTTTTCAGCCGAGGCGGCGCGCGTCTTGCAATCGACGCCGTTCCCGACAGTGAGGGCGGATGTATAATGTTTATTACGGTTCACCGTCCGCCGAGATATAAGGTGGTGAGAACGCCCTCGGGCATGCGTGAAAAAATATGTATACTTTTCGGCGCGGACTGCCTTTACCCTTTGGCGTCGGGGCTTATACGCCGTCAAAGCTCAATCGGCAAAAACGAGCTGTACTATGACGGAAAAAGCTATGCCGTGATTATCTCCTCGGGAATTATAGATGAAAAATATCTATCAACGGTCCTTTCGGAATACGGCGTTATTTATCCGCCGTCAAGGCTCTCACGGGCATTTGTGGAAGAACATTACCGAAAGCTTACCGACAGCTTTATAACGAAGCTATGCTCTTAAATTTACGGATCGTTTCCCCTGCGTCGGGGCTTGAAAAGACCGCGTTGCCCGAAACAAAGACGTTCGCTCCCGCCCTTGCGGCAACGGCGAGCGTTTTTTCATTTATTCCGCCGTCAACCTGAATATCCGTATCAAGCCCTCTGCGGTCAATTTCAGCCTTAACCCTTTGAACCTTCGGCATTGTGTCCTCCATAAAGGACTGTCCGCCGAAGCCGGGCTCAACGGTCATAACCAAAACCATGGACAGACTGTCAAGGTAAGGATAGACCGCCTCTACGGGAGTTTTCGGCTTAACCGCAAGACCCGCCTTTTTACCCGAGCTTAAAATAGCGTTAACGGTTTCCCGCGCGTCAGACTCCGATTCGATATGAAAGGTAATAATATCAGAGCCCGCATTGACGAAATCGGAAATGTATTTGAGCGGGTCCGAAATCATAAGATGAACGTCAAACGGCAGCGCGCTTGCTTTTCTTATGCACTTTATTATCGGCGCGCCAAGCGTTATATTCGGTACGAAATGCCCGTCCATAACGTCAATGTGAAGCATATCCGCGCCCGATTTTTCCATTCTTTTAAGCTCGTCTGAAAGTCTGCCGTAATCGCTTGAAAGGATAGACGGTGAAATCTTGATCATTTTTTTCTCCTGAAAAATTACTGTGAATCGGTCTGCGCAGCCTGCTCGGTTTCCGCCTGAGTCTGCGGCTGAGTTTCCGTCTCGGCGGGAACGGTTGTATTTACGGGCGAGGTTGTTGCCGTCTCGGGGCTTGAGGTCGCCTGAATAGCGCTGATATAATATCCGCCGTCATTTTCCCTTAATGTGACCTTAATATATTTATCAGGTTCGGGCGCAACCATTTTGCCGTCGCTTGACTGCGCCCACTTTTCGCTTGAAAGGCAGCCGACAGTCAGCACTACCGAGCTTGAGGTCTTATCGACGTCGACAACATCGGGCGTATAGGTCGGCTCAATGCCCGTCATAGGTATGGTGTAGGTTTTCTGAGCCGAATCATATGTGAATTCGTAGCCGTAGCCCGACACCGTTTGGTGAACAGGCGCGATTTCCGTTCCGAAGAGCTTGTTATACGCGGCGGTAACATCCTCCTCGGGAATTACCATACCGCTGTCCGAATACTCGTATGTGTCGGGCGAGAGGTCGCTTTTAAGGATTGACCAAACAGAAATATCAATAAGCTCAGCCATATCGGCTTTTGACAAATCATCAAACGTATCGGGGTCGTTCATAACGACGGGAGTGAGCATTGTGTTGTACTCGTCAATGTTTTTTACCTTAACGATCGCCCTTTGAACCCCGCCGACGCCCGCGACAATAACCGTAACAAGACCTATTACGCTTAAAAGCGCAACAATAAGCCCGAGAGGAAAGGCCCACGGATGAGCGCGTTTTTTCTTCTTTTTCGGGGTATTAAAAACAACTGTTTCTTCTGTCATAATAGCCCTCCTTATTTTCTTATTTGACCGTTTCCGTAAATTTTATACTTGAAGCTTGTAAGCTGAGGAAGCCCCAAAGGTCCTCTCGCATGAAGCTTCTGCGTGGAAATGCCGATTTCCGCTCCGAAGCCGAACTCCCCGCCGTCTGTAAACCTTGTGCTGGCATTACGGTAGACCGCCGAGGAATCAACTCTGTTAAGGAACTCCTCCGCCGTCTCTTTGTTTTCGGTAACGATACATTCGCTGTGTCCCGTCGAATATTTGCCGATATGCTCAATCGCTTCATCAAGGCTTGAAACTATCTTGACAGACATTATATAGTCAAGGTATTCCGTACCCCAATCCTCCTCCGACGCGGGAACTATTCCGCCGTCGATCGCTCTTGACTCCGCGTCGCCCCTAAGCTCAACACCCTTTTTGTCAAGCTCCTTTTTGATAAGGGGCAGCGCCTCCTTTGCAATATCCCTGTGAATTAAAAGGCTTTCCGCCGCATTACACACGGACGGACGGGAGGTTTTTGCGTTATATACGATATCCGCCGCCATTTGAGGGTCGGCGTCCTTATCCACATATATATGGCAGTTGCCCGTTCCCGTTTCGATTACAGGCACCGTCGAGTTTTCGACGCAGGCGCTTATAAGCCCCCTGCCCCCTCTGGGAATCAGCACATCTATATACTTATTCATTCTCATAAGCTCGTTGGAGCTTTCTCTGGAGGTATCCGTAACAAGGCATACGCAGTCCTCGGGAAGACCCGCTCTCTTAACCGCTGTTCTCAGAGCTTCGGCTATCGCCTTTGAAGAATTTATTGCCTCCTTGCCGCCCCTGAGAACCACCGCGTTGCCCGATTTGAGGCAAAGCGCCGCCGCGTCGGAGGTAACGTTCGGTCTTGCCTCATATATCACGGCAATAACCCCGAGCGGAACGCTTACCCTTTGAACCGTCATTCCGTTTGGTCTTGTAACCTCGGAAAGCACCCTGCCTACGGGGTCGGGAAGCGACGCAATATCCGCCGCGCCCCGCGCCATACCGTCGATTCTCTGCTCGGTTAAAAGCAGTCTGTCAAGCATGATGTCGGAAATACCGCTTATCTTAGCGTTTTCCGTATCAACGGCGTTTGCGGCAAGAATTTTTCCCGCGCTGTTTCGAAGCTCCTCCGCCATACAGACAAGAGCCTTGTTTTTAGTATCGGTACTTGCAACAGCCAAAACCTTTTCCGCATTCTTGGCGTTAAATCCAAGTCTTTCGACGTCAGTCATTTTTTTCTCCTTTTTTGCCTACAAAAAACGTGCCTACCTGTTTGCCGTCAAGCGCCTTGTAAATTGCTTCGGGAGCGGAGCCGTTCATAACTATCGTGTCAATGCCCGCATCCATAGCGATTTCAGCGGCGTGAAGCTTTGTGACCATTCCGCCCGTTGAAAATTTTGAGCCGTGACCGCCCGCAGCCGTAATCAAATCCTCGGTAATCTCATCGACCTGAGAAATCAGCTTAGCGTCCTCATTTTCAAGCGGATTTTCATCGTAAAGGCCGTCGGTGTCGGTAAGAATCAGAAGCGCGTCGGCTGAAATGAGCTTTGCGACTATCGCGGACAGACTGTCGTTATCGCCGTAAACTATTTCGTCAACCGCAACCGAATCGTTTTCGTTAACTATCGGCACAGCACCGTATGTAAACAGCTTTTCAAACGTATTTATAAGGTTCTCCCGCCTTTGCGCGTCGTCAACGTCACCCTTGGTAATCAAAAGCTGACCTACCGTGTGACCGTATTCGCCGAAGAGCTTATCGTACATGAACATAAGCTCGCACTGCCCGACCGTTGCCGCCGCCTGCCTGCCCGGAGTGTCCTCGGGCCGTTCCCTAAAGCCGAGCTTGCCTACGCCGACGGCAATCGCGCCCGAGCTTACAAGCGCTACCTCAATGCCCGAATTAACTATATCGGAAAGCACCGAAACAAGCTTATGCATTCTTCTTATATTGGTTTTGCCCGTACCGTAAGTTAAAGTTGATGTGCCGACCTTTACGACCAGCCTTTTAACCTCGCCTAAAACCGCCAAAATCTCAGCCCCATAATAAAGTTATTGTATATTTATGTTATTTTATCATAAAACAAGGCAAATAACAAGAAAAACAATTGAATACGGAAACAAGCGATAAAAAATCCCCGCACATCACCTGATGCAACGGTTTTAAAAAGCCCTTTAAGGCAAAAAGAACACGTCCCCGAAAGGACGCGCCCTTTTTTCTGTTTTTTATTGGTGAAAACCCGATATGATCTTATTATCGGGGAATACAGACATTTTAAAAATATGTTGTACATTATTTTTTTATGTCCTTACATCAGGATATAAATCGGAGCAACTCTCTCGGTTTGCCCGATATGGCCTTCATTCGGTAAAGCCTGTTGCCTTTTTAAGAAGAAATTTGATTTCCTGTATTATAACTATCAAGAATATTATATTTCTATAAATTATAATTGTCAAGAATAATTTATGTAAAATAAGAATATAATATTTTTTGGTGGAAACTTATGAAAAACATAAAATTCATACGTGTTATAAAAGATTATACTCAAATCAAGGTGCAAATAGATACAGGCATAAGTCAGGCAATGCTGTCAAAATACGAAACAGGGGAAACAATACCAACGACCGAAAATCTTATAATTCTTGCGAATTATTACGGTACAAGTATGGATTACCTTATGGATTTGACCGATGAAAGAAAAAGATACCCTCCGAAAAAGGCAGCTGAAAATGCGGAATAATAAAACGCTGCTTTTGTCAA
The DNA here is from genome assembly GCA_964557975.1 of uncultured Eubacteriales bacterium. Lineage (GTDB taxonomy): Bacteria > Bacillota > Clostridia > Oscillospirales > Acutalibacteraceae > Fimenecus. The sequence goes on from CAZLCG010000006.1 coordinate 54,864, forward strand.
ATCACATAAATAAACGTAACGGTTGCGACCTTTTCGGCAAACTGCGGCGCAGCGGGTTTGCCTGTGTGCCGTAAACGCGCAGGGGCTTTTTGCGTCTCCAAATCGCCGAAGCTGAATGAAGCTGAATATTGACATATTATATAAATACGTATTATAATAACAGCTGACGACCTGTTCCATACTGTTTTCGGGAGAGAAAAGCCATGAAAAGGATTCTTAACGGCGGCTGGCAGTTCAGAAAAGCTGATACGGACGAGTGGAAACCCGCGACCGTTCCCGGCTGTAATTATCTTGACCTTATAAACTCAGGGGATATTCCCGACCCGTTTTACGGCGTAAACGAAAGGGACGTTTATTGGGTGGCCCAAAGCGATTGGGAATACAAAAACCGCTTTACGCTTAATGAAGCGGAGCTTCAAAGCGACGATGTTATTCTCCGCTTTGCTCAGCTTGATGCCGTATGTGATGTTTTTGTTAACGGGATTCTTGCGGGAAAAGGCGAAAACTGCTTTATTGCCTATGATTTCGGTATAAAGGATTTGCTTAAAATCGGTGAAAACGAGATAAGGGTTTATTTTTATTCCCCCGTAAGGTTTGTCGAAAAAACATATAAAAGCGAAGGCTCTCCCGTAAATTCAAACGGTCAGAACGGTATAGTGCATATCAGAAAGCCGCAGTACCATTTCGGCTGGGATTGGGGACCCGTTCTGCCCCCGAGCGGGATTTCGGGCGGCGTCGCCGTTGAATTTGTCAGCGCCGCAAGGATAAACAGCTTTAAGGTTACGCAGGAAAAATTCGGCGGTGAATTTATAATAAAAGCTGCTGCCGAAATAAAAAAATATTCCGGCAAGCCTTGCTGTAAAATCACCGTTACCTGCCCCGACGGCACGGTTACGGCTTCGGACGGCGAAAAAGCAGAGTTTAAAATTCACAGCCCCGAGCTTTGGTGGACCAAAGAGCTGTCGGGTAAAGACGAGCAGCCGTTATACGCTGTCAAAGCGGAGCTTTTTTCAAACGGCGAGCCTATTGACGCCGCCGAAAAGAAAATCGGACTCAGGACCGTTGAGCTTAACCGCGAAAGAGATGAGTTCGGGCGCAATTTTCAATTCGTCTTAAACGGCGTACCGCTGTTTATTAAAGGCGCAAACTATATTCCGCCCGATTCGTTTATGACAAGATATTCCCCCGAACGTATAAGCAAAATGCTCGACGCGGCGCAGTTCGCAAATATGAATATGCTCAGAATATGGGGCGGAGGCTTTTACGAAAGCGACCTTTTCTATGACGAATGCGACAGACGGGGGCTTCTTGTCTGGCAGGATTTTATGTTTGCTTGTCAGGCTTATCCGTTCTTTAAAGAGGATTTTCTTGAGAATGTCAAGCGTGAAATTAAATTTAACGTCAGCCGCCTTGCCCACCACGCATGCCTTGCCGTATGGTGCGGCAACAACGAAATTGAGGATATGCACATCTCTTGGGCATATATGAAAAAATATGTAGACTGGACGGAAAAATTTTTCTATCACATTTTAGAGCCCGAAATACGAAAATACGACCCTTTTACGCCCTATACCCCGACCTCCCCCTGCGGCGAAAAGCACAATTCGGGCATAAGCAGCGACAATGTAGGCGACACGCATCTTTGGGGCGTATGGCACGGCTTACAGCCGATGACCTGTTACCGCAAAAGAATGACGCGATTTTGCAGTGAATTCGGCTTTGAAAGTCTGCCGGATTTCAAAACCGTAAAAGCCTTTGCCGAGCCTCAGGATTATTCTCTTGACAGCGAGGTGTTTAAATCTCACCAAAAATGTATGAACGGCAACGACAAGATGGTCTATTATATCCTCTCCCGTTTCCGCCTGCCTCAGAATTTCAAGGATTATGTCTATCTTTCGCAGGTAACACAGCAGGAGTGTATATCGGACGCCACCGAACATTGGCGCAGAAACAAGGGCAGATGCAACGGCTCGATGTATTGGCAATTCAACGACTGCTGGCCCGTATGCTCGTGGTCGGGAATTGACTTTTACGGCAATTACAAGGCGCTGCAATATGCGGCAAGACGGTTTAACGCGCCTGTTTCCGTGTCGGTTGAGGATACGCGGGATTACATAAAAATCTATGCCTTAAACGATTTAAACGCGCCCGTTTTACTTAAAGCGGAATATGAGATATTCGATTTTTCGGACGGCATAAAGGAAAAGCAGGAAAAGACGTTTGCCGTTGACGCCGTAAAAAACGCTCCCGTATTCATTCTGAATGTTCGCGAGCTTAAAAAGAAATATGATTATAAGACTGCGGGTATCAGAACAAGACTTTACAGGGACGGCGCTTTGGTCAACGAGAAAACCGTCTTGCTCGGTAAGGAACGAAATCTGAAGCTTCCCGACGCAAGGCTTTCGCTTTACGCTCGTGAAAAAAACGGCAAAATCGAAATAACCGTCGGCACAGATAAATTTGCGAGGCTGGTTTCGGTTGAAAACTCGGTTTCCGTTTTGCCGTTCAGCGACAATTTCTTCGATTTGCTTCCGAACGAAACAAAAACAATTACCGCCGAAAAAGATGAAAGCGTCGGTCTTGACGCTCAGCTTAAAGGGCTTTCGGCTTATTGCTGCGGCAATATAAAGTATCTTAACGGCAGATTCGCCGAAGCAAAGGCAAGGCTTAAAGTTTGGTTCTCGGCGGTTAATATCGCCAATGCCGTCCATCACGGCAAAATCGCCGAGGATTACAAATTTGAAAGCTGAGGCCCGACAGCTTAAATTTTATCGAAAAAATCGGGAACGGTTAACCGTTCCCGAAAAATTTGTCCGTTAAAGGAATTATCTGTTATCCTTGACCGCCTTGCTTCTGATAAAAACAAGGGACGCGCATATAACCGCCATGATAACGGCGGCTGCAATAAACGCCGCAAGAATGTAATTTATATAACCCGACGCAAAGCCATGAAGCGAAGCGTTTGCAAGGTTAATTCTGCTGCCGATTTTCATCATAAGAGCCGCCGCGGGTGCGACAAACAGCATAAGCGCGGAGCCTGCCGTCGCATAAATATAATATCTCGTATAATTCTTCGCCTTTTTATACGAAAGCCTGATAACGATAAACGCCAAAACCGAAAAAAACGCAAGACCTGCAACGGCATAATTAAGCACGGGCATATATCTTGAAACCAGATTTGCCGCCGTGCCGAAATACGACGAGGCAAAAATCCCGACGTAGGCGTTATATAAATCGCCCATTTCCTCTGACATTTCACTGAGGTTGTTTACAACGCTCTCGCTCAGCTCAAAGCCCTTGTCTTGGGCATATGTCTCTAAAGCTGTGAGCATTTTTTTCTCAATATTTGAAGTGTCTGTGCCGTCCTTGACCTCATTGTTAAAGAAATCGTAAAGGCTTTCCTTCGTGTCGCTTTCTATCTGCTCGACTGTAATCACATCGTCGAACAGCCCGTCAAAAAAGCTTTCGTCAACATTACAGGCGTTTCCGTATGAAACAAATTCCTCTTTAAGCTCTTTGTGCATAAGCTCGGCATAACCGGAGCTTTCCGCAACCGTAACCGCATAGGAGGGGTTAAGCGCCGTAATCCTTACCGTCAGACACAAAAACAGCAGGGTGAGCGAAACACTAAGCAAAAACGAAACAACTCCGCACATTATGACGCGGATTTTTTTTGTCCTTTCAGTCATATTCCGCCCTCCTATTCATACATATTGACCTTGGGACCCGATACAAATTCGCAAAACGCGAAAAATCTGTCGGGAGTTGAGGCAATAGTGTCGTTCGGATAGCAGGTATATAAAAGGAGTATCTCCTCGTTGCCGTTAAGCTCGTCAAGGTAATCGTCCGAGTCCTTATCGATAACCTTCGTATCATATACCCTGTAAACAAACGAGCCGTAGTTCGTTTCAACATTTACGAGAGCGCCTGTCTCAACATATTGGAGCGTATGAAAGTAAGTGTTGTTGTGAGCGCCTACCATAACGCCCCTGCCGCAGCCGGGTATATGGCTGTAAAGCGACATACACGCGCCGTTTTTTAACAGCGCCGTATCGTCGCCGTAAATCAGGTCGCAGTTTATGTCCGTTCCCTCAACGGTAATGTTACCGAACACAGCCCCGTATTTCGGAAATTCAAATTCGTCGTAATTAAGGTATCCGTCCCTTACGCCTGTTGCGCCATTGAAAATACTGTTCGTCCCTGTTTCATCAATGGGCGCGGCGCTTGTGTTTGAAAACGCAAGACCGTAAACTGAAAGCAGGGGGTCGATAATCGGGGTAAGACATACGAAGAACAGTATATATCCGCATATTAAAAAAACTATCGGAAGAATTATAAAACACTTCCGATAGCTCTTCTTACTCCGATTTGTTTCGGAATTAGTCTTCATCAGATTCCTTGCGGAACTTTTTAACTGCTGCGCCTGCCGCTGCAAGAATTGCAATAGCCGAAACGCCGCAAACTGCTGCCGAAGAATAATCAGCGCCTGTCTTTGTGATAACTGCGGGATGTAACTTGGCAACAACATTGCCGTCCGCGTCCATAATTGTCAAAAGACCGTGGTCAGCGTCTGAAAGGCTGCCCGAAGCAACTACGCTGTAACCTACAACGCCTAATGCCTTGTTGGCATAATCAAGAAGGATCTGAACAGAGCCCGTGTTTGTAATGTCCTCAAGCTTAACAAGCTTTTTAGCCTTACAATAAGCAAGCGCTTCGTCAAGGATCGCTTTGATTTCATTGTACTGAGCTTCGGTAACATCAACGCTCGTGAAAACGTTTTCAAGAGCCGTAATGTACTCAGCAGGTACTGTGATTGTCGTGTCGTCAACAACATATGCAGTTTCGACATAATCGATTATTTTTGCTTCATAATCATTTATGCCGGTAGCCGCAAAAGCGGGAACCATTGAAACAGCAAGAAGGACAGCTACAACCATGAGGCATGCCAATTTTTTCATGTTAGGAACTCTCCCCTTTGGAATAAAAATTTTCATACATCGGGCAGAACAACCGATATTGCACTTTAACGATTATAAAACCCTATGTAGAATTAAAGCTATTATAACACACATATTTTTGTTTGTAAAGAAAAAATAATTATTTTTTTTAACTTCGTGAAAAACGCCGAAAATCGCGCAATTATTCCGAAAAGCGCTTATAGCCGCGAAAAAACGGACGAAATCATCCGAAAACGGGATTTGAGGTTCTTTTGAACTTATGATACAATCACTGTACAAGCAAATGAGGAGTGACGCCTATGTTAAAAAATATCCCCGGCACGGCTCTCGAGTGGAGCGAGGGTTTAAGTCATAATGCTTTTCTTGTGCTTTCTCCCGTACTTTCGGTAACGAAGGGGTTGACGCTAAGCCAGCTTAAAGAGCTTACAGGTCTTGAAAGCTCCACAATTCAGAATTGGGTAAAGCGCGGCTGGGTCGAAAGCCCTACGGGCAAGCGCTACGGCGAACAGCAGATCGTACGTATAATCCTTATAAATATGCTTCGCAATTCAATGCAGCTTGAAAAAATCGCCGCTCTTATGAACTATATCAACGGCAAGGTTGACGACAGAAGCGACGACATTATCCCCGACAGGGAGCTTTTCAGCGTGATGTGCTCCGTAATATCCGAGGTTGACGCTCTTCAGACCGCCGACAAAGAAAAAATCGCGGAGATTATCGAAAAAGAGCTTTCGGATTATACGGGACCCGACGCCGACTCAAAGAAAAAGCTTGAAAGAGCCGTGCTTTGTATGACGCTCGGTTTTATTTCATCCGAAATAAAAAAGGAGTCCGATTCGGAATTTAACAAATTATTTAACGAAGGAGAAGAACATTTATGATTATCACGACCACACCGACATTTGAAGGCGCGCAAATCAGGGAATACAAGGGTATAGTCTGCGGCGAGGTCATTTCGGGCGTAAATTTCGTAAAGGATTTCGCGGCGGGAATAACCAACTTCTTCGGCGGCAGGTCAAACTCGTACGAGGGCGAGCTTATCGACGCGAGAGAGCAGGCAATCGGTGAAATGTGCGCAAGAGCCGAGCAGATGGGCGCAAACGCCGTAGTGGGCGTTGACGTTGATTATGAGGTGCTCGGTCAGGGCAATATGCTTATGGTTTCCGTAAGCGGCACGGCGGTTGTAATCTGAGAAGCTCGTTGTGACGCCGCCCGCAGTATTCCGAAAAAATAATATTTCATATAATCGCAAGGGCTGTCCCTACGGGTCGGCTATACAAAAAGAACAATACGAAACGGACGGCTCATATCAGGCTTTGAGCCGTCCGTTGATTTGAATATTATATGTATTAAACCTTATTGAAATCCTTTTTAATAAAGATTTTTATTCCTAAAATCGCAGAAACATATGCAAGCGTACCGCCGATTAAAACGTCCGAGAAGAAATGCGCGCCGCATACTATTCTTGAAACGGCTACAACGCCCGTAACGAGAATTGCAATGAAATAAAGCAATACCCTGCGCTTTGTGCTGTCGTATTTTTTAAACAGGCACGGAAGCGCGAGAATACTGTAAATCGTGCCCGCCGCGCAGGTGTGACCCGAGGGGAACGAACGGAAACCGTCCTTACCGCTGCTGCTGTCGAAAACGATCTTCATTTCTTCGGTTATCTCGGGAAATTCAGCCCTTTGATACCATCTGTGATACTGTGAGAAATCGCCGAAATAATTCATCGTTCTGTATCTCGGACGGCACATAATATCTTTAACTACGTTGACAACAAGATTTGAAAGCGCCGCGCAGAAAATTATTACGAACGCAAATTTCAAAAGCGCGCGCAGCTCCTCTTTGCCGCGCTTGGTGAAGGCATAGCAGATAAGCTCCGAGCACGCCAAAGCAACTAAGACGAAAATAACGGTTGCAAACCATGTTTCGGTAAAGCTTTCAATCTCAAAATGTCTTTCGAAATAGCCTATTGTGTCGGTCACCAAAACATACATCGCAATAAAGCTTACGATATTCGCGACAGCCGCGCCGAGAGTTTTAAGCCACTTGTTTTCCGATATTCTCGTATTGGCGTAAATGATAGCCGTCGCTATTGACAGCATAAGATACACGGGCCATGAGCCTATTGACTCAAAGAGAATGCCAAACGGATTTTTTGTAAGGTACTCGCCCGGCTCCAGATCGGCAAGTATATCGCTGACCTGCAAGTCGAAAACCGACGCCAGCGCAAGCAGCCCGCCGAAAACGATAACAAACAGAATAACGCCTATTACCGTTTTTCTGCCGTTGTTCTTTGACAGAGCAGATTTTTCCATAATAACACCCATTTCATTAGATTTTTTACCGCTTTAAACGGCAGTGAACCGAAAATCATCCGCCGAACGCCCTTTTCGGCGTAAATCGGATTTATTGTTTGATGTTATAATATCATATTTAAAAAATTTTTTCAAGATTACCTTTATTTTGCCTTATTTGTTTGACAAACCACCGTCTATTTGATACAATTAACAATACTGAAAATCGAATATGTCTCCGTAGCTCAGCAGGATAGAGCGTTCGCCTCCTAAGCGAAAGGCCGCGCGTTCGAATCGCGCCGGGGACGCCAGAAAGTAACGCCGAAAGTCCGCATAAACAAAGGGCTTTCGGCTTTCTGTATCATTTGGGAAATGTGCGTCTCGCCGTTTTTTGCCAATCGCTTCGACTTCCTGCTATTTTTCGGATTCGGGAAAAGCGGGACTGTCTATGTCCGAAATATCGTCAATGAAAATCTCTTTGCCGTCTTCAAAGAGAATTGTTCCCTCATAATTGTCAATACGCTTGACTATACCGGTAAAGTCAAGATATGCTCCGCCCGATTTTCTGCTGTCCGGCTGAAAATAGGTCACAGTAACGGGAAATCGGTCTGCAAGCCTGTCGTTTATAAAATTCAGCCTTGCGTTTAATTCTTCCGATTCGCCGTCGCTCAGTTCACGCTTGCAGTCCGTCAGCCGCCCTGTTTCCGTTATGGCTTCATCGTATCCCGTCAGAGCGGCAAAAGGGGCAAACTGCGCCGCACGGTCGGCTATCGGCATATGCGGACGGGTGGCGGATTGCTTGTGGGGCAGATTGATTATATCATCATAGTTATTCATTCGATTTCCTCAATAAACGGGTGCTATACGCAGATAAGATATGCGTGATCCGTCCTGTCATTTGTGCCCGAACCCTCATTGTCGCTTGCATAATAGGTCAGCACACAGCCATATGGCAATACGACTTGCTCGCTGTTCCGCCAACCGGCCATCCTGACGCCGACAAGAATGCCGTCCCGTACGACCAGCCCTTTTACATTTTCGTATTCGGTCAGTTTACAGCACCTTTTTGTGACGGTTTCTTTGTCCACCTGCCCGTAAGAAGTGCGGGCAAGCTGCCGAGATTCCGTAATGCGGTAAAAATCCATCTGTTCTTCAATACTTTTGCCTTTCAGCTTTTCCTCAAAGCTCTCTGGAAATTTTACCTCTCCAAATTCAGGTCGATACTGTTCTGTTTTCATTTCTTATGCCCTCCGATTTGCCCGTTGCGCTCTCTGGTGGTTGCGCCCTCCTCAAAGTTCATCCCTCGCAGAATGGCGTTTTTCCCAAACCGTTTTCGGATGCTCAAAACTGCCTCCTGCCTTTTCCGCTCACGAGCTAAGTCGGCTTTTTCCTGTTCCCGCTTCTTTTCAAGGGCTTCAAAATCAGTGAACAAGTCAAGCTGTTCATAGCCTGTATTCTCTTTTATATCCGCTTCGGGTATCAGCTTGCAGGCGGCGATATTGATACGCCGGACAAGCAGGTTTTTGTCAACAATTCGGTCGAACAGTTCCATGACTGCCTTTTCAATAATAGAGCCGGCAGAGGTCTGTCGGTCAAGATTTTGCGTTCCATGGGCGTGTTTCGGTACGCTGCGTCCGTAGTGGTCTGTTGTTACTTCACCTTTATATGCCCTCGCCCGTGACGGGTCTTTCAGATTTTCCACATCGTAACCGATTGTCAAAACAACTTGGTCGGTAACGAGCCGTTTTTCCACCAAATCAAGCACAAGCAGGTCGGTCATCTCCCGTGTGACAAGCTTCGCCTTTTCAAAATCATAGGGCTTGGAAAGCACCTGACCGGAGCTTAAGCTGTTGCTTTGCGGTTTGTATGCCTTAGCGTCCGCAATGGTGCAGGGCTCCCAACCCCAAGCGTGGTCAATGAGCAGCTCGGCATTTACGCCGAACAGCTGATACAGCCTGTCCTCTCCGTATTGGGAAAGCGACATTCTCGCCACATCTCCCATTGTGAACATCCCGTTTGCTTCCAGCTTTTTTGCGATACCATTCCCTACACGCCAGAAGGAAGTGAGCGGTCTGTGATTCCAAAGCTGCCTGCGGTAACTCATTTCATCAAGTTCCGCAATACGCACCCCGTCCTTGTCGGCGGGCATTTTCTTTGCCACAATATCCATCGCTATCTTGCACAGATACAGGTTTGTGCCGATTCCTGCGGTTGCCGTAATGCCGGTAGTGGCAAGGACGTCCCGTACCATCG